>NZ_JBFTSM010000014.1:0-205418 GCF_056400025.1 Rhizobium sp. 01L419
GCCGCAACAGCCCTCCGGAAGATCGACGGATGGATCGAAGACTATAATGAAATCCACCCACACTCAGCGCTGAAAATGGCCTCCCCAAGGGAGTTCATCAAAGCATTGTCTCAATAGCTGATCTGTCCGGCGAAATGGGGGGCACTCCACTCACGCGCGCGCTGCGAAGCAATATTGTTCCAGAGTTAACGCAAGCCTTGCGTCGAGTGCTCCCCCAAATTCAGCCTCGATAAGATATCAGCAACACGTAAGGCGTCACCATGGCTTGACGCGGGACTCAGATGTTTCGTCAAGTGGCGCGACATTTTCCGCCATCAGCCGGAGGATGGATGGGATAGGCGCTGGGTAAGTCGGTGGCTGCTCGATGCGCTGGTTGTGCCCCAACCTCCGACCGTTTTCTATCAGCCGTCGTCAAATTTGAGGCGTCCCGTCCTGATTGCGCGCGGGGTTTCCCCATGCGCCCGTGGTACGCGCGGTATAAAGCACGCGCGCTGTTCCTCTTGGCTGAGCGAAAAGCTGGCTAGGTGGCGCCGGAAGAATCGGGCTTTGTTTCCGTAGATAAGAGGTCTGCACCTAATCCAAACAGGCCCCCGAGTTTGCGGCTGGACTCAGGTCGAGCAAGCGCGCGCGCGACGCGCTCCAGGGCCATTCTGCTCTCAATAGAACGCAGCTGATTGTCGATAGAGTTTATCTCGTCGATCTGTCGGAGAAATTCATCGATAGACCAGTCAATATCGGGAAATTTCAGCGTGCTTGTTGCAGAAATGGCGAAAAACTCGACGCCATCTGACTTCGGGCTGGATCGGAATGGCGTGTGCGCGACAATATTGCGCTTTTCACCGTAGGTGCGGGCGCGGCGCGCAAGCTCGTCAAAGCGTTTCGCTTCTTCTCGATCACTCAGGAACATGTCAACTAACGAACGAAGTGTTTTGATCTTGTCATCGAAAGCCATGTTGCGAGTGACGATAACGCGGCGTGCGCCATGCACCTCCAGTATTTCGCCGAGCGCAACGTCGATTCCCGCCTCCAGTAACGCGAAAAAGCCCATAAACGCGCCGACTAGCGTGAAGGCTCGCGTATCAGGATCCGCCTTCACAAGCGCTATTTTAGAGAGACCCGCAACCTGTGGTTCGCTCATCTTTTCGGTCTCTCTAAATAAGCGGCTTACCGGGGCCTAAGGAGCCGGGGAACTGAACCCCCATCGCGGCAACTGAATCCACTACCGCGACTGCCAGCGCAGTTGCTGATTTCTGAATACGTCTAAGGTACGCGATATCCACGGGGTCATTGAAGACCTGTTTGTCGCGGGACCGCATGTAGAACGGGATTGTGGCCCCATTGGCATCTGGTGCTCCCCAAAAGCCATGACACAGAACGTTTCTAAGTTCGGCTGCCTTTTTCAGATCAGCTATGAGATCGTCAAACCCAACTAGCTGTTGGTGCTGGTGCTGTCTAACGGCTTTTGCGTAGCTTTCGATAAGACGGTAAAGAGTATCGCTCAGCGCCCCTTCGAGCTGTGGGAGCCATGCCTCCAACGCAGCTTGAAGCTCGCTTTCTGAATATTCCTTGGTTCCCGTGAATGCGAAGATAGCTCTTCCGAGAACATTTTCCAGAAATCCAAAAGTCCCGATGGTCCGGCCTAATATCTCCCAGAATTCCGCGCTATGAAATTGTGTGGGATATAATTCCGGCAACTTATCAGCCGATATGCGATATCCCTCAACGGTATCCAAAGCCGCGTCTCCGTCTGAATTACATACAAACAATCTTCCATACAAGCGGACCCGTTCGCAAGGGTATAGCCCGATGGGCATTTAATCGGATACCCTGAGACTTGCAGATTCGGCTCCGCGAATGTCGCGACGATTTCGCTCGTTCTGATAAGAATTGAGAACAACGCAGTCGAACCCAAAACCCCATGCCCCAAAAATCCACCCCCGAAGCCTTGAGCCAGCGTATCCACGCCCGCCTTCTCGCCCGGAGTCACGGCCCGGCATGGAGCACCATTTCCGTCCATCTGCTGTCCCATCAGCCGCTTGAAACCAATCTCCTCGTGCCCGCCGTTGCCGAGCCATTGCTGGTCTGGATCGTCTCCGGCTCGGCTCGGATCGAGGAGCGGGACATCGGCGGGGAGTGGATGTCGGTGGAGGTCTCGGCGGGGGATTTTTATCTGACGCAGAGTGAGACGCCCTATGAGATGCGGTGGGAGACGAGTGAAGGCGAGCCGCTTTGCGTCATGCATCTCTATCTCGGGCTGCCGATCTACCAGCGGGCGGTAGCGGAGGTTTTTGGCGCTGACGGCGCGGAGCGGTTTCGGCTGGCGGATATTTCGGGGGCGCGGGATGAGGCGATTTCGGGGCTGATGGGGATGATCCTGAAAGAGTTGACGGGTGCTGCCGAACCCAGCGAAATGGTCGTGCAGGGCATTGCGCAGGCGCTCGCCGTTCATCTCGTGCGGCAGTACGGCAAGCGGGATAGCGCGCTGCCTGCCCGGCGCGGGGCGCTGCCGGCCTTCAAGCTGCAGCTGATCGTGCGGATGATGGAGGCAGGGCTCGATCAGGCTTTCAATCTCAAGAGCCTGGCGGCCGAGGCGGGGCTTAGCGCCTTTCATTTTTCCCGCGTCTTCAAGCAATCGACCGGTTCTTCGCCATCGGATTATTTCATCCAGCTGAAGATGGCCGAGGCCCGCCGGCTGCTCCGTGAGACGGAGGCCAGCATCATCCAGATCGCACTCGATCTCGGCTATTCCAGCCCCAGCCATTTCGCGCAGGTGTTCCGCCGGCAGGTGGGCGTCAGCCCGCGTGACTATCGCGGGTAGAGCCTTTCTGTTTTTAGGCAATTCCGGAGGCAAAACCGCTGTGCACTTTTGCTGGAATTGCTCTCTTTCACAGCAAATCCCCGACAGTTTCAGCAAGCGGCCGAGCGAAAGCGCGCGGCCATCTTTGTAGTTTGTTCCCGTCGAAACCAACCGTCTCAGGACGGCAGAAAAGGGAATGAAACCATGTCTCTCCAAGGAAAAGTTGCTCTCATCACCGGCGCATCGAGCGGTATCGGCGCTGCCGCGGCGCTGAAGCTTGCGGCCAATGGCGCCAAGGTCGGTCTTGCCGCGCGGCGTACTGAGCGGCTGGCGGCGCTCGTTGCCGAGATCGAAAAGGCCGGCGGGCAGGGAATAGCGCTGGAGATGGATGTCGTCGACAGCGCTTCCGTTGCGTCAGGCGTCGCAAAGCTCACCGAGGCCTTCGGCCCGATCGATATCCTCTTCAACAATGCCGGCCTGATGCCGCTGTCGGATATCGATGCGCTGAAGACGGATGAGTGGCACCGGATGGTAGACGTCAATATCAAGGGCGTGCTCAACACGACGGCCGCCGTGCTGCCGCACATGATCGGCCGGAAATCCGGCCATATCGTCAACACCTCGTCGATTGCCGGCCGCAAGGTCTTTGCGGGCCTGTCGGTCTATTGCGCGACGAAACATGCAATCACCGCGCTGTCTGATGGCATGCGCATCGAGCTCGGCAAGAAGCACAATATCCGCGTGACCTGCGTGCAGCCGGGTGCTGTCGAGACCGAACTTTACGACCAGATATCGGACCCGGCCGCGCGCCAGCAGATGGAGGAGCTGAAGACGCAGATGGAGTTTCTGAAGGCCGAGGATATTGCGGAGACGGTGCTGTTTGCACTGCAGGCGCCGCCGCATGTGGATATTGCTGAGGTGTTCGTGATGCCGACGCAGCAGGCTTGGTAAGCCCGTCCGGGGCGCCGCATAATATCAGCGCGAAGTCCTAGCTTGTGCGGTGCCCCGCGCACGATAACCGCGATTGTTCCAGCGCAGCGCTTCGCGGCCTTGATGATTCTTCGAACCCGAGTATTGCAAATATTATTCTCGTAATGTTTGTAGGAAATATTCGGTGCTGCGCGCTTTTCGGGGGAGATTGAACTGAATGAGGACGACTGTACTTCTCTGTGCCGCCGCGATGGCGTTGGCCGGCTGCCAGACTCCGGCCCCGCAATCCGTTGCGGATTCGCAGCGTCCTCCGTCCAGCGCATTGCGACACAAGATCATTGATATGCTGCGTGGGCGTATCAAGGCGGGGGATTTCTTAAAGGCCGAGATTTCAAGCGTGGTTCTGCTCAGACCGGAAGAGAAGATCTATGCGTACTGCATTCGAACGACGGAGCGTTCCATTCCGGACTGGTCGTATATCGGGATCGCCCTGAAAAACAACATGATCATCGACTCCACGCAAAATGACTATCGCTGCCACGACAAGCGGCTGCGCTATTACGATTTTCCTGAGCTGCTTCATATGAAGTACTGACGAAGAGGCAGGGGCTCTGGCCACCTCGCCAATCTGCCGAAGCCGACGAGATTGTCGCACGCCTTGTAGTCGTCCAGCGGCTACAGGGCAGTGTGCCTTCCCTGTAGCCGCGACAGTCTCTGAATTAACCGCCTGACCTTGAGGCTTCTGCGGCAACCGCCAGCAGAAGCAGGGCCGATGAAGATGTCAGCAGTGCGACCATTGCCTTAGCAAGAAGATTACGCATGATGAGTCCTCCTTTTCGGGAGCGGGACTGCTCCCGTCTCCACGAATAACACGTATTGCGTTTGTAGTCAGCAATACTACACGCTCCCGCGCCATGTCTTTTTCATCGTCCTCATCAAACGCCATCTTCGGAAACTGGCCCCATAAACGGATGGTCGGAACCGCACGCGTGTGGGCTCAGGCCGTACCCCGCACCGCCCAGGCCATGCTCTCGAACCCGCGCGGCCCATCCTCGCTTCTCCCATCCAGATAGGCCAGCCTCAGCGCCTCCCGCAGCCGATCCTGTCTGGGCGCTGGCAATCCATCGAAGAAGGCCGAAAACCGTCCCTGCCCATAGACTTTCGGCAGGTAGAAATCGTCGAACCCGGCGTAGTCCATCATGATCGTCAGCCTCGCTTCGGCGACATCGGCAAAGCCCGCGCTTGCAAACAGCGCCCGCAACTCGCCCTCCGCCGTCATCGGCCGCGGGCCGGAGGGGATGCCGCTGCCTTCGGCTTCGGGTTCGAGGGCGCGGATCGTGTCCCAGAAAAGGCGCCAGCTCGGCATGCCGCCATAGGACCAGACGGCGGCGGCAGCGGTGGCGCCGGGTTTGAGGACGCGGCGCATTTCGGTGATGGCCTTGTCGGCATCGGAGACGAAGTGCAGGACGAGCAGGGAATAGGCGGCGTCGAAGCTCTTGTCTTCATAGGGCAGGACGCAGACGTCGCCCTGGCGCGCTGATATCCTCGGGTCTTCGGTGCGGGTGCGGAGCGCGGTGACGAAATTATCTTCGAAGTCGAGGGCTTCGATGGCGATGAGGCCGGGGTGGGCCGATAGCGCCAGCGTCAGGCTGCCCGTGCCGCAGCCGGCGTCCAGCACGCGGCCGGTTTTGGGCACGCCGGCGAAGTCAAGGAAGGGCGTGGCGAGCTTGCGGCTCCAGCGGCCCATGCTGGCTTCATAGGCGGTAGCGCCCTTGGCGATGAAGGTGGATGGCATGGGCGCTCCTGGCAATTGTGCTTTTGCCGGGCGGATATAGGGCGGGTGGATGGGGTGTCTATTGGGCAAAAGTTTCGTGTGTGCCGTGTGGCGCCCCCCTCTGGCCTGCCGGCCATCTCCCCCCACAGGTGGGGGAGATAACGAGCCGCCCGACCTTCGCGTCTCTCTACCGTTTCGCCAAGCTATAACGCTGATTGTTTGGGGAAGCCGGCGCGCCTAGCGTTTCTCCCCCACCTGTGGGGGAGATGGCCGGCAGGCCAGAGGGGGGTGCCACGCTGCACAACGCCTCGATTGGCTTCAACTACACCCCAAACAAAAACCTCCCGGGCCCTCAAGGGAGCCCGGGAGGCATGACGCACCGGTCGTAGGTCAGGAGTGGATGGCCGGTGCGGGTGGCGGTGTCTCGGGTGCTGCTGGCGTTTGCTCCTCAGTGACCGGGCGTTTCGTGCGCATCAGCTTCAGCACGAAGACGAAGAAGGCCGGGACGAAGAAGATGGCGAGCACGGTGGCGGAGATCATGCCGCCGAGCACGCCGGTGCCGATGGCGTTCTGGCTGGCGGCGCTCGGGCCTGTCGCGATCGCCAGCGGCACGACGCCGAGGGTGAAGGCGAGTGAGGTCATGATGATCGGACGGAAGCGGACGCGGGCGGCTTCGATCGCCGAATCCAGCAGGGACTTGCCTTCGGCGTAATAGTCCTTGGCGAATTCGACGATCAGGATGGCGTTCTTGGCCGAGAGGCCGATGATCGCGATAAGGCCCACCTTGAAGTAGATGTCGTTGGGCATATCGCGCAGCATCACCGCCGCGACCGAGCCGAGGACGCCGAGCGGCACGACCAGCATGACCGCGAGCGGGATCGACCAGCTTTCGTAGAGACCTGCAAGCAGCAGGAAGACGAAGAGGATCGACAGGCTGAAGAGGATCGGCGCCTGGCTGCCGGAGGTGATTTCCTCCGCCGACTGGCCGGACCATTCGAAGCCGAATCCATCAGGAAGCTGCGAGGCGAGGCGTTCCATTTCGGCGATTGCCGCACCTGACGACTGGCCGGGGGCAGGCGCGCCGGAGATGCGCACGGTCGGATAGCCGTTATAGCCGACGATCTGCGGTGCGCCCTTCTGCCATTGAGCGATGGCGAAGGAGGAGAGCGGCACCATGCCGCCGCTCGCATTGCGCACGTTGATCTTCATCACGTCGTCGATCTGCAGGCGGGCGCGATCATCCGCCTGGACGATGACGCGCTGCATGCGGCCGGTATTCGGATAGTCGTTGATATAGGACGAGCCGAGGTTTGCGGTGATCGCATTGTTGATGTCGGCAAACGAGATGCCGAAGGTGTTGGCCTTTTCGCGGTCGATCACCATCAGCACCTGGGCTGCGTCAGGCATGCCTTCCACGCGCATGCCCGTCAGGACAGGGCTCTTGGCAGCCATGCCCATCAGCTGGCCGGCCGCTTCCGAAAGGGCCACCTGGCCCTTGCCGCCGCGGTCCTGCAGGCGGAAGGAGAAGCCGCCGGTGGCGCCGAAGCCTTCGATTGGCGGCGGCGACAGCGCGAAGGTGGTGGCATCCTTCAGGGCGAAGAGCTGGCCGTTCACGCGGTTGGCGATTTCCTGAACGCTATTGCCGGGGCCGCGGTCTGCCCAGTCCTTCAGGGTGACGAAGGCAAGTGCGGCATTGGCGCCGTTGCCCGAGAAGGAGAAGCCCTGGATCGCCACGATATTCTCGACGGCGGATTCGGTGCGGAAGATCTTTTCCACCTGCTTGATGGATTCGATCGTGCGGTTGGCGCTCGCTTCCGGCGGACCCTGAATATCGACGATCATGAAGCCCTGGTCTTCATCCGGCACGAAGGCCGTCGGCAGGTTGATGAAGAGGTAGCCGAGGCCGATGACGAGGGCGAGATAGACGATCATCATGCGCCCGGCGCGGCGCGCCATGCCGGTGATGCTTTTCGAATAGCCCGCGGTGATGCGCTCGAAATTGCGGTTGAACCAGCCGCCGATGCCGCGCTTGTGGTGGTGGCCCTGCTTGATCGGCTTCAGGAATGTGGCGCAGAGCGCCGGCGTCAGCGACAGCGCCAGGAAGGCCGAAAACAGGATCGAGACGACCATGGTTAGCGAGAACTGGCGGTAGATGATACCGGTCGAGCCGGGGAAGAAGGCCATGGGAATGAAGACGCATGAGAGAACCAGCGTGATGCCGAGGATGGCGCCGGTGATCTGGCTCATCGCCTTCTGGGCGGCCGCCTTTGGCGAGAGCCCTTCCTCGGCCATGATGCGCTCGACATTTTCGACGACGACGATCGCGTCATCGACAAGGATGCCGATCGCCAGCACCATGGCAAACATGGTCAGCACGTTGATCGAAAAGCCGGTTGCATACATGACCGCGCAGGTTCCGAGCAGCGCCACCGGCACGACGAGGGTCGGGATAACAGTGTAGCGGAAATTCTGCAGGAAGATGAACATGACCACGAAGACGAGGGCGACGGCCTCGACCAGCGTGTGGATGACCTTCTCGATGGAAGCCGAGACGAAGGGGCTGGTATCGTAGGGAACGGAATATTCGATGCCCTTGGGGAAGAAGCGCGAAAGCTCCTTCATCTTCTCGTTGACGGCGTTGGAGACGGCGACGGCATTGCCCGTCGACGAGAGCTGGATGGCGATGGCCGCACTCGGCTGGCCGTTCAGGCGGCTCGTAAAGTTATAGGATTCCGCACCCTGCTCGACGCGGGCGACATCCTTCAGCCGCACGGTGGAGCCATCGGGATTGGCGCGCAGGATGATCTCGCCGAATTGCTGCGGCGTCTGCAGCTGGCCCTGCATCAGCACCGTCGCCGTCAGATCCTGGCTGACCGGGTTCGGCGCGGCGCCGATCTGGCCGGCGGCGACCTGGGCATTCTGGGCGGTGATAGCGGCATTGATGTCATCGGTTGTGAGGTTCAGGCCGACCATCTTGTCCGGGTCGATCCAGACGCGCAGCGCCCGCTGGGCGGCAAAGAGCTGGGCGCGGCCGACGCCATCGATGCGGCGCAGCTCGCCGATGATGTTGCGGGTGATGTAATCGCCGAGCGCCACTTCATCGCGCGTGCCGTCGGTGGAGGTGAGCGCGATGAACATCAGGAAGCCGGAGCTTGCCTCTTCCACGTTGATGCCCTGGGAACGGACGGTGGCGGGCAGGCGGGCTTCGACGCGGCGGATGGCGTTCTGCACGTCGACGGAGGCCTGGTCGATATCGGTGCCGGCGCGGAAAGTGGCGTTGATGCTGACCGAGCCGGAATTGTCCGAGGTCGATTCAAAATACATCAGGCCTTCGACGCCGTTCAGCTCATCCTCGATCTGGCGCGTCACACCCTGATAGATCTCCTGCGGCGAGGCGCCCGGATAGGAGGTGGAGATCGAGAGCTGCGGCGGGGCGACCTTCGGATATTGCGAGACCGGTAGGAAGGGGATCGCGATGATGCCGGCAATCGAGATGAACAGCGCGAAGACCCAGGCCAGGATCGGCCTGCGAATGAAGAATTGTGCCATGAGTTCTTACTCCGCAGGCTTCGTGGGAGCGGCGGCCGGGGCATTCGCTACCGCATCCGGCTTCCAGGGTTCGGGCGCCACTGTCGCGCCGGGCTGCACTTTCTGGACGCCATCGGCGATGACGGTTTCGCCGCTCTTCAGGCCCGATTCCACCACCCATTCCGAGCCCAGAACCTGGCCGAGCGTGACGGGGCGAAGCTCCGCCTTGTTGCCTTCGGCGAGCACGTAGACCTGCGCCTGGCCGGCTTCGTTTCGGGTCACCGCGCGCTGCGGCACGGTCAGCGCATCCTGGCGCACGGCCTGTTCGATGCGCACGCGCACATACATGCCGGGCAGGAGATCGTCGTTCTTGTTGGGGAATTCGGCGCGCAGCGTCACCTGTCCGGTATTGGGGTCGACATTGGCGCTGGCAAAGAGCAGCCGGCCGGGCTCGGCATAGAGGCTGCCATCGTCGAAGACGAGTTCGACGCGGGCTTCGCCGGGTGCGGTGCTCGCAAGCTTGCCGTCGGCCACCGCCCGCTTGAGGTTCAAGAGATCCTGAGCCGACTGGGTGAAGTCGGCATAAACAGGGTCGACCTGCTGAATGAGCGCCAGATTGGAGGTGCCGTCGGCGGTCACGAGCGCGCCCTCGGTCACCAGCGCGCCGCCGATGATGCCCGAAATCGGCGCACGGACCTCGGTGTAATCGAGATTGATCTTCGCTTCATCGAGGCCGGCCTCGGCACTTGCCACATCGGCATCGGCCTGGGCGACGGCGACGGCTGCCGAATCGTAATCGATGCCGGTCGCGATATTGCGCTCTTTCAGGTTCTGCTGGCGCTCCAGCTGCAGGCGGGCATTCTGCAGTGTCGCCTTGGCGCGCTGCAGCGTGGCTTCAGCAGAGGCGACGCGGACGCGGAAAATGCGGGGATCGATGCGGTAGAGCACGTCGTCCTTCTTGACGAAGGTGCCCTGTTCGAAGACGCGCTCCTGCAGGATGCCGGAGACGCGGGCGCGCACTTCCGAAACGCGGGTGGCGGCAATGCGGCCCGGCAATTCGTTGACCACAGGCACGGCATGGCTCTTCATCTCGACCACGCCGACGGCCGCCGGCGGCATCTGCATGCCACCTTCCTGGGCGAACGTCTGCCCGGCGACCAGTGCGAGAAGGGTCGTGGCTGCCATCAACGCCAAAGGGCGAGGCAGTCTGGTATTGCGCAACATCGGTAACATCCCTTTTTGGCCGCCCCCGGCGGCTTGCTAGGTTATTGCTTTGGTTTCTTCATTTTCACGCAATTCCGGACGGAAGGCCGTTTCAGACTTTTCCTGGAATTGCTTAAGGTATTGTGGTTTCGAGGTTTTCAAGTCTTCGTTTCAGGCTGCTCGGGGAAGGTCGTGTAGACCTTGCGGATATCCTCGAGCAGTTCCTGCCGCTCCTCACCGCTCCAGCGGTGGAAATCGAAGAGTTCGGTACAATAGAAGCCGGTCAGCGCCAGATAGGCCATCAGTGCTGCCCGCGGCTTCGGCCCGGCGGCCATCGCCGCCAGATCGGTCACCACCCATTTGCGGATGATCTGCTGCAGATTTTCCTCGCTCGACATGGAGGCGCTGATCGCCATCGCCACGGCGCGGTCGGTATCGTCAAGCGTCTTGTCGGCAGCCGCGATGCGACCGTAGAGCTCCGGGTGAGGGGTGTCGCTGCTTACCTTCACGCATTCTTCCATATGGGCGATATCGGCGCCGACGCGGCGATCGACCAGCGCTTCCAGCAGTGCGCTCTTGGTCTTGTGGTCATAGACGACGCGCGACTTGCTGACGCCGGCTTCCTTGGCCACCGCATCGATCGACAACCCGGTCGCACCTGATCGTACGACGACGCGCTCGGCAGCGTCGAGAATGTCGTCAGTGGTGATCTTGCGCGTTCGCGTCACGAATATGGTTCCCGGTTTCGTGGATAAAAATACGAACGTTCGGATTTAAATGCAAGTGGTTTTGTTTTGATGGAATGACAGGGCGGTGAAAGGAGCCGGAGCCACAGCGCTGAAAAGCCTGGGAAATATGGGATTTCGGCTCACTCTACCCGCAAAACCCGCGCCTCCACTGGCTGCTCGATGCCCTTCAACGACAGCGACCGTGCTTCCGTGCCGCCCATCAGTTCGGGGGCCTGGAGCGTGGTTTCCAGCGAGACAAGAATCTCGCCGGGTGCCGCCTGCGATTCCAGCCGGGCCGCCTGGTTCACCACGCCGCCGATCGCGGTGAAATCGCTGCGGAAGCTGGAGAATTCGCCGATCTGCACGTCGCCCGTATGGATGCCGACGCCAACGCCGAGCGGTTGGCCGATATTGAGGGTGGCCAGCGCCTCGCCGCAGAAACGCTGGATGTCCTTGCCCGCCATGATCGCGGCTGCGGCATGGTCCTTGCGGGTGATCGGGAAGTTGAAGATCGCCATCAGCCCGTCGCCCATCTGCTTGTTGACGATCCCGTCATTGGCCCAGATCGCCTGCGCCGCACGGTCCTGGAAGAGGCTGACGATATGGCTGAGCTCGACGGCACCGATGCGTTCCGAAAGGCCGGTATAGCCCCTGATATCGGCAAACAGGATGGTGGCACCGGAGGTGATATGGCGCTGTTTCTTCACATATTTGAAGGAGCGCTCGCAGATCGTGCAGATATCGGGGTTCATCTTGCTTCTGGTGATGCCGAAGGCGCGCAGGGGCAGCGAGAGCGGACCGCCAATCGGGATCGGCATATGCATCTGGTCCCAGCAGCCACGGCAGATGCCGGCGCTGCCGGATTTTGCCGGCTGCCCTGATATCGCTGATATCGCCATATGCCGCTTTCCCCCGATCACAGAAAACGAGCTTCTGCCTATCGGGCGGCTTTGGCAACCATTCAGGCTGAAGCGCGGCTGACCTATGGACTATCCGGCAGGATGTTTCGTGTATCGGCCGCATGCAGGCGCTTTTCCGCGAGCGCGATGAAGGCGCGTACCAGCGGCGAAAGGTGCTTGCTGCTCGGATAGACGACATACAGGCCGCCGGAGGCCGTCGTATAGTCCTCGAGCACGCGCTGCAGTCGCCCGTCTGCGATACAGGCGAAGGCGACGCCGTAAGGCAGCTGCGCGATGCCGTGGCCGGCGATCGCGGCCTCCATGACCGCCTGCATTTCATTGGCGGCAAAGCGGCCGGATACGGACACCGTTTCCTGCCCGGCCAAGCCTTCCAGCACCCATTGCGCGTGGGCGGCCGATGGCCCGGCGATGACGCAGTCATGGCCTGCGAGATCGTCAGGGGTCGCCGGTTTGCCGGCGCGGGCGAGATAGGCGGGGCTGGCGCAGAGCAGGCGATAGGTGGGGCCAAGCTTGCGGGCGATCAGGGTGGAATCCTCCAGCGATCCGGTGCGGAAGGCGAGATCTATGCCATTGTCGACGAGGTTCAGCCGCTCGTCGGTCAGCCGCAGCTCGACCTTGGCTTTCGGATAGGTCGCCATAAATTCGAAGGTCGCCTCCTGCAGGAAATGGCCGCTGAAGCCGACGGGAGCCGATATGCGGATCGTGCCCGAGGGCTCGGCCTGCGCTTCGGCAAGCTTGATGTTGGCGCCTTCGATTTTCCTGAGTGCTTCACCCGCCTCCTCATAATAGAGACGGCCGGCCTCCGTCATGCCGAGGCTGCGGGTCGTGCGCTGCAGCAAGCGCACGCCAAGGTCACGCTCGAGGGCTGCAACCCTGCGGCTGACCGTCGTCTTGGGCATGCAGAGCAGACGGGCCGCCGCAGTGAAGCTGCCGGTTTCGATGACGCGGGAGAAGATCACGATGTCGTTGAGATCGATCATTGTTGCTCTCAATGGGACGATGTTTGGCATTTTTAGGCCATTATGAACCAATGCGGCAATCCTAAATCTGCTCCATCAGCAACTGCCATGAGCAATAGAAGGAGCAGAGACATGAGCAACACCAGAACCATTCTCGTATCGGGCGCCACCGGCCAGCAGGGCGGCGCCGTCGCCCGCGCGCTCGCCTCACGCGGCCATCGCGTCAAGGGGCTGACGCGCAGACCGGACAGCGATGCCGCCCGACGGCTTGCCGCCACAGGCGTCGAAGTGGTCGCCGGCGATCTCGATGACAGGGATTCCGTCGTGCAGGCAGCAAAGGGCGCCGAGACGATGTACCTTATGGGCAACAGCTATGAGGCCGGCATCGAAGCTGAGACGCGCCAGGGTATTGCCGCTGCCGATGCAGCCAAGGAGGCCGGTATCGGCCATCTCATCTACGGCTCGGTCGGCGATGCCGACAGGAAGACCGGTATTCCGCATTTCGACAGCAAATATCTGGTCGAACAGCATATTTCCGGGCTCGGCATTCCCTACACGATCTCGGCTCCAGTCGCCTTCATGGAGAATACTGTGGCTCCCTGGGCGATCGGTGGGCTGAAACAGGGTGTCTATGCCGCTGCCTTGCCTGCGGGCCGCAAGCTGCAGCAGATCGCCATCGACGATATCGGCCATTTCGTCGCCGCCCTTGCAGAACGGCGCGAGCAGGTCTTCGGCAAGCGTTTCGATATCGCAGGCGACGAGCTCTCCGGCGAGGAGCAGGCGAAGATTCTCACCGAGGCGCTCGGCCAGCCGATCCGCTTCCAGGAGCTGCCGATTGCGGCCATGCGCCAGCAGAGCGAAGATGCGGCGCTGATGTTCGAATGGTTCGACCGCACGGGCTATTCCGCCGATATCGCCACCCTGCGCCGGGATTTCCCTGATGTTGGCTGGCACAGCTATGCCGACTGGGCGAAGAGTTTTGACTGGAGTGTTCTCGACAAGGCTTGAGTGAGTTCTCGCGTTATGTGGGAGCGACTGCCGCGCCTTCCGTGATCCTCGGGCCTGTCCCGAGGATCTAACCAACGTGCCATTCGTGGAAGCGTTGCAGATGCTCGGGAGGAGCCCGAGCATGACGGAGGGTGGGGGTGGCCGTCGTCGTCATATGGCGGCGCTTGCGAGTGGCGCCATCCTCACGCCTGCGCCGTCGGCCGAATGACGATATCGCCGACATCGACATCGTCAGGCTGCTCGATGGCAAAGGCGATGGCGCGGCCGATCGCGTCGGGCGTGATCGCCATCTCCTCCATGCTCCTGGTTATGCCGGCTTTCATCGTCGGGCTGGTCATGGAGTCGGCGAAATTCGTCTTGATGAAGCCCGGCGAGACATTGGTGACACGCAGGTTCGGGCCAGCCTCCTGCCGCAGGCCCTCGGCAATGGTGCGCATGGCGTTCTTCGTGCCGGCATAGACGGCCATGGTCGGCTTGATGGTGATACCGGCCGTCGAGAGCGTATTGACGAAATGCCCGAAGCCCTGGCGGCGGAAAACGGGCAGGGCGGCGGCGATGCCATAGAGCGGCCCCTTGATGTTGACGTCGATCATCTCCTCCCAATCCTCGACCCGCAATTCATCCATCGGCGAGATCGGCCCGATGCCGGCATTGTTGATCAGCACGTCGAGCCTGCCATAGGTATCGCAGGCCAACGCGACCAACGCTTCCAGATCGGCGCGCTTCTTCACATCGACGGCGAGATGGATGGCTTCGCCGCCTCGCTCCCTGATACGCCGTGCGAGGTCTTCCAGCCGGTCGGTGCGTCTTGCGCCGAGCACGATCCTGGCGCCGTGCTCGGCCAGTATAAGTGCGGTCGCTTCGCCGATCCCGCTGCTGGCGCCGGTAATGGCGATAATCTTGTCCTTGATCAGTGACATCTTGTTCTCCTTTGCTCTCCCTGAGGATTGCAGCCGCAGCTTGGAGAATCTATGCTGCAGGCTCTTTCATTTCGTCGAGATCGTCCGGAAATCATGATCGATCCCCTGTCCGATGTCTTTTCGCTTGTCGATATCCAGAGCGCCCGCTGCACTCGTTTCGAGGTCGGCGGCCAATGGGCCTTTCGCTTCCCGCCCAAGCCGGCGCTGAAATTCGTCGCGGTGCTGAGGGGCGGGTGCTGGATAATTTTACCGGGCGAGTCACCTTTCAGGCTTGAGGCTGGCGATACGTTCCTGCTTGCCAATGCGCCTGATTATGTGATCGCCAATGATCTCTAGAACGAGCCGGAGGATGGCATCGCCTTCTTTGACTGGGAGCATTCCAATATTGCCCGGCATGGCGGCGACGAGACGGCGCTGATCGGCGGCAGTTTCATCATATCCGGCGGCAATGCGCAGCTTCTGCTCGATGCGCTGCCGCCCTTCATCCATATCCCCGCAAGCGACCGCGCCGCCGCGCTCCTCAGCGCCACCCTCGCCACTCTCGATGACGAGCTCGGGACCGGCGAAATGGGCTCGACGCTGATGACACGGCGGATGGGCGATATCCTGCTGGTGCAGGCGCTGCGCGCCCATGTCGCCCGCGCCGGCACAGACAATGCGGGCTGGATCGGCGCGCTCGGCAATCCCGCAATCGGCAAGGCGATCAGCCTTGTTCATAACGACCCGGGATACCGCTGGACGGTGGGCGAGCTCGCAAGCCGCACCGGAATGTCGCGGTCTGCCTTTGCAGAGCGCTTTCGCGATCTGGTCGGTGTTGCGCCCCTCGACTACGTCACCCGCTGGCGCATGCACCGCGCCCGCGAGGCGCTGCGCCGCAAGGAGGCAACGGTCTCAGGGCTTGCCGCGACCCTCGGCTATTCCTCCGAAAGCGCCTTCGGCAATGCCTTCAAGCGTGTCTTCGGCCGTGCGCCGAAGCGCTACTGGCGGGATGCCTGATCGGGCGGACTCCTGGCGCTCTTGACGACGCGCCGGCGGACGCCACTTCAATCGTCACTCAAAGTTAGGATTCTGGCGGGGGGTCCGTTGCACCGGTTTGATCATTATCTCGTTTTCATTCTGCTCACGCTCGGCGGCGGGCTTCTCATCGGTCTCATCAACCTGCCGGATGAATGGTACCAGTCGCTTGCCAAGCCCTGGTTCACGCCGCCGAACTGGCTGTTCGGCCCGGCCTGGACGGTCCTTTACATCCTCATCGGCATTGCGGGCGCGCGAACCTATGCGCGCAGCAGGCGTTCACCCGTCATGACCAGCTGGATCGCCCAGCTGGTGTTGAATTTCGCCTGGTCGCCAGCCTTTTTCGGCCTCAGATCCCCGAGCCTGGGGTTGATGATCATCATCCCGCTGCTCCTGCTGATCCTTGCCTTCATCGGCCTGTCGTGGAAACGTAACCGGATATCGTCGGTTCTGTTCATGCCCTATGCCGTTTGGGTGGCTTATGCGACGGCGCTCAATGCCGCCATCGTCTCGATGAACTAGAGCCTTTCCGGCGAAAACGGATTCGCCTTCAGTGCTCTAGCTTATTGTTTTCTCTGCAATTGCGGACGCAAAACCGGTTCCCACTTTTGCTGGAATTGCTCTAGATAGAAACGGGAAACACGGTCAGTGGAATTTCCTATTCGCCTTGTCGGCGATGGCAGCACCTGAGATCAGGCGGTTGCGGTCGGCGGTCCAAGCGGCGACAAATTCCTTGCGCACCGCATCGGGAAAAGCCGTGCCCGCCAGAGCGGATTCGCTCGGGGCGCCGGGGGCAAGCGCCAACTCGGCCCGGGTGGTCGACGCGATCCGCGCGTAGGTGAAAGCGCGCGTGATCGGATCATTTTCCGCAGTTTGCGGAGCGCATTTGCCGTCTTGCGGCGGACGTGACGTCACCGCGGCCGTCCTTACCGTCACGCCATCGCGGAACAGAAAACAGTAGGCCTTGTCTGCCGGGCCACCGATCACGGACTGCGGCTCGATCACATAGCCACGCACCGGAAACTGGGCATTCGAAGCCGACCAGATGCGCTTCTCGATGTGGCGCGCGCAAGCCTTCATGTCGGTCGCTCCGGCGTCGCGGCAGGCGGAAACTGTCCAGCGTGCCAGCTGTGCGGCGCTCGGCAAGGCGAGCGTCACCGTCGCCTCGGTGTTCAGTTCTCTGTAGGTGCAGCGCAGGAGTTCGACGCCCGGCCAGTCGTCAGCCGCCGTTGGCGAGCAGGATGACCTCATATACTGCCCGCCGCTGATGCGCATCTCGAAGCGATGTTCCATTTCAGCCACCAGCGATGCCGGGTCGGTTTCTGCCGCCTGCGTGACGCGCGTGGCGCACCCGGCGACCACAATGGCAAGCCCAACGTTTCTCAAGGTCATAAGAAGCAGCCGCTGCATTTTTACCGTCCGTACAAAATATTTATGGGAATTACTTTCAACCTGCGGAGACATTGGTGTTTTTATTGTCGTTAATATTGCACAATCTAAGATTAAATGAAATAGTCACTTGGGTTGCTCACGTTGCAACGGAGCCGAGCAGGAGGAGCCGCAGACCATGTCTCTCTACATGCTTCAACTATCCCGCGTTTTAGTGACGCTTGGCGTCGCGATGCTCGCTATTCGCGCTCACGCCGCGGAACCGCCGGCGAGCTCCGCCGACGTCCTCAAAGCCGTCGAATTCTCCGCTGCGACGCCGCTCGACGAGTCCTATCGGGGAGAGTTTGTCGGTTGCGACGGCGCGGCCGGACAGAGCAGGAAGGATAAGTTTCTCGGTTTTAACCTGAGGCTTCCAAACGTCGCGGAATCGAAACAGTACTACCTGTGCAGTCGCGACCCCAGCAATGTGAAGGCGTTGCTACGTCTCAAGGACGGCGGGATCTACTGGCGCAGCAAGATGGCGCTCGATGTCGATGGATCCTGGGCGGCATGGAACGGTCTGCCCGGCGCTACGGACCTGAAGGAGACGTCCTATAAATGGCCAGGTTCACCTAATCCTTCCGCGCAACCCGCGCAAATCGATCCGGACCGCATTCCCTTCATCGTGATACCGACGGCCGGCCTTTCCAAGATAACCGGCAGCAAGAGCGGTGAAATGGGCCGCATGTTCGCGGAAAAGACCGGACTGCGGCTCGGCGATATGGGGATCGTCGTCTACAAGGACCGGTGGACGCCGGTTCTGATCGCGGACGGTGGTCCTTTCATACGGCTCGGCGAGGGATCGAGCAGGGTCTTCGAGGCAATTGGCGAAAGCCGTTGCAAGAAGTGGAACAGCGATGGAACCGCCTGCGTCGGGCCGGGACACGTTTATCCCTACAAGAATTTCGGGCTCGGCCACGACGTGATTTTCATCGCCTACCCAGGCAGCCGGGACACCGACCTGAAGCCGGAGAACGCCATCTCGAAATTATGTGCCTTTGCCAAGCAGAAGCTCAACCTGACGGGCGGCGCAATGTGCCCGTGATGTTTCCAAGCAAACAGGAGAGGAGTTTGCGATGCGTTACCTTTTGACCCTGGGCATTCTCATACTCGCCGGTACGACCGGCCAGACGAGTGCGGCGATTTTCGGAAAATGCAAATTCGACACGGAAACCATGGCCTTCGCCGGAAATTCCAGCGAACAGGCGTCCTGTCTGCTGCGCAAGGTGAAAATACTGGGAAATGTAGATGCCGCGCCGGCGCAGCTGCCGTCCAATCTTGCCGGCTTCATCGGCAAACCGGTCGATATCTCCAAGGCCAAGGTGCAGCAAGAAATCTCCGCCCAGGGGCTCACCGAAGCCGGGCTCGGAGGCAGTCTCGACGCCCCGGTATCCCGTGGCAATTCGAACAATCCGCATGCGCCGTTCGCGCGCTATTTCGTCATTCACGACACGAGTTCGCCGAATTTCGGGAACGTGGCGCAGTTTCCCGCCGACATCGATACAAGCAACCAGGTCAATCGGCTTGACGGGTTCAAGAGCGCGTCGAACGCCAAGGCGCACATATTTCTCAACCGCCGGGGCGAGATTTATGTCGGCCATGATTTTGGCGTGCCCTGGCGCGCAACCAAGCTGGAACTGCAGATCGGAACCCTGGCGCGTGGCATGTTCCTTCACATCGAGAACGTCCAGCCGCGCCGGAAACACCCGAGCCAACCCGACGGCAATGCGCCAACGCCGGGTTTCTCGCAAGCCCAGTATGATCGCCTCGCGCTCCTTTATCTCGTGGCGAGCATGCGTGCCCAGACTGGCCTCGTTCCGGCATTTCATGCGGCAATCGATCAAGGCCTGAGCGACGGGCATGACGACCCGCAGAATTTCAGCCTGGAGGATTTCGATGCCGCATTCGGACGCCTGCTCGTTAAAGTGAAATAGTTTAGCGCGCCCCGAAAACCATAGGGCAACTGCAGCAAACCGTGACGCGGTCTTGCGGCCGAATTTGTGTGAAACGAAGACGGCCGATTTGCTTGCGGCGTGGCTCGCGCAGCCCTAATGTCGGTGCAGACATTGTCCCGTTTACTTGCCTCTTTGGGGGGGACTGCGATGCCGTCGAGTTTCAATGTCGAAAGTGCAGATGGTTACGAGAGGCTGATGGGACGCTGGAGCAAGAGGCTCGCGCCCGGGCTGATCGATTTCGCCGGGCTTGCTGATGGGGAAAGCATTCTCGATGTCGGCTGCGGCACGGGAAGCCTCACCTTCACGCTGGCGAAGAATCCCGGTCTCAAGGCGATCTCGGCAATCGATTTTTCGCCCGTCTTCGTGGAAGCCGCAAAGCGGCGCAACACGGATCCGCGGGTGACGATCCGGCAGGCGGATGCCTGCGCGCTTCCCTTCGAGAATAACAGCTTCGACCGGGCACTCTCGCTGCTCGTGCTGCATTTCGTGCCGGAGGCCGGCAAGGCGGTCGCCGAAATGCGGCGTGTCGTGCGTCCGGGCGGTGTCGTTGCCGCCGCCGTATGGGACCACTATGGCGGCATGTCCGGCATGCGCATGATGTGGGACACGGTCACCATGATCGACGCCAATGCGCGGGCGATGCGCCATCGCTATTCCTTCCAGCCGATGACGCAGCCGGGGGAAATGAAGGCGAGCTTTGTCAGCAACGGCCTTGTCGATGTCGAGGAGACTTCGCTGACGATCCGTATGGATTACGGCTCGTTTGCCGATTACTGGGACCCGATCGCGTCAGGAGAAGGCCCGCTCGGCAAGTATGTGGCGGGGCTGGATGCGGAGACGCGCAAGGCGGTCGATATTGCCGTGAAGGATGCCTATGAGGCTGGAAAGCCGGATGGGCCGCGCTCGTTTGCCTCAGTTGCCTGGGCCTGCCGGGGCAGGGTGCCCGGGTGAGCTGGCGTAATTGCAGAGATGAAGCGTTGTGCTGAGCCACACCCCTCCGCCTTCCCGGGCAGAGGGGGTGTGAGCACCGCCATCATCCGCAGTTGGCTCTATTCCCGCCGAAAGCCCTGCGACTGGCTCTGGCCACCACCGCTCTGCGACTGCGACTGGCCGCCCATCCGTTCGTCACCGCGCTCCGCTTCCATCTTCCTCGCGCTATCACCGAGCGTCTCGCTACTGCCGGATGCCATCTTCGGCACGCCGGTCTCCTCGCTCAACTGGGCGTCATCGGAGACGGCGGGCTGCTCAACCGTATAGGCGCGTACACGCAGCGACCCGTTGTTGACGTCACGCCTGCCGACGCGCGGGTTTTCCCCGCCCGGACCGGCGTCATCCGATACGGTCGCCGATGCCATGGCGCGCTCCGTGGCAGTGGTATCTGGCGCGAAAGCGTCTTCTGAAACGGTCATGTCGCCTTCCGCTGCTCCCTTGCGGTTATAGCTCGAGACGGCATAGGCCTCGGTCGAGCGCTGCGCCTCCCAGCCTTCGCGCCGCCAGTGGTCGGCGCGCTCGTCCATGTCGATCGAGCCTTCATCGTCAAGAATATCGTGCGCGGTTTCATAGCTCGCATCGTCGACCTGCACGGAGACGAGGAAGCCGCCGCGGCGCAGGCCTTCGGCATAGACAGCGCGGTCATCATCGGGGAAGAGCCAGCCCTCCAGCTTTGCCCAGAAACCGGAGCGGTCATCGCTTGCGACATTGGCGCGGTCGCTATCGGCCTCGTAGCCGGGAAGGAGGCGGATCGAATCCATCGGGATGCCCGCATCCTTCAGGCGCTCGACGGTACTATCGGCGGCGTCGCGGCTGTCGAAGAAGGCGGTGAGGTTGCTGTTTGCCGTGCCCGTTGCAAAGGTCGGCGCGGTCTCGTTGTAGGGATTTGCCATGTGATCACTCCCTGGCGTTATCATCATCCTGGATGCGCTCTGTGCCGCTGCTGCATTCGCAGCCGGCTTTGGCGCCCTGTTGATGACAACGGGCGCGATTCCGGAAGGTTCCATGACGCCGGCAATGGGATCCTGCCTGCCGGATCCGGCCATTATTTCCTCTTCAATCCCTTGATGAAGGTGGCTGTTCCGGCATCGCTGAAAACCGGCGCGCTGCAGCCGATCGCCGATATCAGGCACCGGAGTTGCGGCGGTCGCGGTAAAAGCCGAGGCTGATGACATTTGGCCCAAGGGCTCTTTCCTGCGGCACTTTGGCAGGCTCTTCGGTCACGTCGTCCGGCTCTTCGGCGGGCTGCGGAGCGTCCGTCACTGGCGCCTCGGCCCGCGCCCGCAAATCCCTGACATTGCCATGGAGCTGCGCCACCAGCTTGCGATAATAATCGACAATCCGCTGATGCTCTTCGCGTGCGATATACCGCTCCTGAAACCACTGAACCATGTCATTCCCACCTGCTCGATTACAGGAGGGAAACTTCCCGCCGCGGGAGGCGGTTCCGGAGGGGTTCTCGTATGGTTAAGTTTCAGTTGCGGTCGTGGGGAATACGGAGTGCGCTGTTCAGTTCGCGGGACGGCCTTGCCATTTACTCGGCGCATCGCCGGGCTTGTCCCTGATATCTTCGCCCGTAAGCGGTATTCCCTCGTCACAGTTGTCCGCTACTTCCGCCCTGACCCAAATCTTCATGCAGTCGTCAATCGCAGATGCCATCGTCTGCACGATGGCAGGTTTTCGGTTTCGGTCTCTGATCAGTTCAACCCCAGGCCAAGAAGGATAGGTAGCATGAAAGTTCTGCTCGTACTGACTTCACATGACCAGCTCGGCAATACCGGCAAAAAGACGGGCTTCTGGCTCGAGGAACTCGCGGCCCCTTACTACGCATTCAAGGATGCGGGCGCCGAGATGACGCTGGCCTCGCCCAAGGGCGGCCAGCCGCCGCTCGATCCCAAGAGTGACGAGACTGAATTCCAGACCGATCTCACGCGGCGCTTCAATGCCGACGAGGCCGGCAAGGCGCGGCTCGCCAACACGGTGCGGCTCGACAGCGTCAACCAGGCTGACTACGACACGGTCTTCTATCCCGGTGGCCATGGCCCGATGTGGGATCTGGCCGAGGATGCCAACTCCATCAAGCTGATCGAGTCCTTCATTGCGGCCGGCAAGACCATCGCTCTCGTCTGCCATGCGCCGGGCGTGCTTCATCATGTGAAAAACCCGGATGGTACGCCCTTCGTGGCCGGCCGGCAGCTTACCGGCTTCACCAATGGGGAGGAGGAAGGCGTCGGCCTGACGAAGGTCGTTCCCTTCCTCGTCGAGGACGAGCTCCTCAGCCTTGGCGCGATCTTTTCCAAGGTCAAGGACTGGGGCGTTCACACCGTTACCGACGGGCAATTGATCACCGGCCAGAACCCGGCATCGTCTGGCCCGGCCGCGCTGGTCCTGATCGACGCGCTTCGCAAACAGGGCAAGTAACTCGCTCTAGCACCGGCCAGGAAATCGGAATCGATTTTCGGAAAGCCTGATGCGCAGATCCGAGGAGTTAGAGCGTCCCTTGTGCGTCCGGATGGACCACGGCGGTCAAATGAGACAGGCGCAATCAGGCGCTTGTCTCACATCGTCCCATCATCGCGGCCGCCGGATTGCCCGCACCTTGCCGCTGCCGCCGCCGCCGGCGTAGAA
Organism: Rhizobium sp. 01L419; assembly: GCF_056400025.1. Classification (NCBI taxonomy): domain Bacteria; kingdom Pseudomonadati; phylum Pseudomonadota; class Alphaproteobacteria; order Hyphomicrobiales; family Rhizobiaceae; genus Rhizobium; species Rhizobium sp. 01L419. The sequence goes on from NZ_JBFTSM010000014.1 coordinate 22,783, forward strand.
CACACCGTCACCATCGGACTCCAGCCCGGAAACACCTGTGCCTTCGGGCATCTCCAGCCGCTCCAGCACGTCACCGGTCTTCGGATCGATCCGGCGCACGTCGCTCTTGTCGTCCTCCCAGGTCGCATGCCAGAGCTCGCCATCGACCCAGGTGACACCCGTGACATGGCGCTTGGATTCGATCGTACGCAGGATCTTGCCGGTTTCTGGATCGATCTCGTGGATGCAGCGGTCGCGGTACTGGCCGACCCAGAGGCTGCCCTCGCACCAGGCCATGCCGGAATCCGCACCCTTGCCGGGAGCAGGAATAGTGGCGACGACGGTGCCGGTTTCGGGGTCGATCTTGCGGATCTTGTCTTCGGCGATCTGGAAGAGATAGCGGCCGTCAAAGGCAGTGCCGGCATGAGCGGCGACGTCGATGGTGGTGAGTTCGGCACCGCTTTCGGGGTCCAGCGCCCGCAGGTTTTCACCGGCGGCGAACCAGACCCGGCTGCCGTCATAGGTGACGCCGCCGACATTACGCGCGCCGTCGAAGGGGCCGTATTCGCGGATGATCTCTGCCTGTGATGTCTTCATGGTGTTCCATCCTCTGTTACAGGAGAGATGTTATTCGCTTGGCAGCGGACCGGGGAGTAACAATGTTGTCGGGAAGCCGACGACCGGCGGCATCATCCAGCGCCGCGCCGGGCCATTGCCGAAATACTGCACCTTGCCGGCCTCTTCCAGCGTTTCCAGCGCCCGCTGCACGGTGCGCGAGCTCAAGCCCAGCGCAATTGAAAGCGCCGTGCTGGACCAGGATTCTCCATCTGCGAGAAGCGCCAGCAGCGAGGCATGTTCCTCCTCGACCGGTGGGGCAAGCACCACGACATTACGGCCGCCGAGCGGGATCAGCATGAAACCGCCGCTTGTCGCCTTCACCTCGGCAAGGTTGGCAAGCGCCGCGCGCAGCCGGCCGATCTCGACACGCAGACGCGCCCGGTGGGATTCATCGGCATGGCGGGCGCGGAAGGCGCGGACCAGCAGAAGGGAACGGATGACATCTGATGGTGCTGCTTCGGCAAGCGTGCGGGCGAGCATGAAGAGCACCGGGCGGCTTGCCAGCGGCAGGATCTCGCCGCCTGATCGTATCACGTTGCGGCAGGCATCGATGACCAGCGTGTCGGAGGCAAGCAGCGCCTCGACTTCCTGAAGCTGCAACAGGCGCTCCGTGCCGCCATCGATCAGCCGGGCGGCGGGGGCTTCCAACACCTTTGCCGCCTCGCGCACCTCGACGGCAAGTGCCGGGATATCGGCCTTCGACGCCGCTTCCGCCGCGCGTGCCAGCGCTTGCCTCGCAGGTTCCGTGCGCAACCGGCGGATCGCGACGCCGGCAACGGCAAGCTCGTGGCCGGCACGGGCAGCGGGCGGCAGCGGCGAGGGGTCGAGATCGGCGAGCAGCTTTTCAGCCGCATCCAGATGGCCGATCAGGAGCAGGCGGCGGATCTGCAGATTACGGGCGTGGGCGGCATTGACGCGGTCGCCACGCCTTGCGAGCGTCAGGCGAGCGGCTTCCAGCGCCTTTTCCGGCCAGGTGAGATCGCGCGAGACCAGAGCGATCTCGGCTTCGGCGACGATGCAGCGGGCGCGCGCCACCGCCTCCCGCGGGCCGAAGGCGCGGGCCGCACTCTTCAGCAGCGCCTTGGCGCGGGCGAGATCGCCGAGCTGAGCCATGGCAATGCCGCGCAGGGCGAGCGCCGGCGGGTCGTCGCGCAGGGCCACGCGCTTCATCGCGCCCAGCGCATCGCCGGCGGCCAGCGCCTGTGCGGCAGCAACGATCAGCGAGTCCATCGGAATCCCGTCACACTTGTAACTCCCACCTCTTGGGCAACAAGACCTAGTTTATTCCCTATCGGCAGGCAACGGGCCGGCCGGCACCGAAGTTTCAACGCTAATGAGGAGAAGACCCATGATGATGCACAAAACCGGAACACGGGCGGAATGGCTGCAGGCGCGCATTGCGCTCCTGGATCAGGAAAAGGCGCTGACGCGCCGCAGCGACGAGATCGCCGGCATGCGCCGGGATCTGCCCTGGGTGAAGATCGAGAAGGATTATCGGCTGGAGACGGAAACCGGCATGAAGTCGCTTTCGGAGCTCTTCAAGGGCCGCTCGCAGCTGCTCGTCTATCACTTCATGTTCGGCCCGGACTATACGGCCGGCTGCCCCTCTTGCTCGTCGATCGCCGACGGCTTCAACGGCGTCGTGGTCCATCTGGAAAATCATGACGTCGCCTTCAGCGCCGTCTCCCGTGCGCCGCTTGAAAAACTCCTGGAATTCAAGCGCCGCATGGGCTGGACTTTCGATTGGGCCTCGTCCGATGGCAGCGATTTCAACCGGGATTTCAATGTCTGGTTCACGCCGGAGGAACAGCAGAGTGGCGGCATCGACTATAACTACCGCCGCGAACCACCGATCCCGGCCGTGCTGCAGAAGCAGCAGCCATCAGCCGAACAAAGCCCGGCGGACCTGATCGCCTCGATGACCGGCACCGACATCAACACTTTCACCCGCGACCGCCCCGGTCTCAGCGCCTTCGTGATGAAGGACGGCGAGATCTATCACACCTATTCCTCCTATGCCCGGGGGCTTGACGGTGTTTGGGGCATGTACCAGTGGCTCGACCGCGCGCCGCTCGGCCGCAACGAGGAAGGTGTGTGGTGGCGTCACCACGACCGGTATGGGGCAGGGCAATGAGCACGCCTTCTAGAATGGGGGCCGGCGGCAGCGCCGGCCCGATTCTGTCCGGCATAGCGCGGTGGCTGTCGCTGGCGGCGGCACCGGTCTTTGCGGTGATGGCAGTTCTTTCGGCGAGTGAGCCGGTGGCCGAGATGATCTGCTCGATGAGCGGCATGCAGATGCAGGGGGCGTCGGTCTTCAGCGGCATGGTGCTGATGTATGTGTTGATGAGCCTGTTCCATATCGGGCCTTGGCTCAAGTGGATGGGCGGCGAGGGAGGCTTTCGCCGCCCGTAGGCGGCGGAGGTTCGGCATATCATTGCCTTGGGATAAATTTGACCAAACGTTGCATATTGCCTGTGTGCCCGAATAAGTCGTATGAAGCCCAGGTTAATGTCGGCGCTGTTTTGGGGGCGGAATATTGCGGAGATTTGCGATCTCGTGCGGGCTGTTGATAGCCTTGACGGCCTCCGTGTCGGCTTTCAGCCAGGAGGAAAAACTGGACCCGTCCTGTGCGGAGTTGAATGACGCCTATGCCGCGACGCGGTCGACCACGATATACAGCGAGAAGCTCTACGATATTGATGCGGATGGCGAGCGCAAGCTTCAATTTGAGCACCGGTTCAATCAGGATACGGAGTATCACAAGCGGGTGGAGGCGGCGGACTGGGAGCGTTATCCCCGCTTGAAGCGGGCTCTCAGTGACGAAAACGGCCCAAAATACACATCCTGCGCGTTCATCGCCGAAGAGATGGAGGGTGGTGAGTCCGTCTGGCATTACAGCGGCATGTGGCACCAGAAATCCATCGAGGCTGATATGCATGTCTGGTTCCGCCCAAAAGACAAACGGTTTGTCCGGCTCGAGAGGCGCTTCAGGGATGCGGAATACGCGAGGTCGGAATTTGGATCGACCAGCGGCACCGTTCTGGAAGTCTTTGATTACGATCTCCGCAGGAGTGCTGCGCCTGACGGACCTTTCGATGACGGAAACTGGATTTCAAGGACTTGGAATGGGATCGCGAGCGGCCTTCCAGGCGGTAACGATGACACAACGGAGAAGTAAATCTGGCTTCTGGTTGCCTGTTTGTACGATCCCCAATCGCGCCAACGTGATGGAACCGGGTCAATAACCCTGACGTTTCCGCCTCGCTGTCTCCCGGCAGCCAATGCCCATCCTGGGCACACCCCTTCCGACGGCATCCGGAATTGCCCCGCCTCGCCGCCGCTTTCGGACGGAGGAAACGCATATGTCCGCATTGGCAAGTCTGCGCGCGCTCACCCCGCAGCAGCGCAACACCGTCATCGCCAGCTATCTCGGCTGGACGCTCGACGCCTTCGACTTCTTCATTCTCGTCTTCGTTCTCAAATATATCGCTGAAGAGTTTCACACCGACGTTCCCACGGTCTCCGTGGCGATCTTTCTCACCCTTGCCATGCGGGCGCTCGGCGCCCTGATCTTCGGGCTTGCGGCAGACCGATACGGGCGGCGCATCACGCTGATGGTGAATGTGATGCTCTATTCGCTCTTCGAATTCCTCACCGGTTTTTCGACCGGCCTCACCGTGTTCCTGGTGCTGCGCGCGCTCTACGGCATCGCCATGGGCGGGGAATGGGGTGTCGGCGCCTCGCTCGTCATGGAGACTGTGCCGGAGGAAAGCCGCGGCGTCGTCTCGGGTATCCTGCAGGCGGGGTACCCTTCCGGCTATCTGCTTGCTTCGCTGCTGTTCTTCCTGCTCTTCCCCGTCATCGGCTGGCGCGGCATGTTCTTCGTCGGTGTTCTGCCCGCGCTGCTGGTGCTCTATATCCGCCGCAGCGTTCAAGAGAGCCCGGCCTTCCTGAAACGCCAGCAGCAGGGTGGTGGTCGGCCGTTCCTAACGGTGTTGCGCGAAAACATTCCGCTCTTCATATGGGCGGTGCTTTTAATGACCGCCTTCAATTTCTTCAGTCACGGCACGCAGGATATCTACCCGACCTTCCTCGAAACCCAGCGCAACTATTCGAGCTATACAGTCGGCGCGATCGCCATCGTCTACAATATCGGCGCCATCCTCGGAGGGCTGTTCTTCGGGGCGCTGTCGCAGCGCATCGGCCGCAGACGAGCGATCGTCATCGCCGCGCTGATCGCCGTGCCCATTGCCCCTCTCTGGGCCTATGCGCCGGGGCCGGTGCTGCTCGCGATCGGCGCCTTCCTGATGCAGTTCTTCGTGCAGGGCGCCTGGGGCATCGTGCCCGTGCATCTCAACGAGCTTTCTCCCGACGAAGTGCGCGGCACATTCCCCGGCTTCGCCTATCAGCTCGGCAATCTGCTGGCCTCGGGCAATGCGACGATGCAGGCGAGTTTGGCGTTTCATTGGAACGGTGACTACGCTAGCGCGTTGGTCATAGTAGCCGCCCTAGTTGCCGTCGCAGTCGCGGTGCTCTCCTGGTTCGGCCACGAGAAGAAGGATGTGCGTTTCGGCATGGAGGAAGCCGAAGAGCCGCGTGGCGCGATGAGAATCTAGCGCTGCCCGTGGCTACGAAGGCCGGTGGCGAAAGCTGCCGGCCTTTCCTTGCGCGCTGACTGTTTCATTGGGGCGTGTGTCCGCGCGAATGCTTAATTCTGGTACGATTTTCTAGGCCCGGCCGGTTTCTCCTTTTTTAAGGTCATAGTCCTAGCGTATCCCGAGCGCCGGTCATGTATTGCGTCCCGCCGCGAGGATTTATGGGTTCTACCGAAAATTTCGCCTTCCTGTTACCGGTCATGATGCTGACCTTCGGCTGCACGTTTCTCATTGTCGGCCGGTTCGGGTCGCGAGAGGCGAAGCTCTGGGGGCCGGGTTATCTCTTTGCCGCTGTTGCCTTTTTGATGCCGCTGACGGCGGGTGCGCTGACGGACCAGTATGCCTCGCTGATTGCCGATGCCCTGTTTCTTGCGGCTTTCTTCTTCTATGGCGGCGCGCTGCTTGCCCGCTTCGGGCGGCCGTCCTATCTGCGCTGGCGCCTTGGTTTCACGCTGGTGACCTATGCGGGCATCCTCTATTCGTCGCTGGTTGCCGAAAGCATTCCGGCCGAATTGCTGCTCGACGATCTCGGCTGCGCCGCTCTCCTGACCTTCGGCATCATCGAGAGCCTGCGCCGCATCCGCCACGGAGCCGACCGGGTGCTGCTTGGCGTCTCCGGCCTCGTCGTTGCCGAAATCCTCGTCCGCAATGCCGTCCTGGTTTTCATCGCGCCCTCCTATGGTGGTCCTGATGGTTTTCTTGCCTCGCAATATGCCTTCTTCATGCAGGTGGGCGCCTCGGTTTTCGCTCTGATGTTTGCGCTTTCCGCGCTTGCGGCGTCCACACTCGATATGATCAACGCGCACCGCGATGCCGCCGAGCGCGATCCGCTGACGGGTATGCTGAACCGGCGCGGCTTCGACAGGATGGTGGCCGACAACGGGCGCACCGAAGGCGCTGTCATCATCTGCGACATCGACAATTTCAAATGGGTCAACGACACCTTCGGCCATGGCTCTGGTGATACTGTCATCCAGGCCTTTGCCGAGATGCTGCAGTTGCGGCTGCCGGAAGGCGGCTTTGCGGCGCGCTTCGGCGGCGAGGAATTCGTGGCCTTCCTGCCGGCAACGCCGCTGGTTTCGGGCGCGGATTTCGCCAACAGGGTGCGGCTTGCCTTTGCCGGCGCCGACCGCAAGGCGATCGGCTTCGACGGCAAGATCACCGCAAGTTTCGGTGTCGCCGGCACCAGTTCGGCCGATCATTCCCTCTATGAGCAGATCGCCCGGGCCGACAAGGCGCTCTATGCCGCCAAGGAGGCAGGACGCAACAAGGTGATGGTCGAAGGCGAGCCCCCCAGCGACATGTCCGGACCGCGTCTTTATCGCGCATCCGAAAAGCACGGCTGCTGAGCGATCGGGTCTTGATTGCCCGGAAACCTCCGGTAAATGGTGCGTTTCCACCCATTTCAGTATTTGCTACAGGATCAGCCCATGCCCTTTTCGCTCAACCCGGCCGCCTTCTGGCCGGTGATCATGCTCGTTGTCTCCAATGTCTTCATGACGTTTGCCTGGTATGGGCACCTGAAACACAAGGGCAGCGCGATCTTCCTCGCCATCCTCGCCAGCTGGGGCATCGCCTTCTTCGAATATTGCCTTGCAGTGCCCGCCAACCGCATGGGCTCGGCGGTCTATTCCACGGCGCAGCTGAAGACCATGCAGGAAGTGATTACCCTGCTGGTGTTCTCGGGTTTCTCGGTCTTCTGGCTTGGTGAGAACCTGACCTGGAACCATGCGATCGGCTTTGCTCTGATTGCGGTGGGTGCTTCGTTCATTTTCCGGGGTTGAATCCAACGATTTCAACAGATTACAAATCGTCCATGTCGGGAAATCGCCGCATTTCCTACACCCTGCCGTCGCAATTGGCTGAGACCTTGTCACCATCAGGTGATGAGGAGGTGAACGGTCATGAGCCTGTCTTTTTCGACGATGGCGGCAATCCGTTTCGGTTACGGGTTGCGGCCGGGCGAGACCCCGCCGCAGACGAAGGATGATCTGATCGGGCAGGTGATGCGCGGCGCGGATATCGTGCCGGGCTTTCCGGTCGGCGGTGTCGAGGCGCGGCATACTGCGATCCTCGATCTGCAGGACCGGTTGCGACAGATCCGTCAGGCCGATGGCGACGATCTCGCCCGCCGGCAGCAGCGGCGGCTCCTGCAGCGTCGCGCGCAAATGCTCTTCCAGATGGATGCCAATGCACGGCTCATGCAATCGGTGCTTTCGCCCGACGGTTTCAACGAACGGCTGGCGACTTTCTGGACCAATCATTTCTCCACCAGCGCCAACAAGAGCCTGCCGATGCGGCTGATCGTACCGCTTTACGAGGCCGAAGCGATCCGTCCTTACATGGGCGGCAAGTTCGCGACGTTGCTGCGCAGCGCCACCGAGCATCCCTCCATGCTGATCTATCTCGATCAGGCGCAGTCGCTGGGGCCGGATTCCAAGGGAGGCATGCGGCGCAACAAGGGGCTGAACGAAAATTTTGGCCGCGAACTTCTGGAATTGCACACACTCGGCGCCGGCAGCGGTTACACGCAAGCCGACGTGCGCTCGGCGGCCATGGTGCTGACCGGGCTGACAGTCGACCAGGAGGAAATGGAGACCGCCTTCCGGCCGCAGATCTCCGAGCCTGGCGAACATGAGGTGCTTGGTGTGAGCTACGGCGGGGCGAAGCGCACGCGCAAGGATTACCTTGCCATGCTCGACGATCTCGCGGTCAATCCGAAAACGGCCGAGCATATCAGCCGCAAGCTCGCGGTGCATTTCATCTCCGACCAGCCGCCGCAGGAGATGATCCAGGCTATGAGCGAGGCGTGGAAGAAAACGGATGGGGAACTGTCCGCCGTCTGCCGCGCCATGCTCAACCACCCGGCCGCCTGGCGGGACGAGGGCGCCAAGGCGCGCCAGCCTTTTGATTATATCGTCACCGGGCTTCGGGCGCTGAACAGCGGTGCTGACACCGGCGATGTCGCCGCCTTCATGCAGGCCTATCGGCAGGACGATACCGACAGCGACGACATGATGGCGACGCCGAAAAAGGATGCGGCGCCCGCAACCGACGGACAGGCGATGATGCAGGCGCCGCCAAGCCCTGACGACGAGGCGCGCATGAAGCGTCGCAAGGCTTTCCAGATGGCGCGCTCGCTCGGGCAGGGCGCTCTTCGCCGCATGGGCCAGCCGACATGGCTGCCGCCGAGCCCGGCCGGCTTCGAGGAGAATTTCTCCGCCTGGATTACCGCCAGCCAGCTTTCCGAGCGGTTGTCATGGGCGCGGCGCGCCAGCGCCCAGTTCGGCAGGGATGTCGATCCGCGCGAATTCCTGAAGGCGACGCTGGCCGATGCCGCCCGCGACGAGACGATCCGTGTCGTCTCGCAGGCGCCGAACAGGACCAGTGGTCTGACGCTGGTTCTCGCTTCTCCCGAATTCAACCGGCGATAGAGGATCTCCGTTTTCTTCAAAATACGGACATCCTCTATCTCTCTCTTTTCACGCAATTCCGGACGCAAAACCACTTAAGCACTTTTGCTGGAATTGCTTTAGGAGCCCGTCATGACAGAGTTTACGCTTTCCCGCCGCGGTTTCCTCGCTTCCGCCTGCTGCCTGGCCGCAGCGCCTGTTTTCACGCCCGTCACCTTTGCGGCGATGCCCGGCGACAACCGCTTCGTGACGATCGTGCTGCGCGGCGCGATGGACGGGCTCGCGTTGGTGCAGCCCTATGGCGATGCCGGCTTTGCGGCCTTCAGGCCGACGCTCTCGCTGACGCCGGACAAGGGGCTCATCGATCTCGACGGGCATTTCGGGCTCAATCCGGCGGCGGCCGATCTCATGCCGCTCTGGAAGGCGAAAGAGCTTGCCTTCGTGCATGCCGTCTCCACGCCCTATCGCGACCAGCGCAGCCATTTTGACGGGCAGGACATGCTGGAATCGGGCGGCGAGCATGTGGCAGAGGAAAAGACCGGCTGGCTGAACCGGGCGCTGGCCGTCGTCCCGCGCTCGGATGCGAGGAAGGCGATCGACGTCAACACCTCCACCGAATTGATCCTGACCGGGCCGAACAATGTCGATGTCTGGGCGTCGGACTCCAATCTCGGGCCGGCCAAGGATGAGACGCAATTCCTGATGCGGCTCTATGCCGGCGACCCGGCCTTTGCGAAAGCGATGGACGAGGCGATGCGGGCAAACAGTGCTTCCATGATGGCTGAGCCGACAGGCCAGCGCGGCGAGAAGATCACCGATGTGGCGGCCCTTGCCAGCAACATGCTGAAAGGCGACTATCGCATTGCCAGCTTCTCGATCACCGGCTGGGACACGCATGTCGGCCAACTCGGCCAGTTCAAGCGGCCGGTGCAGGATCTGGCGCAGGCGATCACGACACTGAAGGTCACGCTCGGTCCCGATCTGTGGTCGAAGACGGTGGTGCTTGCCATGACGGAGTTCGGCCGCACGGTGCGCGAGAATGGTTCCGGCGGCACGGATCACGGCACAGGCGGCTGCGCAGTGCTGGCTGGTGGTGCGATCGATGGCGGGAGGATTCTCGGCAAATGGCCTGGGCTCGCAGATGGCAGTCTGCTCGACGACCGCGACCTGATGCCGACGGCGGATGTGCGCGAGCTTGCTGCCGCGATGCTCTACCGGCAGTTCGATGTGTCGGCGGAGGATCTGTCGGGGAAGATTTTCCCGGGGCTGAGTTTCGACAAGGGATCGCAGTTTTTGCGGGCTTGAGCGCTCTGACCCTGAAGCCGGAACGCAAAGTGAGAGGGCAGGCGTGCCGATCCCTCTCAAATTACGTCGGGAAGCTGAAAAGCCGACCGGTCAGATCGCCTCATCCTCAGCCCCGCCATTGACCTGAAGGCTATTCAGGACGGAAAGAATGCCCTGCCAGCTCTGATAGCCCGAAGTCGGGTCGCTGGCACGGCCTTGAGTTTCGATCTTGTCGACGGTGTTACTGGCAATGCCGAGGAAATCCTGCGAGGTGTTGTCGTAGGCGGATTTTTCAGCGTCCGAGAAGGGGATGAGGGTCCCGTTCGGCCCGACTTTGCCGAGCGGCACGCCGGACAGTTGCAGTTGAAGGACCTGCGCGAGGTCGAGATCGCCGGAATCATAGAGATCGCCGGTGAGATCGCGCATTTCGGCTGGCGTCATGTGGGTGAAATCGTAGGAGCCGCCTTCTTCTTCTCCCTCGGACGTATCCTGATCGACCGGCTGGCCGATATCGTCGAGGCTGGCGGCGAAAGCCGAACCGCCGGCTGCGCCCTTCTTCTGGGTCGAAAACGCGGAATAGCTTGGCGTGCTTCCATCGATGCGCATGGGTAGTCTCCTGATCGGGATCATCCTGATGCGCCGGACAATGCTTGCCTTTACTTGCGCGAAGCTGGTCGAGGGGCGGCATTGTTTCTTTGATGCTTGGGATGAAGATCCTGCCCTAAATCCCGCCCCGCAAGGGGGGCTTTTTTCCTCAGATCAAATCGTAAAGCCTGAAAATCCAGGTGATCTGATAGATGAGTCCCGCGCTGACAAACACCGCATGAAACCGCCGGTTCGCCGTCCACGCCGCGACAATACAAAGGACGATATAGACGGCATTCCTCAGCGGATATTCCCACCCGAGTGCTGCCAGATAGGCTTTCCCCTTCAGCAGCGTATCCAGAAAATCGACCGCATAGGTCACGGCCAGCATGCCGAAAAACCATCTGCGCCGTGAGATGAAATATTCCTCGTAGCCGCCGTAATCCTCGATCGTCGTCGGGAAGATCAGCACGCAGAGGAAGAAGAACAGGCAGCAGAAGCTGATGAGGAAGAGGTAGACGCCGAAGGAGATGACGGCGAGCGACTGCAGGCGATATTCCCACCACCAGAAATGGATGATGAACAGGAACATCGAGGCGACCCAGCCGAGATGCACCCAGTAGACCCTGAACTTGCCGGGCGACTGCACGATGCCGCCGAGGCCGGTCAGCAGGCGGGCGAGCGAGAGGCCGATGACCATCGACATCACGGTGCGGATGTAGACGTAAACCTCCGGTGTCGCCGCCGCCTGCATGATGTCACTCCTGCGGGACGACCTTGGGTGTTCCGTCTTCGTCGAGCGCCACCATGATGAATGTGCCGGCGGTGACCTTTTCCTGCTGGTTATAGCGCGAGCGGTGCGCCCAGGCTTCTACCCTTAACGTGATGGAGGTGCGGCCGACCCGCTCCACCTCGGTATAGATCGACAGCGTATCGCCGATCTTGACCGGCAGTTCGAAGGCCATTTCCTTGACCGCGGCCGTCACCACACGACCCCTGGCGCGCTCGGCGGCGCGGATGCCGCTTGCAAGGTCCATCTGCGCCATGACCCAGCCACCGAAGATATCGCCGGCCGGATTGGCGTCTCCGGGCATGGCGAGCGTACGCAAGGTCAGTTCGCCTGTCGGCTTGGCGGCATCGGTCATCAAGGGCTCCTCATCTGGCCGGTGATTCATTTGGAATCACCCTAATGCAAAGGCCGGGCGGTGCGAAGGCCCGCAAAACCGGCTGTTCCGGGCGGGCCCGCAAAAAATATCCGCTGGCTGCGCAAAATTCCCAGCCGTTAAAATTTGGTTCGAATTCAAGTGCTTGATCTAAGGTTGGTGCTGCGCCTGATTGCCTCACGTTACGTTATTTCGTCATATTCTAATCAAGCTTTACCGTCCGGTAAGCGGCCTCCATCAGTATCTGCTCATTGTCACATATGAGAGCCGCCGGAACCCCATGCGCAACATCAGGATTTCAACCCGCCTCTACAGCCTCGTCGCCTTCGCGCTTGCCGTGCTGGCCGCAACGATGATCTTCTTCCTCAACTATTCCTATCGCCAGCTCGAGGCCGAGCGCAAAGCTGGTCTGGCGCAGATGGACGCCACGGCGCTTGCGATCTTCGACAAATATTACAAGCTGGAGCAGGCGGGCACGATGACCCGCGAGCAGGCGCAGTCTGCTGCCAAGGAAGTGATGGCTTCCATGCGCTACGGCGGCGGCACCGGCTATTTCTGGATCAACGACATGCATCCGACCATGGTGATGCACCCGGTCAAGCCTGAGCTCAACGGCACAGATCTGTCGCAGAACAAAGATCCGAACGGTAAGTTCCTGTTCGTCGAATTCGTCAATACGGTGAAGGCGAGCGGGCAGGGCTTCGTCGATTATTACTGGCCGAAGCCGGGCGCCGATCAGCCAGTCCTGAAATATTCGCATGTGGCGGGCTTTGCGCCCTGGGGCTGGGTCGTCGGCACCGGCGTCTATGCAGACGACCTTGCTGCTCTTTACCGCCAGAATGCGATATGGGCTGCGGCGCTCTGCCTGCTCGGCGCCATCGCTACGCTCTCCATCGCCTATGCAATCGTGCGCAGCGTTACCTCGCCGGTTGCCCGGCTGAAGACGGCGATGAATGCAATTGCCGATGAGGATGCCTCGGTCAATATCACCGATGCCGACCGGCGTGACGAGATCGGCCAGATGGCGAAATCGCTGATCGTGCTGCGCGATTCCGTCGCCGAGCGTGCCGAGCTTCGGGTTCGCGAGGACGAGCGCCAGCGGGAGATCGAGGGCGAGCGGCGCGGCAACGAGGCGAGCCTGCGCTCATCCTCCGAACGCCAGACTGCGGCGATGCAGGCGCTCGGCGCCGGACTGGAACGGCTTGCTGCCGGCGACCTGACTGTCGCGATCGACGATATTGGCCAGGATTATGCCAAGCTTCGCAGCGACTTCAACGCTGCGGTCGATGCGTTGAACGGCGTCATCAACGCGATCGCGGAATCGAGCCATATCGTCAATGACAGCGCCCGGGATATCAGCCAGGCGACCGGTAATCTTTCCAAGCGTACCGAACAGCAGGCTGCAGCACTCGAAGAGACCGCAGCCGCTCTCGACGAGATCACCGCCACGGTTCGCACCGCCTCCGAACGCGCCAACGAGGCCCGCAACATGGTGGCGGAAACCAAGACGAGTGCGGGCAAATCCGGCGAGATCGTCCGCAACGCCGTCTCGGCCATGAGCCGCATCGAGGATAGTTCGAGCCGCATCAACCAGATCATCGGTGTTATCGACGAGATCGCCTTCCAGACCAATCTCCTGGCGCTGAACGCCGGCGTCGAGGCCGCACGTGCCGGTGAAGCCGGTCGCGGTTTTGCAGTCGTGGCTCAGGAAGTGCGCGAACTGGCGCAGCGCTCGGCCAATGCGGCCAAGGAGATCAAGGCGCTGATTTCGAGCTCGGCAACGGAAGTCCAGGGTGGCGTGGCGCTGGTGCGCTCCACCGGCGATGCACTGGTCGAGATCGAGGCGCTCGTCAACCGCGTCAACGCCCATGTCGACTCGATTGCCACCGCGGCCCGGGAGCAGGCGACGGGGCTGCATGAGATCAACACATCCGTCAACCACATGGACCAGATGACCCAGCAGAATGCCGCGATGGTCGAGGAGACGACGGCTGCGAGCCAGACGCTGGCGGAAGAGAGCCAGCAGCTGCGGTCGCTCTTGTCGAAGTTCCGGTTGCGGGGGCAGGTAGCGCAGGGTGCTCGGTACGAGCGGGCTGCTTAAGGACCCGGGCGGCGTAACGATCGGGCCACAGTGTTATTCGCTGTGGCCCGTTTCTTTTGTCGCAAGGAAAATTCCAGTCAAAATATCGGGGTCATATCGGCGCAATGCGCAAGGTTTTTTGGACACAAATTCGCTTTGCGTCAGTATATGATTGCACTTTACTTTAAGTGAAATTTAAAGTTTTATTGCGCTTCATCTGGTTCGGTTTTTGGTGTTTATGATGGGCTTTCTTCTAAGAAGTCTTGCCGTCGTTTTCATTACATTTCCACTTTCTTCGTGTATATCGACGATATCGTCTTATGACGAACAGACGGACGCTGCGGCCACGCAACTCCAGAAAGACATCGACACTTTTCTGGTGAAGATGAGTTCGTCGCCTTCGCGCAGCGATCGTTACTTCTCTGCCAATCAGCATTTCTATCAGAAGGCGGCGGTCGATCTCGACTCCCTGGAGATCAGGACGGAGTCGATCAATGCGAACAGCCTGACGGTCGAGCAGGTCAAGCTCATCAAGGAGAATTTCGCTTACATGACGCTGCTGCACAAAGGCTGCGTGACGGCGCCGCTGACGGATGCGCAGAAACATACGGTTCAGACCAACGGTATCGATGTCAGCGTCAGTTGTCGGGTTGAATATGGCGCGACAGTGGAAGCGGCCGGTCGCGGCAGCTCCGCCTTCAACCCGGTTTTCGTCGGGCCAATCAAATCGCTATTCGATATCGAATTCGGCGCAATACTGAAACTGGAGTTGGAAAAGAAGAAGCTCGGAGGAGGAGCATCATGAGCCTCGACGTCGCCGGACTCGGCAAATCCATTCTTGAGGCGTTCAAGGGTATCCTCAAAGACGGTTGGGCCACCGTGAAGGAATATGCGAAGGGCGAAGCCAAGAAGCTGGCGCAGACGCTCGCGCAGATCACCAAGCTCTACGTGACCGGGCAGGTGTCGAAGGCAGAGGCCAGTGTGCTTCTGGAGATGCATAAGAATGCAGCTCGCGCTGTGTTTCTGACCATTGAGGGAATCGGCCTCATCACGGCGCAACGAGCTATTGATGCTGCGCTTGGCGCAGTCGCGCAGGTTGTAAACGGGGCGATTGGTTTCCCGCTGATTTGAGGCTGTCTGCAGCCGTTCTCAAAAAACCTTCCGCCTACGCCCGCGTCGGCGTGCCTTGATGAAAGAGCAGCTGCCATCTTCCTCCGTCATGTTTCCAGATGGAGCTGCGCAGCACATGGCGTTCTGATCCGTCCGCCTGTCTGCGCCATGTGCGGTAGGTCAACAGCACCGCATCGGCTGAAATCGGTGTCAGCGCGTAGTCGGCGGACTGCAGCTCCCCGTCCTCGGCGCTGTCTTGTTCCTGCAGCAGGAGCTCGATCATGACGTCGCGGCTGTAGACCCGACCCGACGATCCGAACTCGTGGAAACCCTCGGCGAGCAGCTCTTCGAGCGCATCACTGGAATGGCGGACATCCCGGCGGTGCAGGGCTTCTTCGCGGGCGCGGATCTCGTCAATGCCGGGTTCGATGGCGCTCATCTCATCTCTTCCCAAGATTTGCCGACAACCCGGCGACGAGAGCATGAGGCTGCAACTGCTGCCGGCGCTGACACTTTCCTGATCGTTCGATAGTTGCAGTCATCGGAAGGCCTTGCCTGTGAAATTTGACGATTTCGCGAATAACATACTGAGAAAAATGATTTATCAGGAGTCATATATTCAAGTACAAGGAGAATATCATTGCAAACACCCTGCCGATATGCTTAATCTAAGTTGTACTTGAGAGGCGAGATATCAGGGCAGCGATTGCTACCGACATAAAAGCCAGTACACTTCTCCGCATCCCATACATATCCGAGACCATTGTCACGGCCGCCTTGCTGCGGCCGTTGTCTATTTCCCGCAATTTTCGGTCGGCGAATGACTATCCGCCGCCTGCACTCATCCGCATCCAGCCGCTGCCACTCAATCTCATCGCTGCCAACGTGCATACGGAAACCTAGATTTTCGCCATCGCATTCCAGCTTTGTAACCGAGGGAGGCCCGAAATGGCCCAGAGCAAGCATGGTTCGCCCGTGAGGGGCATGGATAACGTCGCGCAATCGAGCGTTCGCGACCAGAGGTTCGGGCGCATGTTCCGCAACCTGCCGTCCGCCGCCTATACCGAGGACGCGCTCGTCGATCTCGCAAAGACGATGTTTCAGGGGGAGTTCGCAGAGAAGATCGAGAAGCACGAGCCTGTCGATGTGGCGCTCAACGAGAAAGAGCCGGAAGACGAGAACCCAACCATTCCGGCCGGCTTTACCTATTTCGGCCAGTTTCTCGATCACGACATTACCTTCGATCCGGCCTCATCGCTCGATCGCTT
Source organism: Rhizobium sp. 01L419 (assembly GCF_056400025.1). Classification (NCBI taxonomy): domain Bacteria; kingdom Pseudomonadati; phylum Pseudomonadota; class Alphaproteobacteria; order Hyphomicrobiales; family Rhizobiaceae; genus Rhizobium; species Rhizobium sp. 01L419. The sequence continues at coordinate 38,938 of NZ_JBFTSM010000014.1, forward strand.
CAACGACCCCGATGCCTTGCAGGACTTTCGCACGCCGCGCCTGGATCTCGATTCGGTCTATGGCTCGGGACCGTCGGACCAGCCTTTCCTCTATGAGGAGGACCAGTTGCACATGCTGCTCGGGGACGACAAGGATTTCGACCAGGCGCGGAAGAAGCGTCCCGACCTGCCGCGAAACACCGCAAAGATCCGCCGTGCGCTGCTCGGCGACAAGCGCAACGACGAGAATGTCATCGTCTCGCAGCTCCACACCACCTTCCTGAGGTTCCACAACAAGGTGGTCGATACGCTCGGCACTCGTGATTTCGAGCTCTGTCAGCAGACGGTGCGCTGGCACTATCAGTGGATCGTGCTGCATGATTTTCTGCGGCGTATCATCGGCCGGGAGACATATGAGCGCGTCATCGTCGGCAAGGGCGAAAAGCCCAATATCCGCTTCTACAATCCGCAGGGCCGCTACGCTTTCATCCCTGTCGAATTCTCGGTTGCCGCTTATCGCTACGGTCATTCCATGGTGCGGCCGAGCTACTCCCTGAACAGGATCGTCAAGGCGCCTAATCCCGTGCAGCAGCCGTTCAACGGCAAGCAGGCGACGTTCAATCGTATTCCGATCTTCTCGCTGATGGATGTGGCGCAGCATCCGCTGGCGAATTTGAACGGTTTTCGCGAGTTGCCCGGCTTCTGGGCGATCGACTGGTCCTTCTTCTTCGACGGGGTCACGCCCGATGGACCGCCGCCTCCAGGCGCCGTGCTGCCGCAGCCGTCCTACAAGATCGATACGCTGCTGGTCGATCCGCTGACAAGCCTGCCCGATCACCAGCAGGAGCCTATCAAGATCCGCAGGGCGCTTGCGGCTCTCAACCTGCTTCGCGGTTGGCGGCTTGGCCTGCCGTCGGGGCAGGCGGTCGCGCGGCACATGGAAATGGAGGCGCTGACGGACAAGCAACTTTTCGACAGCGAGGATGCCGATGTGAAAGCGGCGCGCGGCAAGGTGCTGAGACAGAATCCCGGTATCTTCGAGGGCAATGCGCCGCTGTGGTTCTATATCCTGCGCGAGGCGGAGATAGCAGCCGACAGCAAGCATCTCGGACCCGTCGGCGGCACGATCATCGCCGAGGTCATCGCCGGCCTCATCGCGGAAGATCGCCATTCCTTCCTGGCGCAATGGCCGAAATGGCGGCCGACATTGCCGGGTAAGGAGAGGGGGCATTTCACGATTGCGGATCTGATCAATTTCACGAACGGGTAGGCTTGGGTGGCGGCGCTGCCCAAAGCAAGGCTTGCGCTACGGGATACGCCGCCATCATTCCTACCGGCATGCAGATACCTCTCTGACGAGTGCGAACGCTCCTGATCGGTCATCCTCCACACGTAAAGCTTTCATTCACCGTTTTTAATTAAATTTGAATCGAGGTTTTCCGATCACAAACCGCATGCGGAAGCGATAAGTATGGCGTTTATCTCCCTTCTCCGGCGTATCGCCCTGCCAGTCCTGCTTTCCACGGCGTTGACGACCTGTTCGATCAGCGATGGGCTGGTGCCGCCCGAGAATGTCGATAGCAGCACGCGCGTCAGTTCCATTACGCCGGCGCACGGCGCGGTGCGCATGGCGCCGGTCCAGAGCCAGCAACCCTATCCCGTCGCGAGAGCGCCTGTCGGCAATACGCAGGGGCAGATCGACTATCTCGATACGCCGAACCTTGCTGGCTCAGGCCAGCAGATGCGCTCTCCGGCGCAGCAATCCCAGCCCTTAGGCATGACACAGCAGGGGCAGCGGCGCCTGCCGATGATCGATAGCGATGAAGCCCTGGCGCAACAGAGCCCGCAACAGGCATCTAACGGCAACTGGGGAGGCGTGCAGCCGCTCGCCGTTCCCCAGGGCGGTGTCAACATGGATGAGGAGCTCGGTGCCGGGCCAGGCAATCAGCCGGTCGTCGGCCTGGCGCAGGAGCAACAGCAGCAGATCGCCGAGGGCAATGCCACCGAGCCTGTCGTCGACGGCATCGGCACGGAAAATCCCACCCAGCTCAATCAGCGGAACATGCCGCAGCCGGTTGCCGCCGCGCAAATGAACCGCGCGCCGATGCGCACTGTACAGGGCAACCGCGCGCAGACGTGGAATGACGGCAGCCCGGTTCTCGCCCCGACGCGCGTGCCCGAAGAGGACGAGCCGGAAGAAGTCGCCATGCTGCGGCCGAACAATCCGATGATGAGCGAGCCGGCGGCTCCGATCGATCCCGGCGTCATGCCGTCTTCCGAATTGTCATGCCGGCGTGAGCTGAAGCGCATGGGCGTGATCTTCGAGGATCGCCCGCCGATTTCCAACGGGCCTTCCTGCCAGGTGGCCTATCCGGTGTCGCTGAAGGGCCTCTCGGGCAATATCGGCGTCAAGCCGGCGGTGGTGCTGAACTGCCAGGTGACACTCGCCTTTGCCAAATGGGTGAAGAACGAACTCGCCCCCTCGGCCCGCTTCCGTTACTGGACCGGTATCAAGACCATCCAGCCGCTCGGCGGCTATTCCTGCCGGCGCATGAATAACAGCCGCCAGCGATACAATCCGATTTCGGAACATGCCAAAGGCAACGCCATCGATGTCGGCAAGTTCGTGCTGAAGGACGGCCACGAGATCGACGTGCGCAAGAAGGGCCTGTTCTCCTTCCGCGAAGGGCGGCTGCTCAAGGCCGTGCGCAGCGACAGCTGCAAATATTTCAACACGGTTCTCGGGCCCGGCTACAATCCGGAGCACTGGAACCATTTCCACTTCGACCTCATGTCGCGCAGAAGCGGAAGAGGCGTCTGCAAATAGGCTGACATCGGGGAAAGGTCTGCGTGACCTCGATGGTGCCGAGATCGCGTCGACAGCTTGCGCGTCCTTGAGAAGATTTGCGCGACATCGAAAATTGGTTCGACTGACAGAAGCCCTTCGAAATTAAAGCGCTCTCGCAAGCCCTTGCAGACGACGGCGTAAGTGGTCAGATTGCCGGCATAGCGTAAGCAATATTTTCAAAGTCGCACCATCATGACCGGCATTTTCCTCCTGCTCATCGGCTTTCCGGGCACGGGCAAGCTCACCATAGCCAAGCGGCTGAGCCCACTGTTTTCAGCGAAAATCATCGACAATCACTGGGTCAACAATCCAGTGCTCGGCGTCCTCGACCACGATCCGGCAAAGCCGCTGCCGGCGGAGATATGGGAGCAGACGGGCAGGATACGGCAGACGGTGCTGGATACGATCGTGACTTCCTGCGCGCCCTCGGCAAATTTCATCTTCACCCATGCCGGCATTCAGGGCGACGAGCGCAGCCATCGCACCTTCCGGCAGATTGCTGATGCCGCCGAGAAGCGGGGATCGCTGCTGGTGCCGGTGCGGCTTTTCTGCGAGGCGGAGGAGCTGGCGCGGCGTGTCGCGATACCGGAACGGCGCGAGCGGCTGAAATCGGTGAATGCCGAGGCCTCGCGGGAGCGGAGCCGGACCTTGGAGGTGCTCGACCCCGAGCATGCGAATACGCTCAACCTCGACGTCACCGCCATGTCGGCAGAGGTGAGTGCGGCTGCTGTTCATCGGCATGTGCAGGCTCTCTCGAGCCACCTCCGCAGCTAAACGCGCGGCCCGACGCTTCAGCACGTCCTCAACATCAGGTCCGAAAGGCCCTGCTGGAAACCTGGATCGGATTCTGGCACGGGTCTTTGGCGTTGGCATAGACATAGCCGTCCGCCTTGTGGACCGGCCCGAATATCAAACCATTTCCGGCGCATTCGGCGCAGAATGCCTCGATATCCCTGACATCGAAAACCAGCTTGACGGTTGACTGGCCGCTGCGTTGGCCCTTTGCGGCCTGATGCAGCATGATGTTGGCGCCGCCATCCTGCGAGACCAGCTCGACGATCCGGTCGCCAGGCAATTGCATGGGCTTGAAGCCGAAATGCGTCTCGTAGAATGCGGCCGTCTCCTCGATATCGCCGGCATAGATCACCAATCGGTTCAGTGGCACGACAGCCTCCCATGACGTCTCGTACGATGCGCCAGCAAGGCACTTGCGGCGGAGTTTGCCACGGCGCGTCCGGCCGGAACAAGCCGATTTTGGCTGCCTTGTCACAGGCGCGCCAGATATCCTGACTTGCGCCGGAAACCATTGCCGTGGTGAGCAGTTAGGAACACTCAGCCTGATCCCGGGCATGATCCCGGGGGGATGAGGCGATTGCGGGGATGGATGGAGATCGGCGATCTCAGGCTCCTGACGGGAAAGCATCTGCTCATTGTCGGGAGAGGTGATCTGGTTGCCGACGAAGTGCGGCTTGCGCTGGAGCGGGCCGGCGTCGTCATCGTCGGGCCTGCGTCGTCAGTGGAGATCGGCCTGGCGCTGCTCAATATTATCAGGATCGACGGCGCCATTCTGGATATCGGCCTCGAGGGCGAGACGGTGTTTCCACTCGCCGAGCGGCTGCAGGATGCCGGAATACCCTTTGTTTTTGCGCTGCCTCATGCCGACGCGGATATTGGCGCGAAATACGGCGGCTACCGCCTCACCGAGAGCCTCGCCGCACTTGCCGAGATCGCCAAGGCGCTCTTTGCGCCGCGCGAAAATAGCGACTGAGGTTCGCCCGGCTTCGAATGCCGTCAGCATGCCTATTGTGCGGTATCGTACCAAGACATCAGGTTATGGAACGAACAGAAGGCTGCATCCCTTTCCCTGAGCATCGGAGACCCTCGATATTAGGGGTTCTCCGTATCAAGGCCCTCCGTACCGAGGGCCAGGGAGCTGGACATGAAACATTCCCCCGAAACTCTTCAAGCGGAAGTGGTCACGCTCATTCCAGCGCTCAGGGCATTTGCCCGCACTTTTTACCGGACATCCACGGATGCGGACGATCTTGTGCAGAAAACGCTGGTCAGGGCGCTCGGCAATATCGAGCAGTTCAAACAGGGCACGAGGATGAAATCCTGGCTGTTCACGATCATGCGCAATGCCTTCTGCACGCGCTTCCGGATCAAACAGCGCGAAACGCTCGGTTCGGATGAGTGCGTCTCGTCACAGGGCAGCGTGCCGGCCGACCAGGAATGGCATCTGCGCGGCCATGAGCTGGAAGCTGCCTGCGGACACCTGCCGGAGCCATACCGCGCCGCGTTTTCCTTCGTCTTCGTGGACGGGCGCTCCTATGAGGAAGCGGCGAACCATTTCCATTGCCCTGTTGGCACCATTAAAAGCCGGGTGAACCGCGCCCGCCAGCGCATTGCGCACGATATCGGCTATTATCATTAGATACCGCGCGTCGATTAGGTCCGATGCCGTAAGCCGCATTATCGCCAGCCAATAATCGCTAAACGGTATCCCGCTGTTTCAGTTCGCCAATCAGCCGGCGATATTCCTGCTCAGCGCGACCATAGGAATCACCGGCAAATTCTTCGAGGCGCGTCCGGTTGCGGACAGCGATCATGCTTCGTTCCGACCAGATGAGTTGCCTGCCTTCCAGCTCATGCAGCGCGGTGGTGATGCTGGCACGTCTGATCGAGAGCATGAGGGCCAGGAACTCGTGTGTCAGGCCGATGCGGTCGCCGTCGAGGCGGTCGTGGCACATCAGGATCCATCGCGCCAACCGCGCCTCGATGGAATGATTGGCATTGGCAAGCGAGGTGGAAGCCGCCTGGACGATGAAGGTCTGGACATAGCGGTTCAGGAGCCTGCGCAGCGACGGCACGGCCTCCAGTGATTCCCGCAACGGCTCCACGACGATGCGCGAACCATGCCCTTCCACCTGCATGAAAATGTCGAAGGTCGCGTGCGCGCTGTCGAGGATCGGCGTCAGCGGCACGATGCCTTCGCGCCCGACAATGCCGACCTCGCTCGATCGTTCGCCCGCCGATCTCGCGATGATCGAGGCGATGCCGTCCTCGATGAAATAGCAATGTTCCACCTGCTGACCCAAGGCAGAAAGCGCAAAGCCCCGCGGCAGGGCGAGCGGCTCAAGGTAAGGGGTGAGGTGCCGTCTCGCCTCCTCGTCCATCCTTCCGAGCAAGATGTTATTACCCGCCGTATAAAGCGCCTTGTCCATGATCTTCCTCTTCAGTCTCAAGACTCCGGACTGTCGTTGAAGTTCCCGGTCGCAGCTGAATTCGGCGGTGATTCTGGTGGGAATGGCTACCGCCGTTCAGCTTACGCGCTCCGGAGGCTCCAGACTTGTCACCAAATGGTGATCCTGTTTGAGGCAGTTGGAGCGCTCGGGCCGGAACTTTGTTCTGGTCGCCGCGTTCGCTGCGCGGAAACAGTCGATCCAGGGCAGCCCGCTATTCATTATGTCAGATTGGACCACACCGTTGCATATCCGGCTTCCGGGCCAGGTGAACCCCATTACCGTGCGTGGTACGGGCCATGCGGCAGCGCTCCTTGCGGAGAGATGGCCAGTCACCCACGGTCTGGCCTTCGAGCATGCTCTTGCCTCCTTTGCGGCCGTCTCGGAAGGCCAGCTTCTGCCCGACGAGGCGCGGGAAGCCTTCATCGAAGCGGCGGATGCCGCCGGCGTCAACTGGTCGAGTGAGGACGAAGCCTGACATTGCCATCGCCTGATGAGGGCAGGTGGTGTGGTCGGCCATCAGATCAAGAGGTAATTTAGCAAGGAATTGTTAACCTTGTTCCGCCGATAAGTTCCTTCATCTTCCGGGTGCATGACGCATCGATTCTCCTGTCCAATGATCGCTTTCTCGTTGAATAACAGAGCTTTTGATGTCGTCGATCATCACGAACAATTCCGCCATTGCCGCACTTCAGACACTTCGCAACGTGAACGGCAGCCTTCAGGATACGCAGCATCGCGTCTCCTCGGGATACAGGATCGACAAGGCCGCCGACAACGCCGCCTACTGGTCGATCGCCACGACCATGCGTTCGGACAACAAGGCGCTCTCGGCAGTTTCGGATGCGCTGGGCCTTGGTGCGGCCAAGGTGGACACGGCCTATACCGCGATGTCGAGCGCCGTGGACGTGGTAAGCGAGATCAAGGCAAAGCTCGTCGCCGCTTCGGAGAAGGGCGTCGACAGAAGCAAGGTGCAGGAAGAGATCGACCAGCTGCAGGATCAGTTGCTGAGCATCGCCCGGTCGGCCTCCTTCTCCGGCGAGAACTGGATGATCGCCATCGACCTGACGACCCGATCGGTCGTGTCCTCCTTCGTGCGCGACGGCAATGGCAATGTGAAGGTGACGCTGACGGATTACGTTGCCAGGAGCAGCAATCTCACTGATTCGAATACCATGTTCGGTGCCTGGGCGACCGGCGGCAGCCTCGAAAATCTCAATGAGGGCATACTCGGCACGAGTGCTGGAAAGTTATCCGGCCAGTCGGTCTACGCGCTCGACATCACGACGCTCACCACGTCAGGCGGCATCGGCAACGCGCTGCAGGATGTGGAGCAGGCGTTGGGCCAGATGGTTGCCACGGCTTCCGAGCTCGGCTCGCTGCAGAAGCGCATCGCCATGCAGGAGGATTTCGTCTCCAAGCTCGGCGATTCCGTCGACAGCGGCGTCGGCCGGCTGGTCGATGCCAATATGGAGGCGGAGTCATCGCGGCTGTCGGCGCTGCAGACGCAGCAGCAGCTGGCCGTGCAATCGCTCTCCATCGCCAACAGCGCGCCGCAGAACATCCTGTCACTCTTCCGCGGTTAAACGGGGTGCAGTTTAACGAGGCGCAGCGTGAAGAACATAGAGGTTTAGCAGGCCCTCATTCCCTCCTCGTGCAGGCACGAGCGCGGAAGAATGACATGGAGCTTGTTGTGGCAGCGCCTCGTCGAGCAGAGAGCGGGCTGACCTTTCGCGTTGACATAGACTGCCATGACGATTGTAGGTTGCGTTTGTAATTTTCCGAACAGTAGCCGCGCGCACCCGGTAAGGCGGTTTTCATCGCGTTGGTTTTTCCATTTATGCAAGCCAACGCCGCACGGCAGACCCTGAAACCGGCCTTTTCCAGCGCCTGCCGGGATTCTTTTTGCGTCCTGCATTTTGTGTGGAACTCTCTTCTCCTTCATGCGTTTGGCAGCATCTTTATGGAGCGATCGGGAGGAGATCATGCAACCGAAGATTATAACGGATGCACCTGTGGACCGCTGGATCGGTGCTGTGGAGCTTGCGATCGTGCAAAAGGCCTTCGACAAGCTTTGCGCCGAGCGCGGCTGGTCACGCGACTGCACAGAGGCGCGTGAACTCGCCCGCATAACAATCGACCTTTACCGGCAGGGCGCCGACAGCGAGCACAAGCTGCACACCATGCTGTCAGGTTCCGATTTCAAGACGCCGGCCCTGTGAGGGCACCATGAGCAATGTCGTAACATTCCCGCGCCGAAACCTCCGGTCGCAGCGGCCGTTCTATGTCGGTTCGACAAGGCAGGTGGAGGGGAGGATCGCCATTCTGGAAACGATCGCGAAGATCACCGTTCGCGACAGCGCTTTCACGCCCTATGAACAGGCGGCCCTGCTGGCCAAGCTGAGAACAGCCATCCGGGCGGAATGCGTTGCACACAAGCTGTCGCCGGAAGAGCAATTCGAGACGATGCGCTATGCCGAGCGGCTGCTCGACGATATCCTCGAGAGCGTCAACGACTGAAGCAGATCCCTCCACGTCTTCCTGTTCCGCTGCCTGCTTCCGGGCGCCATGCCGCAGTTGCGGAGCGCCATCTGGTCGTGCAAACATCAGGCCATGCTGATCCGACCTGCCAAAGCCGAAGACCGCAGCGCCATCTGGGCGATCCTGGAACCTGTCGTCCGGGCGGGCGAAACCTATACGCTCGACCGCGACATGAGCGAGGCCGATGCGCTCGACTACTGGCTCGGCCCCGACAAGGAAACCTTCGTCGCCGATGACGGCAGCAGCATCATCGGCACCTACTATATCAGGGCCAATCAAGCCGGCGGCGGCAATCACGTCTGCAATTGCGGCTATATGACCGCGCGCGAAGCGGCGGGCCAGGGTGTCGCGCGCATCATGCATCAGCACTCGCTTGCCCATGCGCGCCAGCGCGGCTTCCGGGCCATGCAGTTCAATTTCGTCGTCAGTTCCAACGAGCGGGCAGTTCGGCTCTGGCAGTCACTCGATTTCCAGGTCGTCGGGCGGCTTCCGGGCGCGTTCAATCATCCTGATCTCGGCTATGTCGATGCGCTCGTGATGTTCAGGGATCTCTAAGCTGCGGATTATAGACCCCGTTGCCGCGCCTGACTGCTGTTTCAGGCGAGTGAAGGGGCGCCCGACGTCAGTCGTTCCGCTTGTGGGGAGGGATTGGGCAGGGGTATTCACGACGTCTGGCCGGATTCGGGTAGGGGAACAGCATATGGAGCAGACATTGAGACGCACCGTCATGACGGTTGCGCTCCTGAATCTCGGCTATTTCGGCGTGGAATTTGCCGTGGCGCTGGCGATCGGTTCCGTCTCGCTGCTCGCCGACAGCGTGGATTTCCTCGAAGATGCTTCGGTCAATCTGCTGATCTTCTTCGCCATGGCATGGTCGGCAAAGAATCGGGCGCGGGTCGGCATGGGCATGGCGGGCATCCTGCTGGTGCCGGCGCTTGCCTTCCTGTTGATGGCATGGGGCAAGATTGCTCATCCGGTGCCGCCGCTGCCTTTGCCGCTGTCGCTTGCGGGACTTGGTGCGCTCGCCGTCAATCTCTTCTGCGCCTATATCCTTGCCGCCCACCGCCATGCCGCCGGCTCGCTGACGCGGGCGGCATTTCTGTCGGCCCGCAACGATGCGGCCGCCAATGTCGCCATCATCGCCGCTGGTCTGATGACGGCCTATCTCTGGCATTCGATCTGGCCCGATCTCCTCGTCGGACTTGCCATTGCCTTGATGAACCTCGATGCGGCGAAGGAAGTCTGGGAGGCGGCGCGGGAAGAGCGTGAGGCCGTGCCTTAAGCTGCGTTTTCGAACGAAGCGGCCGACACGCAGAAAAAAGAAAGCCGGCCTAGGGCCGGCTTAGACGAACGCGGCTGAACAGAGGATACTGGCCGGTTCCTGGCATTTCGTGACTGATAATAAATTTCACTACAATGCCGAGGACAGCAGAAAAGGCGTAACGAGATCGCCGAGAGGGCGGCTCCGCAAAAGGGTGGCGGCGGGCGGGAGCCGGTGCTGTCCTCGCGTGTTTTTATGCGGGACGAACATCACCGATTGATGACATCGGGAGCCGGGAGACGACTTTCTTTTCATCGGCTGATTTGGCCTGTGGATGAGCAACCGATGCCCGACATTATTGGCGGATAGGCCGATGGTGTGAATTCAGTGTTCAGGCCCCTCGGGATGTCAAAGTTTCACAAAGGGGCTATATAGCGGGCGAATTGACCTGATATCCGCAAAGAGCCCCATGGCACCAATCATTTCCGTCCAAAATCTCACCAAGACCTATGCAAATGGCTTCCAGGCGCTGAAGGGCGTCAACCTCGAGATCGAGCGTGGCGAAATCCTGGCGCTGCTCGGGCCGAACGGGGCGGGCAAGACGACGCTGATCTCGATCATCTGCGGCATCGCCAATCCGAGCGGCGGCACGGTCGTCGTCGACGGCCATGACGTGGTCAAGGATTTCCGCGCCACACGCACGCTGATCGGCCTGGTGCCGCAGGAGCTGACCACCGACCAGTTCGAGACGGTGTGGAATACGGTCAGCTTTTCGCGCGGTTTGCACGGCAAGAAGGCCAACCCCGCCCATATCGAGAAGGTGTTGCGCGACCTGTCTCTCTGGGACAAGAAGGACAATACGCTGCGCCAGCTCTCGGGCGGCATGAAGCGGCGCGTGCTGATCGCCAAGGCGCTGTCGCACGAACCGTCCATCCTCTTCCTCGACGAGCCGACAGCCGGCGTGGACGTGACGCTGCGCAAGGACATGTGGCATGTCGTCGAGCGGCTGCGGGGCGAGGGCGTCACCATCATCCTGACGACGCACTACATCGAAGAGGCGGAAGAAATCGCCGATCGTGTCGGCGTCATCAACGGCGGCGAGCTGCTGCTCGTCGAAGACAAGCAGGCGCTGATGGCCAAGCTCGGCCGCAAGCAACTCATCCTCGAACTCAACGAACCGCTTGAAAAACTGCCGGACTGCTTTGCCGGCAACGGCCTGTCGATCGAGGCCGAGGGCAACCGGCTGGTCTATGAATTCGACACCCACAACGAGCATGAAAGCGTCGCGTCGCTTTTGACGCGGCTCGGGCAAAACAACATCCATTTCCGGGATCTCTCGACGCGCCAGAGCTCGCTCGAAGACATCTTCGTATCGCTGGTAGGAGGCGCAAGATGAACTTCGAAGCGATCAAGTCGATCTATTATTTCGAGATGGCGCGGACCCGGCGCACGCTGCTGCAGAGCGTCATTTCGCCCGTCATTTCCACCTCGCTCTATTTCATCGTCTTCGGTGCTGCCATAGGCTCGCGCATCCAGCAGGTGGAGGGCGTCTCCTACGGTGCCTTCATCACGCCCGGCCTCATCATGCTGACCCTGCTCGGCCAGTGCATCGGCAATGGCTCCTTCGGCATCTATTTTCCGAAATTCACCGGCACGATCTACGAAATCCTGTCGGCCCCGGTCGCGATGACGGAGATCCTGATCGGTTATGTCGGGGCGGCGGCCACCAAGGGGCTGCTCATCGGCGTCATCATCCTGGTGACGGCCAATATCTTCGTCGATGTCCGGATCGAACATCCGTTCATGATGGTGCTGTTCTTTCTTTTGACGGCGATCAGCTTCAGCCTGTTCGGCTTCATGATCGGCATCTGGGCGACGAATTTCGAGCAGTTGAACCTCATCCCCATGCTGGTCGTTCCGCCGCTCACCTTCCTCGGCGGCAGCTTCTACTCGATCACCATGCTGCCGCCCTTCTGGCAGGCCGTCAGCCATCTCAATCCGGTGCTTTATCTCGTCAGCGGCTTCCGCTGGAGCTTCTTCGGGATCGCGGATGTGAACCCGTTGGTCAGTCTCGGGATGATCTCGCTGTTTCTGGTGATTTGCCTGAGCACGCTCGGCTGGATCTTCAAGACGGGATACAGGCTGCGCAACTGAGCGGACGGGCGACAGCCACCGAACAAAATCCGGTCAGGCGGCACAAAATCGTTCACATTTTGTTCGCGACTGCTAGTCTGGCCTCGCTGTCATTTGCGGAGGAGGAGAGTCGTGGCGGAGCAACAGGCGAAGTTCGAGCGGCTGAAGGCATTGCACTACCGGGATGAGGCATTCGTCATTCCGAACCCGTGGGATGCCGGCTCGGCACGGATTTTGACGAGCCTCGGTTTCGAGGCCCTGGCGACGACCAGCGCCGGTTATGCCTTTTCGAAAGGCAAGCGGGATTCCTTTGCGAGCCTGACGCGGGGCGAGATCCTCGACAATGCCGCCGAGATCGTTGGTGCGACCGATCTTCCCGTCTCGGCCGATCTCGAAGACGGGTTTGGTGCGGCGCCCGAAATCTGTGCCGAGACGATCCGGCTGGCATCCGAAGTCGGTCTTATCGGCGGATCGATCGAAGACGCCACCGGCGATCCGGCAAGGCCAATCTATGATCTGTCGCAGGCCGCCGAACGCGTGCAGGCCGCCGCGGAAGCGTCGCGGACACTGCCTTTCCTGCTGACGGCGAGGGCAGAAAATTTTCTCTGGAACCGGCCCGACCTCGATGACACGATCCGGCGACTGCAGGCTTTTTCTGCAGCCGGCGCCGATGTGCTCTATGCGCCCGGGCTGCCTGATATCGACGCCATTCGAACCGTCTGCGCCGCCGTCGACAAACCGGTCAACGTGGTGATGGGCCTGAAAGGGCCGCGCTACAGCGTTGCCGAACTCTCGGCTGCCGGCGTGCGCCGTGTGAGCGTGGGCGGATCCTTTGCGCGCGCGGCACTTGGTGCACTGCTGCGGGCGGCCGAGGAGGTGAAATCGTCGGGCACCTTCACCTACGCCGCCGATGCGATCCCGGCAGCCACGCTCAGCCAGCTCATGTCGCAGGAGAAGCAGGGCGACCGGCAGTAGGGCAGCATCGATGGCCTCTCATTGCGGATTGGTGATGAGGTCGGGAAATTTGTAGTATATGCAGTCGCTCATTACGAAGAGCGACATGCCGGTATCGCCGAGCTCGTAAGATGAGAGCTCCCACTCGAAGGTGTCGTGACCGTCATACCCGGCCACTAATGCCATCAGGCTCAACTCCCGGTACGGTCCTGGGGGAAACATTGCGCCATACATCGTCACCTCCTTTCCGGCGAATTCGCCTTTAATGACCCTCCTGATCTCCAGATCCGCCCGGATCATCCGGGTCGGGAATTCGTTCGTCACGACCAAACCGGATTCGCCGATGAAAAGCGATTTCACCCTGGCCTCGACCACCACCTTCGCCTTTGCCAGCAGCTCATTCTGCGGAGGACATCGCGGCATCCCGACTGCTGGCCGCAGGCAGAGGACCAACAGGACGAAAATCGCATGGAAGCCTGTTTGCATGCGCGCGCTCGATGATGCTCCGGGCATCGGTGTTTCCCCATTCGGGCAGGCCAATTCCTGCCAGTTGCGCGAAGCTGGACTCGAATTGCGGCTTATCCGCCGCTTTACGATGGCGGCCCGGCGTCAAACAGGTGATGGTTGTAAGTGCAAGATAACAGAACCCGGATGCCTGCCAATCAACCATTCTTCTTGCGCTGTTTCTGCTTGCCGTGCCGGGGGCGAAAATCGACGAGCAGGGATTTCAGTTCGAGTTCGCGCACGCGCCGTGCCGCTTCATCGGGGCTGACCCAGTCCAGCACGCGCTGGCCGACCTCCCTGAATTCGCTTTGTGCTGCCTCCACCTCGATCTGGAAGATATCGACGATGCAGGGAGCGACGTCACCGTCGTCCAGTTCCTTCAGATAGGTGTAGCGGCCAATGGGATGCTTGCTGACCGCTCCGCGCACGCCGGCTTCCTCCCACGCCTCGATGGCGGCCGCTTCATGCGGTTTCTTCTTTTTCATCGGCCAGCCCTTGGGAATGATCCATCGGCCGCTGTCACGCGTGGTGACGACGAGGATCTCGATCTCGGGACTCTTGTTTGCGGGGTTCTTGTTATCGTGGCCGGCATTCCCGCGACGGAAGCAGAGCGCGCCATATTGCTGGCGAAAGGCGCCGGAGAAGAGCTTCTCGGGCCTCGCTGCAAGTTGCTTCAGCAGTGGCTGGGATGTGCCGGCGCGGGATTTTGCGCCTTTTTTATTGGATTTCATGACATCTAGCATTGTCAAATTTTACTTTTTCGATCAATTGCCTGCGACGCTTTATGACAGATTTATGACAGTCTCCTATGGACAGTCGTTCGCACAGGGAAGGATCGCCCGAGATGATGAGCGTGTTTCGCAAGATGATGCCGCGGGAGGACCGCTTCTTCGATATGTTCTCCAGGCATGCGAAAACCGTGGTGGCAGCAGCCGAGGCGATGGAGAAGCTCCTGAAAGGCGAGGCGGTTCAGGAAAATTGCGACCGTATCGTCGCGCTGGAGGACGAAGCCGACCAGATCACCCGCGAGGTGCTGCTGGCGATCCGCCGCAGCTTCATCACGCCTTTCGACCGCGGCGACATCAAGGATCTGATCCAGTCCATGGATGATGCTATCGACATGATGCACAAGACGGTGAAGATCATCCGGCTCTTCGAGCAGTCGAGCTTCGATCCGCTGATGCGGGAAATGGGCGGCGAGATCATCAAGGCAGCGATCCTGATGCAGCAGGCGATCGGGCTGCTCGACAAGATCGGCGCCAATGCCTCGCGGCTGTCGGCGATTGCCGAGGAGATCACCCGGGTCGAGGGACGCTCCGACGAGCTGCATGACGAAGGGCTGAAGGACCTCTATCGCCGGCATGGGCCCAGCGGCAATGCCATGGCCTACATGATCGGCAGCGAGATCTATTCCAACCTGGAAAAGATCGTCGACCGGTTCGAGGACGTGGCCAACGAAATCAGCGGCGTCGTCATCGAGAACGTCTGATGGAAGCCTCTCTCTCCCTTCCGCTGCTGGTCGGCCTGATCGGTGTGGCGCTGTTCTTCGATTTTCTGAACGGGCTGCATGATGCGGCAAACTCGATAGCGACGATCGTCTCCACCCGGGTGCTGAGGCCGCAATATGCCGTCGCATGGGCCGCCTTCTTCAATTTCATCGCCTTTCTGTTCTTCGGCCTGCATGTTGCCGAAACGCTCGGCACCGGCATCATCGACCCGGCCATCGTCTCGCCGCAGGTGATCTTTGCGGCGCTGATGGGGGCGATCGTCTGGAACATCGTCACCTGGCTGTTCGGCATACCCTCATCGTCGTCGCATGCGCTGGTCGGCGGGCTTGTCGGAGCGGGGCTCGCGAAGGTCGGCGTCAGCTCGATCGTCTGGAGCGGGTTGTTGAAGACGGTGGGCGCGATTTTCCTCTCGCCGGCGATCGGCTTTTTCCTGGCGCTGTTCTTCGTCCTCGTGGTTTCCTGGATGTTCGTGCGCCAGACGCCCTTTGCCGTCGACCGCACCTTCCGTTTCATGCAGTTCATCTCGGCCTCGCTCTATTCGCTCGGCCATGGCGGCAACGATGCGCAGAAGACCATGGGCATCATCGCCATTCTGCTGTTCAGCCAGGGGCATCTTGGCGGCAGTTTCCATGTGCCGCTCTGGGTGGTCATCTCCTGCCAGTCGGCGATGGCGCTCGGCACGCTGTTCGGCGGCTGGCGGATCGTTCATACGATGGGCTCGAAGATCACCCGGCTCAATCCGATGCAGGGTTTCTGCGCCGAAACCGGCGGGGCGCTGACGCTCTTTGCCGCGACCTGGCTCGGCATTCCCGTCTCCACGACACATACGATCACCGGGGCGATCGTCGGTGTCGGCGCGGCGCGGCGGTTGTCCGCCGTGCGCTGGGGCGTGGCAGGCAATATCGTCATCGCCTGGATCATCACCATGCCGGCAGCCGCAATCATCGCCGCCGCTTCCTACGGTATCGCGAGCCTGTTCGGCTGAGAGCAGGGGCATCGTCCCGATCCGCCGGGGTGCCTGCTTCACGCATTCGATACCCCAATTTCAGGGGCTGCTATTTTCGATCACCTGTTGCGCTCTATTTCCCAAGCAAGGAGAAGGCGATAGCGAGCGGATAATGGGTCTGTCTGAGCATCCATCTGAATCGAGTGCGAAAATGCCCGCTAGAGCAGGCAGCCGCGGGATCAACCAGTGCGGCGCCATCTGCTGTCGGGTCGAGCGCGGCGGAAGGCTGAGCGTGCTGCTCATCACCAGCCGCGATACCGGAAGGTGGGTGATCCCGAAGGGCTATCTGGAAAGGAAGGAAAAGCCCTATCGTTGTGCTCAGCGCGAGGCGCTTGAAGAAGCTGGCATCGTAGGCAAGGTCAGGAAGAGGCCGCTTGGCTACTACACCTACCTGAAAGACAGTGAGACGCCGCTGACGGTCTCTATCCACTTGCTCAGGCTCAAAAACGAGGTCGATCAATTTCAGGAGCGCGCCCAGAGGCAGAAGATCTGGATTTCGCCGGCAGAGGCAGCCCTGCTTGTCGAGGAGCCTGAACTGCAGGCGCTTTTCCAGTCCATCGATGCGGACAATCCCCTGACATCGCAGGACCGGCTGAAGCCGCACCGGATCGCCAGACGGCGGCCGGTGGCTGGCGCGGCGGTGTCGCTGGCCAGGTCGCCGCCATCGCACTGACAGCCGTCAGTTGCGGCGGAGGATACCAGGAGGTGACGAAGGCCCGGCATACGGGCCTTCGTCCCATAGGCTAGCGGGGACTGCCGGTCGCCAGAGCTCCCCAGGAAAGTTCGCGATCCGCGACGGCCGCGAGATCAATCATCACTTCGATGCCGGTCCTGATACGCCGCCGCAGAACGTCGGCACGATCCGGATTTGTCCGGAGCAGACCTTTCCCGTGGAACGTCTGGAGCCGCGTGCGCGACACCTTCAGCTCGGACGCCAGCAGCCGCTCGAACCGCATACCCGATGGCAACGGCACCAACAATTCGATCTCCAGCCGCGTCCAATCGGCTGTTTCCCGCAGCACCTCTCTGGCGATTTCGAATTCCGGGAATTCGTCGATACGCTGCGACTTGCGCCTCAGTGCATCGAGGTTGAAGCTCTCCGTCCGGATCCATTTGATATCGTTGGACTGCAGCGCTTCGAGGGTCTGAGGATCGATGTCGCGGACGTTCTGGCGCTCGAAGAGCGGCCGGTTCCAGGTCTTGTCGCAGGCCAGGCATTTGTAGATGAGCCAGGCATCCAGCTTGCGGCCATTGGCATTGAGCCGGATCTTGCCGCTGGATTGAAAGGCTCTCAATCCGCCACATCCGCCACATGCGATCCAGGGCTGGGGGGCAGTTTTCGGCGTAATGGTCCATCGGACCCTGAGTGAACAGCACATAAGTCTTGGTCTTCCATTCGGAAGTTCACCAAGATGGCGCGAGAGAAAACCTTGAAGGCGCGGAGTGGCGATGCTTTTGGGTGGCTGAAGAGCAGAGACAGCGGAGCTGCGCTGGCGATCGGAACAATGCCAAACCGGTCTCTTGCCACCACCCGATGAACGTATTCATACGCCGATAGCCCGCGGCTATCCGGCAGTACGGGTGAAACTGGATTGAGACCGGTTCTTACTTAGGCAAAATTTACCTCGATGCGCCCATGCTCTTCGGGGCGCAGGGATAGCAAATGATGTCAACGAGGGGGAGATGTGAGCCGCGGCACAGCCGGAAAGCTGCGCTATTGCGGCATTTTTGCAACTTTCCGCTGACGTCAGGAAAGGATTAGAGCTCCTGCGCCCTCGGCCGGAACAGGATCTCATTGATATCGACACGCGTTATGACGACGGTGTTTCCTTGATATTGTCGGTCATGACAACTCCTTTCAGGGCCGGCAACTTACCGGCCGACGCGGGCCTGCAGGTGCGCCGGGTAGCGATCTCCCTGCACGGTGACATCGGCCAGCGCCGCCTCGATCTCCTGCAGATCCTGCGCCGTCAGCTCGATCGCCGCACCGCCGATATTCTCTTCCAGCCGGTGCAGCTTGGTGGTTCCGGGGATCGGCGCGATCCATGGCTTTTGTGCCAGCAGCCAGGCGAGCGCGATCTGGGCCGACGTCGCCTGCTTGGCGGCGGCGATGCCTGATAGCACTGATACGAGACCCTGGTTTGCCTTGCGGTTTTCCTCCGAAAAGCGCGGCACGACATTGCGGAAATCCGTCTTGTCGAAGCTGGTGGTCTCGGTGATCGCGCCGGTCAGGAAGCCCTTGCCGAGCGGGCTGAAGGGCACGAAGCCGATGCCGAGTTCTTCGAGCAGCGGCAGGATTTCCTTCTCGGGCTCGCGCCACCAGAGGGAATATTCGCTCTGCAGGGCGGCGACCGGCTGGACCGCATGGGCGCGGCGGATCGAACCGGCGCCGGCCTCGGACATGCCGAAATGCTTGACCTTGCCGGCGGCGATCAGATCCTTAACGGCACCGGCGACATCTTCCATCGGCACTTCGGTATCGACGCGGTGCTGGTAGAAGAGATCGATGCAGTCGGTGCGCAGCCGTTTCAGGGCAGCATCGGCCACTGCGCGGATGCGCTCCGGCCGGCTGTCCTGTCCCTTGCTGACATCGCCGTCGCGAAAGCCGAACTTGGTGGCGATTACCACCTCGTTGCGGAAGGGTTCCAGCGCTTCGCCGAGCAGGTCTTCATTGGCGCCCTGGGCATAGGCTTCGGCCGTATCGAAGAAAGTCACACCGCGGTCGAAGGCGGTGCGGATGAGGGTGATGGCCGTCTGCCTGTCCGTTGCCGGGCCGTAACCGTAGCTGAGGCCCATGCAGCCGAGGCCGAGTGCCGATACTTCAGGGCCGTTTGTTCCGAGTTTGCGCTTCTGCATTATCGTATCTCCGTCAGGTGATATTGTTCGTCGCTGACCTTTTCCATCCAGTCGGCAGCGCTGCGGTCGAGCTTTTCGGCGATGGCGATATGGCTCATGGCCGTGGTTGGCGTGGCGCCGTGCCAGTGCTTTTCGCCGGGCGCGAACCAGATGATGTCGCCCGGCCGGATCTCTTCCACCGGGCCGCCCTCGCGTTGCGCCCAGCCGAGGCCGGAAATGACGATCAGCGTCTGGCCGAGCGGGTGAGTGTGCCATGCGGTGCGCGCGCCGGGCTCGAAAGTCACCGTGGCGCCGCCGACGCGATCCGGGTCTTCGCTGTCGAAACGGGAGTCGAGACGCACGGTTCCGGTGAAATAGGCCTCCGGTCCCCTAACGGAAGGGGCAAAGCCGCTTCGCTTGATCTGCATGTCTAAGCTCCTTGTCTGCTACCATAATTGCTGTCGACCTTTTAGCGGCTACGCAGTTCTGCGATTAGACGCTAAGTTGCGCATGAACCTATTAGGGGAGCTTATGAATGGGCCGGGCCAGTCTTGACGACATCGCCACTTTCCTGACCGCCGCGCGCGAGGGAGGTTTTACGCGGGGTCCAGCCGGCGCCAACGGACGCCGGCCTTCGCTGTCGTGGTGGATGCGCTACGCTATCGCGGCTCAGTCCGCACCAGCGCTCAGAAACCCAGGCGCTTCAGGTCTTCAGGCAGGAAGTTCTGTCCGCTGCGGTTCTTGACGGCGGGCAGATCGGCCATGCGTGCCTGCCACTGCGTCAGCGCGTCGAGGCCAGACGGAACGATACCGGCGACTTCGGCGAAGGCGAGGCCGGCGAGCAGGGTGATGTCGGCCATCGAATAGATCTCGCCTGTCAGGAAGGGTTGCCTGGTGAGGATCTCGTTGAAATAGCGCAGCCCTTCCTTCGCCTTCTCGCCCTCGCGCTCGCCCATTTCCGTGCGGCCCGGCCATTGCGGGCTCTTGAAGGCCTGAAGTGCTGGTCCAAGACCAGGTGTGGCGTGATGGAAGAAGATGCCGACAGGATCGAGGACAAAGGCTTCGGCGCGGCGCTGCATCATATGGATCAGCGCCTTTTCCCGTGGGGTGCGGCCGGTGAGTTCCGGCTTGCCATCGAGATTGTCGAGATATTCGGTAATCGCCGTGCTTTCGGAAATCAGCGTACCATCATCCAGTTCCAGGACCGGCAGCACGCCGGAC
Organism: Rhizobium sp. 01L419; assembly: GCF_056400025.1. Taxonomy (NCBI): domain Bacteria; kingdom Pseudomonadati; phylum Pseudomonadota; class Alphaproteobacteria; order Hyphomicrobiales; family Rhizobiaceae; genus Rhizobium; species Rhizobium sp. 01L419. The sequence continues at coordinate 58,970 of NZ_JBFTSM010000014.1, forward strand.
GGGTTCTTCGCCAGGAAGGCCGGCTGCTTGTGTTCGGCGGCGATCAGGTCGACAGGGACAAATTCGATTTCGGAATCCAGGCCCTTTTGCGCCAGCACGATGCGGATGCGCATGGGGTTGGGGAAGCCCGGTCTGTCATAGATTTTCATGGAATTCTCTCTCTTTTGGGCAGGCGTGAAGGCGCGCCTCTTCGATCGAGAGGACGCCGGGCCCGAGGGATTGCTCATCAAGGTTGGAAGGGCGGAAAGCTGTTGGCCGCGCTTCTTGCCAAGATATGGCATGCGACCTATTGTTTGATAATGATCCCCTATCTGATCACGCTGTAAAGTGGAACTACACAATGGATCGAACCGAATTGGATGGCCTTGCGATATTTCTGGCGGTGGCCGAGCAGAACGGGTTTCGCGCTGCCGCGCGCCAGCTCGGCCTGACCCCGTCAGCAATCAGCCAGGGCATCCAGACGCTCGAGAGGCGGGTAGGGGCTGCGCTGTTTGCGAGGACGACCCGCAGTGTGAGTTTGACGGAAGCGGGCCAGAAGCTGCTTGCCCATGCCAAGCCGGCAGCAGCGATGTTTCAGGCCGGCGTGAATGCCGCCCGCGATCTCGGCGAACAGCCTGGTGGTAACCTGCGCATCAATGCGCCGCGCCCGGCGGTTTCGCTGCTGATCAACAGCCTGCTGCCTGATTTCCACGACGCCTATCCCGGCATCAGTCTGGAACTGGTCGGCGACGACGAGTTCACCAATATCGTCGAACAAGGGTTCGATGCCGGTATCCGGCTCGGGCATACGATCGAACTCGACATGGTTTCAACCTGGCTGACGCCGCCCGACAAGTTCGTTGTCGTCGGCGCGCCGAGCCTGCTTCGCAAACATCCACGGCCCGGCCATCCGCGAGAGCTGCAGGGGCTGCCCGCTCTCTTGACCCGGCGAGGCGGGCAGGTGTCGCGGACCTGGGAATTCGTCGAAGGCGGCGAGAGCCTGAAGGTTGCCGTCGATGGCCCGCTGATCCTCAATGATTACGAGGCCTCGATCCGGGCTGCGCTTCGCGGCGTTGGCTTCCTCTACACGGTCGGCTCAGTCATCAGGCACTATATCGAGCAGGGAAGCCTCATTCCGGTGCTTGAAGATCATGCCCGCGATGTGCCGGGGCTCTGCCTCTATTATCCAAGCCGCAGCCAGTCGCTGCCCAAGCTCAGGGCCTTCGTGGACTTCGCGACGAAGCGCATGCGGCAGGGAATGACCTCAGATGCATTCTCGATGCAGCCGCAGCTGATATCGCAAGGCTGAGGGCCGGCACCTAGCGGACACCGGCCCCCGCTTTACGATTTAAGCCACATGCTGAAGCTGGACTTCGCGATTGTGGAGAAAGCAGGCTTTGTCGAACAGCGTAAGGTCAAGCCGGTTGGGCAGCCGGACATCGGCCAGATCCGGCAAGCCCTTGCCATCAGCCTCGAAGGATCGGTCGATCTGCGAGATGAAGGCCAGCACGATACCGGTTTGGCGAGCGAAGGTCTGGAGTGCAGACACCTGTTCCGAAAGGCCCGGCTTGCTGCGTTGCTGATCGAGGATCTGCAGATAGTCGATGACCCCAACCGTTCCCCGCGGAGCGCCCGCGAGATGCCGCATGACATAATCGGCGCTGATCTCGTCCGAGGTGACGATCTCGATCTTCTCGCCCAGCGCTTCGCCTTCCGGCAGGGCATGAATACGCTTCATGGTCTGCTGTTCGGTATATTCGAGCGTGAAGAAGGTGGCCTTGCGGCTTTCCCTGACGGCATCGAGCAGAAGCTGCAGGCCGAGCAGGGTTTTGCCGTGCCCCGGACGGGCGCCGATCAAAAGCAGATCGCCTTCCGCAAGCTGCGACAGAATCGGGCCGGTCAGTAACTGCGTCTCATGCTGGGATGCAAGCAGGCTCCAGGCGGTAAAACCTTCTTCCTGCGCGATACGGTCCAGCGCCTGATGGAGCGGAATCGTATCGGTGCGCGACAACAGTTTCGCACGGCGCTTCAGCTGATAAATGGGTGCAGACAGTTTCATTCAAACCTCCATTGCGAGCCGGAAACGCAACCCCTCCTTATGCGGTGCTCGAACAGATGGTTCGATGGTGGATGAACCCCGCATGGACGATGCTTCCCGGCTGGAGGGAGGAGGCTTGGGTCGAGCCTTGTCCAAGAGATAGCGGGCGTTACGATTCGCGACAAGCGGGAAATGATGGGATCTTCCGGATCACATCTGATCGCCTGGGAAATGCGGGAGAGGCGGCAGAGCCGTTCGTCGCTATGCCGGAAAGGCGAAGCGGGAAGGTATTTTGCCTCCATGCGCAGCCGCGTTTCCTGCAATTTCCTCAGATCTGGCTGACGATGCATGGCCGGCATCCCCAGATGAGCTATATGCTGACATTGGAGGACTTTCCTTGATGTCGACAATGCCCGTCACCTGCGAGGTGCGCTACCGCCTCGATCCGAAAAAACGCAGGGAATTCGAAGCCTATGCCGGGGTTTGGGTCCAGTTGATCGAGCGCTATGGCGGAACGCATCATGGATATTTCATGCCGCGCGAAAAGCCTGATGGCGCAGGCTTGAGTTTTCCCGGTGCCGGGGCAGACGGGGCAGGCAATATTGCAATCGCTCTCTTCACTTTCCCGGATGAGCAGACCTATCTCGGCTACCGCGCCAGCGTTGCCGCCGACCCGGACAGTATCGCGGCCAATGCACGCTTCGGGGCCGATCCGCCGTTCAAAAGTTACGAGCGCCTGTTTCTGCGACCGCTGCCGCGCAGCGAATAGGGCGTGGAGGGTTCCTGTCGGCGGGGAAGAGATCGTCTGCACTCCCCGACAGCAAACAGACAGCTTCGCCGCGCTACCCGTTTGGCCGTCGCCCGCAAGGGGCAGCAGCAAAAGGGTAAAATCATGAAGCTGAAACTGATCGCCGCTCTCGCAATCCTGTCATTCACGCCGGCCTTGGCGCTTGCAAGTCCAAGCTGCACCAGCGAGCCGAAATCCAAATGGATGCCCGAGGCGACCATGAAGGCGAAGATCGAAGCCATGGGCTACAAGGTCAGGACCTTCGAGATCACCGGCAATTGCTACGAAATCTACGGCAAGGACAAGAACGGCGAACGCGCCGAAGTCTATTTCAATCCGGTCTCCGGTGAGATCGTCCAGAAGGGCGATTGAGCGATGACGGCCATCTCGTCGAAGAAGGAGGAGGGCCAAGAGCCCTCCGATACCAACGAGCAGACGGTCAGGGTATGGGATCCCGTCATCAGGCTGTTTCACTGGACCATCGTGACGGCCTGCATGCTCAACCTCTTCATTCTCGAAGAGGGCAAATACTGGCACCGCATCACGGGTTATGTCGTCGCTGCGGCAATCGTCATTCGTATTCTCTGGGGTTTCGTCGGTACAAAACACGCTCGCTTTTCCGATTTCCTGCCGACGCCGCGCAGGGTGATGGAGCAGATACTCGATATGATCGATGGCAGTGAGAGACGTTACCTTGGTCATAATCCGCTGGCATCGGTCATGATGCTGCTCCTGATGGCATTGCTGGCGGCAACTGCACTGACCGGCTGGATGACAACGCTCGATGCCTTCTGGGGCGAGAAGTGGCTGGAGAAACTGCATGGCACCATCGCAAACGGCATCATGGTGCTTGCCTTCGTTCATGCGGGTGCGGCGATCGTCGAAAGCTGGAGGCACAGGGAAAATCTCGTCTGGTCGATGGTCACGGGTCGAAAGAAGGCATGAGGATACTGCTGGTCGAGGATAGTTCCCGGCTTCGCGAACTGCTTTGCGAGGCTATCCGTGATGCCGGCTGGAAGATCGATGCCTTTGCGCTCGCGCAGGAAGGGCGGCTTGCATTGCAGGAAGCGGACTATGACCTGCTGCTTCTCGATCTCGGCCTGCCGGATGAAGACGGCATCGCGTTTCTGCGGTCGCTGCGGGCAGCAAGGGTTCAGATGCCGGTTCTGGTGCTGACCGCGCGGGGCGCGATCGACGAACGCATCGCCGGGCTCGACGCGGGCGCCGACGACTATCTCGTAAAGCCATTTCACAATGGCGAACTGATCGCCCGCATCCGCGCGCTGACGCGGCGCGCGCCGGCAACCATCATGCCGGTCCTGGAATTCGCCGCACTTCAATATGATGTCGCCTCGCGGCGGGTGATCTGTGCCGGCGCCGAGATCGCGCTCGCGCCCTCCGAAAAGGGCCTGCTGGAACTTCTGATGCGCAATGGCGGCCGGGTCGTGCCCAAGCCGAAGATCGAGCACGCCTTCTCGGAGTTCGGCGACGAGCGCAGCAGCAATGCCGTCGAGCTTGCCGTTTCGAGGCTGCGTAGGAAACTCGAGGGACATCCGACCAAGGCGCTGATCGAGACCGTCAGGGGTGTCGGCTACATGATGCGGGAGGCGCGCGCGTGAGACTGAAATCGCCGACACTGGGCGCGATCCTGGCGCGGCGCATCGCCTTCTTTGCGGTGCTGGCCATGGTGGTGCAGCTCGCCGTGATCTTTTCCGACTATTACTGGAATGTCGGGGAGCTTTCGCGCCTCTTCGTGGAGCAGGAGACCGAGCGGCTCGCCTCCGGTATCGAGGTGGAAGACGGCACAATCCGCTACCGGCTTCCCGGCAGCGTCGAAGGGCGCTACCGGCAGGCGCAAACCGGCTATGTGGCGCGTATCCGCGAGGCCGGTGGCGGGTTTGTTTTCCAGTCCTGCGATGCCGCCTGCGAAAGCCGCTTTCTGCCGCCTGATGTGAACCCGCCGGATTTCTGGCTGCGGTCACTCGAGCCCGGCAAGCCGCTGACATTGGTGGGCGGGCGGGCCTTTACAGTCGGCGAGCGGCGCTTCGTTGTCGATGTCGCGACGATGGGCGATCCGCAGGACGTGCTGTCGGACGTCTTCTGGAATGAGGTGATCGAACACATGATCGTGCCGATGAGCATTCTCCTGGTGCTCGTGCTCGGCGCCACCCTGCTTTCCGTGCGCCAGGCGCTGAAGCCGGTGCGGATTGCGGCCGAGGCGGCGGAGCGGATCGATCCGATGGATTCCCGCTCACACCTGCAATTCCAGGAAATGCCACGGGAAATCGCCCATCTTGCCGAGGCCGTCAACCGGGCCTTCGCGCGGGTCGGCGAGCTGATGAAATCCCAGAAGATCCTGACATCGGGCATCGCCCACGAGGTCCGCACGCCGCTTGCCGCAATCAAGCTGGAGCTCGGTCATATCGACCATCCGCGCGCACGGAAGGCGGAGGCGGATCTCGACGACCTCGTCCGCTTCGTCAGCCAGATCACCACGCTCGCCAGGCTCGATACGTTCGATCACGGCATGTTCGAGGAGGTCGACCTCGTCGCGCTTTCATCCAGCGTGGTGGAACAGCTGGCGCCCTGGGTCTATGAAAACGGTCACTCGCTGGAATTCTCCGCGCAGGTGGATGCCGCCTTCGTGCAGGGTGTGCCGGCGCTGCTGAAGGATGCCCTCCGCAACCTGATCGACAATGCCGTTCGCCACACGCCCGCGCGTACCAATATCGTCGTGCGGGTCAGCAGCAACCTGATCCGCGTCGAAGACCGGCACCCGGTCGGCATCCGGCAAGGGTGCGACGTCACAGCCCGTACGGACGGGCTCGGGATCGGCCTTGATATCATAGAGCGCATTGCAGCGATCCACCGCGGTTCGCTTCGCCGCTCTGCCGGCAGGCAGGGGCATGTCTTCGATCTGGAAGTCGGCACATAGCCCGAGTCTGCGCCACGCTTCTTTTACATCATCTGTCATGGGAGGGTTCCGTGATCAAATCCGTCGTTATTTCCGGCTGTTCGGGTGGCGGGAAATCAACATTGCTCGAAGAGCTTTCCCGGCGCGGTTACGCCACCGTCGAAGAGCCCGGCCGCCGGATCGTGAAAGAGGAACTGGCCGGGCAGGGCGCTGCCTTGCCCTGGGTCGATCCGGTGGCTTTTGCCCGGCGGGCGATCGCGATGGCGCTCGAGGACCAGAAGCTGGCAGAAGCACAGACGGGCTGGACGTTTTTCGACCGCGGCATGATCGATGCCGCCGCCGCGCTGCAGGCCACTACCGGAGAAGCGGTGCTGGAGACGCTGCGGGACCGGCATCGTTATCACCAGACGGTGTTTCTGACGCCACCGTGGCCGGAGATCTACGTCAACGATCCCGAACGGCGGCATGGTTTCGAGGAGGCGGTTGCCGAATATGATCGACTGGCCGCGGCCTATCCTGAAATCGGCTATGAGGTCTTCATGCTGCCGAAGTCCGATGTGGCCGCGCGTGCCGATTTTCTGCTGAGCCTCCTGCCGGGGTAATGCAGGCAGGCCCTATGTCATATGCACCTTGGATATCGGAAGTAACACTGCGCGCGAAGTTTGTTTGCTACATTGAAAGCAGGTTCGATGGCGGATAGCAGAGCGATTTCGGCCGCCGGAAACAATGCAGATATCTATGAATGCGTGTTTCAGGCACACGATCTGAGATACAGGCGCGAAGCTTACGCGTTTATCAGTATCGACCCGCCGCCGCCCTATTACTCAAGCCTGACGACATTGTCGGCCACGCGGATAGACGAACAGCGGGCTGCCATCGATCAGCTTCGCCGCAGCAGGAGCTGGAAATTCGATTTCAAGGACAGTTTCTGCAGTTTCGACATGACCGCGCTCGGAATGGAAATTCTGTTTGAGGCGCGTTGGCTGTGGGCTCCGCCTCGCATGTTTGGCGGCACGGACCCCAACTGGCAGCAGGTCAAGACCGAAGACGATCTGGCTCAATGGGAACAGGGCTGGAAACGAAACGGCTCTTCGACCGAGCGTAAGATGTTTCCATCCTCCATGCTTTCCCGGCCGGATATAGTCTTCTTTGGTCGCCGTAATGGTGCCGGCTTCCAGGCTGGATGCATCGGAAATATCTCCGGCGACTGCGTCGGCCTGTCGAACGTCTTTTCGGAGAGCGACGGCGAAGACGAGCTTCGAGCCGCCATCGAGTGTGTCGCAGCGCTCGCACCTGAAAAGCCTGTGGTTGGGTATGATCGGGGAGCGATGCTCAGTCGCATGAAGTCTTTCGGCTTTGAGGATGTTGGACCGCTTCGGATCTGGAGGGGGAAGCAGCCGCTCTGAGCCGGGCCGATGATGTCTTTTGGGATCACCCACCGTCCGATGCGGTCTTGAGATAGCCGATCGCGGCGCGCTTGACGCGCAGCGCCAGCCCGGTCCTGTCCTTCTCTCCATGCTCGCCGGCGGCATCGATCATGCCCTTGATGATCGCTACCACATCGCGCGCTGCGACATCGATATCGGGCTGCGGCGGCATGTCCGGCCGCAGGAGGGTATCGCGGGTGAGCTCGAAGAAGCGCGTCTTCACCCGTTCAGTCTCCGCATCGAGCGGCAGGCGGGCCTCTTCATAATCGAGCAGGCGGGCAAGGGCAGGACGTTCGAGCTGCTGGTGAACGCAAGGGTCGATCAGCGCCGAAAAGGCCTCTTCGCTGGTCGGTTGATCGGCAGCACTCTCCGCATTTTCAACCAGTGACATGGTCTGCCGCAGGATCAGCGCGCCGATCAGCGCGTCCTTACGCGGGAAATACTGGTAGAGCGAGCCGACGCTGACGCCGGCCTTTTCCGCCACAGCGTTGGTGGAGAAACCCTCATGGCCGCGCTCCTCCAGAATGCGAGCCGCAGCCTCGACAATCGCCGAGACGGTTGCGAGTGAGCGGGCCTGTCTTGGTGCTTTTCTGGGCGCGGAGCGGCTCTTGTAGGGGCTGTCGGTCATGATCTGAAATGCGAGTGGCGGGAACGCGAGTTATCGCTCACATTACCGACGTCAGATCAAGCGCACAAGCGATCGGGCAACATAGCAGGATTTGAAGTCTTCAAGCGCGCTGCCGGGACCGGTGACGCGCATGCACCTTGTTGTGCCTGCGATCGCCTGAGCCGGAACAGAACGGAGAATGACATGACCCATGACATCAGGACCGCCATCGTCACAGGCGCATCCAGGGGCATTGGCGCTGCCATTGCCAGACAGCTCGCAGCCGATGGCTTCCAGACCGTCGTCAATTATGCCGAAAGTGTTGCGCAGGCGGAGGACGTGGTCGCTTCCATCGAGGCCGCCGGCGGCCAGGCGCTTGCCATCCGCGCCGACGTCTCCGACCCACGAGCGGTCGCTGATCTCTTCGAGCGTACCGAAGCGCAATTCGGAACCGTCGACGTGCTCGTCAACAATGCCGGCGTCACCACCTTCGGCCCGCTCTCCGAAGTCCGCGACGAAGACTATCAGCACCTGATCGCCGTGAACCTGACCGGCACCTTCAACGGCATGCGCGAGGGTGCAAGGCGCGTGCGTGACGGCGGCCGCATCATCAATCTCTCCACCAGTATCATCGGCCATTATTCGCCGGGCAATGCCGTCTACACGGCGACCAAGGCAGCGGTGGAAGCGATGACGCATATCCTCGCAAAGGAGCTCGGCCCCCGCCGCATCACCGTCAACGCCGTGGCGCCCGGGCCGGTCGCAACCGAGTTGCTGCTCGCCGGCCGCTCCCCTGAGCTGATCCAGCGCCTGACCAACGAGATCCCGCTCGGCCGGCTCGGGCAGCCGGAGGATATTGCGCGCATCGTGTCGTTTCTGGCGAGCGCAGAGAGCGGCTGGGTCAATGGGCAAGTGATCCGGGCGAATGGCGGGCGGAACTGATGTAGGCCAGGCTTTTTTGGAGCGCGCCATTTCGGCGCGCATCCAGCTCGAGTCTCCCCTCAGAAACATCCTGAATTTCTCTGATTCAAATTAGACGTTACCGCCGCATACAATGACCCAGAATTTGCTATGCCGTTTCGGAAGCTCGTTTTCGAAGAGCGCCGCCAACGCCAATGCTCCGCTTGGTTCTGCGATTACGTCACATTCACGCCGCAGTCGCGCTTGTGCTTCAAGAACTGCATTGTCTGACGATAGCAGAGTGCGTACCCCGATTTTCTCGATAATCTGAAATGAAAGTGCACCGATCTCAGTTGCCCGCAAAGCATCACAAATTGTTTGCCCCTGAGGAGTGATCTCGACCGGATGAGACACAGTGATTGCGGCTTGCAAACGCGGATAGTTCTTTGGTTCAGCCACGTAAATCTCGTTCTTTAATCCACTGAGCCTAATTCCCAATGCGGTTCCTGCCGCCAGTCCGCCGCCGCCACAAGCGACAACAATGGCATCATCAGGTGATCCACTCGCTTGAATGGTACGGGCAAGTTCAACACCAAGGGAGCAACTGCCAATCAGCATGGTTGCATCACGGAACGGATGTAGCAACGGCAAACCACGGGCCTTCGCTAGCCGTTCCGCAACGTCAGCAAAGTCAGTCCTCGGAACGAACAAAACTTCAGAATCCGAATTGCGAGCCAACTCTCTTTTGGAAACAGGTGCATCCTCGGGTATCACCAATATCGCTGGAATTCCAAGTTTAGAGGCCGCCAGGCCTACCGCAATTGGAAAGTTTCCGGAGCCACAAGCGACGACGCCTTGGGGATGTTTGCTCACTCCGAGCACGGCTCCTCTGTATTTGAAGGATCCCGCATATTGTTGTGTTTCATCAACTAATCTAATGGCGCCGGAACTATCTCCTGCTGTGGCTAATTCGCTGAATTTTCCGGGCATTGCATGATTTAAGATAAACTCGATGTCGTTCTTCAAAGTAGTTGATAGGGCTTGGCCGATCAGCGGGTAATCATCCATATTTCCTCCCACAGCATTGCTGGTAAAAAATGAGAACATAGCCAAAAAACACAACGAAAATAGGATCTTGAGTGCGTCGGCGTTAGTGACAGAAAGCTGCTTTAACGGATTTGGGAATCCGACGCATTTTCCGTGTCACTTGTTTGATGCTGGCGATTTAGGCATTCCGCGCGGGCCGCGCGATTTCAGCGCGCATCCAGCTCGAATCTCCCCAGGTCGAAAGCCAGATCATGAGATCGGTGAGCGCACCGATGATGGGCAGAAGCAGCGCGTGGCTGATCCCGTGCGCCGTCTGCTTTTCCTCGGCCTCGCGCAGATGCGCCAGTTCCTCATCCTGGATCGAAGCAATCAGGGCGTGAAGCTCCTGGTCTCTGGTCTCAAGGAAGGCTAGCTGTTCTTCCAGATGGCGATGAACGGTGCTTTCCACCGCCTCGGTGCAGATCCAGACCATGTTGCGCCCTCCGAGCGCCGTCAGAAAACCGAGCACAAAACCGCCGAGGCTCCAGAAGGCCATCACAAGGCACGGCCTGGCGCTCCTCGCGGGCATGGCCTCGCGAAACAGGCGGCAATGCCTGATCTCGTCTTCCCGCATGTCCTGAAGCGCCGGCACGATCTCCGGAAACAGACGGCGGGCCATCCAGATCTGCGCCCCGTAGATGCGGATAGCACCGAATTCGCCGGCGTGATTGACCTTGAGAATACGCCTGACGGTGACGTCCGGATCGCGCTTGCTGACGATATCAGGCAGATTGTCCATGATGCATGCGGCCCCAGCTTCCCCTGTTTGCAATAGGCAATACGACCGCCGCGATCGTCAATGGCTGGGCAAACCCCATGAGGCGTATTTCGGAGAATCTGATGGCGCCATCGGTTCTTCCGTTTTTCTTCCGCCAGCAACGCGCTGATGTCCGGCGGAACAATATCGCAGAAGACATGAACCTTCCGCAGCTTGACATGAAAAACGACGGCGCGCATAAAAATCATATGGGGTTGCGATCACCCCACGAGGCGACATGCCGAAGAATCGCGTCCATGAAACCGAACACCGGAGGACGCGTCATGCCATCATTTCTCGAAATATCTTCAGACAAATTGAACCGTATCGTCGGCACACCCAATGCGCCTGTCATCGTCGATGTGCGCGTCGACGATGATTTCGCCCGCGATCCGCGGCTCGTGCCGGGCTCGATCCGCAAATCCCACACCAATATCGACGAATGGGCAGCCGGTTTCGCCGGGCCGGTGGTCGTCGTCTGCCAGGCRGGCGGCAAGCTCAGCCATGGGGTCGCCGCCCATATCCGGCATGCCGGGGGAGCGGCGGAGGTGCTGGAAGGCGGCTTCGAAGCCTGGACAGGCTCGGGCGGGACGGCCGTGCCCGTCGACAGGCTGCCGCCGCGCGACCGGCAGGGACGGACCTGCTGGGTCACGCGTGCGCGTCCGAAGATCGACCGCATCGCCTGTCCGTGGCTCATCCGGCGCTTCGTCGATCCCTCCGCGGTTTTTCTCTTCGTGCCGACGTCCGACGTCTTGCTGGTTGGCGATCGCTTCGGCGCCATGCCCTTCGATATCGAGGAGGTCTTCTGGAGCCACCGCGGCGAGCTCTGCACCTTCGATGTGATGATCGAGGAATTCGGCCTTGCTTCGGGGCCGATGTCGAGGCTCGCAACGATCGTTCGTGGCGCCGACACCGCCCGGCCGGACCTCGCCCCTGAAGTCGCCGGGTTGCTGGCTGCTTCGCTCGGCCTGTCGCGCATGTTCGTCGACGACCTCAAGCAACTGGATGCCGGCATGCTGCTCTACGATGCCTTCTATCGCTGGTGCCGCGATGCCACGGACGAAACGCACAACTGGCCTTCCGCGAAAAAGGGAGGCTGACGTGAACAGTGCCGTCACCCATGCGACGCCCGATACCGGGGCGTCGCCTAACCCGCATGGCGTTACCTTCGGCGAGGCTCTTCGCGTCTGGCTGCGGGTCGCCGCGCTCAGCTTCGGCGGACCGGCCGGGCAGATCGCCGTCATGCATCGCATCGTCGTCGATGAGAAGAAGTGGATCGGCGAGCAGCGCTTCCTGCATGCGCTGAACTATTGCATGCTGCTTCCGGGACCGGAGGCGCAGCAGCTCGCCATCTATATCGGCTGGCTGATGCATCGGACCGCCGGGGGTCTGGTCGCAGGCATCCTGTTCGTGCTTCCGGGCTTCCTGTCCATCCTGGCCTTGAGCTACCTCTACGTGACCCTCGGCAGCGTCGATGCCGTCGAGGGCCTGTTCTTCGGCCTGAAGGCCGCCGTGCTAGCCGTCGTCATTCAAGCGGTCGTCAGGGTCGGCGGCCGCGCGCTGAAGAACAGGGCGATGATCGGGATCGCGGCAGCCGCCTTCCTGGCGATCTTCGTCCTGCATGTGCCTTTTCCTGTGATCATCCTGGTCGCCGCCATCATCGGATTCCTGGGATCGAAATCAGGTACCCGCCTGTTCCAGGGCAATGGCGGGCACAAGGCAGTCGGCGGCGCGATGCTGTCCGACGCTGACGCGCTGCTCGGGGAAGATATACCTGATCATGCGCGGCCGAACCTGCGCTGGTCGCTGAGGATCTCGTCGGTGCTACTGGCGCTCTGGCTGCTGCCGCTTCTGCTGCTCTATCTCTTCCTCGGACCCGGCGATATCTTCACGCAGATCGGCGTGTTCTTCAGCAAGATGGCGATGGTGACTTTCGGCGGCGCTTACGCCGTGCTTGCCTATGTCGCGCAGGAGGCCGTCCAGCGTTTCGGATGGCTGAAGCCCAACGAAATGCTCGATGGGTTGGGCATGGCGGAAACGACGCCCGGCCCGTTGATCATGGTTCTCCAGTTCGTCGGCTTCATGGGGGCATATCGCGATCCCGGCAGCCTGAATCCGATCACCGCAGCCACGCTTGCCGCCATCCTGACGACATGGGTGACCTTCATTCCCTGTTTTCTCTGGATCTTCCTCGGCGCTCCCTTCATTGAGAAACTGCGTGGCAATGCAGCACTTGCAGGCGCGATGACGGCCATAACTGCGGCCGTGGTCGGCGTCATCCTCAATCTAGCGATCTGGTTCGGCCTGCACTTCCTGTTCCGGAGCACGGAGATTCACAGCCTTGGACCTTTCTCCATCGAGCTGCCTGTCTGGACGTCGCTGTCGACGCCGTCGCTGTTGCTGAGCCTTGCGGCAGCCATCGCGATCTTCCGGTTCAGGGTGGCGGTCATTCCGGTGCTGCTCGGCTGCGCAGTGGCCGGAATGCTCTGGCCGGCGTGAAGCACTGCGGGCCGCAGTACCATCGGAAAAACCGATGGCATTATCGGTTTCTTCCGTTTTTCTTGCTGTCCGGAACGAGGCATCTGCTCTCCGAGCCAAGAAGGAGACGGCAGATGACAGAGATCAGGATCGAAGGCGCGGACATCATCATTATCGGCGGCAGTTCCGGCATGGGGCTGGCGCTGGCGCAGCGGCTGCTGGCCGAAGGGGCACGGGTGACGATTGCCGGGCGCAGCGCAGAGAGGCTTGAAGCAGCACGGCGGAAGCTAGGCGATCCCGCAGGGCTTACGACAGCAGCCCTCGATCTCACGCGGGAAGAGGAGGTTGCAGCCTTCTTCCACGATTGCGGGCCGGTCGATCATATCGTCAGCACGGCGGCGGATATCGAGGGAGCCTACCAGCTTCTGCCCGACATCGAGCTTGAAGCAGCGCAACGGGTGGTCGAGAGTAAGTTCTACGGTCCCCTGCTGCTTGCCAAATACGGCGCGCCCCGCCTGCCGCCGTCAGGGTCGATTACCTATACGTCAGGCGTCGCCGCCTATCGGCCGGCGGCACGCGGTTCCGTCGTTGCTGCCGTCAATGCGGCGCTGGAAGGGCTGGTGCGGGCGCTGGCGGTGGAGCTTGCGCCGGTTCGTATCAACGCAGTGTCGCCGGGATGGGTGGATACGCCGATCTGGAGTTTCGTTGCGGGCGACGCCAAGCAGGCGACGCTGGACGCGATGGCCAAGCGCCTGCCGGCGGGTCGTGTCGGCCGGCCCGAGGATATTGCCGATGCGATCCGCTTCCTGATCGGCAACGGCTTTACGACAGGCACTATCCTGCACGTCGAAGGCGGGCATCGGCTGGTCTGACCGGCCGCAGATCCTCGCCCGCCGAAGCGAGCAACAGGGAGAGCGCCGGCGGCTGCACGCGCCGGCGCCGCCACAGCATGATCAGCGAGGCCGTTGGCGCATCGCCCGGCCAGGGAAGCTCCACGACATCGCCGCGCTCCGCAACCGGAGTGACGGCCAGACGGGGGACGAGACCGTAGCCGGCGCCGGATGCAACGAGGCGGATGATCGTCTGGATACTGTCGGCCTGGGTGACAATATCGGGTACGGCAATGCCTGCTTCGGCGAAGGCAGTATCGAAGAGGCGGCGATAGACGCAACCGGTTTCCGTGGCGATGAAGGGCAGGTGGCTCAGGTCTGCAAGGCTTTCCGGCGGCGTGGCTGCGGAATTGCGGCCTGCAATCAGTACCAGCGGTTCGTGCGAGACCAGACGGGTCACGAACCTCTCGTCCTGTTCTCCGCGATCGAATGTGAAGGCGATATCGATCGAGCCGTCTTCCAGACGCCGCTGCAATTCACCGCTGCCGCCGATCTTCAGCGTCAGGCCGATATCAGCATGGATCTCGCGAAAGCGCGACAGGAAGGGCGCGAGCTTTTCCGCCGCAATGGTTTCGAGCGTGCCGATCGTAAGCATGAGTTCGCCAAGGCCGGCGGCTGCATGGATCGCCGCTTTCGCCTCGTCGTTCAGCGCAAGGATCTCCTCGGCATAGGCCTTCAGCGTATCACCAGCCGGTGTCAGGGTCACACCCTGCCGGGAGCGCTCGAAAAGCTGGACGCCCAATTGCTCTTCCAGCACCTGCATCTGGTCGCTGAGGCTCGACTGGGCGAGGTTTGCCTCGCTGGCGGCGCGGGTGAAATTGCCGTGCCTTACGACCGCAAGAAAGGTCTTCAATTGTCGTGGGTTCATCGCGGGCTCCGTGCTCCCCGGCAAGGATGGGCACTCCCTGCCTATATCAGGCAGCAGGGCGAAGAGGGAGTCTCCGCTTGGCCGTAGCCGATGGCGGCATCTCATGCGCCGAGCCTCGCAATTGACGGCAGACACATGCTTGGCCAAACTGCGCCCCGTATTTGCAAGCGACAGGGAGACTTGCTGATGCCGCCATCAGAGACATCCGTGATCGACTGGCTGCTCGCCTCCGACCCTGCCATCCGCTGGCAGGTGATGCGCGATCTGCTCGATGAGCCGGAGCCCGTATGGTCTTTCGAGCGGCGGAAGGTCGAGCGGGAAGGCTGGGGTGCAGAGCTTCTGTCCTATCAGGATGCCGATGGGCAGTGGGCTGGCGGCTCCTTCCTGCCCAGCGATTTCACGCGCGAGGAATGGAAGGCGACCGGCCAGCCCTGGACGGCGACGAATTTTTCGCTGACGCAGCTTCGCGAATTCGGCCTCGATCCGCGCTCCGAAAGCGCAAGGAGAACCATCGCGCTCATCGGCGCCAATTGCCGCTGGGACGAGGGCGGGCAGCCCTTCTGGGAGGGCGAGGTCGAGGAATGCATCAACGGCCGCACGGTTGGCGACGGCGCCTATTTCGGGGTCGATGTCTCGCCCATCGTGGAAAGATTGCTCGGCGAGCGGCAGGCGGATGGCGGCTGGAACTGCGAGCGGGCGAATGGTTCGGTGCGCTCGTCCTTCCACACGACGATCAATGTTCTGGAAGGGCTTCTGGAATATGAGCGGGCAACCGGCGGCACGGCGCAGTCGCGCGAGGCAAGACGGTCGGGAGAGGAGTATCTGCTGGCGCGGCACCTGATACGGCGGCTCAGCACCGGCGAACCGGTCGACGAGAAGTTCATGCAGTTCCTGCATCCGAACCGCTGGCGCTTCGATGTGTTGCGGGCGCTCGATTACTTTCGCGCCTCGAGCTTGCTGACGAGAGCTGCGCCCGATATGCGGCTGAAAGAGGCAATTGAATACCTCCGCCTGCGGCGACTGGAGGATGGTCGCTGGCCGCTCGACTGGCGCGTGTCCGGCCGGGCCTGGTTCGTGATGGATGACGGCGAGGGAGAGCCCTCACGCTGGGTGACGCTCAGGACACTCAGGGTGCTGAAATGGTGGGGTGGCCGGCAGGCTGAACATGCCGTTGCGTGACGCTGTTACGACATCCGGCATTGTCTAGGGAAATAAGGGGTTTAGGCCGGTGTGCTGAAGGCCGAAAGCCTGGCCTCGAACTCTTCCATCGTATCGAGAAACCAGCAGTTCGTGCCGCGATTGGCTTCAAGGACGAAGCTTTGCAGCGCGTTGCTGCCGGCAAGCTCCGCGTCGATCCTGCCGATAATGGCAATACGAACCTTGTAGTTGACGAATTTCTGGATTGCAACACCTGCAATGCCTGAGCGGAGCGTCAGGAAACCCTCGGGCAGGCGAGCGACCGGCAGCACCACCCAATCGACGGCTTCGCCGAGCGCGTGGCCGATCAGATCGTTGATTCCGCTTTCAGCCGATAACGGCTTGCCATCGGGATTGCGGAGCAGCACACGAAAGCCGTGCGAGAGCCTGATGTCATTGCTCACGGAATGTCCTTTCTGGTCGTCAACGGAGCGCCTTCAGATAAGCGTCCAGGCTGTTCAACAGTTCCGCCGTATCCGACGGCGTACCGATGAGGATGAATTTCTGGAGCCGCCGTTCCGCGTCATAGGCGGCGTTGAACTGCATGGCGTGCGGACGGCGATGCCGCGAGATCAGCATGGCCTGCATCAGCACCGTCAGGCGGTTCGACATTTCGGCGGAGAGATCGGGCACCTCGACCACGCTGGTGACATAGACCTCGGCCTGCGGGGCCGGGGTGCTGTTGCTGACACCGGCGAAGGCTTCGAGGTCGGAGCGCAGAATGCGGTAGGATTTGCCGATGCGCGTGGCGCGCAAACGCTCTTCGCGGATGAGCCGCAGCACTGTCTTCGGGTGCAGCTTCAGCCGCTCGGCAGCCTGTTCAGCGGTGTAAAACTCTTCCGACATGATCCGTACTGTTCTCTATGGTAATCTTCTTTTAGAAGAATAAGGAATATTTTGGAATAATCCAGATCATATTCGCCTTGATGCGGATCAATGCGGAACTCCCTGTAGCCGCACATGCTTCAGCTATCAAACCGAACGGAGCGTGCCGTGGATGAGACGATCAGGAAGACGATCCAGGCGATACTGGATGGGCAGCGGATCATGAGTGTTGCGACGCTCCGGCCAGATGGCTGGCCGCAGGCGACGACGGTCGGCTACGTCAATGACGGGCTGACGCTCTATTTCCTCTGCAGCCCGGACAGCCAGAAGGCCGCCAATCTGGCGCGGGACAACAGGATGTCGCTGACGATCAACCCGGATGCCGGCCAGCTGATGCAGATCACCGGCCTGTCGATGGCCGCGCATGCCGAGAGGGTGGAAGACCCTGACGAGGCCGACAGGGTGCTCCAACTGATGCCGGCGAAATATCCTGTTCAGGAGAGTCTGGCGATCGCCATGCCGGCGCAGGATCAGATCTGCATCTTCCGCGTCGTGCCGAAGGTGATTTCAGTGCTCGATTATTCCAAGGGGTTCGGACATACCGAGCTCGTCACGCTCTGATGCGGCGTGCCGCGCAGAGGCGCGGCAGCCTGCCTGGTGTTGATTGCGTGAAGGTCAGGCGCCCTTAGCGACTTTGGCAGCGCCCCAGAGCGAGCCGGGATTGGCACGGTTTGGATGGAGCGCCAGCATGGCGTCGAACAGTTCTCTCGCTGTCGTCGTTTCCAGCTCAAGCCTGTTGAAATCGCGCAGGTATTGCTGGGTTTCGTCGATGATATCGGGATCGTCGTCATTTTCTGGGATCTTGTGGCCGGCGACGACGGCCTTCGGCTTCAGCTCCTTGAGCCGCTCCAGCGTTTCGATCCAGTGCAGCCGGCTCTCCCGGGTGGTTTCGCCGAGGTAGCAGTGGATGCCGTTATAAACGACGTCTCCACCGACGATCAGCCCGATCGAGGGAACGTGGAGGGCGGTCGAGTGCGACATGTCGGTATGGCCGGCATCGATCGGGATCAGCTTGTGGCCTTCGAGATCCAGGTCCGGTGCTTCAAGGACATCGGCTACAGCCATGTTCTCGGCGATTTCGCCGGGGAAGAGCTTTCGCCAGAAGCCGTCGAGCATTTCGGGCGCGCTCTGGCGGCGCATCGCCTCCACCACATCCGATATGGCATAGGCTTTCGCATCGGGGAACCGTTTCAGCAGGGCACCGATGCCGAAGAAGTGGTCGCCGTGACCATGGGTGATGTAGATCGCTTTCAGCCGCTTGCCGCTCGCTTCCACCCAGTCGGCGAGGGTCTTTGTCTGCGGTTCGGTCAGGAAGGTATCGACGAGCACGGCATCGCGTTCGCCCGAGATCAGCGTGGCGGAATTGGCTACCCACTGAAGGGATGGATCGCCAGCCGGCACATCACGGCTGAGGCCGGGGCGGCGGATTGTCAGGACATCATAGCGCAGGCTGGGAGTGGGGCTTGAGGTCATTGTGGCAATTCCTTGGAATAGTTGGAGTTAAGGCGGCTGGGAGAGCGGGAAAGGCCTTGATTTTTGTGACCAGGCAATAAATATATGACCGGTCGTATTTAGTTATTCAAGAGGAAACGAACATGGAAAAGCCGGCCCGCCGCGGCCCCAAGCCGAATATGCAAATGCGGGAGAAACTCATCGAGGCGGGTCTGAAGGAGATCCATGCCAATGGGTTTGCCGCGACCGGCATCCAGAAGATCGTCGATGACATCAAGGTTCCGAAGGGCTCCTTCTACAATTACTTCGACAGCAAGGAGGCTTTCGGAGCAGAGGTTTCCGATCGCTATTCCGAGCAGGCGCTTGCCCGGCTCATCGGGTTTCTCGCCGATCATGAAAAGCCGCCGCTTCGCCGCCTCAAGGCCTATTTCGACGATCGCGTCGCATCCTTTACCTTGAGGGGCCATACGCAGGGCTGCGTGCTCGGCAATTTCAGTGCCGAAACGGTCGACCATAGCGAGTTGATCCGCCAGCATGTGGCAGCGCATTTCAGCCGCTGGAGCGAGGTGATTGCAGCCTGTCTGGCCGAAGCGCAGAGAGACGGCACACTAA
This sequence comes from Rhizobium sp. 01L419, assembly GCF_056400025.1. Lineage (NCBI taxonomy): Bacteria > Pseudomonadati > Pseudomonadota > Alphaproteobacteria > Hyphomicrobiales > Rhizobiaceae > Rhizobium > Rhizobium sp. 01L419. Next base: position 77,847 of record NZ_JBFTSM010000014.1, read on the forward strand.
CCAGCGAGCTGCCGGCCGGGACACTCGCCGATTTCATTCTGAACAGCTGGGAAGGCGCGCTTCTGCGCATGCGCGCCGAGCGCAGCGGGGCGCCGCTCGAGACATTCAAGCACATGGTCTTTGACGTGCTGCTCCACGGCAAGGTGCATTGAAGGCTATTTACCTCGGTTAAGGAGAAATTTCCCTTCCGGTTCGGGCATTTACCATCTTTTCCGACGTCACACATCGGCAATAGTTCCAGCTTAATTCCGACATGTTCGGGCTGAAGTTTCCGGCAGCGATACGCAGGCGAGGGATCAGATGCCGGGCATTCTCATTGCAACCCTGTTGGCGACTGTTTCGGCCAAGGCGCCGATGGAATATGCCAGCGGCGATCTTCTCTTTTCGGATTGTGGCGGTTCGCGGCAGTTCGTCACCGGCTATGTTTCTGGCTGGCTCGACAAGTGGAACAGGGACGAGTTTCTTGCGCGGCGAGCATTCACCGATGCGGCCCCCGATCCGCAGGCGATGGTCACTATAACCCGTTTCGGCCATTCGGTCGGGTGGAATATCTGCCTGCCGCCGGCCACGACACCCATCGTGATCGGCGATATGCTTTGCCACTTCCTGCAGGAAAATCCAGGTGTTCGCAGCGCGGAGGGCGATGATCTGGTAATGACAGTCGTTACCCGCAGCTATGGCTGCCGATAAGATTGGCGTCAGGCGTTGCTGACAAGGATGGCGCCGCCGATGATGAGCAGGGTGCCGGCAGAGAGTTTCATGAGATCGACCTCAGCAGCCTCTCCCAGAAACACCGCGCCGACGGTCAGCGTCACCAGCACGTTGCAGCTCCAGATCGGCGCGAGTTTAGAGACCGGCACGCCGTAGGCGAAGAGTGCGAAGCTGATGAGGCCGGTGCCGAGGGCGAAACAGAGGCCGGCGATGGCGGCAAAGCCGATGCCTTCCGCCGTCCAGGGCGCGGGGCGCCAGATCAGGGCGGAGATCCCGCCCGCTACCGCAAGCATCAGGCCGAAGGCGATGAGATAGGCGGAGGAGCCGGCGCCCGATACCGCACTCTGTTTCTGGAAGATGGCGGTGATGCCCCAGAGAAGGGCGGGGGCCACGCCGCCGACGAACAAGGGCCAGAATGCAGTCATCGTAAAACTCCTGTCGCACCGGACATGCTGAGGCCTTGAGGGAAGGCGATCGGGATGTGGTGCCACCAGACTAGGAGTTTCTTCTTGTTTTTTGTGGTCTTGTTGTTTTGCCGGATGCTCGCAGATTCAGGCGCTTCCGTCCAGCGGCTTGCCGGCCTTGGCCGACGCCATGGCGATTTCACCGATCTCGGCCAGCGTCACCAACTGGAATTCCCGCTCCAGCGTCTGCTCGGCGCTTTGAAAGGCAAGCTGCAGCTTGCCATTGGTCGCGCGCTCGACGGGGCAGGACGGGTGATCGTTGGAGAGCGGCGCGTCGAGGATCGTTTCACCTTGCAGGGCGCGCTGCACATCCAGAATGGTGATCTCGGCGAGAGGCCTTACGAGCGACCAGCCACCGCCGCGGCCGCCCTCGGATTCGACGATGCGGTGCTGGCGCAGCAACGCCATGGTGCGGCGAACGACGACGGGATTGGTGTTGAGCATCTGGGCGATTCGCTCGCTCGTTTCCCGGCCGCCGAGCAATCCCATATGGACGAGAACATGGATCATCCGCGCCAGTCTTCCGTCTTGCCGCATCTGCGCGCTCCACATAGCGTAACAAATACTGTTACGGTCTATTGACTTCCAGTCTCTACGATGTAGGTTTCTGTAACGTAAAAAGATACAGAATAAAAGATACCTTGGCGTCAGGGCCGTTTTCCGACAGAGCGCCATATTTCTTGGAGGCAGAGATGCAGTACCGCAGGATCGAAACCGGGACTTTGAGGATGCAGATCGCGGAGGCCGGCGAGGGGCCGCTGGTGCTCTTCTGCCACGGATTTCCCGAGACGTCACATGCCTGGCGCCATCAGATCCTGGCGCTTGCGCAGGCCGGCTTTCATGCCGTGGCGCCCGATATGCGTGGCTACGGCGGGACGGACAGCCCCGATGAGATCGGTGCCTATACAGTGTTCGATCTCGTGGCCGACATGGTGGCGCTCGTCGATGCGCTTGGCGAAGAAAAGGCCGTCATCGTCGGCAACGACTGGGGTGCGACGGTTGCCTGGCAGGCGGCGCTGATGCGACCGGACCGGTTCCGCGGCGTGGTCGCCATGAGCGTGCCCATGATGGGCCAGCCGCCGCTGCCGCCGACGAAGATCTTTCCCGCGACGCCGGATCACCTGCTTTATGTGCTCTATTTCCAGGAGCCGGGATTGGCGGAGGCCGAATTCGAGCGGGACGTGGCGCTGACGCTGCGCAAGATCTACAGCGCAGCCAGCGGTGAGGCAGGTCCGCGATTGCCTGATGATGGCACACCCAATCCGTTCGGCATGGTGTCACGGGCATCAGGCCTGCTTGGCGATCTGCCTGAAAGCGAAACCGTCTGGCTGCCGCGAGCCGATCTTGATGTCGTGGTCGATGCGTTCAGGATGACAGGATTCCGCGGCGGCTTGAACTATTACAGAAACCTGGACCGGAACTGGGAGCTGCAGAAGGCTCTCGCAGGGCTGAAGGTCAAGGTTCCCGCACTGTTCATGACAGGCGAACGCGATACCGGCCTCGCTATCCCCGGCATGCGGCAGATTATCGAAGCCATGCCCGGGCTTGTGCCCGATCTCAGGAAAACGCAGTTCGTTCCCGGTGCGGGCCATTGGTTGCCGCAGGAACGACCCGAGATCGTCAGTGAGGCGATCATCGAGTTCATAGGCAGCTTGTGATCGGCAGCTGGCGGTTCGGTTTCAATCCTCAAGCATGGCTTTGACCTCAAGCATGGCTTTGAGTGTGGTAGTCAGCTCCTGACTGCCATTGCGGTCGTCGGTGATCGTCTGGAAGACGCCGGCCATGCCCTTGAAGATCTGGGCGGCCGGATCGTCGGGGCCAAGGAATTCGGCGATCTCCTCCATTTCCGCCACCCAACGATAGGCCTTGGGAAACATGTCGGGAATCGAGTGGCGCAGGCGCGTCAGATGCTCGGCCTGGCTATCCGCGAGTTCCACTTTCAGCGCTTCACTGGCACCATTGCGCGCGGCGGCAAGCAGCATGGCGGCGGAGAGACCTGTCATGCCTTTGTTGATGCCGGCGTAACACATTTTCAACGCCGAGGCGGCTCCGACAGGGCCTTTCACGGGGCGGATCTTCAGGCCGAAGCGGGCGAGCAAATCCGGCTCGCCAGCGAGATCGCCGCTGAGGCAGACAACAGGACCGGCCTTGCCAGAGACCGGCGGGCCGCCGATGATCGAGCCGTCGAGAACCTTGGCGCCCGTCGGAGCAAGACCTGCGGCAAGCTTCGCCATTGTCTTCGGGCTGATGGCATTGAGATCGACGAAGGTCGGTTTCCGGCCGCCGTCCCGCAGCACCGGGGCGATAAGCTCGGCCACATCGAGAGCTTCAGCCGGCGGAACGATGGAGAGAATGATATCGGCCTCGCCAAAGGCTGACAGCGGGGCGGCGAGGAGGCCGGCCGCGCGGGCACGCTCGACTGTCGCGCTGCTGCGGCCTTCAAGAAAGGTGACGACCTTCGCGCCTGACTCGGTAAGGCGGCGGCCGACGGCGCTGCCCATGGCGCCGGCGCCGAACAATGCGATGGTGGTAGACATTGGTGGATGAGACCTCTTTGGCGGGGATGCTCAAAGACTAGGGCTGCAAGGTCGATGCCGCAAGGTGGATGCGGCTCAATCCCGCATCCTGAGCTCATCCGTCTGCATCTGCAGAGAGCCCAGCGTTTCGAGGAAGCTCATGCCGAGCAGGCTTTGGTCGAGCCTGCCGTCTTCGGCAACCGATGCGGCGACGTTGCTGCGCACGATCGGGCCGATCGCCACCTGATCGAGGGTAACAGGTGCGGCACGGGCGCGGCCGTTGGCGGTCATCACGGTCATGGAATAGGTGAGCTGTTTCGGGTCGATGCCGATGCGCAGCGCATCGGCATGCGACAGCGCCACCATGCTGGCGCCGGTATCGACCAGCATCGGCACGGACTGGCCGTTCACCGAGACCTCGGCCTCGAAATGGCCGTTCAGCATCTTGTGGACGATGACTTCCTCTCCGCCTTCACTCGTCGTGACGACCACGGCGCGGCCCGGCACGAGGCCGGCGAGCAGCCGGTTGCCGACTGCCATCGCATCCTGACGGTAGAGGTAGGCGGTAGCGAGCGCCAGGATGATGACGAGCCAGATCACCAGCTGGCGCAGGGTCTGGCCGATATTCTGGCGGCTGCCCCAGATGCCGGCCGCCAGCATCAGCGCGATCGGCAGCAGGTAGACGAAGCGGCCGAAATCGTCGCTTGCCAGTCCGAAGATGCGGCTCTGGTCGCTATTGAAGAGCAGGACAGCGAGGCCGATGCCGATGACGGCAAGCAGGAGAATGAGGCGCATCAGCCGATGGTCTCCAGCATTTTGGTCGATTCGGGAGCGAGTGCCGCGAGCCGGGAGGGCAGATCTTCCATGATGGTTTCACGCTCCTCGTCGGAAAAGCGCATCCAGCCGGCGATCTCATCCGTTGTGCGGCCGCATCCGGTACAAAGACCGGTGAGAGGATCCAGGGAGCATACGCGGATGCAGGGTGTTCGCATGGGCGATATATCGGAATTTCAGAGGGCCATGGCAAGAGCGCAGAAGGCTGCGACCTCGCAAATCTGCTGGGTAGCGCCGAGCGTGTCGCCGGTGTGGCCGCCAAGCCTGCGGCGAACGAACCAGGTGAAGGCGAGCGTCGCGAGACCGGCGGCGAGAAGGGCCGAGACGAACGGCAACAGACCGAGTGCCGGCCAGACGAGGATGGCAGTGATAAAGCCTGCCGTCACCAGGGCGATCTGCATGGTGACTTCCGCTGGGCTTCCGGCGGAGGCGGCCAACCCATCCGGCTTTGCGGCGGGAAGGCGCTGCCAGTGCCAGGCGATGGCGCCGCGGCTCAGCGCCGCGACGGCAGGAATGGCAAGTGCAGTAGCAAGGGGCGATGCTTCACGGGCAATCGCTGCAAGGGCCGAAGCCCGCAGCGCGAAAGAGAGGATGAGGGCGATCGCGCCGTAGCTGCCGATGCGGCTGTCCTTCATGATAATAAGGCTCTGGTCGCGGGATTTGCCGCCGCCTATCCCGTCCGCAGTATCAGCAAGCCCGTCCTCGTGCAGCGCGCCGGTCAGGATCGTCTGTACGGCGAGTGCCACGAGCGCCGCCATCAGGCGGTCGGTACGAAACGCCAGCATCACGAGGAAGACGAGAGCGGGCAGGGCGCCGATGACGAGCCCGGCCAGGGGGAAGACACGGACCAGCCGACCAAGCTTGCCGTCGTAGCCGGCAAAGAGCCATGGCGGCATGGGAATGCGGCTCAGGAAAGCCACGGCGCGCGCAGCATCGACCACGATGTTCTTTATCATTGCTGGGATCATTCTCTGCTGCCCCCGTCTCTCCGCAGCGTCTTTGTCTCCCTGCGGCTTTTGGCGCTGTGTGCTTTTTCACATTGTTCGCCTGGGCCGCTCGCTTTAAGAGAGTCGCGACGCAAAGAACCCGATTTGCCGGGAAAAGACAAGAATACAAGGAAAGCCATTCAGATGAGCGTTTCAGGCCTGCCGTTCGACGATTTTCGCGCCCTTCTTCGTGACCTGCCGGGACCGGATGGTCGCGCGCTGGTCGCCGCCCGCGAACGCGACGCGCAACTGACGAAGCCGCCGGGTGCGCTTGGACGACTGGAAGAGATCGCTTTCTGGCTCGCCGCCTGGACGGGCAAGCCGCCCGCCGTCAACCGGCCGCTGGTCGCGATCTTCGCCGGCAATCATGGTGTCGTGAAGCAGGGCATCACGCCTTTCCCGCCTGAAGTCACGCAGCAGATGGTGGAGAATTTCGCGGCAGGCGGGGCGGCGATCAACCAGATCTGCGTTGCCTATGATCTGGGACTCAAGGTCTTCGACCTGGCGCTCGATTATCCGACAGGCGACATCACCCAGGAAGCAGCGCTGACCGAGCGCGATTGCGCCGCCACCATGGCTTTCGGCATGGAAGCGATTGCCGGCGGCACGGATCTGCTCTGCATCGGCGAAATGGGCATCGGCAACACGACGATTGCGGCTGCGATCAATTATGCGCTTTATGGCGGCACGGCGCGTGATTGGGTCGGCCCCGGCACGGGCTCGGAAGGCGAGATGCTGGAGCGCAAGATCGATGCCGTCGAGCGCGCAGTGGAGCTGCACAGCGATCACCTCGACGATCCCCTGGAGATCATGCGGCGCCTCGGCGGCCGCGAGATCGCGGCGATGGCGGGCGCGATCCTTGCAGCGCGCATGGAGCGCATTCCGGTCCTGATCGACGGTTATACTGCGACGGCTGCGGGCGCGATTCTGCGGGCGGCCAATCCGTCTGCGCTCGACCACTGCCTGATCGGCCATGTCTCGGCGGAGCCCGGACATCTGCGCGCCATCGAACAGCTCGGCAAGACGCCGCTTCTGGCGCTCGGCATGCGGCTTGGCGAAGGCACCGGGGCGGCGCTTGCCGCCGGCATCGTCAAAGCGGCCGCCGCCTGCCATTCCGGCATGGCAACTTTCGCCCAGGCCGGCGTTACCGACAAACACTGATACCGGAACTTCAAGCCGCTCCGCGCTTTGCTTGCGCGGATGCAGGCGAGCCTGTATCTGCGTATTCGCTTATGAATAATGCGCGGCGAAACGACCGGCGCGGAGGAAATGAGGGGCCGTTGACGAAACCTGCCGTGACCAAGGAAACGGGATTTCGCCATTTCGTGGCAGCGGCCAGCTATTCATGGGCCGGCTTCCTGCGGGTATTCAGGGAATCGGCCTTCCGGCAGGAACTCGGCTTCTTCGTCGTGGCGCTGATCGTGCTTATCCTCATCGGCGCCGATGCGACGGAATTCGTCGTCGCGACAGTGCTTTTCCTCGGGCTCTTTTCCATCGAGGCGATGAACACGGCTGTCGAGGAAGTGATCGACCGGATTTCACCGGAAATTTCGATCGTCGGCAAACATGCAAAGGATCTCGGCTCCTTCGCCGTGACCTGCATGATCGCTGCCTGCTGCCTTTATCTCGGCTTCGTCATTTGCCGGCATCTGTTTTTCTAGAGCATTTGTCTGCCGCAATTCCGGACGCAATACCGCTGCACATTTTTGTTGGAATTGCCGTGATCACGCGAAGCTACGGCGCCTCCTGGCGACCGGCTGCGCTTCTTCCACGGCCGGGATGCTCTGCAGCACGCGTTTGGCCGGCAGGATGGCGATGACTTCGGTGCCTTCGCGCAGCTTGGATTTCAGGATGAACTGGCCGTCGTGCTTGGCGAGGATCGCCTGGACGATCGGCAGGCCGAGGCCGGTGCCCTGTTCGGCGCTCTTGATGGCGATCGAACCCTGACCGAAGGCCGACAGCACGACCGGGATTTCCTCTTCGGGAATGCCGGGGCCGTTATCCCTGATCGAGATGTACTGGCCGCCGCCGGCGGTCCAGCCGACCTTGACGTTGATTTCTCCACCCTGGGGCGTGAATTTCACCGCATTTGAGAGAAGATTGAGCACGACCTGGCGCATGGATTTCTCATCCGCCCAGATTGCCGGCAACTGGCGCTCGACCTGATCATGGATGGAGATGTTCTTGGCACGGGCGCGAAGTTGCACCATGCCGATGCAGTCCTCGGTGATATCGAGTAGTGAGATCGCCTCTTCGCTGAGCTCGTATTTACCGGCTTCAATACGGGAGAGATCGAGGATTTCGTTAATGAGATCGAGCAGATGCTGGCCGGAACGATGGATATCGCCGGCATATTCCTTGTAAGTCGGGTTCGCGAGCGGCCCCATCACCTCCGCTGACATGACTTCGGAAAAGCCGAGAATGGCATTCAGCGGCGTGCGCAGCTCATGCGACATGGAGGCGAGGAAGCGCGACTTGGCGAGGTTTGCTTCTTCGGCGCGGCGGCGGGCTTCGTCCGACATGGATTTCGCCACTTCCAGCTCGGCGATCAGATCGTCCTTTTCCGACTGAAAGGCGAGGATCCTCAGGCTGGACTGGAAGAGCCGATCGCTGATGTAATTGAAGAAGACGACTGTCATGGTCAAAACTGCGGTCAGGCAGAGTTCCAGAATATCGCGCGAGAGACCGCTTTTCGCGGCGAGTGCGATGACCGCAGGCGCGAAGCCGACCAGCACGGCCGGGGTCAGCATGAAATTCGACATGGTCGTGACCGACAGCGCGATCAACAGGGTAGCGCCCTTATAGAGCGTGAAGCTCGACGGTTCGCAGGCCGAACAGCTCTGCAGAGCAAAGATCGCCCAGCAGCAGCCGATCAGGAACTGGCCTGCCAGCAACAGGTTGCGCCAGCGGCGCACGGCTTCTGCGGTAATGTCCTGTTTCCTGGCGCGGCGTGCCAGAAGAATATTGACTGCATGGCAGGTCAGCGTCAGCAACGCCCAGAAGAACAGGCTCGCATCCTCGGTGAAATAGGTGCCGAGCGCTGCGACGATAATGACGAAGAGCGGCATGATCGCCGCGCCCTGCAACACAGCAGTGATATACATCCGCAGCAGGTCACGATCGAAGGCGGAACTGGAAGCATGGCCCGACTGCAGGCGTTCGCGCGTTTGCCGCACGGCCTTGGACACGGCCTTGTTACGGTGGCCGCGCGATTTGTCGACGATGATCTTGTCGGTCGATGTGCTGACGCCGGTACTCATGTGCACGTTGAAACTTGTCCCGCAGATGAATAAGAGCTTAACCGGAAATTCTTAAGAAGATGTTTGCCATCTTTGCCAAGGGTTTGTTTTTCAAGGAGGCAAAAGCGTGGCACGGCTTTTCCGGTTGACCCGAGACGGTGCAACCGCTTTCGCTTTTCTTGCTTTGATTGCATTAATCGCGGCGAAATTGAACGACGGGCCGGAAGTCCGGCATCGGGGCAGCTTCCATGCCGGCGATGGTGACAGCCTTGTTCTTGATGGCGAGCGCATGCGGCTCAAGGGCGTCGATGCGCCGGAATTGTCGCAGACATGCGAGCGGGCAGGGCAGGACTGGCCCTGCGGCAGACTTGCCCAGCGCGCGCTGCAAAAGCTCGTTTCGGATGGCGGGACGCAATGCGACGGAAGCGAACGTGATCGTTACGACCGGCTGCTCGTCGTCTGCCGCAATCATACCGGCGATATCAATGCCAGCATGGTGGCCTCAGGCATGGCGGTTTCCTACGGCGGTTATCAGCGCGAGGAGGGGCAGGCGAGGGCGCAAAAACTCGGGCTCTGGGCCGGCCATTTCGAGATGCCGCGCGACGTCAGGGACCAGGCGCGGCATGAGTACTCCGGTCTGAAGCGATTGATCGGCGAATGGACAGGGTGGGAATGAACGACGTTTCGAGCGAGGATCGGCTGGACGGGCTGCGGGCCGAGATCGCCGCCTGCCGGATCTGTCGCGATGCGCCGCTGCGTGGCATCGAGGATCGCCTGCCGCACGAACCGCGGCCGGTCGCGGTGCTCTCGTCTCGCGCCCGGGTGCTGATCGCCGGTCAAGCGCCGGGGCTCAGGGTGCATGAAAGCGGCCTGCCATTCGACGATGCCTCCGGCGACCGGCTGCGGCAGTGGCTGCAGGTGGACCGGCCGGCCTTCTACGACCGGGATCGATTCGCGATCGTGCCGATGGGCTTCTGCTTTCCGGGTTATGATGCCAAGGGCAGCGACCTGCCGCCGCGGCGCGAATGCGCGCCGGTCTGGCGGGATCGCGTGCTCTCGGTCATGCCGCAGATCGAGCTGGTGCTTGCGGTCGGCGGTTATGCGCAGGCCTGGCATATGGGTGCTTTGAGGCGCGAAAACATGACGGAGACGGTGCGGGCCTGGCGCGACAGTCTGGAGGCGGCGGGCCGACTGGCGATTCTGCCGCTGCCGCATCCGAGCTGGCGCAATACCGGCTGGATCAAGCGGCATCCGTGGTTCGAAGAAGAACTGCTTCCTGTCCTGCGCGCACGAATCAAAATGCTTGCCCTCTGAAAAAAAATTCTTTTCCATGGTCGGAATCGCGCTATACAAAGAAAATAATTCGAAAGGGACTTAGTTTCGCATGGATCGCCTCGACCGAAAGATACTGCGCCTTCTCCAGGAAGACTCGACGCTCGCCGTTGCCGACCTCGCCAAGAAGGTCGGGCTTTCGACGACGCCATGCTGGCGGCGTATCCAGAAGATGGAGGAAGACGGCGTGATCAAGCGCCGGGTGGCGATCCTCGATCCGGAAAAGGTCAACACTAAGGTTACGGTCTTCGTGTCGATCCGCACCGCGACTCATTCCATCGAGTGGCTGCGCCGCTTCTCCGAAGTCGTGGCGGAGTTTCCCGAAGTGGTCGAATTCTACCGCATGAGCGGCGATGTGGACTATCTGCTGCGTGTCGTCGTGCCCGATATCGCCGCCTATGACGCCTTCTACAAGCGGATGATCGCCAAGATCGAGATTCGCGACGTCTCTTCTGCCTTCGCGATGGAGCAGATCAAGTATTCGACTCAGCTGCCGCTGGATTACATGCTGATCGAAAACGCCAAGTCCAACGAGGACTGAGGCGGGCAGGCGCTTTCAATACAGCCCGGATGATCTAGGGCAGGCGCGAGCGAATCGCGCCCGCTCTTTGTGCAAGCAAAGCTCCTCTGGGGCTAATCTGCGCAGGACAAGCTATGCAGGGAGTTTCAGGAGTTCATCTGTGACTTCTGATAGGCCGCACAAAGCACCTGCCACTTGACGGCGGCACGAAACCTTTCCAAATTGTAATCTTCCTGTCATGGAACCATGCGAAGCCACGCAGGTCATGAACTGCCCATGTGCTGGGGAGGCACGGGTGCGGTTTGATAAAGTGCTCCGGGGGCATCTGGAACACGTTTTATAATGTCCGTGCTGCATAATATTGTGCGATGCGCGGTTTTTTGTGCCTTTGGCGAAACGTTTAAGCGGCGCCGAAAACGTATGCCTATGGTTGTTTCCACAACAAAAAGTAGGCTCTAAATCGATTAATGGTCGCCATCTGCACCATTAGGTTCGATTTCAGGACACCATGTCCTATTCTCCGATCTTTATATAGTCGTTAGCCGGCGCTACAGTCCGGCAGCTTCGCGAAAGTGTTCGAGTTTTGCTCCGTTTTCGCTGCTTTGGGAGGAGTTATTTCAGCCGCTTGCGATAGCCATTGGTTATCGCGGCGGCATTTGTGCGTTAACCGTCTAAATCCTTGAAATTGTTGTATAAAAACCACGCCTTGCGCGGAAAGCATGGTCCGGCTGCGGGTTGGTGCCGCTCACGAATTGCTACAGTCAGATGTCTGTGGGATGAACGTTCGGCGGTTCGATCGATCCGCACGCCGTGAGGCTGTTCAAACGGGTCGACTTTGGATCTTCGGAGACAGGGTAAAGCCCCGATCGACAAAGGAGTGGAATTCTACAATGAACATCAAGATGGTATTGCTTGCGTCGGCAGCAGCATTTGCTGCATCGACCCCGGTACTCGCAGCAGACGCAATCGTTGCTGCCGAGCCGGAGCCGGTTGAATACGTTCGCGTCTGCGACGCTTACGGCACCGGCTACTTCTACATCCCGGGCACGGAAACCTGCCTGAAGATCGAAGGCTACATCCGTTTCCAGGTTAACGTTGGCCCGAACGCCGGCGGCACCTCCGCCACCAACGACTCTAGCTGGGATGCTGTAACCCGTGGTCAGGTTCAGTTCACGGCCAAGAGCGACACCGAGTACGGTCCGCTCACCGGCGTAATCGTTCTCCAGGCCAATGCCGACAACGCTTCCAACCAGGAAACGATTCTCGACTCCGCTTACCTGGACGTCGCTGGCTTCCGCGCCGGTCTCTTCTACTCCTGGTGGGACGATGGTCTCTCCGGCGAAACGGACGATATCGGTTCTGTCGTAACGCTGCATAACTCGCTCCGTTATCAGTACGAAACCGGTTCCTTCTACGCTGGCCTCAGCGTCGACGAACTGGAAGACGGCGTCTTCAAGACCGGCGAAGCTCCGAACAATGTCGGCGTTGCCTTCGGCATCGGCGGCACGGCTGGCGCCTTCAGCTACCAGGTTACCGGCGGCTGGGACTTCGACAACGAAGACGGCGCTATCCGCGCTATGGGTACGGCTGAACTCGGCCCGGGCACGCTCGGCCTCGCTGCTGTCTACTCCAGCGGCCCGAACTCCTACTACTCGCAGGCTGAATGGGCAGTTGCTGCCGAATACGCCATCAAGGCAACGGACAAGCTGAAGATCACCCCTGGTGTTCAGTACTACGGCAACTACTACGGTACCCCGGTCACGACCGGTGTTGCTGACGACTTCGAAGGTCTCGGCGATGCTTGGAAGGTCGGTCTGACGGTTGACTACCAGATCGTTGACAACTTCTACGCCAAGGCTTCCGTCCAGTACCTGGATCCGGAAGATGGCGACGACGTCACGACCGGTTACTTCCGTCTGCAGCGCTCGTTCTAATCTGAACGACGGAACCCCCGGCTTCGTGCCGGGGGTCTTCCAACCCATGAGTTTCTGATCAGAATGACCTCCGATCAGTAACGAGGGACTGGTCCGGTTTTCCCTGCTGGGCCAGTCCTTTGCAGCTGAAAAACGGATATAGGACTTGGAGCGCCGCCACGCTCGCCGGTTTCATCTTTCAGCGACCTTTTCTCGGAATTTTCCCCTGGTCGCATGCACACTTAAAATATGAATCTACCTGTTGTCTTTGATTAGTCGCGCCACATCATATTGCGCGATATGCATCCTGTCGTTGAATGATCTTTTCCGGAAAACTGCGCGTTTGGATAGGTTTTATCCTGGCGGATTCGATGCCATTAATTTGACTGTAACGTGACAGGTGAGGCGTTATAAGCATTTTCAGAGGCTGGCATTCATTAGTGCTGTCGGGTAGGTTTCGATAATGGACGATCTTAACGACTACTTTTATTACGCCGCCGTCGTCTCCAGCGGTGGGTTTGCTTCCGCAAGTAGAACTCTCAAAATACCCCGTTCAAAACTCAGCAGGCGCGTCAGCCGGCTGGAGGATTGCCTGGGCGCAAGACTGATCGAACGCTCCACACGTCACTTCCGGGTGACAGAGATCGGCCAGGCCTTCTACGAACAGTGCCAGACGATTCTCCGGGAAGCCGATCGTGCCAAATCGATCGTCACGGACGCTCAGTCCGATCCGCAGGGGATCGTCCGCATGGGGTGCCCGCTTGGCCTCGTCGATATTTCGCTCGGCGCAGTTCTGCCCGAGTTTCTGGAGCGTTACCCCAAGATCAAACTGCAGATCATCGGCTCCGACCGGCGCACCGACCTCATCAATGAGCGCATCGATGTCGAAGTGCGGGCGGCCAGTGAGCCGGAAACGCAGACGAGCCTGACGATGCGCAAGCTCGACCGGGCGCGCCGCATCCTCGTCGCCAGTCCCTCGCTTGTCGAGCGCATGGGCGAACTCGGCTGTGTGGATGAACTCGGCAATGCACCGACACTTGCCATGTCCACCTGGATGTCTTTCCACACCTGGGAATTGGTCGGACCTGATGGTGAAAAGAAGGTCGTGCGGCATCAGCCGCGGCTTACCTGCCGCAGCATGACGGCGATCCTCGACGCCGCACGCGCCGGTGTAGGCTACGGGCTGATCCTCGAACATGCCTGCGCGTCTGACATACAGACCGGCCGCCTGGTTCGCGTGCTACCGGACTGGCAGACGGTGGAGAGCCAGTTCTATCTTGTGTTCACGACGACCAAGGGCATGCCGCCGGCGGTGCGCGTGCTGATCGATTTCCTCGTCGAGAAATCCAAGCAGCATCAGATCGTCACGACGAATGCGGCGATTGCGGCGCAGTAGGGTTCAGCCGCGACAGCAGCTTTTCGCCGGTCAATTCCCTGACCGCATCCTTGCCGATCCAGCGGGCGGTCTTGTCCGTGCTTGCGGCAAGGCGCTCGGCAAGGGCGAGGGCAGGCCTATGGCAGATGCTGCTGCGTTTGCCGATATTGCGGAGCGCCCAGTTGACGGCCTTGCGGACGAAGTTTCTATTGTCGGTCGCGTGGGCCTCGATCAGCGGCAGGAAGGCAATCAGGCTTTCGTCCGTATCCTTCTTCCTGTGCACGGCAGCGCCGGCGATCATGGCGAAAGCGGTTCGCCTGACGAATTCGCGCTCGTCGGCAGCAAAGTCCGGGATCAGCGCGTCGAGCTTCGCCTCCACGAACAGATCGGCGGCGCAATCGACAATTTCCCAGGAGTTGAAATCAGCGGCGAGGGTGCGGGCCTCCGTTGCCGTCAGTCTCTTCGGCTCGAATGTATAGAGCGCCAGCAAGCGCGCTTCGCGGATATCGCTTGCCCACAGCTGTAGCGCCCTGACATGATCCTTCTTCGCCAGCCGGGCAATCTTCTGCAGGTCGGGATTGGAGATGCCGATGGCGGTTTCGGTGACGATGCCGAAACGCGCCATGCCGGCGATATTCTCTTCAGAGCGCAGCGTCTGCAGATGCTCGATCAGGTCTACTGCGCTCGAAGAAGGGCGGATCATCAGGAACGCCAGATCATTTTTCGAGGCGGGCGAGCAGCGAGGACGTATCCCACCTGTTACCGCCGAGTGCCTGCACATCGCCGTAGAACTGGTCGACGAGTGCCGTCAGCGGCAGCCTGGCGCCATTGCTGCGGGCCTCGGTCAAGATGATGCCGAGATCCTTGCGCATCCAGTCGACGGCGAAGCCGAAATCATATTTGCCCTGGTTCATGGTCTTGTGACGGTTTTCCATCTGCCAGGAGCCGGCCGCTCCCTTGGAGATGACGTCGACCACCTTTTCGATGTCGAGGCCGGCGCGCTTGCCGAAATGCACGGCTTCGGCAAGGCCCTGGACGATGCCGGCGATGCAGATCTGGTTCATCATCTTGGTCAGTTGGCCAGAACCTGCCGGACCCATGAGGCCGACCATGCGGGCATAGGCGTCGATGACGGGCTGCGCCCTTTCGAAGACGGCTTCATCGCCGCCGCACATGACGGTCAGTACGCCGTTTTCCGCACCCGCCTGGCCGCCGGAAACCGGCGCATCGATGAAGTCGATGCCCTTTGCCTTGGCAGCTTCGTAGAGTTCGCGGGCGACTTCGGCGCTCGCCGTCGTGTTGTCGATGAGCACGGAGCCGCGCTTCATAGACTTGAGCACGCCGTTTTCGCCTGATGTTACCGAGCGCAGATCCTCGTCATTGCCGACACAGACGAAGACGAAATCGCAGTCTGCGGCAGCTTCGGCAGGCGTCGAGGCGGACTTGCCGGAGAATTTTTCCACCCAGGCGGCGGCTTTTTCGGTGGTGCGGTTATAGACGGTGACGTCGTGGCCGCCCTTTGTCTTCAGATGCCCCGCCATCGGGAAACCCATGACGCCGAGACCGATGAAAGCGACTTTCGCCATATGCTGTCCTCCTTAACTGCTTGCAGACTGGTTTCGAGGATTAGCGGAAACGGCTGATGACGGAAAGCCGCAAGGAGGGGCGAGGCGGCTTCTCTTGGAACAAAATTTCTCCAAGCCGAAAGAAATGGGGTCAGGAAAGTTTCAGCGATCGCGAATATGGTAATTTTAATTGTCGATCTAACTTATAGACTAAATCATCATCATCCCATCGAACGAAGAGGCCGACGCATCAGGAAAGTCGGCCGACGAAAAGGGGATAGAAATGATTACACGTCGACAGACGCTCGGGCTTTTCGGGGTCGCCGCCGCGACCGTCATTCTACCGGCAGCTCGGCCGGCCCGCGCCGCCGCCACGGAATTCCGCATCGGCTGGCAGAAGAACGGCGTACTGGCACTCGCCAAGCGTCGTGGCGCCTTGGAAAAACGGCTTGCCGATCAGGGGATTACGGTGAGTTGGTCGGAATTCACGTCCGGCCCGCCACTGCTCGAAGCGCTCGGCGCCGGCGCTCTCGATTTCGGTGCGACGGGCGACGTGCCGCCGCTCTTCGCGCAGGCAGCAGGCGGTGCGCTCTATTATGTCGGCGTTTACAGGGGCAGCCCGGCGGGCTCGGCCATCCTGGTGCGCAAGGATTCGCCGATCAAGACACTGGAGGATCTGAAGGGCAAGAAGGTTGCCTTCAAGCGCGGCTCCAGCGCCCATAACGTAACGGTAAAGGTCTTACGCAAGGCGGGGCTGAAGCCCGACGATGTCGAGCAGCTCGATCTTGCGCCGCCGGATGCGGCCGCTGCCTTCAAGAACGGCAGCATCGATGCCTGGTCGATCTGGGATCCCTATCTCGCCATCGCCGAAGCCGATCCGGATACGCGCATCCTGACGACGGCCGAAGGCATCGTCGATTCCTACAGCTACTTCCTCGCCAACAAGGATTTCACCGACGAGAACGGCACCGTCATCGTCAATGTGCTGGACGAGCTCGCCAAGGTCGGCCGTTCGGCGCAGGACAATCTCGATGCGACGATCAAGGAGCTCTCGGAAATAACAGGCGTTCCCACCGAAGTGACGAGTGTGACGCTGCAGCGCCCCGGCGCCAATCTCGGCAGCGTGACGACGGTGACGGACGCGGCAGCCGCCTATCAGCAGGCGCTTGCCGACGAGTTCTACAATCTCGGCATCGTGCCGAAAAAGCTGACGACCGGCGATATCGTCTGGCGTCCGAAGGCGAGCTAATAGCCGCCCAGGCTAGCTTACTCTCCTGCAGCTTGGGGCGGGGTCCTGCGGGCCGCGGCATGGGAGCATACCCATGCCGCGGAACGCGGCAAAATTATTCTCCAGACCGAGGCAGAATAGCAAATTGATATTGTCGATATAATTGGTCGCCTATGTCACGATATCCCCAATGCAGCTGATTTCAGATATCCATAGCAAGGAATGCGCTCATGACCGCTTCATCCGACCCGATCAATTTCCTCTGGTTCATCCCGACATCCGGTGACGGCACCTATCTCGGTTCCACCGATCTCAATCGCGCCCCGGAAATCGGCTATCTGACGCAGATCGCCCAGGCGGTGGACCGTCTCGGTTATTCCGGCGTGCTGCTGCCGACGGGTGTCGCGTGCGAGGAATCCTTCGTGATGGCCTCGGCGCTGGCTGCCAAGACCGAGAAGCTGCAGTTCCTGGTCGCCATCCGTCCGGGCACGGCATCTCCCGCCTATTATGCGCGCCTTGCCACCACGCTCGACCGCATCTCCAACGGCCGCCTGCTGCTCAACATCGTAGTCGGCGGCAGCCCGGCCGAGCTTGCCGGCGACGGCATCCATCTGCAGCATGACGAGCGTTATGCCCATGCCGATGAATTCTTCCATGTCTTCGAAGAGCTGCTCGAAAAGGGTGTCGCGAGCTATGACGGCAAATATATCAAGGCGACCGATGCTCGCCTCGGCTTTCCCTCGGTGCAGACGCCGCGCCCGCCGCTCTATTTTGGCGGCTCTTCGGATGCCGGCATCGATTTCGCCGTCGGCCGCGTCGACAAGTATCTGACCTGGGGCGAGCCGCCGGCGC
The DNA here is from genome assembly GCF_056400025.1 of Rhizobium sp. 01L419. Lineage (NCBI taxonomy): Bacteria > Pseudomonadati > Pseudomonadota > Alphaproteobacteria > Hyphomicrobiales > Rhizobiaceae > Rhizobium > Rhizobium sp. 01L419. The sequence goes on from NZ_JBFTSM010000014.1 coordinate 95,382, forward strand.
AGGTTGCCGAAAAGGTTCAGAAGGTGCGTGCCGCTGCCGCCGGCAAGGGCCGTGACGTTTCCTTCGGCATCCGCCTGCATTTCATCGTCCGCGAGACGGACGAGGAAGCATGGGAGGCAGCCGATCGCCTGATCCGCCATCTCGATGACGAGACGATCGCCGAGGCGCAGGAGCGCTTCGTCAAGGAGTCCGACTCCGTCGGCCAGAAGCGCATGGCAGCGCTCCATGGCGGGCGCCGCGACAAGCTCGAAGTGTCTCCGAACCTCTGGGCCGGTATCGGTCTGGTGCGCGCCGGTGCGGGTACTGCGCTCGTTGGCTCGCCGAAGACGGTTGCTGCGCGCCTCAGGGAATATCAGGAGGTCGGCATCGATACGGTCATCGGCTCCGGCTATCCGCATCTGGAAGAGGCCTATCGCGTAGCCGAACTGCTCTTCCCGGAACTCGGCATCGAGCGGGACGCACAGCGCCTGAGCTTCAACAATGAGTTCGGCCGCAAGAAGGTCTTTGCCGGCGGCAGCCATGGCGGCAACCTGAAGGTCGTTTCCGGCTCCTGATGCCGGAATTGCTCTGAACCAAAGCGCGAGGATATCATCCATGTCGACTTTCGATACGCCGTTTGCGCGAGTTGCCGCTGAAGCCGGCAAGCCCAAGGCAGGTGGGGGCAGGGCAGGTTTCCACCTGCCGCTGCCCGGCCGCGACAGGTTGTTGCCCTATCTGGTGCCGGTTGCGATCATCGCGCTCTGGCAGATCGGCTGTTCTCTCGGCTGGATTTCCTCGCGCATCATGCCATCGCCGGCCGATGTCGCCTCGGCCTTCTGGACGACGACGATGTCAGGGCAATTGCCTGAAGACGTGCTGGTGAGCAGCGCGCGCGCCTTTGCCGGTCTGCTGGTCGGCGGCTCCATCGGCTTCCTCCTCGGCATCGCCAACGGCGTATCAAAGCTTTCCGAACAGCTGACCGATACGACATTGCAGATGCTGCGCACCATTCCGCATCTGGCGATGATCCCGCTCGTCATCCTCTGGTTCGGAATTGGCGAGGAATCAAAACTGTTCCTCACCTCGCTCGGCGTGCTCTTCCCCGTCTATCTCAACACCTATCACGGCGTTCGCAATGTCGACCGCGACCTGATCGAGATGGGCAAGGTCTATGGCATGAGCGGCTGGACACTGTTTCGCAAGGTGATCTTTCCCGGTGCTCTTCCGTCGATCTTCGTCGGCCTGCGCTATGCGCTCGGCATCATGTGGCTGACGCTGATCGTGTCGGAATCGATCGCTGCTTCCGCGGGCATCGGCCATATGGCCAATAATGCCCGCGAATTCATGATGACCGATGTCGTGGTGCTGGCGCTCGTCATCTATGCGGTGCTCGGCAAGCTCGCCGATGTCGTCGCCCGTGCACTGGAGCGCCAGATGCTCAAGTGGAACCCGGCTTACGCCAAGTAGGAGACAGGTCATGACCGTCATCACGCATGAGCGTTTCCATCCTTCCGAACCGGTGGAATTTACCGAGAGCCCGACGGTAGCGGCAGGCGCAGGCGCCGCAGCGATCACGCTTTCCGGCCTCGAAAAGAGCTTTGATGCCAACCGGGTATTGCGTGGCATCAACCTGCATATTCCGGCCGGCCAGTTTGTCGCCGTCATCGGCAAGAGCGGCTGCGGCAAGAGCACGCTGCTGCGCATCCTGATGGGGCTGGACGAGCCCAGCGACGGCGAGATCAGCTTCGAGAGTGCCGATGGCGCCGCTGCGCAGCCAAATGCCCGCATCGTTTTTCAGGAGCCCCGCCTGCTGCCATGGCTCAGCGTCGCCGATAATGTCGTGGTCGGGCTCGGCGAAGGCATCGATAAGAAGCGGGCGCTCGCGGAGGCAAGGGCCGTGCTCGATGAAGTCCAGCTTGGCGAAAAGGCCGGCGAATGGCCGTCGCGACTGTCGGGTGGCCAGCGGCAGCGCGTGGCGCTGGCCCGAGCGCTGGTGAGCAAGCCCGGCATTCTGGCGCTCGATGAGCCGCTTGGCGCCCTTGATGCGCTAACCCGCATCAGCATGCAGCAATTGCTGAACCGCGTGTGGCGCGAACTTGGCTGCACCACCGTGCTCGTCACCCATGATGTCAGCGAGGCCGTGCACCTTGCCGACCGGGTGATCGTATTGGAGGAGGGGCGCATCGCGCTCGATCTCGCCATTCCCTATCCGCACCCGCGCCGCCACGGCAATCCGGCGCTTGCGGAGCTCGAAGGGCGGCTCCTGTCGGCGATCCTCGGGAGCGATGGCGGGCACTAGGCTCGCCATTCGTCGCCTTCCGGAAGGCGGGCAAGTGACATTGCGTCGCTGCAATGGCACGAGGCGAGACGCGAGGGCGGATCATCCGCTAGATAAGGGCAGGTCCGCATCATCGCGAGACTTGGCATTCAATCAGAGCGGATCACTCCCATGACCATTCAACTCTACGGCTTCTGGCGCTCAAATGCGGCTTTTCGCGTCCGCGTCGCGCTTGCCCTGAAGAAACTGCCTTTCGAGGAAATCGAAATCGATATTCTCTCCGGGCGTCAGTTCGATGCTGCTTATGCCGAAGTGAACGCCGAGCATGTCGTGCCCACGCTGGTTCACGAAGGCCATCGCGTCTTTCAGTCGTTGGCGATCATGGAATATCTCGACGATATCCATCCGCAGCCCCGCCTGATGCCCGAGGATGCCAAGGAGAAAGCCTATGCTCGGTCGCTGGCGCTGGTTGCCGTCGCTGATGCCCACCCGCTGATCGTGCCGCGCGTGCGCAAACATCTCGGCCAGGCATTCGGCGCAGATGCATCCGCGATCGAGACATGGTGCCGGCATTGGACGACGGAGGGACTTGCGACCTACGAGCGCCTGCTCACCCGGCGCCCTCCGGCACCGTTTGCGCTCGGAGGGGCCCCCGGCATTGCCGATATCTGCATCGCCGGCCAGATCGTCTTGGCCGAGTTCAACAAGATCGACCTATCGGCCTTTCCCTCCCTGGCAGCTCTCGGGAGACGCTGTTTCGACCTTCCGGAATTTGCGCAGGCCCATCCGTCTCGGCAGGCCGGCTACTCGAACGCTCACTAGCAAGGCGGGCGCCCGCTATTCCTGCGGCCGGAACTCGTCCGGCAGATTTTCCTTGTAGGGGTAGAACTTGAAATAGGGCAGCGCCTCTTTCAATGCTCGGGCGAAGGAGGGGCGCTCCAGCAGGCGGCGGTAATAGGCTTCGAGGCCGGGACGTTTTTCGGTGAAGGGCACCAGCGTGCGGGCGTAGAAGAGGGCCGGGGCTGCGGCGCAATCGGCCATGGTGAAGGCGTCGCCGGTGATCCAGGCTTTTCCGTCGATCTGCTTTTCGACCATGTCATAGGCGAGGGACAGCATGCCCCGCGCTTCATTGACGCCATGCGGATCGGCCGCGCCTTCCGGGCGTATCCGGTCGATGACGATTTTCTGCATCGGCACCTGCACATAGAGATCGAAGAAGCGGTCCCAGAGGCGAACCTGCAGGCCGGCATGGGTCTCCTCGGGGACGAGGGATACCGGGCCGGGATAATGCCGGTCCAGATATTCGACGATGACGCTGGTTTCGGGAACCGTGCTATCGCGGGTCTCGTCGCGCAAAATGGGAATCTTGCCGACCGGCCAGAAGCGCAGGAGATCGGCGCTCGATTGCTCGTCGGCGAGATCGACGAAGTGGTTTTCGAAGGGCGTTCCGTTCTCGTAGAGGGCGATCAGCACCTTGTGGCAGAAGGAGGCAAGCGGATGCTGGTAAAGAACGAGCGCCATGCGTTGACCTTTCCTGAGAAAATAAGGTCAGGACATTAGCAAGGCGCCCGTAAAATGCCAGATGGCACATTCAGCCCGTGTAACGCGCCGTCACAAGATGGCCGGGGCTCGGAAGGCCTTCCTGCATGCGCACGTTGATCACCATCATCTCGATGAGCTCGAAACCCGTCGCGGCCAGGCGCTCGCGAATATAGGTCTCGGTATGGATGAAACGCTGGTGCGGACCGACCATGTAGGAGCGGGTTTCAGCCGGCTCTTCGGGCAGGGTTTCGGAGGAGAAGATGAAGATGCCACCGGGATTCATATTCTCGGCTGCGCCGAAAAACAGCGGCTCCAGCGCGCCGAGATAGGGCAGCACGTCGGTGGCGGTGATCAGGTCGAAGGGGTCCTCGTCATTGTCGTCGAGGAAATCCTCGACCTCGGCGACGAAGAGCGTCTCATAGATTTCCTTCTCGTCGGCGATGACGACCATGTTTTCGGAGATATCGATGCCGATCATCTCCTCGCAGAGATCGTTCAGCGCGCTGCCGGTGAGGCCCGTGCCGCAGCCGAGATCGAGCATGCGCTTGAAGGGGCCGAGCTTCAGATCCTGCAGGCGCTGGCGCACGAGCATCGGCACATGATAGCCGAGCTGCTCTACAAGCACATCTTCGAAGACTTCGGCATGCTGATCGAAGAGAGTTTCCACATAAGCGTCCGGCGCTCGAACCGGCGTTTCGCCGCGGCCCATGGAAGCAATGCGGACGGCCGCGCCGCCGTGATCGTCGGGATCGATTGCCAGGACTTCCTGATAAGCCTCGACGGCCGCATCGATATCACCGGCTTTTTCAAGCTCGAGAGCGCGGTTATAGGCTTCCGCGAGAGCGTCTTCGTCGATCTTCTTTTTGTTCATGCGGGCGTTGTAGAGCCCACAGCTTACCATCGCAACTGCAATTTCAGTGCAGTATGAATTCGCCCTTAAGGGAGCGCCATTCCGTTGCTGAAATGAGCCTGCGGTGAGTATAGCGCACCGAATGCAGCGGTCCGTCCAGCTTTTCCTGCCAGAACTTCAGGAAACCACGCATTTCCGGAAAGTCCGGGGCGAGGTCGTAGTCCTGCCAGACATAGGTCTGGAGAAAGGCTGGGTGATCCGGCATGTGATAGAGAATCTGTGCCGTTGTCAGCCCGTAACCCTTAAGCTGCTTTTCCATGTCCTTGTGCATGTTGTCTCGCTTCTTCTTGTTCCCACTCAGCGCTTATTAACGCAGTATGATATGAGATCACGCCGTGATTAACGGAAGCTTGACAGATACCACATAGAAGAGCTATTTATTTTTGATTTCAATGACTTGGCAGCAGGAATGGGAGAGTGCTGCCAAGCCTCGTCAACGCTTCAGGTGGCGCGTCAGACGGCGTTCGATCCAGTTCCAGAGGTGGCGCAAGGCTTCCACGATGGAGAGATAGAAGATCGCCGCCCAGAGATAGGTCTGGTAGTCGAAGGTGCGCGAGAAGGCGTAGCGCGTCTCGCCCATCAGGTCGAGCACGGTGATGATGGCGACGACGGCCGAACCCTTGATGAGCAGGATGATCTCATTGCCATAAGGGCGCAGCGCCACAATGAAAGCCTGCGGCAGGACGATCTTGCGGAAGGCGATGGCCTTGTGGATGCCGAGGGCAGCCGCCGCCTCATGCTGGCCGTGGGGCACGCTTTCGATGGCGCCGCGCAGGATTTCCGCCTGATAGGCGGCGGTATTGATGGTCATGGCGAAAACGCCGCAAAACCAGGCATCGCGGAAGAACCACCACAGACCGACCGATTCCAGCTGTGGCCGGAACGCGCCGAGGCCGTAATAGACCAGGAAAAGCTGGGCCAGCAGCGGCGTGCCACGGAAGAAATAGATGTAGCCGTAGGCGAGCCAGTTCAGCACGCGGTTTTTCGACATGCGCGCCATGGCGAGCGGCAGCGACAGGACTGCGCCGCAGACAACGGAAAGGCCCACGATGCTGAGCGTCATCCACAGGCCGTGCAGATAGCGCGGCCCGTAGCGGGTAAACTTCTCCGGATCCCAGCCATTGATGACGGCGTAGATCAGGAGTGCGGCGAGCAGCGCCCAGAATGCCACCAATATATAGCCGGCGAGGCGTGAGGCCGTGACCGGCTTTGCCACCGCGCGGGGTGCCGGCTGCGGGGGAATCAATGTTTCAGCGTAGCTCATCGACGAACCTCCGAGCGCTTGGCCCAGCGGTCGACATAGACGAGCAGGAAAGACGAAAGGATGGCGAGCGCCAGATAGAGACAGCAGGCAATACCGTAGAAGAAGAAGGGCTCCTTGGTCACGCGCACTGCGACGCTCGTCTGGCGCAGGATATCCGCAAGGCTGATAATCGACACATAGGACGTATCCTTCAGCAGCACCATCCAGAGGTTCGTGAGGCCCGGCAGGGCAATGCGCACGAGTTGGGGCAGAACGATGAGGCGCAGCGTACGACCACGGTGCAGGCCAAGCGCGTCTCCCGCTTCATACTGCCCTTTGGGAATGGCGCGGAAGGCCGAGAGCAGCACTTCCGAGCAATAGGCGGAAAAGACGACCGACAGTGCGATTACGCCGGCAAGGAAGGCGTTGATTTCGACCGGCGGACCACTATAGCCGGCGAGATCCAGCAGATACTGGATGAGGATCTGCATGCCGTAATAGATGATGAAGAGCGTCAGAAGCTCCGGCAGACCGCGGAAGATCGTGGTGTAGACGCCGGCCGCAAGCCGCAGCGACTTTTCTTCCGATTGCTGGCCGAGGGCGACCAGAAAACCGATGACGAGGCCGATCGGCAGGGTGACGACCGCCACCGAAACGGTGACCTGCAGGCCGAGTGCGATCTCATCGCCCCAGCCGGTATCGCCACAGGCAAGAATCGTCGACTGACCTAACCAGGTGAAGATGCCGACGGGCCCGCACAGTGGATCGACGATGTGCACAATCAGGCTCCAGAAGGAGCCAAGCGCGGAAAATAATCCGCCCATGCCAGAATTCCCCTCACGGCTTTTGCCGTTTTGATATTGCCACCTTTGTCAAACAAAAATGGCGGAAGAGCAAGCCTTCCGCCATTATCTTCATCGGCCAAATAGCGAATTTATCATTCGCCGTAAACGTCGAAATCGAAGTACTTTTCCTGGATCTTCTTGTACTCGCCGCTGGCGCGGATCGCGGCAATCGCGGTGTTCAGCTTTTCCTTCAGCGGGTCACCCTTGCGAATGGCGATACCGGCGCCGTTGCCGTTGATTTCCTTGTCGACCGGCAGGGTCGTCAGGATCTTGCAGCAGGAGCCCGCGTCGGACTTGACCCATTCGGAGAGAACGACGACGTCGTCGATGACGGCATCGACGCGGCCGCTGGAAACGTCGAGCTTATATTCGTCAGCCGTCGGGTAGAGCTTCAGCTCGGTGTCGGCGAGATGCTTCTCGGCGTAGTTGGCATGGGTCGTGGAGGTCTGCGCGCCGATCACCTTGCCCTTGAGGCCGGCAACATCAGTGATCGTGGAGTCCTTCGGCACGGCGATTGCCGGCGGGGTGTTGTAATACTTGTTGGAGAAGTCGACGAGCTTGAGGCGCTCAGGCGTGATCGACATGGAAGAGACGATCATGTCGAACTTCTTGGCGTTCAGAGCCGGGATGATGCCGTCCCAGTCCGTGGACACGAAGGAGCAGTCGGCCTTCATTTCAGCGCAGAGCGCCTTGGTGATATCGATATCGAAGCCTTGAATGGTGCCACTGGCGTCGACGAATTCGAAGGGCGGATAAGTCGAGTCCGTGCCGATCACATATTTTTCGCCGTCGGCAAGAGCCGCGCCGGCAAAAAGAGACATTGCCGCCATCGAGGCAGCAGCAAGGAGCTTGGTGGAAATGCGCATGAGGATCCTCTCTGTTGGTGGCTCCGGGTCTTTTTGTTTTTCGCCGGAGACCGCACACTTCGACGGTGCCACCACCGTCTTGCGGCGATAATCAAACCTTTTTTCGCAAAAATGCAACAGGAATCCCCGAGCAGTTGTGCGCTGCAATCTGCGGCCGTTATGAACGCCGCCCGACTGCAATGTTCAGCTAGGGTTAATCCTGCCTTACCTAGCTTCCGGAACAAATCGACATTTTGGCGCTTTCGGATTCGGCCGATGCTCAAAATGCCTTGATTGCGGGGCAGTGAGCCCCGGTCGAAGTCAAAACAAGGACGAGGAAACCCCTGATGGGCATGAAATCCAGACTGTTTGCCAGTGCGGCCTTTCCGCTGCTTTCCCTTGCCTTTGCGGTGCCGCCGGTGGGCGCTTACGCCGCAGTGAGCAGCGTGCCGCAGGGCGCAGTTCGCCCCGTTGTCGAAGGAAGCTACGAGGTGGCGCAGGATGCGCCTTCGGAAGAGGAACTTCTGAAAAAGAAGAAGCAGGAACTGGAGCAGCAACAGCAGCAGGAGGCGCCTGCCGAAAAGCCGCAGCAGAGCGAAGCACCCGCCGAGAGCGCTCCGGAGCAGAAGCCGAAGCGTCAACGCGAGCCCGAACCGCAGGCAGCACCAGAGGCCCAGGCGCCGGCCGCTGAAGAACCCGCCCGTCCGCGCCAGCGCCAGCGCGAAGCCCAGCCGGAACAGGCAGCCCCCGATCAGCAGGCGCCCGCCGCAGAGGAACCTCAGCGTCCGCGCCGCCAGAAGCAGGCACAGCCGGAACAGCCGGCCGAACAGCCTCAAGCAGAGCAGCCCCAGGCCGAACAGCCAGCACGTCAGCGGCCGCGCGACCGCAACAAGCAGAACAGCGAACAGGCCGCACCGGAGGCCCAACAGCCGGCCGAACAGGCTCCGGCCGCCGGCGAAGCTACCCAGCCCGCCGAAAAGCCGCGCCAGCGCCCGCAGCGCCAGAAGCCTGAAACCACCGAACAACCGGCAGAGCAGACCACGCAACAGCCTGCCGAGCCGCAGCAGGGCGGCAAGCGTCCGGCCGCCGGCGGCAAGAAGCCCGCTGCCACCGAGCAGCAGGCGGCACCAGCAGGCGAAGCGCCTGTGCCGGCCGAGAAGCCCGCAGCGGCTGAACAGCCCGCAGCGGCTGAACAGCCCGCAGGCGAGAAGCCTGCCGCTGAAAAACCTGTTCCGGCGGAGAAGCCGGCGACCGCCGAAAAGCCTGCCGCCGGCGCAGCGCCCGCCGATGGCCAGCAGGCCGAGCAACCTGCCGCAGGCCAGCAGCCCGAACAGCCCGTGGTCAACGCACCCCAGCCGGGCGAACAGCCGCCAGCCGCCGCGCCGCAGCCGGCCGAACAGGCGATCCCTGCACCCGAAAAGGTCACGCCGCAGGAGCTGGACCGCCGCAAGGAGATCGCTAAGGATCCTGCCAAGAGCAACGAGACCATCGTCCTGCCGGTCGAAAATGGTGCCGCCGTTCTCGACAGCGACAAGGATGCCGATCGCAGCCAGGGCAGGCAGGGCCGTCGCGACCGCGACCGCCAGCGCGCCGACAGCCGGGATTTCAAGCTGCCCACCTCGGATGCCGAGGCGCAGTCACTCAGCGCCACCCAACAGCGTGCGCCGGTGCAGATCGAGGCCATCACGCGTGAAGAAGGCCGGCGCATCGACCGCCGTCCTCAGTTCGCCCAGCCGGATGGCGCGCGTTATGGCGAGCGCACGGACGACAGCCGCGTCATCATCCAGTTCGGCAACCGCACCGTGGTACGCAGCGATGACGACCGCCGCTTCCTGCGCGACGGCGAACGGCCAAGCTATGAAGAGCTTTCGGGCGACCGTTACCGCGAAACGATCATGCGGCCCGAGGGCTATCGCATCGTGACGCTCCGCAACCGCTATGGCGACATCATCCAGCGCTCGCGCGTCGATGCCCGCGGCCGGGAAGAGGTGCTCTATTATTCACCTGAGCTCTACGAGGATCCGGATCGCGACTATTTCGAGGATCCGGGTGCCGACCTGCCGCCGATGCGCCTGCGCGTGCCGCTGAACGACTATATCATCGACACCAGCACCGATCCGGACCGTGACTATTACGAGTTCCTGAGCGAGCCGCCCGTCGAGCCGGTCGAACGCGTCTATTCGCTGAACGAGGTGAAATATTCCGCCCGTATCCGCGACAAGGTGCGCCGCATCGACCTGGACACGGTGACCTTTGCGACGGGCAGTGCGGAAATCCCGATGACCCAGGCCCGCACGCTGCGCAAGGTGGCCGACGCGATCAACGAAGTGCTCGACAAGAACAAGAGCGAGACCTTCCTGATCGAAGGCCACACCGATGCGGTGGGTTCTGACCAGAGCAACCTGATCCTCTCCGACCAACGCGCGGAATCGGTCGCCAACGTGCTGACGGATGTCTACGGCATTCCGCCGGAAAACCTTGCGACGCAGGGCTATGGCGAGCGCTATCTGAAGGTGAATACGGTCGGACCGAACCAGGAGAACCGACGCGTGACCATCAGGCGTGTCACACCGCTGGTGCGGCCGGTGGCGCAGAGGTAATTGGTTACCTGTATAATTGAGGAGGGCGGGGTCGCGAGACCTCGCCCTTTTGTTTTGTGGATTCGACGGCGCGGCGCGTCTTCCGCTTCTCCCCAGCGGGGAGAGTGTGGCCCGAAGGGTCGGATGAGGGCCGCACAGTAGAACATATGCCGTCTTCGCTTCCGCTCAGACGTTCGCTCCTGGCGTCGCTCACCGCCTCATCTGTCCTATCGGACACATCAGCCGGGTCGAGCCGCGGGTCTCGACCCGTCCTCAGGACCCGCGCTGGGGAGAAGGGTGAGCAAGCCCAACCGTCTGTGCAACAAAATCCGCGATCGCGGCAGTATCATCCAAATCAAACACCGCGAGCCCTGCAGCATTCTCCACCTCATGATCCGCTGCAATCGCCACGATATGCGGATCCTCCGGCGCCAGAGGATCGCGTCTCGCCGCCGCCAGCCGCCGTGCCTCGATCTTCGGGATCGGCTCGCGCTTGTAGCCCTCGATCAGCACGAGATCGCAGGGAGCAAGCCGCGCCAATATCTCCTCGAATGTCGGCTCTGGGGCGCCGCGCAACTCGTGCATGATCGCGTAGCGGGTGCCCGAGACGATCGTCACCTCATGCGCGCCGGCCTGGCGGTGGCGGTAGCTGTCGGCGCCGACCTTGTCAATGTCGAAATCGTGGTGGGCGTGCTTGATGGTGGAGATGCGATAGCCACGGCGGGTGAATTCCTCGACGAGGCGAACCGCAAGGCCTGTCTTGCCGGAATTCTTCCAGCCGGCGATACCGAAGATCTTCTGTGTCATCTCCGCATCTTTTGTCATGCGCGAAGTGCCTCCAGCCAGCGTTCGGCCTCCATTAAATCATCAGGCGTGTTGATGTTAAAGAAGGGGTCGAGGACGCTGGCGCGGGTCGGATGCAGCGGGAAGGGCACTTCCGTAACGTCATGACGCAGGAGGAAGTCTCGCACGCGGCGCTTGTCGTCGGTCTTCACCCATGTTGCGAGATCGGCCGCCAATGCGGTTGGCCACAGGCCGAAGACCGGATGGCTGCGGCCTTGCGAGGCGGCAATGGCGATACGATCCGGGTGGTCGAGCGAGGTCACTAGCCGGCTAACGAGATCGGTCGGGAAGAAGGGGCAGTCGACCGAGACGGTGACGACATGGGTGGCGGGCAGGCCCGCGCCATAGACCATCGCCGCATGGATGCCTGCCATCGGACCCGCCTTGCCGGGAATGCGGTCGGAAACGATCGGCAGGTCGTGGCCGCCGACTTCATCGGCATTGATGGCGATCTGCGTGATCTGTGGTGAAAGGCGGGACAGCACGTGGTCGAGCAGGCTGCGGCCGCCGAGCTTGACGCCCGCCTTGTCGCGGCCCATGCGCGACGAGCGCCCGCCGGCCAGGACGACGCCCGGAATGGTCGATTGGTCGAGCACGAAGTCAGTCATGGCGATCCCTCGGACTATCACACGGGCGAGCGGGGCGCTGATTCCTGCGCGACCGGCGGCACATGGCGCTTGGCTTCACGATAGAACGTATAGAGGCCAGACGCGATAACGATGGCGGCACCCACGAGCGTCCAGAAGTCAGGCACTTCTGCAAAGAAGAAGAAGCCGAGCAGCGAGGAGAAGATCAGGCTCGTATAGCGGAAGGGCGCGACGAAGGAGATTTCGCCGGTGCGCATGGCGACGATGACCGACTGGTAGCCGACGAGAACAAGCACGGAGGCGAGCAACAGATGCGTGAGCGAGGTGACACTGACCGGCTCCCAGCCGCCGAGGAAGGGGATCATCAGCGCGCCGAAGATCGCGACCGAGATCGCCGTCACGGTCGTGATCATCAGCGAGGGAATGTCCTTGCTGATGCTGCGGGTGGCAAGATCGCGGCCGGCAGTGGAGGCGACGCTGCCGACGCAGAGAAGGGCGGCGGCGGTAAAGCCCTCGGGGCCGGGGCGAATGATGATCATGACGCCGATGAGGCCGACGAGGATCGCCATCCAGCGACGCCAGCCGACAGGCTCCTTGAAGAAGAGTGCCGCGCCGAAGGTGACGACCAGTGGCAGCGACTGGAGGATCGCCGAAGCATTGGCGATCGGCATCATGCCGAGGGCGGTGATATAGGTGACGGCTGCAATGATCTCGCAGGCGATACGCAGTGCGATGATGGGTTTGACCATGACCCGCCAGGGCCGCAATGCGCCGAACTTCCAGGCGATCAGATAGACGAGGATACTGGTGAAGAGGCCGCGCAGAAACATGATCTCCCCGGCATTCATATAGGAAATGACCGATTTGGAGAGTGCGTCGCTTGCGGAAAAGCCCGCCATCGCCATGCTCATATAGATGGCGCCTTCGGTATTGCGTGATCGCGGCATGCTGGAGAATCCCTTACCTTACAAGCCCTTTTAGAAGGGAACGGACGACAAGGGAATCGGAGGAATGCCACACCTCGGATAATTCGTTGCTGCAGTGCGGCACAACCTGCCGTAAGGAAAAGCAAATCCTTGTGCAGCTGCGGCAAATATTAGAAATATAAGGATAATTCCCAAATCTTCCGGTTGCGGATTAAGGTTGTATCAACCGATTCAGCCAAAGATGCGACCACTCTCCATGATGGAGGATGCCGCCGAACCATCCGGAATGATTGCGGAATGGACGGTTCCATCAGTTTCAAGGCGCCGCTTCCCATGCACTTCATCGACCGACTTCTGCAAAGCCGTCGTATCGTCACCAAGGTCCTGCTGTTCGTCATTCCGCTCGTCGTTCTGATCGCCGGCGTCGGCATCCTCGGTTACCACACGGCCAATATCCTGAACGGCCACATGACGGTGACGCGGGCGACGATCGAGAACATCTCCGATTTCGAGAACCTGCAGGCAGCGCTGCAGGAATTCGTGTCCGACCCGTCGGATGCGAGCAAGGCGGATTTCGGAAAGGCGATCGATGCGCAGGAGAGCGGCGTGGTGCGCCTCAACGGCCTGCTGAAGACCGACGACCAGCACAGCCAGCTCACCGAAGTCGGAGGCCTTGCCGCCGCCATGCGCAAGCAGCAGGAGGTGCTGTGGGGACTGCGCCAGCGCGAAAATGCAAGCGTTGAGGCTGTGAACAAGACGGTGCAGGCGATCACTGTTGCGGCTGAGGAGGCCGGCGGCCAGACGGATCTGGTTCGCAAGGATTTCACCGACAAGGAAGTCTTCGCCAAGGCACTGCTTTACGATACCGCCGCCTTCAAATCGCTGACCGACATCATGGGCGCGATGCGCGTCGATATCCAGATGGGGTTCACGCCGGAGGAGCAAATCGAGGCAGCCCAGCAACACATTGCAAAGATCCTTGCGCAACTCGATGTCGCCAAGAGCATGGTGTCCAAGGACGGCCAGCCGCTGATCGGGCAGGTCTCCGAGACAGCCGGCAAGCTCGATGCGCTGTTGAACGGTACCGGCACGCCGGATGAAAAGGCTTCCGGCATGGCGCCGATCCTGACGGGTTTCGTCAATACCGAAGGGCAGATGACGCTGCAGGCGGCCAAGAACAGCGATACGGCATCTGCCCGCTTCGTCAGCCTCGACAAGAACATTGCCGAACAGCGCGAGTTGCTGACCTCGGTCGATCAGGTGCGCGAGATCACCGACCGCCTGCAGGTGCATGTCAGCCAGATGCTGAGCGCACGTGTTGTCGCCTCGCGTGATGTCGTTCTCGCCGATCTCAAGGCGCTGACCGAAACCGCGGCGAAGATTTCAGCACTCGGCGCCAACGATGCGGTCATGAAGGCCCTCTCGGACAAGGTCGCCTCGGCTGCCGCTTCGTTGACATCAGGTTCGGCCGACATGCTGAAGGCGGCTGCGGACTGGAAGGCGGCCCGCCAGCAATCCTCCGAAATCCTTTCCGGCGCCATGGCCTCGCTTCGCCAGTTCGTGAGCCAGGCGCAGGAACTCGGCAAGGAAGACAGCGAGCGTTCGGCCAACGTCTCCGTCTTTGCAATGATCCTCGGCACGCTGCTTGCCATCGTCGGTGGGTTGATGCTGGTCGAGACGCTGCGCGGCCCGCTGAAGCGCGTCTCGGATGTGATGACGCGGCTTGCCAATGGCGATCTCGAAGTCGCCATCGAAGGCCGTAGCCGCGGCGACGAGATCGGCGACATGGTGCGCTCGGTCGCCGTCTTCCGGGATGCGGCGGTTGAAAATGTCCGCCTCGAAAAGGAGGCCGAAAGTGCGCGTGCGCTGTCGGCCGATGAAACGAACCGCCGCGCCGCCGAGCGCGCCCGTATCGAGGCCGAGCAGAAGCAGGCGCTGAATGCGCTCTCCGACGTGCTGCAGCAGCTCGCCGAGGGCAATCTGGAAGCGGGCATGCGCAGCGATCTCGCCGACGATTTCGTCGAGATGGCCGATACCTATAATCACGCCGTCGAGGCGCTGCGCCAGACGCTGTCGGATGTGCGCGGCGCGACTGTCGAGATCAAGGGTGGCACGGGCAACCTTGCATCTTCCGCCGACGATCTTGCCCGCCGCACCGAACAGCAGGCGGCCGCACTCGAGGAAAGCTCACGAGCGCTGCGTCACCTCAGCGACGTCGTGCGCTCCACCGCCGACCGCGCCAAGCAGACGGCGCATTCCGTCAACGAGACGCAGGTTTTCGCGACCCGCTCCGGCGAAGTCGTCGCCAAGGCTGTCGATGCCATGGGCGAAATCAACCGCTCGTCCGACAAGATCGCCACCATCATCGGCGTGATCGACGAGATCGCCTTCCAGACCAACCTCCTGGCGCTGAATGCCGGCGTGGAAGCCGCGCGTGCAGGTGAGGCGGGCCGCGGCTTTGCGGTCGTAGCGCAGGAAGTGCGCGAACTGGCCCAGCGCTGCGCCAAGGCTGCCCGCGAGATCAAGGAACTGATCTCAGCCAGTTCCGGCCAGGTGCAGAGCGGCGTGCAGCTGGTCGAGGAAACCGGCCGGGCGCTCGCCGAAATCATCAGTCATGTCGGTGGCGTACAGCGCCTCGTTGCCGAGATTTCAGCGGCAACCGGCGAACAGTCGACCGGCATCCACGAGGTCAGCAAGGCGGTGCATGACGTCGAGCTCATCACCCAGCAGAATGCGGCGATGGTGGAAGAAAACAACGCCGAAATCCAGGGCCTGCGCCAGCGCGTCGACATGCTCTCCGACAAGGTCAACCGCTTCCGCACCGGCGGCGAGGACGAGGTGCGTGGCTATCAGCGCGCCGACGGCCGCTGGGGCGGCCGGGCTGCTTGAGCCAGCTCATCAGGATGATGTCGAAGAGCCCGCGGTCTTCGGACCGCGGGGTTTTTCTTTTGAACAATTTGGCGATCCGGTCGTTTTCCAACCATGTCCAACAAAGGAGATTTTGGAATGGATTGGAACCGTGTTGAAGGCAACTGGAAGCAGATGAAGGGCAAGGTCAGGGAACAGTGGGGCAAACTCACTGACGACGACCTCGATCAGATTAACGGTCGACGGGAGCAGCTCGAAGGCAAGCTGCAGGAACGCTACGGCTATGAAAAGGATCGCATCCGCAGCGACGTGGACACTTGGTACAACGGCCAGTCCTGGAACTGATAACAATCTAACGTCAGTAGTAATTCCACATCAGAAAGACTTGGCCCCGCTTTTGCGGGGCTTTTTTTTAAGCCTAGCCCAGCGTTGTCCTCGCGATGCTGAGGACCCGCGCCAAATCCCATATGGGGCTTTGCGTTACAGAAGGAGTCCAGGGTTCGCGGTAGCTTCAGCTCATATAGCCGCCATCCAGCACCAGCGGGCTGCCCTGCATGAACGATGAGGCGTCCGAGCAAAGCCAGAGCACACCTTCGGCAATCTCGTGCGGCGTGGCGATCCTGCCGATCGGCGTCTGGGCGATGATGGCCTCGGCGATCTCGGGACTCTTCTTCATATGGCTCTCGACCGCGGGCGTATTGACCCAGCCGGGACAGATCGCGGTAATGCGGATGCCTTCGCGCGCATATTCGAGTGCCGCACTTTTCGTCAGCCCGATAACGCCGTGTTTTGCGGCTGCATAGGCCGCGCCGCCCGGAAAGGGATAGCCGCGCAGGCCGTCGACGGATGAATTGTTGACGATGACGCCGCGACCGTTCTTCTGCATGGCCGGGATCTGATGGCGCATGCAGAGGAACACCGATGTCAGGTAACCGTCGATGGTCTTGCGCCAAGCATCTTCACCGAGGTTTCCGACCGGTGCGCCACGCCCGCCGCTGCCGCCATTGTTGAAGGCGTAGTCAATCCGCCCATGTTGCTTGACGATACCGGAGATCAGCCGTTCTACGGCCTTGCCGTCAGCCACGTCGCATTCGATCCAGCTGGCGCTGTCAGCCGGCAGGCTGGCAAGCGCCTGCTTTGCACGCTTCTCGTTGCGGCTGGCGATGACGACCGTTGCGCCCTCGCGCGCAAAGCCCTGCGCGGTGGCGAGGCCGATGCCGGACGATCCGCCTGTGACGAGGGCGATCTTGCCCTGCATTTCCGGGTAGCGTTTCGGTAGGAGATCAGCGGGCATTCGACGGCTCCTGTTCACGCAGTTATCACATGGGACAGCGCCTTGCCGGTCCGTCGCGTTGCTCAGGGCATTCGTGACTGCAATCGATCACTGGATCGATTGCTACCGCTCTGCGGCACCGTCACTTACCCGCCGGTAACACTCATATGCCGGGCGACAGCCGGCCGCTTGTGGGTGCGGTCGATGATGAAATCGTGGCCCTTGGGCTTGCGGGTGATGGCCTCGTCGATCGCGGCGTGGAGCAGGCCGTTGTCTTCGGTGCCTCGCAGTGCTGCGCGCAGGTCGGCGGCATCGTTCTGGCCGAGGCACATGTAGAGCGTGCCGGTGCAGGTGAGGCGCACGCGGTTGCAGCTCTCGCAGAAATTATGGGTGAGCGGGGTGATGAAGCCGAGGCGGCCGCCGGTCTCGGCGACCTTGACATAGCGGGCAGGGCCGCCGGTCTGGTAGTCGATATCGGTGAAGGTGAACTGCCGTTCCAGATCGGCCCGCAGCTTGGAGAGCGGCAGGTACTGGTCGGTACGATCCTCTTCGATCTCGCCCATCGGCATGGTTTCGATGACGGTGAGATCCATGCCGCGGCCATGCGCGAAGCGCAGCATGTCGGGCATTTCCACCTCGTTGAAATCCTTCAGCGCCACGGCATTGAGCTTGATCTTCAGGCCGGCTTTCTGGGCGGCATCGATGCCGTCAATGACCTTGGCGAAATCGCCCCAGCGAGTGATCCTGCGGAATTTTTCCGGATCGAGCGTGTCGAGCGAAACGTTGATTCGGCGCACGCCGCAGTCATAGAGCTCCTCGGCGTGACGGGCGAGCTGCGAACCGTTGGTGGTAACAGTCAGTTCATCGAGGCCCGAGCCGATCCGGCGGCCAAGCTGGCGCACCAGGTGCATGATGTTCTTGCGCACGAGCGGTTCGCCGCCGGTGAGCCTTATCTTGCGCACGCCCTTGGCAATGAAGGCGGAACAGAGCCGGTCGAGCTCTTCCAGCGTGAGCAGATCCTTCTTCGGCAGGAAGGTCATGTTTTCCGCCATGCAATAGGTGCAGCGGAAATCGCAGCGGTCGGTGACGGAGACGCGAAGATAGGTGACAGCCCGCCCGAAGGGGTCGATCATCGGTGATGCATCCGCAACCAGCGGCGCAGCATTGCCTATCGTTCCGACTCTGGTGTTCACATCAATCTCCGTGCTCTCCTCAATGTGGGCATATGCTATTGTGGCGTCAAGGGAAACAGGCCTCGGGGGCAGGCCAATTTGAGCTTGCGCTGAAAAAGATCAGCGCCTACTCCTCGCAGAAGAAGAGGACATAGTGATGAGCGATATCTGGCCTAGCGAAATCAGGGTCTCGAAGGACCGCCAGAGGCTGGTGGTCAGCTTCAATGACGGGCAGAGCTTCGATCTCTCGGCCGAGCTGCTGCGCGTGCAGTCGCCGTCTGCCGAAGTGCAGGGGCACGGGCCGGGGCAGAAGGTGACGGTGCCTGGAAAGCGCAACGTCGCCATCGTCTCCATCATCCCGACAGGCAATTATGCCGTGCGCATCGGCTTCGACGACATGCATGACACCGGCATCTACACATGGACCTATCTGCGCGAACTCGGCGAGCGCGGCTTCGAACTCTTCTCGGCCTATGAGGAAGAGCTTGCAGAAAAGGGAATGAGCCGCGACGTGGCGGAAAAGCCGCGCTGATCGCAATAAACTGAGGGGCAGACGAGGGGGGCACATGACGGAAACACATAATAAGAGCTGGCTGCGAGCCCACGGGCATACCGGCAGCAGGGTCACATTCCTGGAACTCTTCTTCGATCTCGTTTTCGTCTTTTCCATCTCGCAGCTGTCACATGCCCTGTTTGCGCATTACACGCTGCTGGGTGCCGCCGAAGCCGCATTGGTAATGTTTGCCGTCTGGTGGGTGTGGATCTTCACCGCCTGGGCGACGAACTGGCTCGATCCGGAGCGCATGCCGGTACGATCAATGCTGATCGTGCTGATGCTGCTCGGCCTCGTGCTGTCGGCCTCCATTCCCGAAGCCTTCGGCGAAAAGGGTCTGCTGTTTGCCTGCGCCTATGTGCTGATGCAGGTCGGCCGCTCGGCCTTCACCACCTATGCGATGCGGGCTTCCGGCCGTTCGGCGACGATCAATTTCGTGCGCATCACCACCTATTTTGCCGTTGCCGGCATATTCTGGATATCAGGCGGTCTGCTGGAGCATGAGGCACGGCTGGTCTGCTGGGTAATCGCGCTCCTGATCGAATATTCCGGGCCGGCGCTCGGCTTTGCGGTGCCGGGCCTCGGCAAATCCAAAACGGAAGAGTGGGACGTTTCCGGCGCGCATATGGCGGAGCGCTGCGCGCTCTTCATCATCATCTGCCTTGGCGAGGCGATCCTCGTTTCCGGCCGCACTTTCTCCGAAATGGAATTCTCGGCCATGACGGGCGTGGTCTTCCTGATCGGCTTTATCGGGACGGTCGCCATGTGGTGGCTCTATTTCCGCTTCGGCCATGAGCGGGCGGCGCATCGCATCGAGCATGCCGATACGCCGGGGAGCCTTGCACGACTGGCCTTCACCTATGCCCATATCCCGATCCTTGCCGGTATCATCGTGCATGCCGTGGCGGTCGAATGGATGTTCGAGCATCCGCATGAGGCGGGCAATCTCGCCGTCGCCGCCTCCGTTCTCGGCGGCTCCGGACTCTTCCTGATCGGCAATCTCTGGTTCAAGGGCTCCACCAGCGGCCGCCTGCCGCTCTCCCATCTCGCCGGCATCGTGATCCTCATCCTCTGCACATTCTTCGCGCCCTTCATGCAGGTCTATGTGATGGGCATTCTGGCGGCACTGGTGCTGATCATCGTTGCAGCTTGGGAATACAAATCGCTGACGCGCGGGCCGGCGGGGCCGGTGCTCCACTAACCCTCGTCTCTCAAATCCTGCAGCAGCACACCGATGATGCGCTCCATCGAATCGGCGGTTGCCATGCATTGCTCGATCGGCTCGGCCGAGAGCGTGCGCTCGATGAGCCCGGTCTGGATGGCCATGGCCTCCTCGGTCAGCTTGCGGCCCTCTGATGTCAGGTGCAGGCGCAGCACGCGTTTGTCGCGCTCGTCGTCGCGGCGCACGATCAGGCCGCGCTTTTCCATCTGGGGCAGCAGCATGCTCATGTTCGAGCGGCCGACCAGCAGTTTGCGGGCCAGCTCCTGCTGCGAAATGCCTTCGAAGCGGTAGAGATTGACGAGAATATCGAGATGCGGCGGCTTGATATCGAGATCCGATAACGAGCGCGCCAGGGATTGTTGCATGAGCTGGCAGGCGCGAGCCACCGCGATCCAGCTGCGAAAACGCGGATGATCCCAGGGTAGGGATTGATTTTTGTTCATCGTTGTACTTTATTGTTCAGTGTTGAACATTATTGGAATCCCATCATGGCAAACTTTGCGCTTGAGGTCACCCGCCTCGGATTTTCGCTCATGCAATCCGTTTCGCCGCGTCTGGCGGGCGAGGCCGCCTTCCGGCTCTTCTGCCGCACGCCGTCTGCCAGACCCAAGGGCGAGAAGGCGAAGGCGACGCATGCAGCGGGTATTGCCGAGCTCGCAGGCGCCGAGCGCTTCCTGCTGCCCGTCGATGGCAGGCGCGCTCATGCCTATAGGCTGAACGGCGGGGCGCTCGGGCGGCGCAAGCGTTATCTCGTCACGCATGGCTGGGGCTCCGGCATGGCCTATATGGCAGATCTCCTGACGATGCTGGCGGATACCGGCGCGGAGGTAATCGCGCTCGACTTTCCGGGCCACGGCCGCGCCGGCGGGCGCTTCCTGCATATGGGGCTGGCCGTAAAGGCGATTGCGGCGGCGCAAGCCCGCTTCGGCCGCTTCGATGCCGTGATCGGCCATTCCTTCGGCGGTGCGGCACTGATGGTTTCGGCCTCCGGCATGCTTCCTGATGTAAAGGCCGTTTCGGCCGAGCGCATGGTGCTGATCGGTTCGCCGAGCGAAATGCACTGGCTGTTTACCGATTTCGGCCGGATGCTGCGGCTGAGGCCGGCGGCTCAGGCTGCACTCGAGGATGTCGTGCAGCGCGTCACCGGCCGGAGACTGGAGGAGTTCGACGCGGGAAAGACTGCCGCAGGCATCGGCAAGCCGGTACTGGTCATCCACGCCGAGGACGACAAGGAAGTCAGTGCCACCCATGCGCGGCGTTATGCGGCTTCCGGCGGGCATGTGCGCCTGTCCTGGGCCAACGGCTTCGGCCACCGGCGCATCATGTCGGCCGCCCCTGTTCTTGGCGAGGTGGCGGCGTTTCTGGCGGAGGAAAACATCAAGAAACCTGCTGAGATCATTCCGATTTTTGAGCTTCCGGCGCGCCGCGCATCGGTGTAGCGTCCGGCCGGTCGCAGGGCAGGCGGCCGGCACCACGGCGGGACACAGATGAAGATCATCAGCACTATCGAAGAGCTCAACGAAATCTATGGCGCGGGACTGTCGCAGGCCTCCGTCGACAAGGTGACGAAGGTGCTGACGCCGCTCTATCGTGGAATGATCGAGATCTCGCCCTTCGTGGCGCTTGCGACCGTCGGCCCTGATGGCCTCGACTGCTCGCCGCGCGGCGATCTCGGCGGCGTGGTGCGCATCATCGACGATACGACGCTGCATCTTCCCGACTGGCGCGGCAACAACCGTGTCGATTCGCTCTCCAACATCGTGCGCGATCCGCGCCTTTCGCTGATGTTCCTTATTCCGGGCTCCAACACGGTGATGCGCATCAACGGCCGCGGCGTCGTTTCCAACGACGAGGCGCTGCTTGCAAGTTTCGAGATGGACGGCAAGCATCCGCGCACCGTCATGGTCATCGGCATCGTCGAGGTCTATTTCCAGTGCGCCCGTGCGGTGATGCGCGCCGAGCTGTGGAACGCCGAGCATTTCGTCGACCCGGCGAACCTGCCGACGCCCGGCCAGATGCTGAAGGATGCGGTGGGTGATTTCGACCACGAGACCTATGATCGCGAATGGCCGGTGCGGGCTGCAAAGACGATGTGGTGAGGTGAGGGTGCATCACCGGGGTGACATAGACTAAAAGACCCGCCACAAACCCCTCCCCACAAGGGGGAGGGGTTTTGACAAGACATGCCGGACAGCCACTCATCTCCATGTTCTCGGACAGGCCCGACGTGTCGAAGAGATGCAGGAGACTATGTCAGGCCGCTACTCTTCTCGGAAAGAGCACGGCGTCCGATGCTGTTCTGACACCATCGACGACAAGCTCCTCCCCATAGAGTCGAGGCACCTGAATCCCCAGCCTTCCGTGCAGCGCCCCAGCCGAACGCGGCAGGAAGGGCAGGAGGCAGCGTGCGACGATCGCCAGCCCATAGACCTGCTCGGCAAGGCATGCACCGAGACGATTGACTGTCACCTGCCGTTCAGCGGGCGTGAGGTCGCCAAGCAGCGCCTTCGCATCCGCCCATGGTGCGCGTTTGGCAAAGCGTCGGTTCGCCTCACTGACAAAGGCGAAGATATCGGCAAGACCGACATGCAGCTCATAAGCATCGAAAGCCGCGGCCACCTTCTCTGGAAGCCGCGCCGCCGCCTGCGTGAAATCACTCTCCTGCAGCGGCGGAACGACCCCGCCGAAAGCAGACGAGACAAGCGCCAGCACCCGGTTGGCGAGATTGCCGAGCTGGCCGCCTAGCTCTCCTGTCCAGGCGGCTTCCAGACGGTCGGCAGAGAAGTCGCCATCGTCGCCCGAGCGTATATGCCGGAGCAGATAATAGCGCAGTGCATCCGGCGTGCCGTAGGCATCGATAATGCTATCCGGATCGATACCGTTGCCTGCCGATTTGCCGATCTTCCTGCCATCGACCGTTACATAGCCATGCACCGATATCGACGACGGCGGCGGCAGGCCGGCCGAGAGCAGGATGGCCGGCCAGTAGATAGCGTGGAATTTCGAGATGCCCTTGCCGACGATGTGGATGCGCTGGCCGTCACCTGCCCAGTAGCGCTTGAAGAGTGTCTGATCGGAGCCGTAGCCGAGCCCCGTCAGATAGTTCGCGAGCGCGTCGAACCAGACATAGACCACCTCATCTCCATCAGGGACGGGAATACCCCAGCCCCGCGCCCGCTCGGCGCTGCGTGAGATGCTGATATCCTGAAGGCCGCGTCGCAGAAGGGCCAGCACCTCGTTGCACCGGTGCGCCGGAACGATCGTGAGTTCGCCGCTCTCGATGAGCTGCAGGATCCGGTCACCATAGCGGGACAGGCGGAAGAACCAGTTCTCCTCCCTGACAAGTTCGAGGGGGACGCCATGTTCTGGGCATCGGCCGTCAACGAGTTCTGCGGCCTCGTAGAATTGCTCGCAGCCGACGCAATAGAGGCCTTCATAGGCCTTGCGATAGAGGTCGCCATTCTCAGCACAGGCATTCCACAAGGCGTGCACGCAGGCGACATGCCGCGGGTCACGCGAGGTGCGCACGAACTCATCATTGGAGATATCGAGCCGCGTCCCGAGCCGCTCGAAGCGGTCGGCATTCACATTGACGAAATCCGCCACGGGCAGGCCGGCAGCTTCCGCCGAGCGGACGTTCTTCAGGCTGTTGTCATCGGTGCCGCCCTGAAAGCGGACATTTTTGCCGAGCAGGCGGAAGTGGCGGGCATAGGCATCGGCCTGCACGAGTTCGAGCGCAAAGCCCACATGCGGGGCGGCGTTCACATAGGGGATCGAAGTGGTGATATAGGTCTTGTTCATCGGTTGATCCTTTCGAGGGCTGGTTGCCCCGCGAGACGGATCGTCAAATGAAAAGACCGCCTCGAGGGCGGTCGTTGTGCATTCTGGACGCACGAAACCCGCCACGCTATGAGCGCAGCATCATCACTGACGTGTTGATGACGGTTCTGTCCATGTAGGATGTGGTATCATCGGGCGCGAAATCAGACAAGCGCGGCCTCAGGCATTTTCCGTAGGATGAAATTTCAATGCCTCAACCAGCATCGTGAAGGCGGGCGAGGGATGCCGTCTTGACGGGTAGTAGAGGTGATAGCCGGGAAAGGGTGGCGACCATTCATCCAGCACCTGCACGAGACGCCCGCTGTCCAGATATTGCCTGACGACGTCTTCGTGGACAAAGGCCAAGCCATAACCATCGAGTGCCGCCCTGATCATCTGCGGCACGCCATTGAACGCGACCTGCCCGTCGACCCTGACGCGCATCTCATGTCCGCCGCGTTCGAACTCCCAGGGGTAGAATCCGCCATAGGTTGGCAGGCGTATGTTGATGCATCGATACGCCGTCAGCTCCTGCGGCGAGGCGGGCGCCGGTCTTTCCGCCAGATATGAAGGAGCGCCCACGACGATCATTCGCGCCAGCGGCCCGATGCGAACGGCGATCATGTCTTTTTCCACTTGGTCGCCAAGCCGGACGCCGGCGTCGAAGCGCTCAGCAACAATGTCCGTCAAAGCCAGATCTGCGATCAGCTCGACCTTGATATCGGGATAATCGGCCAGGAATTTCGACAGCTTCGGCCACAGAAGCGTGTCGATCGCATGTTCGCCCGCGGTTATCCTGAAACTTCCCGCAGGCTTTTCCCGGTATTCGCTCAGCGCCGACAGTTGTGCGTCGATGCTGCCGAATGCCGGGCTGAGGGTTGCCAGCAGTTGTTCGCCTGCCGTCGTCGGCGCGAGGCTGCGCGTCGTACGGGTCAACAGGCGAACGCCCAACCGTTCCTCCAGCCGGCGAATGATGAGGCTCAGCGACGACTGCGATGTTCCCAGACGCGCAGCCGCCTTGGTAAAACTCCGCTCCTCGGCAACCGCCAGAAACGCCATGAGATCGCCCAGATCCTCGCGCCGCATTTATTGACCTCCGATATAAGTCCAATCTCATATTACCGCCTAATCGAAACAAAAGGCAGGGTCTATGGTGTCGGGCAGTGACACCAGCCTGCCAGTAATGGATGGAGCCTCGATCATGGCATGGTCAAAAGACGAACTGACGCGCATCTCCGTCTCCGATGATCTGCATATTTCGCCTTTCCGTGATGGCGGTGTCACCTATGGCACGCCGACGTGGATCTGGTCGGTCGTGGTCGACGGCGCCCTGTTCGTGCGCGGTTACAATGGCCAGGCTTCGCGCTGGTATCAGGCGGCGCTGAAGCAGAAAGCCGGGTGTATCAGCGCAGCAGGCATGACGGCGGACGTCACGTTTGAGCCGGTTGCTGATCCGGCAATCAACGACAGGATCGATGATGCCTACAGGGTGAAATATGCCGGAAGTCGCTACCTCGATCCGATGATCGGGGCGCGGGCAAGGGCCGCCACGATCCGCGTCGAAGCGGTCCGCACCTTATAGACCCGAATGGACGAAGCATTGCCGAACTCTCATACCTCGCACCACACATCAGGTCTGACGGTAACATGCGCCTCATCCGCAATCGGTCACACTGCACAATCCGTGCATCGAGAACAGGAGAACCAAATGGAAAAGCGCAAACTCGGACAGGGCCTTGAAGTCTCGGCATTGTCGCTCGGCGCCATGGGATATGGAAAAGCCCGTGAACTGCCTGACAGGACCGAAATGATCTCGCTCATGCGCAGCGCAGTCGAGCGCGGGATGGACTTCTTCGACACGGCCGAAGTCTACGGCCCCTTCACCAATGAAGAAATGGTCGGCGAAGCCCTGGAACCGCTGCGTGATGAGGTCAAGATCGCGACGAAGTTCGGCTGGGATGTCGATCCTGTTACCGGCATCCATCATGGCAGCGTCAACAGCAAACCCGATCATATCCGCCGTGCGGTCGAAGGCAGCCTCAAGCGTCTTCGCACGGATCATATCGATCTGCTCTATCAGCATCGGGTCGATCCCGATGTACCGATGGAAGATGTCGCGGGCGTCGTGAAAGATCTGATCGGCGAGGGAAAGGTGCGCTGGTTCGGCCTTTCGGAGGCTGGTGCCGGCTCCATTCGCCGCGCCCATGCCGTGCAACCGGTCGCAGCACTGCAGAGCGAATATTCGCTCTGGACCCGTGAGCCCGAAGCTGAGGTGATCCCGACGCTCGAGGAACTCGGTATCGGCCTGGTGCCGTTCAGCCCGCTGGGCAAGGGTTTTCTGACCGGGAAGATAGACACGGGGACGGAGCTCGATAAATCGGATATGCGCAACAACATTCCGCGCTTCGCACCGGAAGCGCGCGAGGCCAATCTGGGGCTGGTCGACCTCATCCGGCGCATCGGCGAAAAATACCATGCAACGCCGGCGCAAGTGGCGCTTGCCTGGCTGCTCGCACAGAAGCCCTGGATCGTTCCCCTGTTTGGCACCCGCAAGCTGGAGCGCTTCGAGGAGAATATCGGATCGCTGAGCGTTCAGTTGACGCTTGATGATCTCAAGGAAATCGAAACGTCCAATATCAAAATCCAGGGTGCCCGCTATCCCGACGAGCACATGCGTCGCGTCGGGCTTTGACCGGCGGCCATGTCGCTTCGGTTTTAGCTGAAGGCCGGCATGGCTGCTTTCCAGCCATTGTAAGCTATCCTGCGCTGTCTTGAAGCGCATGGAGGATGCGATGGCGATGGAAAGCGTGAGAACCGGCGGCTGCGCGTGCGCCGCAGTCAGGTACGAAGTCGAAGGCGAGCCGTATCAATCTGGGCTCTGCCACTGCACCAAATGCCGGAAGCTGACCGGTTCCATCTTTTCGGCAACGGCGAACTGGCGGCGCTCGAAGTTCAAGATGGACGGCGAGATCAGCACCTACGACAAACGGTCGTTCTGCCCAATCTGCGGATCGCGGCTGTTCTTCATATTCGACGATGGCGTGGAAGTCTTTATCGGCACCCTGGATCAGGCACCGAACGACATCCACCCCATGGTCGAGGTCTGGACCATCCGCCGCGAACCCTGGCTGCCACGGGTTCCGGATGTCCGGCTCTACGATGAAGACGAGCACGCGCCGTCAGATCGGTAGGCACGCGGGTTCTCAATAAAAAGTCGATTTGAACGGAACGATTGCCGAGCCCATGGCGGCGGCGTCGCCTGAAATATCCGACACAATGAGCTTGGGGTGCGGGCGAGGCACGCCGTAGCGCGGGCGGCCGAAAAGTTCGGTGCGTTCGCTCAGCATCTGTGCCAGTCCCGGCGGCACCTGGCCGCCGAAGACGATGGCCTGCGGGTCGTAGATCGCCCAGATGGCGTTGATGAGACGGTTATAGGCGGGTGTGATCTCCTCGACCCATTCCGCCACGCCCGGCCATTTCGGATCGAAATTCCTGCGCAGGTAAGGGATCGACGGCACATCGACATTGTGGCGCTTGAGCTTCTCAAGGAGCAGCTGCAGGGCAGGGCGTCGGACCATCTCCTCGTCGTCGTACATGCCCGAGAATTCGCCGGCATTGCCGTTGCCGCCGGCCAAAAGTTCGCCGTCGTTGATCAGGCCGCCGCCGAAGCCGTAATTGAAGCTCAGATAGGCGAAGTGCTTGATGAAGCGGCCGGCGCCGAACATCGCCTCGGCGACAGCGCCGGCGCTGCCGCCGTTCAGCAGCCAGACGGGCTTTTTGAAGAGATCGCTCAGAAGCGGTCCTAGCTCGATCAGCGACCATTCATGCAGCGGCATCGAGGCATTGTATTTTGTCCCTGATATCAGAGCGCCCGCAATGCCGAAGCCAATGCCGAAGAAGGTCTCGTCATCGAGGCCGTTCAGCTGCTGCATTTCGGCAATGCGTTCTTGCACGCGATCCAGCGCCTGGTTCATGCCCAGCTCCCTCAGCGAGATGTCGCTTTCGCCGAGGACATTGCCTGACAGGTCCACCAGGCAAATGTCGACCACGTCGGAATTGACGGAAATACCGGCCGAATAGGCATGGAGTCCGTTGAGCCTGAGCATGGGGCTCGGCTGGCCGCGGCCGAGGCCGGGCTTGGGAGACCCCAGCGAAACGATACCGCGCTCGACGAGTTGGTCGATGATGCGATGGACCGATTGCTGTGTCAGATCCGTATGGCCGGTGATCTCGGATCGCGACAGGCCGGGGTTGCGCCAGATAAGCTTCAGCAGGCTGCGTTCATTCGCGGAGACGACGATTTCTTCTCCCGGACGCCGGAACCGGGACGCAATCAACGGTTCGGGAAAATAAGCCATGACGCACCTCGAATATACTACAAAAGTGTAACTGCAACATATATGGCAACCGCAGGTGCCTGCATAACGGGCTTTAGGCTCTCAATCAAGTCGAACTACGTCATCGATTTGTTACACACAAAGTGTACTAACCCGGCCGTTCACGATACGGACGCTGGTCCGGCGGGTCTCAAATTCAGGTGAGGGCAAAATGAAGATTTCCATTCTGGTGGCTGCGGCCGCCCTGATGACGGCTGCGTGTACTTCTGCGCAGGCTGCCAATTTCGAATTCTGGTACGGCAATACGGGAAGCGTCGAAAAGGCGATCCTGGCGCAATGCGAAGCCTTCAATGCGTCGCAATCTGCCAATCACGTCACCTGCGTCGGGCAGGGAAGCTATGAAGTGTCCATGCAGAAGGCGATTGCCGCCTATCGCTCGAACAAGCATCCGGTGCTGATCCAGTTCTTCGATGCCGGCACGCTCGACCTGCTTTTGTCGGATGCCGTCGTGCCGGTTCAGGACGTGCTGCCCGATGTCAACTGGAATAGCTACATCAAGGGCGCTCGCTCCTATTACGAAACCTCCGGCGGCAAGCTCTATTCGCAGCCCTATAATGCCTCGACGCTGCTCTTCTACGTCAACAAGACGGAGCTCGAAAAAGCCGGCGTCACCGAGATGCCGAAGACCTGGGAAGACATCATCGAAGCTGCCCGCAAGCTGAAGGCATCAGGCCATGAGTGCCCCTACGTCACCAATGGCGAGCCCTGGTCGATGTTCGAACAGTTTTCAGCCCGTCACGGCCTGCCGATCGCTTCGCAGCATAATGGTTATGACGGCTTGAACGCCGAATATGTCTTCAACACCACCTTCGTCGCCAAGCACCTGCAGAACCTCGTCGACTGGCGCAAGGAAGGTCTCGTGAAGATCGCCAGCGACACCAAGGCCGGCAATTACACGGCCGCCTTCAATTCCGGCGAATGCGCGATGATGGAGAATTCCTCCGGCTCCTACACGGACTCGTCCAAGGCCTTCGACGGAAAGTACGAACTCTCCGTCAGCCTGACGCCGATGTACAAGGGCTATGAGCGCCACAACACCTTCGTCGGCGGCGCCTCCATCTACATCATGAAGGGCCACGAGCAGGCCGAGATCGACGGCGCCAAGGCCTTCCTCGATTTCCTGCGCAAGCCCGAACAGCAGATGTTCATGACCGCCTCCACTGGCTACGTGCCCGTCACCAATGACGTGCTCGATGCGATCGCCAAGAGCGGTGACGCCGGTTCGCGCAAATATGCGACAGCAGCCGTCGGCATCGAATCGATGAACGAGCCCGGCACGCCCGATACGCGCGGCATCCGCCTCGGTTTTTACGTGCAGTTCCGCTCGGTGCTGCTGGAAGAAACCCAGAAGGCATTTGCAGGCACGCAGACCATGCAGGTGTCGCTCGATAACGCCAAGAAGCGTGGCGACGAACTGCTGCGCCGCTTCGAGCAGACCTACAAGACGGCAAAGCTGCCCTGATCCATCTCCGGTGCGGCGCTTCCCCGTCGTCGCGCCGGCTTTTCTCGAAATGGACATGCATGATGTCGTCGGAATCTTCGCTTTTCAGCCATCGCTGGCTGCCGCTTTTATTGGCCGCACCCTTGCTGCTGCTGATCCTCGTCTTCTTCTATGCGCCGATCGTCCAGGCCTTCTACTGGTCCTTCTTTCTGGAAAGGCCGTTCGGCGGCGGGTCGGAATTCGTCGGTTGGGATAATTTCCGCCGCGTGCTTGCCGATCCGGAATTCTGGAATGCCGGCTGGCGCACCGTCGTCTTCATGGTAGTCGCCTCGTCGCTCGCGGTCGCTCTGCCGCTGATCCTGGCGGTGGCAGCGGACCGGAAGATTCGCCTGTCGATGACGGCCCGCAACGTGCTGGTCTGGCCGAAGGGGGTGGCGGGTGCCTCGATCGGCGTCGTCTTCGCCTTCGTCTTCAACCCCTTCGTCGGCATTCTGGCGCCGATCAACCATTTCTTCCCGGGCGCATGGGCACCGGGGCTCGATGGCACTGACGCTTTCATCACACTCATCGTCGCGCATGTCTGGAGCGGCATTCCCTTCAATTTCGTCATCCTTCTCGCCGGGCTGCAGTCCATTCCGCGCACGATGTATCAGGCGGCCGCCATGGATGGCGCAGGCCCCTGGCGGCGCATCTTCGATGTCCAGCTGCCGCTGATCATGCCGCAGCTCTTCCTGACGCTGGTGCTGGAATTTACCGAAAGCGTCACTTCCGCCTTCGCGCTGATCGACACGATCACCAAGGGCGGACCGGGCGGGGCCACCAATCTGCTGGTCTACAAGATCTTTACCGATGGTTTCAGCGGTTATGACCTGTCGGGCGCCTCCACCCAGACGGCCATCCTGATGGTCTTCGTCGTCCTCCTCACCGCCGCGCAGTTCCTGCTTCTCGGCCGCAGCATCAATTACGAACGGTAAGGGCCAGCCATGATCGAAAATGCTCGCTCGCTGAATTTCGCCGCCAGCGCCATTCTGCTCGTCGGTATCGTCTTCATTCTCGGGCCGCTCTACTTGACGCTCGCCAATGCCTCGCAACCTTACGAGTTTCTGTTGCGCAACGGACTTGCCTGGTATCCCGGCGATCATTTCATCGCCAATGTGACGCGCGTCTTCACCGAGACGCGCATCCCGATCCAAATGCTGAACAGCATGCTGGTGGCGCTTTATGATGCCTTCTTCACCTGCGCGCTGTCCTTCCTCACGGCCTATGCGCTCGTCTGTTTCCGCATCCGTTGGGCCGGCATCGCCTTTGCGGCGATCCTCGCGACGATCATGCTGCCGATCGAGATCCGCGTCATCACCACCTATCAGGTGGCGGCCAATGTCTTTTCGCCGCTGAATGCACTGCTGGATCTGACCGGCGCCAATGCGCTGATCGAAGGCCTGTTCGGCGCGCCTGTTCATCTGGAACTCAGCGTTCTCGACACGCATTTCGGCCTTGTGGCGCCACTGGTCGCGCATGGAACCGGCACCTTCCTGTTCCGGCAGTTCTTCCGCACGCTGCCGGCTGATCTCTTCAAGGCCGCTCGCATGGACGGGGCAGGGCCGATCCGCTTCCTCTTCCATATCCTGCTGCCGATCTCGCTCAGCAGCTTTGCCGCGCTCTTCGTGCTGACCTTCCTCAGCGGCTGGACGCAATATCTCTGGCCGCTGGTTGCGGCCTCCAAGCCAGAGATGACAACCGCCGTCGTCGGTCTGGCGCGGCTCGCACCCGACATGGAGGGCGAAATTCCAGACTTTCCGATGATCATGGCCGGTGTCGTGGTCGTCTCGATCATTCCCCTTGCGATGATTGCGCTCCTGCAGCGCTACCTCGTGCAAGGCCTCGTTCTTTCGGAGAAATGACGTGAACGCCATCGATACCGCCATCCGCACCGCGGCCACCAACATCACGCTCACAGGCGTCACCAAGGCGTATGACGCGAAATCGACCGTCATCCCGCCGCTCGATGTCGAGCTGCGTGCCGGCGAATTCACCGTCGTGCTCGGCCCGTCCGGCTGCGGGAAATCCACGCTGCTGCAAATGATTGCCGGGCTGGAGGCCGTCAGCGGCGGCAAGATCCTGTTCGGCAATCGCGAGGTGCAGGGTCTGGAGCCGAAGCAGCGCGGCTGCGCCATGGTCTTTCAGAATTATGCGCTCTATCCGCATATGACCGTGTTCCAGAACATGGCCTATAGTTTGCGCGTCGCCGGCCTTCCGAAGGCCGAACGCCAGCAGCGGGTCGGCGCTGTCGCAGAAATGCTCGGTCTATCAGCCTATCTCGACCGCAAGCCGGGGCAGCTTTCGGGCGGCCAGCGCCAGCGCGTGGCGATCGGCCGGGCGATCGTGCGTGAACCCGGCGTGCTGCTCTTCGACGAGCCGCTCTCCAATCTCGATGCGCAGCTGCGCCACGACATGCGCGTCGAACTCGCCGATCTGCACCGGCGCATTGGGGCCACGACCGTCTTCGTGACCCATGACCAGGTGGAGGCGATGACGCTTGCCGACCGGATCCTGATCCTCAACAGGGGCAGCGTCGAGCAGTTCGATACACCGAAGGCGATCTATCATCGCCCGGCCTCGGTCTTCGTCGCAAAGTTCATCGGCGCGCCGCCCATGAACATTCTGCCTGTCACCGGCGACGGCTCCGTGTTGCGTCTGGCTGACGGGCAGGTGGTTGCCGAACACCACAAGGCCGGCGAATTTCAGCTCGGCATCCGCCCCGAGGATATCGCCGTCGAAACGGGTGGGCCGATCAAAGGCCGGCTCAAGCATTTCGAGGATCTTGGCTCGCATACAGTGCTATCAGCCGATCTCGCCGGCGCGCCCGTTCGTATCGCCACACCTTTCGGCGCGGATATCGATTCCGCAACCGAGCTTTCCTTCTCCTTCCCGCGATCCCGGCTGCACCTGTTTGATGGCGAGACAGGCCGTGCCATTCCGGATGCATTCGCCACGCATTGAAAGACCTCTCCATGAACTACACAAACTACGTGCGCGACCCCAGCAGGGATTGCGCAGTCGCGGCGCATCGCGGCATTTGGCGCAACGCGCCGGAAAACAGCCTCCCTGCCATCGAAGCGGCGATCCGTGCCGGTTGCGATATCGTCGAGATCGACGTGCGCCGCAGCGCCGATGGCGGCCTCTTCCTGCTGCATGACAAGACGCTGCATCGCATGGCGGGTATCGACGAGATGCCGGAGACACTGACATCCGCGCAACTGGCCGGCCTGACGCTGAAGAACCGCGATGGCGGCGAAGGCAATGAGATGACGGGCGAAAGACTGCCGAGCCTGCGGGATCTCTTCGATCTCACCCGCGATCGCATCTTCCTGCATCTCGACGTGAAGGACCGGACCGTCATTCCCGAGGTCATCGCCTGCGCCCGCGATATGGGCGTCGCGGCCCAGGTGGATTTCTGGGGCAGTCTTCGATCGGCCGAGGATCTTGCCTGGGTGCGCGAGGCGATCATTCCACACGGCGTGCTGTTCATGGCCAAGTCACGGATCGGCGCTACGCATGCTGAGGCCGAGCTGGATCTGCTGTTCCAGCTCGCGCCTGATGTCTGCGAAGTCTGCTTCGACCGCATCGAGGATATCGCCGGTCTCCAAGCTCGCGCCCGTCAGACGGGCATGGCGCTCTGGGCGAACACGCTCGATTCCGTGGCCTTTGCCGGCTTCACCGATACCGCCGCCATGCAGGATCCCGATGCCATCTGGGGCCGGCTTATCGGGGCCGGCATCTCGCTTATCCAGACCGACGAACCGGTCGCACTGAAATCATATATCGCCAGCCGCCGCGGCTGACACATAAGGAAAGACCATGAGCTACAAAGACTTCATCGCCGACCCGAACCGTTCCTGCGCCATCGTCGCCCATCGCGGCGCCTGGCATGGCGCGCCGGAAAACAGCCTGGCCTCCATCGAGAAGGCCATCGCTGTCGGCGCCGATATCGTCGAAATCGACGTGCGCAAGAGCGCCGATGGCGAGCTTTTCCTGATGCACGACGACACGCTGTTGCGCATGGCCGGAATCGACCGCGACGCCGAAACCTTCACCATGTCGGAACTACAGGCGATCGCACTGCGCGAAGACGATGGCGGCGAAAGCCGCGCCATCTCCGACCAGCGCATTCCGACATTGAAGCAGGTTTTCGAGGCCATTCGCGGCCGCATCTTCGCCGATCTCGACCTGAAGGATCGCGGCCTGTTTTCGGAAGTCGCAGCCTGCGCCCGCGAGATGGGCGTGGCGTCCTCCGTCGACCTCAAGACCGTCGTGATGAACCGTGCTGACATCGACTGGGTGCGTGCCCAGAATATCGAAGGCGTGCCGTTCATGGCGATGGCGCAGTTTTCGGCTGGCAATGTCAGCGAGAGGCTGGCACTGCTTTCGGAGCTCAAGCCCTTCATGTGCGAGCTGCGCTTCGATGATCTCAGGACCATCGCCGACAACCAGCAGCTCTTCAGGGATGCCAGTATGGCGATCTGGTTCAACACGCTGGATATGGCGGCGAGCGGCGAATGGACCGATCCGAGGGCCCTCATCGAGCCCGACGCCATCTGGGGTCGCCTGATGGATGCCGGTATCAGCACGATCCAGACCGACGAGCCGGCCGCCCTGCGACGCTATATCGAAGCGCGGCAAGTATCGCGAAAGCCGGCTGAGACCCTCGTCGCCGGTTGATCCTCTCCTGATGCGCCGGCCACCCGCCGCAAGGCGAGGTGGCCCGCATGGTCCGCTGGGTTATTTCACAGGCACGACAAGCGGCGAGCCCTTTGTGGCGATGTAGGTCGCCAGTTCCGAGGCCTTGCCGTCGCCGACATTTCTGGCCGAATGGGCAACGCCCGTGGGGATGAACAGCGACTGGCCGGCCTTCAGCGTCACCGGCTTTTGGCCATCCAGCTGATATTCCAGCGCGCCTTCGATGACATAGGCGATTTCTTCGCCTGGATGGTTGTGTTTGGGCGCAGAGGCGCCTGGGGCGAAATCGACCCGGACCTGGATGGCCTCATGGCCGGGCACGTCGATATCGTTCTGCACGAGGTCGGTGCGCTGGATCGGCTGCTCGGCATTTGCCCTGGTCAGTTGCATCGTGCCGGCGATGACGAGAGCGCCCGCTGCCATGATCATGATTGTCCTCATCTGTCTGTCCTTCCGTCCCTAGCTTGAGCCCCTGATCGGGCGACGGGGTTATTTGAACAGACGGATGAATGTGAAATGTTTCAGCAGAGGGGGCTTTTTGTATCGCCGTGTATCCGTCAGACGCTCCCCGTCAAGGATTTGCCTCAAGCGCCCCGAGATGCTGATCGAGCGTCATCCTGCCCCAATGACGACGCTCGGGCATTTCGAAGCCGGTGTCGATGGTGACTTCGGTCATCTTCGCGTAACAACGGGCGGCCGCCCATGAGAAGCCGAGCCCGAGATAGTATTCCTCGAATTTTTCACGAGGGATCGTCTCGACCGTGACCGGGAGCCCGAGACGCGATGAGAGGGTCTTGGCGACGTCGGCGAAGGAATAGCGCTCCGGACCTTCCACATAGTCTATGCCGACATCATCGACTGGGCTTTCCAGGCGAGCGGCGGCAGCCTGTCCGAGATCCCTTGGCGAAACCATCGGTATCTTCATGTCTGCGGGGAAGGGCGTGGGCAGGCGCCCGGTCTCTTTCGCCGGCTGCAGCAGCATGTCGAGGTTGGTGAAGTAATAGGCGCCGCGGTTGATGGCGGCCGGAATGCCGCTTGCCTTCACGAGGCGCTCGAATTCATAGAGCACCGAGAGGTCGCCGATCCCGTCGCCATCCAGCGCCCCGTAGG
This sequence comes from Rhizobium sp. 01L419, assembly GCF_056400025.1. Classification (NCBI taxonomy): domain Bacteria; kingdom Pseudomonadati; phylum Pseudomonadota; class Alphaproteobacteria; order Hyphomicrobiales; family Rhizobiaceae; genus Rhizobium; species Rhizobium sp. 01L419. Next base: position 130,551 of record NZ_JBFTSM010000014.1, read on the forward strand.
TCGATGCCACGACGAGCTTCTCGAGCCCGGAATCCTGGAGTGCTGCGGCAATGCTTCTGACGGTCTTCAGTTCCTCGGCGTTGGTATCGCGTCCGGTATCGGCCGGTGGATTCAGCAGGAAGGCTCGACGCCCTTTTTGCAGGATGGAACGAAGCAGCCCGGTATCCGCCACATCAGCAACGAAGGGTTCAACGCCGTCTTGTTCGATGGCCGCAGCCTTCTGCGCGCTGTGAACGACGGCGATGACTTTCTCGCCAGACCGTCGCAATGTGTCGATGACGGCAGAGCCTATGTTTCCGGACGCACCAAGGATGACATACATGGTGAAACCTCGCAGGTAGCAGATGCATAACTGCGCTGACCGTTTGAGGTTCCGTCACCGATATCGCGGAGCGCAGGCGACAGCACGGGCAAGGGCAGGTGTGTCCGGGGATGCCCTTGCGGAAGTCCGTTCGGCCCCGGACCGAAGGCGGCTGCGCGGGTCTGAATATCCTGATAGGAATAGCCGACGGGTGAGGCTTGGTCTCGGACCGGAATGTGGAATCAACTGACGTGGTGCTGCCAACGCTGCAGGTGACGTTTTGCCTTTTGCCGTTTTCATGGAATTGGATCCGTACGGGGCCGCAGAGCTTCAGCCGATTATCGAGCACGTGGAGCGTATTTCGCCCAATGCCGCGACACCGCGCAGCTTGAACGTTGAGCCGCATATAACGCTCGCCGTTTATGACGGGCTCGACCCTGAGCCTCTCGCAAGGGCGCTCGACCACTTCAGCGCGGACATACGCGCTCCCAGCGTCAAGCTTTCGAGTATCGGTCTTTTTCCCGGACCAGCATCGGTTCTATTCGCCGCGCCTGTCGTCTCTGCGGAGCTGCTTGCCCTTCATCGAGATTTTCACGAGGCAGCCGCCTCGGCAGGGGCGGCGTGCTGGCCCTATTATCTTCCGGGAAACTGGGTGCCACATGTCACGCTCGGTGAGCAACTGAGCCCCGAGGAGGCCGGGGCGGCAATCAGCGGCGCGATTGGTCTCTGGCAACCGGTGGCCGCAGGCTTGCACCGGATCTCACTCGTTCGCTTCCATCCGATCGATCTGTTGTGGCATCGGCAATTGCCGGGCTGAGCCTGTTTGGTCGCTTATGCGCGCCAGAAGGGCCGGTGGCTTTCCTCGTAAGCGGCATCCCGTGTCATGCCGAAATCCCTCAGCGTTTCGTCGGGCAGGGTATCCAGCTCACGGGCGAAGAGGCGTCGCTCGCTCCAGCGTTCCAGCCACAGGCGGAGCGTATCTGTCATGTGCATGATGAAATTTCCTTTCTCTGTTGGCAAAACTCACCTAACATTAACGAGGTCTTAAGCGGCAATTTCCATTCGTTTTGCTTGGATGTCATGATTTTATGGCAGTATTCGAAGCTGGAAAAGCGCGTTATCTTGACCGTATCCGTTAGAAAATCTCACATATAGGAAATCCATGGCCCGCAATCTGCCGCCGCTGTCTTATCTCCGGGCCTTCGAGGCCACGGCACGTCTCGGCTCGGTGACACGGGCAGCCGACGAACTGGGGCGCACGCATGGGGCGGTTTCCAAGCAGCTGCAGCTTCTGCAGGAGCAGCTTGGGATTCCTGTCTTCGAGAAATCGGGAACGGGGCTTCGGCTGAATGAGGACGGCGCGGCGTTTTTTGCCACCGTGTCGCGCGCCTTCGATCTTCTGGAGGAGCGCTATCACGAGCTGAAGGCGAGCCGGAACGAGGCGAGTGTGCACATCGCCTGCAGCGCCACCTTCGCCATGATCTGGCTCGTACCGCGCCTGGCGGAATTCTACAGCCTCTATCCGAACTGCCGCGTGCAGCTTTCGATGTCGTCAAGCACGCGTGACGGCGGCACGAACCGGGCAAGGGACGGCGTGGATTTCACGCTGAGCTGGGATCGCCTGTCGCGTCCGCAGGTGAAGGGCGAATTCGTGCCGCTCGCCTCCGTCTCCTTCGGCCTGGTGTCCGCACCGGATTATCCCGTTCGCGCCGAAGGCGAGGAATTAAGCTTCCCGACCCGCATTTCCCCCGACCATATGAGCGAACAATGGACGAGCTGGCAGGCGGCGACCGGGCACCGGATCTCGGCGCAGTCAGAGCTCTATTTTCCGCATATGCATCTCTGCGTCAGCGCGGCCGTGACCGGGCTTGGCGTCGCGCTGGTCGAGCGGCGCTTTGCGCTCACCGAGCTGAAGAGCGGCAAGCTTGTGGAGCGATCGGAATTCCTGACATACGAAGACGGTTTCGTGGCGATCATGAAGCCTGGCCGGGCGCTCTCGCCGGCTGCCGGCCATTTTCTCGACTGGCTGCGCGACGCCTTCGTGCGGGAATAGCCCGGCGGAAGCTCGCTTCAGCGACGAAACAGGTCCCACGCAAGCCAGATGCAAAGAGAGGCTGCAAGCAACCAGATGATCACAATCGCCACAAGGCCGGAACGGCTGACCGGGCGCTGCGCGCGTTGCGTGGCCATGTTCCTGAACTCCGACATCAGAGGCGCAGGAATGAGGCGGATGGCTATGAGGATGCCGAGCGGGACGATGATGAGATCATCGAGATAGCCGAGTACCGGCACGAAATCGGGTATGAGATCGATTGGCGAAAGCGCATAGGCAGCAACGGCGCCGGCGACGATCTTGGCCACCATAGGCGTGCGGCCGTCCCGCGCGGCAATCCAGAGTGCGACGACATCGCGTTTCACGCTCCGCGCCCATTGCTTCGCGGCCGTCAGCCATTTGTCCATTATTGCGACACCTATCTGTTTGAGCATTCGGGCTGGATCATTGCAGGCGTGGTCTAACATTTGATCCATTGAGTGGAAGTAGAGCCGAGCCCGAATGTTTTCCGTTTGTTCTTTTTCGCCGTTCAGTTACATTGCACTCGTGCGCGACGCCGATTTTCGCGAAAAGGGAGTTTGCATGAAGGCGGTTTTGTTTGGGATTTTCTTGCTGACCGCCGGGAATGCGTCTGCTTCCTGCGAGCTGGTTTCGGCTCCATGTTCCACCGACAGTTCGGGCAATACCTATATCAGAGAGCAGAATCTCGGCGGCGGCTACAATACCTATCGAAATGGGGATCTCTACTCGCAGACGCATCAGCAGCTCAACGGCAGCTATCGAGAGACCTATTCGAGCGGCGGCTACCGGACTTATTACAGCGACCCCAATCGCAGCGAGCCCTATCACGATAACAGGAAGAGCAGGGACGGACACTGAGGCGGGGCTCTTGGGACTGAGACTCAAAGAGCGGAAAGAGCGTCCAGGATCATCCCCAATCCGTTTGGCGACAACAGGCTGAGAACGGCACCGACAACGATGCCTGCGAACCCGAGCGCCAGCGCGCCGACAAGTCCGTGATGCTCCCAGCCATATTGGGCTGCCATCTGCGTTACGACCGCCACGACCAGAAGCGTCCAGACGATCCTGACGGCGAAGAGCAGGCGGCGGAGCACTGGCTTGTCTTGCGTCATGGCAGAGCGGAAATTCCGTGGAGCGCCTCGTTTCTTCGTATGTAGGTTGCAATTTCGAGTTTCACCAGAGGCTGCCTGCCGTCTTCTGCGGAACTGGCTATCGGGCGACGACGGCCGTGCGGGACAAAATCGCGCAGCCTCTTGCCCCTTGGCGCCCGGGTCAGTCTTCCACCAACTCAATCTCGGGACGGCCGGCAAGGGTGAGCCGCAGGCGGCCGCGGTCGGCGCGCTCGAGCATGATCGGGCCTGCCTTTTCCTCCAGTCGCCGGCGCAGCAAGATCAGCCGGGTCTCAAGATTGTCCTTGAAATCCGGCAGTTGCAGGCGGCGGTCGCGGCGTATCTCGCGGTTCAGAAAGTCCTGCTTGCCGGTGCGCGCATAGTCTTCGAGGAAATGCAGGAGCAGCCGCCCCGGCACGCCACGGATGAGATAATCGTCGTCGACGAACAGCGAGCCGTCGCGCGGATAGAAGCGCACGGCGATGCGTCGGCCGGCGGGCACGCTGCCGGAGTGGCCGGCCGGCGCGTCGGTCTTTTCGCGCCCGTTCGTCTCCGCCCGCTCGCGTTCCTCGGAAAGAAAGGAGAGCGCGGTGGCCAGATGCGCGGCGATCACGGTCAGCGCCTCCTCGTCGCGATGACGGAAGGTGAACCGCTCCGTCGATTCCGAGAACAGCACGCCGACGAGCCTTGCCCGCGCGACGAGCGGCAGCGCGATCTGGCTGAGCGGCTTGTCGAGGGCAGGGAGCGGGATCGGCGTCGCATCTTCGACGCCCACCATGGTCCGCACCGCCTGGATGTAGCGCTGACCGCGACTGAGGTCGGTGATCCGCACAGTGCGCCGCCGCTCGGCCGCAACCCCGATAATGCCGTGCCCAGGCGGAACCTCGGCGCCGAAGCCGAACTGCTCGTAGCCGCGGCTGGCGATCGTCGTCAGCCCGCCGCGTTCGCCGTCCGGGACCAGCACCATGGAATGGCGGTAGCCGAAGAACTCGCCGAGGCCCTCAAGCGTCACGTCGAGCAGCGTTTCCGGATCGCTGCAGTCCGACATCCGCGCCGTCAGCCTCGCCACCCTGCCCATCAGGTCGGGCAGCACGAGCGGCTCCGGCTCGACCAGCGGATTGGCGGCCGGCACGGCCCGACAGTCCTCCACCCGGTAGATGTCGACGGCGCGCAGCTTCATGATTCCGCTCATCCGGCTTTCCAGGATCGCCAGATGGATCGCCACCCCCTCGAAGGTCTCGCTCTCCGTCTCGGAGCGCTCGAACACCAGGTCGAGCACGTGCTGCTGGCCGCTATAGCCGTCGACCACCATCACGGTCGCGAGCCCGTTGCGCGCCACGTTGGTGGCGGTCTTGGAGAAGAACTGGTTGGAGAGAGCGACATGCGTCTCGTCTACGTAATGCACATGCGAGAGATAGGAGACATTCGGCATTCCGTCCGCATCGGTGGTAGCGATGACGGAGGGAATGACGCCCTCGAAACTGTCCCGCAGCCTTTCGAGCGGGATCATGCGGTGGCTTCCGGCGTCAGCCTGCGTCCGGCGCCCGGCCCCGGCGTCTGCTCGAAGATCGCCTGCGGCTCGATCGTCAGGCAGACGAGTTCCTGGTCCGACAGCGTGCTGGAGAGCTGCATCCGGGTGACCCCGAGCGCCATCATCCGCGCAAGCTGTTCTGCGACATAGGCCTCACCCCGTGCCCGGTGGGCCTCATCCGCCGGCCCTTGCTCCACGACCCGGCCCTTGATCTGGCAGGCCTTGTAGTCCGTGGCCCGCACATAGGTCGTGGCAATCGGCCGGCCGGCCAGCGCTTCGCCCACGGCCTTCGGCCACTGGCTGCGGGAGGCGAGAAAGTGCAGATGCCCGCTCTGCCGGTCGAAGCGCACGCCGGAGCCGCGGCCGATCATCGGCCGGCCGGTCTCGTCGCGCGTCGCGAACAGGATCATGACGGGACTTTCTATGAATTCCACGAGTTCCCGCCCGAGCAATGCTTTTCCCCCCGATGTCAGGCAATGATAATTAGTTAGGATATTCTTAGCAATCGTTCCAATTGCTTAGGATGGTTTTAGGAAGCGCCTCGCAAAGGCCTCGGCTATCTCCCGGTCATCAGCCCGGCGCACATAAGGAGGCGCCGGCCAACGAGAGGAAAACCATCATGAGCCACGAATTCTCGCTTACCAGCATCCCCGATCTCAACGGCCGTTACGACATTTACGGCGCGATACACAAGGGCCTGCGCAAGGCCGGCTGCGACCTGCTCGCACGCCTCGGCACGGCCGATTTTCAGAATGTCGACGAAACGGTCTTTTTGATCGGCGACCTGCGCCACTACCTGATGCTTGCCGCCTCCCACGTCACTCACGAGGACGACAATATCCACGTGGCGCTCGCCGAAAAGGGCGTCTCGACCGTCACGCTCGACGAGCAGCACGACGACCACCGCACCGCCTTCCGCGAGCTGGAAGAACTTGTTGTCGCCTGGGAAAAGGCCTGGCCGCTGCACAAGGCCGCCTGCGGCCGCAAGCTTTATCTCGCCTTTGCCGCCTATATCGCCGACGACTTCGCGCATATGCACGAGGAGGAGGCAGTGACCGGCCCGCTCCTGTGGCGCCACTTCAACGACCAGGAAATATTCGGCATCGAGATGCGCATCATCGGCTCCCTGCCGCCGGAAAAGAGCATGGCCTTCATGCGCATCATGATCCCGGCGATCAATCCGGCGGAGCGTGCGGCACTCCTAGGTGCCATGAAGAAGGATGCGCCGCCGGAAATCTTCCAGGCCGTCATCGATTTCGCCGTCCGTCCGGGGCTTTCGGCCGGCGACTTCGCCAAGCTTGCCGACGCGCTGAAGCTGGCGGCCTGAGAAGATTGCTGCGGGCGGAGGATCGAGGCTCCGCCCGTGGCATCGCCGAGAATTTCCGGAGAAGAACCATGTGCAAACCGAACGGCGAGGCAGGCATCCCGGCCGAGTGTCCGCGCCGCGGCGATTGTCGCGGCTGTCCCATGCTGCCTTCAGCCATGGCGGGCGAGGGGATCGCCGCACGTTTCGAGCGCCCGCCGCCCGCGTCGGTCTTCCCGGAGACGCGCCTCAGATTTGGGAATCCGATGCCGACTCCGAAAAAGCAGAACCTCTCTAGTGATGCTTGAAATACTGCACCTCGCGCTCATGCTTCTCGGCCGCCTCGCGGGTTTTGAAGGTGCCAAGATTCTTACGCTTGTGCGTCTTCGCATCAGGCTTGCGGGAATAGAGACGATATTCCCCTGACTTCAATTTCCGTATCATGTGAACCTCCTGTGCTGAGGGGTAAATTCCCCTCAGGCTCATCCGGTTCCGGCTGATTACGAAGATCGCCTTTCGGTCACCGTGCAGTGACAAATGGCCGAAGCGCGTCGATCAATTCGGTGGTGCCTTTGCGGACATCGCGCGCATTCGGCTCGACGTCGATGAGGCCACCCCTGCTATGCACGTCGTAGAGCTCGGTCAGAAGATCGGCAGCGCTGGCGCTCATCACCCGGCCCAGGCTTTCGCGCCATTGCGAGCGGGGCAGGGCTTGAGCAGTAATCGTGCGCCCCAGCAACTGGCTCAGCGCTGCAGCCACGTCGCTCGCGCTATAGCGGCGCGGGCCTTCTGCGTGAACGATCTGCTCGCGCGTTTCGATGTCGGGGCGAAGCAGGAGATCGGCGGCGACCCGGCCGACATCCTGCGCCGAGACGTTGGGGATCTGCTTTTCGACCGGGTCATGAAAGCTCGGCAGAATGCCGGTTGCGATCGCTACCGGCGCGACGCGGCCCCAGCCTTCCATATGCTCGGCCGACCGCAGGAATATCCGGCGCATATCCAGTTGGCGAAGGCGCTGTTCGAAGATGTAGAACATGCTCGGCATGGCGAAGCCTTCGCCGAGATGGGCGCCGTAGTCGGAAATGGCAAGCATGAGGGCCGGCCGCGCTTCTTCCAATGCCTCGGCAATGCTTTCGATCGAGCGGCGCATGTCACCTTTTATGTCTTCAGCCCGCGGGTCGGCCGGCAGAATGACCTGAACGCTGTCCGCATCTGATATCGCTCCGGCAAGCGCCTTGGCGTCCTGCAGATCGGCAAAAGCGACATCGCAGCCGATGGCGGTCAGGCGATCAGCCTTTGCCGGATCGCGCAGGATAGCGCGCACGGGCACACCTGCCTCGCGCAGCGCCTTGGCGGTCGAATAGCCGATCTTTCCGGCGGCTCCGAGGATTGCAATCATCTGTTTCTCCTTGCTGATGATGCGCAAGGACTAGAGGGGCGCGCCAGAGGCGTCGCACATATTCAGGCCGGTCTTTGCAATTTCGGGCGGAATTCGCCGACTTCGCGCAGGATCTCGCCGGGTGTCTGGCCGGTGAGCCGGCGCATGGTGGTTGCCATATGGCTCTGATGGGCAAAGCCCGCGGCAAGCGCAATCTCGCTTGCGGCCATATCCGTCGTCGTCATCAGGGCGCGGGCATATTCGACGCGGCGGCGGATGACATATTGGTGCACAGAAACGCCGGTGCTGTTGCGAAACAGGCTCTTCAACCGTGTGACACTGACACCAGCAACGACCGCAAGGTCCGCCAGATGCAGCTTCCGGTCCAGATGGGTCTCGATGAATTCCGTCAGCATCCGCAATTGCCGGGCCGAGAGTTTCGGTTCGCGGTTGATCTCGGGCCGAGGCGCGCCGTCGCTCGCCGTTTCGATCAGCCGGATGGCGAGCGCGTTGGCGAGAAGATCGATATAAAGCGGATCGGAGGGCATATCGGCCTCCAGATCCGCCTTGATCGCCCGGCAGATCGCCTCGATGCCGGTGTCACGCAGCTGAAATCGCGGCTGCAGCTCGATCTTGCCGGCATCCCGGCCGAGATCTTCCGCGACCTGTTCCAGCCGCGAGGGATCGAGACTTACGCGCAGGATCCGGCAATCGGCATCATCCTCCCAGGAGCCGTCGAGACCGGCCGGGATAACGTCGATATCGCCGGGCTTTTGCACGCGGATCATCCGGCGGCCATCGCAACTGCAGTCGGCGTTGACAGGCGGGCCAAAGTGAATGCCCAGACGATGCATGTCACCGCCCGGTGCGCGAGAGAGGCCGCGGGGAATATGCAGGAATTCGGCAGCGAGCCCACTCCACGCCCGTCCGGCGCTGGTCAACAGGATCTGCGGTGACGTCTGCAGGGATGGAGCTATCATAATATGTCTTTGCTTTAACTTGGGCTCTTAGCTTGGGGCCGGGATGCTACGTCTCAACCGCCGGCTTGCCAACCGGGTTTACCGTCGCAATCAGATGATCGCTTCGATGAGGAATGGACCGCGGCGCCTGAGCGCGCTTTCGAAAAGATCGGCGAATTGCTCGCAGCTATGTGCGCCCGCGGCATCGACGCCCATGCCCTTGGCGACCGAAACCCAATCCCAGGCCGGGTGATCGAGGTCCATCATCCGCCTTGCATTCTCGCCGATGCCGTTGACGCCGACATTGCGCATTTCGGCATGCAGCACGGCATAGGCGCGGTTGGCGAAGATGATCGTCACCACGTCGAGGTTTTCGCGGGCCTGCGTCCACAGGCCCTGCACCGTGTACATGCCGCTGCCATCGGCCTGCAGATTGATGACCTTGCGATCCGGGCAGGCGATCGCGGCACCCGTCGCAAGCGGGATGCCGCAGCCGATCGAGCCGCCCGTGTTCATCAGGTAATCGTGCGGCGCAGCCGCGGCCGTGAGCTCGAAGAAACGGCGGGCCGAAGTGATAGCCTCCTCGCAGACGATGGCATTATCAGGCAGCCTTTCCGCCACCATCACGGCGACTGCATCTTCGGTCAGATGTCCGAACGGGACGATATAATCGGAATCGATGATTGCACGCCGCTGTGGTTGCGATGGTTTGACGCCGAGTTCGTCCCGCAGCGCCTCCAGCGCGCCTTTCAAATCCTCTCCATGTTTCGCCAATGTGAGGACCTTGCAGCCGTTGCGCACCAATCGTCCCGGCTTGCCCGGATAGGCAAAGAAGGCGACGGGTTCGGGAGCGCCGACGAGCACCAGAACATCGATATCGGCAAGCAGTTGCAGGGCGTCGTCGATCGGGTAGGGGATGCGGGTCGGGGTGACACGGCCGCCGCCGCGCTCCATCCTGGCCAACAGCACTTCACTGAAGAGACGTACATCCTTGGCCGCGGCAATCGCGCCTGATATCTCCAGACAGTCGGCGCGGGCAGCCGCCCCGCTGACGAGAATAGCGGCCTCGCCCGGCGTGTTACGAATGGCGTTGGCAACCTCGCGCACGGTATCCATATTGACGGCTGATGGCGCTGGAGGAGACACCTTAAGCGGTTGCGCGGAGGCGACTTCGCCCCAGGCGGCATCTGCCGGCAGGATGAGCGTTGCCACACCAGGAGGTGACAATGAGGCACGGAAGGCAGCCTCCGTCGCGTCTGCCACATCCTCGGGACTGCTGATGCGACGCACCCAATTGGACATCGGCGCAGCAAGGCTTTCGATATCCGATGTCAGCGGCGCATCGAGGGCAAGATGGTAGGAGGCGTGGTCGCCGACGATGTTAATGACGGGAACCCTTGCCCGGCGAGCATTGTGGAGATTGGCGAGGCCGTTCGCCAGCCCCGGTCCGGTGTGGAGCAAGGTCGCCGCCGGCCGGTCGGTCATGCGCGCATAGCCGTCCGCCGCTCCGGTGACGACGCCCTCGGAGAGACCGAGAATGCAGCGCATGTCGGACTTGCGGTCGAGTGCCGCCACGAAATGCATTTCCGACGTGCCGGGATTGGCAAAGCACACCCTGACATCGTTTGCCAGGAGCGTGTCACACAGGCTGTCTGCACCATTCATGGCCGTTTCCTCCCGTATCATAGCCTCGCACGGGAAGAATATAGGCACAACCTTGAATAATGCATCCGGCCGGCGCGAGCTTTCGTGACAGTGCCGCAAGCCGCATCTATAATCATTGCGGTCGCACCTCGGCAGCCATTGAGGAGTTGGCGATGAGCATGCTGTTCAGGAACGAGTTGCATGAGGATTTCGGCAGCTGGCCGATCGCCTATATTCCCTATGGCGGGGCGGATTTCGGTGAGATCCGGGCCGTGGCGGAAGCCGTCGGCGATGGCGATCATCCCGCCTTTTACGAGGCGTGGGTTTCGGCCGGCGACCGTCTGAAAGGCGAAGCGGAGGCAGCGCTTTCCGGGGGCCATAAGGTCAGCGCGCGCGAGCTTTATCTGCGGGCAAGCGTCTTCTACGCGGCCTCCTATCATCCGCTCTACGGAGCGCCTGTCGATCCGCGTCTGCTTTCCGCCTTCCGCAAGCAGACGGATGCGCTGGAGACGGGGCTTGCGCTCTCGGCGCCGACGATCGAGCCGCTTGCCATTCCGCTCGGCGAAACGCCGATGCCTGGATATTTCATTCCGGCGCATGGTCTCGAGCATGAGGTGCGGCCGCTCGTCATCTTCAACAACGGCTATGACTGCACCATCACCGACACCTATTTCGCCTGCGCCGTCGCAGCCTCGCGGCGCGGCTATCACAGCCTGCTCTTCGACGGCCCCGGCCAGGGCGCCATGCTCTACGAGCACGGCATCCCGCTGCGGCCGGACTGGGATGTGGTCATTCGTGCGGTGGTGGATTTTGCGGTGAACTATCCGCTCGTCGATCCTGATCGTATCGCCCTCAGCGGCTGGAGCCTCGGCGGGTTTCTGGCTCCGCGCGGGGCGGCGGGCGAGCCGCGCATTGCGGCGCTGATCGCCGATCCCGGCACCTGGAGCATTGCCGACGGTTTTCGCAAGATCATCGTCCAAAAGTTCGGCGTGCCTGCGGAAGCGGCGGCCGATCTCGGCGCTCTCGACCAGACACTGCTCGATACGATGGATGCCTTCATCCGCAACAATCCGGTGCTGAACTGGAAGGTGGTGCAACGAGGATTCTGGGTGCATGGGGTGGATAACCTCAGGGCCTATCTCGCCTCGGCCGAGCTTTTCACCATGCGGGGACATGCGGAGCACATCCAGTGCCCGACTTTGATCACCCAGGCGGAGAATGACGGGCTTGCCGCCGATGCCGGCTTTTTCTTCGATACGCTGCGCTGCTCCAAGACCTTGCTGCGGTTCACCGCCGAAGAAGGCGCAGATGGCCATTGCGAGATGAAGAACCGGTCACTGCTCAACAGACGGGTTCTGGACTGGCTCGACGAGCAATTCGGGCCGGGCACCAGCTAGATGGTCCAGAAGGCTGCGGGCATGGACGGGCAATTCCGCCCCTTGCGCCGTGCAGACTACCAGCTGCCGTGTCGCCCAATCATCCGACAGGCCGAGAATGGCAATCCCGGATGATCTTTTCTGGCGGCGGCCCGCCGTCTCCGGGACGATGCCGATCCCGGCGCCTGCACCAGCCAGCCGGCAGATAGCCTCGAAATCACGCAGCCGCACCCGGGTCTTCAGCCTGTAGCCGATGCGGCCTGCCTGCGCATCGATATGGTCCTGCAGGGCACCGGCGGCGAGGCCGATGAAATGTTCATCGACGAGATCGGCGAAGCGGATACTGCTCTCCAGGGCAAGAGGATGGCTGTTGCTGACCACGACGACGAGGCGATCGATCGCGAAAGGTCGCGCCGTCAGGCCGGCCATGTCAGTCGCGGCAGAGAGGATGCCGATCTCGGCATGGCCAGCCGCGATGCTTCTGGCAATCTCGACGCTCTGTCGCTCCTTCAGTTGCAGATCCACCTGCGGGTTGGCGGCCATCCAGGGTGCGAGCCGTTCAGGCAGATGTTCCGATATGGCTGCCGTGTTGGCGAGAATGCTGATCGTCGAGCGCAACCCGCGTGCATATTCGCCGAGTTCACCACGCATCTGCCTGATCTGTGCGAGGATCACGCGGGCATGGTGGGCCAGCGCTTCGCCGGCCTCCGTCGGGGAGACGCCACGCCGGCCGCGCTCCAGCAGGGTGACTTCGCCAAGCGCCTCCATATCGCGCAGGCGCTCGCTCGCAGCCGCCAGCGACAGCCCCACGTCCGCCGCCCCATGGGTGATGCTGCCGGCATCGACGACGGCCAGAAACAGGCGAAGGTCGGTAAGATCGAAACGCATTTTGCAAGGATAGGCCAATTTCAGCCTTCGGACCAGCCGAAGGCTGGCTGAGGGACTTCCGCATTGTGCCGGTATCGGGAGCTGCTAGCGATGCGGCATGTCCGATCTTTCCATCAGCTTCATCCTCGCCGTCACGGCCACCTTCTTCATCGCCGGCATCGTCAAGGGTGTCACCGGCATGGGACTTCCAACGGTCGCCATGAGTGTGCTGGGTGTCCTGACTTCGCCGCTGACGGCGGCGAGCCTGCTCATTGCGCCGTCGTCAGTCACCAATATCTGGCAGCTTTTCGCAGGGCCGGCTTTCCTTCGGCTCCTGCGCCGGTTCTGGCTCATGATGGCGGCCATCTTTTTGGGAACGATGCTCGGTTCGGCGTGGCTGACAAGCGGCGATACCAGCCTCACGACCAGAGGACTTGGCGCGGTATTGGTGCTCTATGTGACCTATGCGCTGTTTGCCTGTGAGCTCCGCGTGCCCAAGGCAATGGAGCCATGGCTTTCGCCCCTCATCGGTGCGGTGACCGGACTGGTGACGGGCAGCACAGGCGTCTTCGTCATTCCGGCCGTGCCCTATCTGCAGGCGCTGGGGCTTGCGAAGGACGATCTGGTGCAGGCGCTGGGCCTATCCTTCACCGTTTCCACGATCGGGCTTGCAGCCTCCCTCGGGCTGCGTGGCGCCTTCAACACGGGTAATCTGGCGCTCTCCTGTCTCGCCATCCTTCCGGCGCTTGCGGGCATGGGGGTGGGGCAGATGCTGCGCCGGCGGATTGCGCCTGAAACTTTCCGCCGCTGGTTTCTCATCTGCCTGCTGCTGCTCGGCGCGGGGATGTGTCTGGGACCACATTGAAACCGCCCATCAGCCGTGCCCTTCATCGATTGCGGCAATCGCTTCGATTTCGATCATGGCCTTGGGATCATAGAGCGCCTTGATCTCCGCGATCGTGTCGGCGGGGTAGGGCTCGGAGAAATATGTGCGGCGCAGTTCGACCACATCAGGGAAATGGCCCATATCGGTGACGAAGATTGTCACCTTGATGACGTCTTTCAGGCTTGAGCCGCCGGCCTCCAAAGCGCGGCGCAGATTGGCGAAAGCCTGTTCGCCCTGGGCGCGGAAACCGCCATCGACGATCCGACCACCGTCATCGGCGCCGGCCTGGCCGGAAATGAACAGAAGATTGCCGAACCTGATTCCCTGCGACAGCAGGAATGGTGCATAATTATCAGGCTCGGTGACGATACGTTCCAGCATTGATTCACTCCTTGTGAGGGCCGATGATCGAGATGGATTCATCTTCGTGACCTCAGCCACATGAAGAGAATGGGGCTGTTTCCTTGCCTCGACAAACTCCAAATCGTCAGTTATCGAGTGAATCCAATTCATCCATGGTGATCATGCGCAGACTTCCGACGCTTTCCGCTCTCCGCGCCTTCGAGGCAGCCGCCCGCCTGATGAGTTTCAAGCGGGCCGCGGCAGAACTCAATGTCACGCCCACAGCCATCAGCCACCAGATCAGGTCTTTGGAGGAGCACACGGGTCTCGTCCTGTTCGGTCGGCAGGTGCGCAAGGTGGTGCTGACCGAGGCGGGTGCGCAGCTGTACCCTGTTCTGCGGGACGGGTTCGACGCCTTCGAGGCGACGCTCGATCGCCTGGTCCAAATCCGCAAACGCGCCAGGGTGACGATTTCAGCCACAAACGCGTTCACGGCCAAGTGGCTGGTCCCGCGGGTGGCACGTTTCCATGCCTTGCATCCGGACATCGACCTTCAGCTGCATGCTTCGGACGAAGCGGTCGGGCTTGCGGACAATGGCGTCGATATTGCCATCCGGTACGGTCGGGGGCCCTATCCCGGCCTGAGCGCTGAGGTGATGTTCGCCGACGACTTCGCGCCCGTGGCCAACCCGCTGTGCGGTGCACTGAGCATCGAGGATCTGAGTACGGTGCCGCTGATCCATTTTCAGTGGCGGCGAAATCACCCGCTCAACCCCACCTGGGAGCGCTGGTACTCTGCGGCCGGTATTGTCCGGTCGCAGCCTCAGGGACAACTGCATTTTTCTGACGAAAGCCATGCCATTCAGGCTGCCGTCGCCGGACAGGGGATAGCGCTGTTGAGCCTGGCCCTTGTGCGCGACGAGCTGCAAGCCGGGCACCTCGTCCAGCCGTTTGGCCCGACCGTTCCCGGCCATACCTACCATATGGTCATGAATATCGATCCGCCGCCTGGCGCCAGCGTCCCCGCCGCGGCCGAATGGCTGCGTGCGGAGATTGCGCGCGGTTGATCATTCGGCGTTTCCGCGTGCAGCACCCGCCGCCTTGTTTTAGCCCCGCTCGCCCATCACTAAACAGATCCCACGCGATGGGCGATTCCTTTCCGTTCAACAAGGGTTTGAAAATGATCAAGAAAATGACGATCGCGGCGACCGCGATGCTACTTTCGGCTCACTATGCCGGCGCCTCAAGCGATGCCGCGTGGAATGCGCTCTTCGCCAAGGTGAACGGCACCTGCATCGGCCAGTCGGGCATAGATACGCCCGAGGCGACCGCTCCTGTTGTCTTCGACGATGCGACGGGCAAGGTCGCCGTGCTGTTGCGCGGCTCGATGGGCAAGGGCAAGAGCAAGGTCAAGAACGTCAACCTGATCTGCCTCTACGACAAGAAGACCGGCAAGGCCTCGATCGAGGAATATCGCTGGCTCGGCCGCTAATGCCTTGCGGCCATCATGCGCGCGCATGATGGCCCGCTGCCTGCAAAAATATGCCGGTCCTGTCGTCGCCCGGCACCAGCCGAATGGCGATTGCGCCCGCCAGCAGGACAAGCAGCACGCCGGCGGTCATCAGGCTCGTCAGAAAACGCCGATAGGCCTTGCGGCTTCGGGTATGGGCAATGATTTCGCGTTCACGCGCCAGATACGTTACGCCGCTGCGGCCGAACATGGGTTTCTTCCTTGGCATTGTCGACAGGGTTGCGGGAGCGAGTCTGACGAAAAGCCCATAGGAAATCGATATTGCCGCGGGGCGGGGAATATAGGAATTGCATCAAGGCCGGCGGGCCAGTGACAGCCCGGATGTCTTTATGGGAAGCCTATGCCGGCGCCCTTCCGTCCCAATCGAAAACATATGCCCGAATGAGTAGCTTTGCCTGGCGCGGATGATCCTTCGTCCGCTCCGACAACGCGAAAGGAAAAGGCGATGTATGGTCGTTGGTGGGCTTATTACATGCAGGCGCGCTTGCGCCATGTGGCTCCGTCTCAGCCGTCCTGGAACGCGCAGCGCAGGACCGAGGTGACGTTCGATCATACGGACGATCTCTGGATATTTCTCAGGCTCGCCCTGGTTCTCGCCGTCTTCTTTGCTGGCCTTGCCTGCATCCTCTGGGTCGCGAGCTGACGGGACGGTGAAGCCAATCGAGCTGGATGAGACATCGAGGGGGCGTACCGTTGCGCGAGCGGGACGCCGAGCATTTCGCGGTCGTCGCCCCTCGGAAAATGGGCTTTTGCGTTTGATATTTTCGACACGATTTAACAAGCGATTTCAGGGCGGCTCATTTCCGACAAAAATCAGGAAGCTTGCGACGGAGCCACACCTGCCTGGAAAGCATCTAATCGGGCGGCGAGATGCTCGGCTACGAAATCCACAAAGGCCCGAACCTTCGGCGATAATTGGCGATTTGACGGCCAGACGAGCGACAATGAACCAAACGCGACCATGTATGAGGTCAGGGCGGGAACGAGCAATCCGCCGCGGATATGGGCTGCCGCTACATAGACCGGCAGGTGGGCGATTCCCAAACCATCCAGCGCGGCCCGCAAGCCGGCATCCGTATTGTTGAAGGTCAGGCTTCTCGGCAAGATCAGTTTTTCGTTCGGAGGAGCGAAAGCCCAGGGCGCCAGGCGGCCGCTGGTTGGATATTTGAAATGGATGCAGGCATGCCCGGCGAGGTCGGCCGGCGCGGTTGGCAGCGTATGGCGATCGAAATAGCCGGGACTTCCGCAAACCACAAAATGCTGCTCGCCGAGACGGCGGGCGATCAGACCGGTATCGGCGAGTTCGCCGCTGCGAATGGCAACATCCACCCCTTCCGCCACCAGATCGGCGACGCGATCCTCAAAGTCGATATCCAGCTCGATCTCGGGAAATCGTTCCACAAAGGCCGGCAGGATCGGCATCAGGAGGTGATGACCGACGATATGCGCGACGCTGATGCGCAGGCGTCCCCTGGGGCGCTTCCGGCTTTCTATAATGCTTGTCTCTGCATCTTGGAGGTCGTCGATGATGCGCTTGCAGCGTTCGTAAAAGGCTGAACCTTCCTCCGTCAGGCTGATATTGCGCGTCGTTCTGTTGAATAACCGAACGCCAAGCCGTGCTTCGAGGCGAGCGATGGCCTTGCCGATAGCCGATGGAGAAACCCCGGCGACGCGAGCGGCCGCGACATAGCTGTGTCGCTCGGCGGCGTGAACGAAGGCGGTAAGACTGCTGAAACTATCCATGATCGCGCCATAAAGGACATTTTGTCCTTTATGTAAGTCCATTTTCCCGAATTGATCAACATTCAAGACAAGATATCGTTTTCTCCACAGGAAGCCCAATTCTGTTTGCTTCCCTTCAGGCGGAGAAAAAGATGAAGTCGATACATAGGAAACGTCAGTGGGCGGGAGCCAATTCATCACTTGCGGTGCTACTGGCCGGAAATTTCGTCACCATCCTTGATCTTTTCATCGTCAACGTGGCGTTGCCGAATATTCAACGGGACTTGCACGCCTCGAATGCCGAGTTGCAGATGATCATGGTCGCTTACAGCGTATCTTACGGCGCCATGCTGCTCAACGGCGCGCGGCTGGGCGACCTCTATGGCCGGCGGCGTATGTTTCTCTCCGGCATGGCAATCTTTGCACTGGCGTCCTTGCTGTGTGGCGTCGCCTTATCGCCCTGGAGCCTTATTGCCTCACGAGCACTACAGGGCATCGGCGCAGCCCTGCTGATGCCGCAGGTCTATGCGTCGCTGCGATTATTGTTCGATGGTGACGAGCGTCGGCGGGCCTTTGCCGTGATGGGCGCTGTGCAAGGCGTCGCAGGTGCGGCCTCGCAACTGCTCGGCGGCGGTTTGATGGCACTCGACATTGGCAACCTCGACTGGCGCCTGATCTTCTTTGTCAACCTTCCCATCGCCGCCTACGCCCTCATTGCCGGGAAATGGTTCATTGTTGAAACCAGAGACGCTGCATCGGCAAGGCTCGACCTCATGGGAGCGCTACTCGGCGCCTCCGCACTCACGGCAATCCTCCTGCCAGCAATGGTGGGGCAGGAACAACATTGGCCATGGTGGGCGATCACGGGCCTATTGTCGTCCGTGCCTTTGTTCGTCGCCTTCATCACCTATGAAAGCCGCTTGATGCGACGCGGCGGCGTCCCGATCATTGATCCCTCGATTTTCAAGAACGACGGTGTGGCCCTCGGCATGTCGGCGTCGTTTCTGTTTTTCTCGGCGATCAGTTCGTTCTCGCTGTCACTGACGATCTTTTTGCAGGTCGGCCTCGGCCAGACCCCTCTACAGGCGGCCATGCTGTTTTTGCCTTCCACAGTCGCATTCTTCGCCGGCTCCCTGGTTTCGGCCTCGTTAGCGAAACAGTTGCGGCATCAGGCGCCAACACTTGGCATGGGCATCTTCGGCTTCGGCTTGCTGATCGCGGTTATCGACGGCTTTGTCGGGGGAGAGAGATGGGCGTTGACTATCTCGGTGATTCTCCAGGGATTCGGTCAGGGAATTATCATTCCGCTTCTGCTCAACATGGTTCTGAGTACCGTAGCAAATTCCGAAGCCGGGATGGCGTCGGGCGTCTTCAGTACGACACAAACGGCAGGTTCGGCTTTCGGCGTGACGATCGTCGGCGTGATCCTGTTCGGCATTAGCGACGGAAGCGGCGGCGGTGTCTATGGGACTGCATTCGCGGTTGCGACACTCTATAATCTGGTCGCCGTTACTCTAGGTCTGTTTCTCTTTTGCGCATTGCAAAGGGGCAACAACGGGTCGCGCGCATAGGGCGGGGCCTGCATCCGCTGTATTGAGGCGGCTCTCCGCCGTCACAGGCTGACGGCGGCTTCCACTGATACCATCAGGCGCCTGAGCTTCAGGTGCGCCCTTCATTCACCTGCCGGCGCGGCCCGAAATAGGGCTGGCGCTCCGTCTCGGTGGCCCGCAGCGAATGGCGCAGCCGCAGCAGGTCCTTGCGGGCGACGAGGCCGCGCAATTGCCCGTTTTCTGCGTCGACGATCGGGATGCGGCCGGCATCGGTTGCCAGCATCAGATCGGCGACATAACCGACCGTATCGTCGGGATGGGCTAATGGTAGCGAGCTGTCGGAGACGAGATCGCCGAGCGTCTGGTCGGCAAGCGTACCATCCTGCTGCCAGCGCAGCGCGTCGCCGCGCGAGACCAGCCCCTTCACGATGCCTTTGCCATCGACGACGGGATAGACGCGGTGGGTCTTCGGCGTCGCGACGAAGAAGCTGGTCGCTTCACCGACCGTCATCTCGGCCGGGAAAGTATCGACTTCCTTGATCATGATGTCGCGGGCGCGAGAAAACTCGAAGGGGTCGATGCCGTATTCGCGGGTGATGTGCTGGCCGCGGCGGGCGATCTTTTCCGTCAGGATGGAGCGGCGCAGCAGCAGCACCGTGACCGCATAGGCGGAGACGGTCGCTGCCAGCAGCGGCAGCAGCGCCGAAACATCGCCTGTCAGTTCCAGGGCGAAGAAGGTGCCCGTCAGCGGCGCGCGCATCGTGCCGCCCATCATGGCGGCCATGCCGAGCAGGGCCCAGAAGCCGGGATCGCCGGGAAGGAAAAGGCCGACCAGCCAGCCAAGCGCGCCGCCGAAGATCAGGAGCGGCGCAAGCACGCCGCCCGAGGTGCCCGAGGACAGGGCAATCAGCCAGATCGCCGCCTTGACCAGCAGGATCGTCAGCACGGCGGCCGGCAGGATTGAGCTGTTCAGCAGGCCGTCGATGATATCGTAGCCGACGCCGAGCGCGCGCGGCTCGATCAGGCCGCCGAGGCCGATGAAGAGACCGCCGAGCGCCGGGCACCACATCCAGTGGATCGGCAGGGCCTCGAAGAGATCCTCGATCTTATAGAGCAGCGTCGTGAGGATGCCGGATTGCAGGCCGGCGATGATGCCGACAGCGGCGCAGAGCAGGATGCCCCACCAGGGCAGGTCCATATTGAATTGCTTCGGGAACAGCGGGCCTGCCTGAAACAGGAAGGGACGCCAGCAGACCGACACGCAGGCGGCGACCGCAACCGGGATGAAGCTGCGCGGCTTCCATTCGAATAGCAGCAGTTCGACGGCAAGCATGATAGCGGCGATCGGCGAGCCGAAGATCGCGGTCATGCCGGCGGCCGCACCTGCGACTAGCAGCGTCTTGCGCTCGGCCGAACTCAGATGGAAACACTGGGCAAAGAGCGAGCCGATCGCGCCGCCCGTCATGATGATCGGGCCTTCGGCGCCGAAGGGACCGCCGGTGCCGATCGAGATCGCCGATGAGAGCGGCTTGAGGATCGCCACCTTCGGCGACATGCGGCTGCCGCCGATCAGGATCGCCTCGATCGCTTCGGGAATGCCGTGGCCGCGGATCTTTTCGGAGCCGAAGCGGGCCATCAGGCCGATGACGATGCCGCCGATAACGGGGATCAGCACCATCCAGACGGAGCGCGGAGCCTGAGCCATCGAGACGGCAGCAATGCTGAAGCGGTGAAACCAGACGAGGTTCGTCACCAGCGAGATGAGGCTGACCAGAACCCAGGCGGCGAATGCGCCGCCCGTGCCGACGATCAGCGCCATGCCGACGAGGGCGAGAACGCGCTTGTCCGTGGTGAAATCCCCGGCCTCGCGCCGGGAGAGGCCACCCATGAAGTCATGGGGGCGATGTGCGTTTTTTTGGGGAGGCATTGCAGGTCCTGTTGACGGCTTCGTTCTTGACGCAAATATATCGTAGTACGATATAAATCAACAGCCAAAACCAGGAGCTGGAATCATGCCGAACAAGGACCGCGCTCTATCCGAAATCGAATATGAAGCGCTTGCCAACCTGAGATACAGGATCCGCAAATTTCGCCAGTTCAGTGGGAAGGCGGCCGAAAAACTCGGCCTGACGCGACAGCAGCATCAGGCGCTGCTGGCCATCAAGGGGCTGGGCATCGGGGGGCGCATGACCCTGTCCGATCTCTCGGACAAGCTTTTTCTGACGCCGGATGAAGCAGCCGAACTGGCGGCTTCGCTGCAGGAGGCCGGCCATGTCAGCATCGATGTCAGACAGAAGCGCCGGCCGGCCGTCCTGTTGACAGCACAGGCAGAAGAGCTATTGCACCGTCTGACACCCGCCCATCTCTACGAAATCCGCGAGATGGCACCGGAACTGATGCAGGCGCTGCGCATGCTTGGGGATCACCGGCAGATGGAAGTGGCCGCATGGATGCAATGAGCGGATGAAGCGCCCTGGGGGACGCATGGTGAAAACGCCTGACAATGACCTGACGGATGCCGATTACGAGGCGCTGTCCAACCTGCGCTATACGCTGCGCCGCTTCATGGATTTCAGCGCTTCGGCCGCGCTGGAAGAGGGGCTGCCGGCACAGCAGCATCAGGCGCTGCTGGCGATCCGCGGTCATCGCAGCGAGGATGCGATGACGATCGGCCTGCTTGCCGAGCGCCTGCTGATTGCGCCGCATTCGGCAACCGAACTCGTCGGCCGGCTGGTTGCTGCCGGCTATGTCTCGCGCCGGACAGACCCGGCCGACAAGCGGCGGCAGACACTGGAGCTGACGGAAAAGGCTGATGATGCGCTGAAGCGGCTCACCGCCATTCATCTGACGGAAATCCGGGAGATGGCGCCGCAGCTTATCAACATGCTGCAGAGCCTGCAGAAAGGTGACAGCCCCAAGAACGATCCCTGGCCGAGCTGACAGGCAATCAGATCCGCCTGTTGGTGGCCTGCTTCAAGTGGTGGCGAATGCCGTGGCCGGCAAGCGGCTCGTCGGCAAAGCGGCCAATGACATGCAGATGGGCGTGCTGGACCGTTTGTCCCGCAACCTCGCCGACATTCCAGCCGATATTGTAGCCGTGCGGTTCGGATCTATCGAGATGGGCGCGCGCATTCTCCAGAAGGTCGAAAGTGTCGAACCATTCCTCTGATGTCAGGTCGAAGGGCGTTGCGACATGCCGGAACGGTATGATGATACCGGAGCATTGCAGCACCTGATCGGTCGTTTCGAGGAAATAGCAGCTGTTGTTGGAAAAGAGCGGCGGGGCTTTTTCCGCACGGTTTGCGGCACAGAAGGGGCACATGGGCATCATTCCTGACCATATCAAGTCATTGCTACGGGCAGGCAATAGCGCGCGGTAGCGAAGGATATGTGACAGGCTGATATCAGGGCCTGAGGGAAAGCCCGGACCGTTAACGCGGCCGTTTACGCTCAGTGTTTACCGTAACGTACTTCCGCGATCATGGAATTTGGCAAAACATTCGCGTGTAGGTTTCATCTCAAGGAGAGAATTCGATGAAAGACGTCGACATTCAAAAGCAGGATGACCCGATCGTGCCCGTCAGCCGCCGTGATCTTCTGCTCGGCGGCACATCGCTGGCGCTCACGGCTCTCGCCGTTTCTGCCGCTGCCGGACCGGCTGCCGCGCAGACGCAGCAGGCAGCACCTGCACAGGGCAGCGGTTCCGCAAAACCACCGAACATTCTCGTCATCTTCGGCGACGATATCGGCATTCCGCAGATCAGCGCCTACACGATGGGCCTGATGGGTTACCGCACGCCGAATATCGACCGTATCGCCAGGGAAGGGGCGATCTTCACGGATTCCTATGGGCAGCAGAGCTGCACGGCGGGGCGTGCTTCCTTCATCCTCGGGCAGGAGCCATTCCGCACCGGCCTTCTCACGATCGGCATGCCGGGCGATCCGCACGGCATCCAGGACTGGATGCCGACGATCGCCGACGTGATGAAGACGAGGGGATATGCGACCGGCCAGTTCGGCAAGAACCATCTTGGCGACCAGGACCAGCACCTGCCGACCAAACACGGCTTCGACGAGTTCTTCGGCAATCTCTATCACCTGAATGCCGAGGAAGAGCCGGAAGGCTATTTCTACCCGAAGGACCCGGCCTTCCGCCGGCAGTTCGGCCCGCGCGGCGTGATCAAGTCTAGTGCCGATGGGAAGATCGAAGATACCGGCGCGCTCAACACGAAGCGGATGGAAACGGTCGACGAGGAATTTCTCGGCGCCGCCAAGGATTTCATCGATCGGCAGGCCAAAGCGGAGAAGCCTTTCTTCGTCTGGTTCAACGCAACACGTATGCACATCTTCACCCATCTGAAGCCAGACTCTCTCGGCAAGACGGGCAAAGGCATTCATGCCGACGGTATGGTGGAGCATGACGGTCATGTCGGCCAGCTGCTCGATCAGCTGGATCAGCTCGGGATCGCCGACAACACGATCGTTCTCTACACCACCGACAATGGGGCCGAGATTGCCCTGTGGCCGGATGGGGCGATGACGCCTTTCCACGGCGAAAAGGGTACGACCTGGGAAGGCGGCTTCCGCATTCCGATGATGGTGCGCTGGCCGGGTGTCGTGAAGCCCGGAACCGAGGTCAACGATATCGTCACGCTGATGGACTGGATGCCGACCTTCGCGGCTGCCGCCGGCATGGACGATCTGAAGGAGCAGATGAAGGCCGGTTTCACGTCGGGCGCCAAAAACTTCAAGGTGCATCTAGACGGTTATAACCTGCTGCCGATGCTGAAGGGCGAAGTCAAAGCCGGACCGCGTGATTCCGTCTATTATTTCGACCAGGGCGGCAATCTCAACGCCATCAGGTGGAACGACTGGAAGCTCAGCTTTGCGATCAACAGCGAAGGCAATATCGCCACCGCGACGCGCGAGGTGCCGGCCTGGGCCAACATCGCCAACCTGCGCATGGATCCATATGAGCGCGGAATGAAGGAGGGTGGCGGCGCTGTCGACTTCCTTGCCCGCAATATGTGGCTGCTCGTGCCGGTGCAGGCGAAGATCAAGGACTTCTTCTCCGATTTCGATCAGTACCCCTATCAGGAGGGCAGTTCGCTGAATGCGAGCGGCATCAATTACAGCCTGCTGCGTCAGCAGGCGGCCCTGAAACGGCTGAACGATCTGGAGCGGCTGGCGCCGCAATAGTCCTCCCTAGACCGTCGCGGCAGTGCGGCCGGAGCTGCCGCGACGGAAGAGATCCAAACCGCAGCGATACAAATGCGTTCATGGCCGATGCTGGGGAGGCCTCGATGAGCTCGTTTTTGAAGATATTGTTCGTCCTCGTTCTGGCCGCTGTGTCGCTGGGGACAAGGCCGGCTTCGGCCGAGACCCCGGCGCCGGTGGAGAAGCCTGATCTTATCGACAAGCACGTGATCGATCTCGGCAAGATGAAAGAACGCCGCATCGTGCGCGTGCTCGTGCCCTACAGCAAGACGATCTATTTCGTCGACAAGGGCCGCCAGTATGGCACGGCGGTGCAGTTCGGGCTGGAGCTCGAAAAGGTCCTCAACAAGAACAGCAAGAAGCAGATCGACCGCGTCAACATCGTCTTCGTGCCGATGGCGCGCGACAGGCTGCTCGACGCGCTCAACGAGGGCTATGGCGATATCGTCATGGCCAACATGACGATCACCGACGAGCGGCTGAAGCAGGTGGATTTCGCCGATCCGCTTTATGAAAATGCCGAGGAGGTGCTGGTCGCCGCTCCCAACAGCCCGGCGATCGCCAGCCTCGACGATCTCTCGGGCCAGCATATCGCGGTGCGCGCCTCCAGCAGCTATTACGAGCATCTTCTGGTCCGCAACAAGGAGTTGACCGCGGCAGGAAAACCCGAGATCGGCATCCGTGTGATGGATGAAAGCCTCGAAGACGAGGACCTGATGGAGATGGTCAATGCCGAGCTTCTGCCCTTCACGGTCGTCGACGCCTACAAGGGGAATATCTGGTCGCATGTCTTTGCCGACATGAAGGTGCGCCAGGATATCGTGCTGTCCTCCGAGGGCAAGATCGCCTGGGCGATCCGCAAGAACAGCCCGGAGCTGAAGGCGGAACTGAACGCCTTCGTTGCGACGCACAAGGTCGGCACGACTTTCGGCAATATCCTGCGCAACACCTTTTACAAGCAGGACAAGATCATCAAGCGCGCCTATTCGCCCTCCGACGTCGCCCGCTTCCAGACGCTGGTGGAGATCTTCCGCAAATATGGCGGCAGCTATTCGTTCGACTATCTGATGTTGATGGCTCAAGGCTATCAGGAATCGCAGCTCGACCAGTCGCGTCGCTCGCCGCGCGGCGCCGTCGGCATCATGCAGATGCTGCCCTCGACGGCAAAAGACAAGGTGATCGGCATCAGCGGCATCGACAAGGATGCGGATCGCAATGTCGAGGCCGGTGCCAAATATCTGCGCCACCTGATCGACACCTATATTGATGACGAGGGCCTGGACGCCAAGGACAAGCAGCTTTTCGCCTTCGCCGCCTATAATGCCGGGCCTGGCAACCTGCACAAGTTTCGCGACAAGGCAAAGGCGATGGGCCTCGACCCCAATGTCTGGTTCGGCAATGTGGAGAATGCCGCCTCCGAGATCGTCGGGCGGGAAACCGTTCAATATGTCAGCAACATCTATAAATATTACGTGGCCTATTCGCTGCTCGTGGCGCGCATGGGGGAGCGGACAAATGCTGGCCAGCCTGTCCAGAAATAACCGTGCCGCCGGCTGTTGGAATCAGCAGCACGGTGGGTCTCTTCCTCAGGGTTTGCGCGTGAAGACCCCGAGATTGTAGAGCTGGACGCGCCTGTTATCGGCGGCCTCCGATTTCGAGCCCTCGATCGGGAAATATTCGCCGACCCCGACCGCATAGAGACGCCCGGCATCGACGGCGAAGGTGGTCGACAGGATCTCCTTGATCGCCTCGGCCCGCTGCTGGCTGAGGTCGAGATTGTGCTGGTCGCTGCCGGTCGAACTCGTATGGCCGACGACGAGGAACTTGTAGGCCCAGAGGTTCGGGTGGTGCAGCGCATCGGCGATCATGCCGAGCGTGCGGTAGGATTCCGGCTCGATGGCAACGGAATCATTCGCGAAGGCGATCTCGACCACCATCTGGGGCAGGCGCGCGACCTTGCTCCAGTTCGGGAGGCCGGACATCTGTTTTCCCGATCCGTTCATGGCCTCCTGCCTGAGCAGTTCGACATCGACGATGGGCGCTGCCCCCTGCAGCTTGCCGAGGCCGTTGATGATGCGTTGTTCGGAGACCTGCTGCGCGAGCGCAAGCGCTGGGACGAGGAAGGCTGCGGCAAGGCCGGCGAGGGCGGTTTTTCTCATCGTCATGACCTTACCTCCAGCCCGCATCTGATATCGTCTGACTGCATTGATTGCTGACCGTTTTTGTCTTGCCGGCGAGGCATGCAAGAATGTAGCCGTCGCCCTTCACGCCGTTGCAGCGCCGCGCCATGTCGGTGGCGCAGACCTTTTTATATGAGGACTGCGCCTGTTCGCGCTTCTGGATCGATGCCGCGACGCTCGCCAGTGTAGTTGTGCAGGTCGGCGATACCTTGGCGGAGTTCTGCGCGAGGCAATCGGCAATCCTGTTATTGCCGAGGTTCATCCCCTTGCAGAACTTCTTGATATCGGCACCGCAATCCTTCGCTAGCACCGTGATCGCGTCGGCATAGCTGATGGTGTCGGCCTTTGCGGCACCGGTCCAGGCAATGACGGCGATCGCCGCCGCACCAATCAGTTTCGGTCCTTTCCGCATGCGCAAGCCCTCCTGCTGCGGCCGCCGGAATGGCGTCCCCTCGAGGCTTATTGAATGCAGATCGGGCGAGTTCGGATAAGTACGTTACCGTAAATCAGACCCGTAAATTCGGGGTAGTTACACGCTGGCCCGCCGATAAAGCGCGAGCGAGCCGGCAAGCGTCAATAAGGCGCCGCCGCAGATCCGGTCGAGCCAGAGCGCGCCCGACTTCCGCAACAGCCGGACGGCCTGCGAGCCGAGCAATGCGTAGCCGAACATGACCATGAAATCGATGGCGGCAAAGACGAGGGCGAGCATGGCATATTGCTCGACCTGCGGACTGGCGGGATCGATGAATTGCGGCAGGAAGGCCGAGAAGAACAGGTAGCCCTTGGGGTTGGTGACGGCGACGAGAAAGCTCTTCAGGAAAATCGTCACCGCCGAAGCGGATGCATTGCCGCTTTCAGAGCGCAGCGAAACATCCAGCGTCCCCTTGGAGCGCAGCAGCATGACACCCAGGAAGGCGAGGTAGCAGACACCCACCCATTTAACGACGGTGAACCAGAATTCCGAGGCGGCGAGCAGGGCACCAAGACCCAGTGCGACTGCGCCGATCAGCACGAAGTCGGACATGACTGCGCCGATCATGCCCGATATCGCCCGGCGCACCCCGAATTTCGAGCCGTTCGTCAGGGCCAGAAGCACGGTCGGGCCGGGTGTAGCGATGCCGATGAATGCCACAAGCGCAAATGCAAGAACGGTCATCTCAGTCATATCGTCCTCCTCCGTGTCAGGAATCGAGTTATGGCATTCACCTGACATTTGCGGAAGGGCCTTCAATGAAAGCCAATATCCTGCTCCGGATCAAAGCACAGATCCATGTATCCTGACCATTTACGGCGCCGTTTACTGTAACTTACTTCCGGATATTCGCCCCGTATGTTTCGCTTTGGTCACTCAGCAAGTCCTCAGTACCTTCGCTATCCTGGCCTTGCCAAAGATGCGTCGGCATCAATCGAGGCCCTGCCGGGTTTTTCATTTCGTTCCGGGGGAAACGCACATGACAATCCAGTTTGGGATCAGACGCCTGTTGCGGACGCCTATCTCGTTCGCTTTCCTGGCAATTGCTTCGATGGCCATTTCGGCCCCCTCTGAGGCCAGGGCCGCTTCCCTGACCGAAGAGGAAGCGCGTGAGATCGGCATCGAAGCCTATGTCTATTTTTATCCGTTGATATCGATGGATATCACGCGCAAGCAGCTGACCAACATGGAACCGAAGGAGGGAGCGATTGGCGGTCCGGCCAACCGCTTCGCCAATGTCCGCGCATTTCCGGCGGCGGACATGAAGGCCGTGGTCCGGCCGAATTTCGATACGCTCTATTCGAGCGGCTGGCTTGATCTCACGAAGGAGCCGGTGGTGGTTACCGCACCGGATACCGGCGGTCGCTATTACCTCCTGCCGATGCTGGACATGTGGACGGATGTGTTTGCCGCGCCGGGCTGGCGAACGACCGGAACGTCAGCCGGAAACTTCTTGATTGCCTCGCCCGGATGGAGGCCCGAGCTTCGCGATACGTTCGGCGAATTCAAGCTGCCTGATGGAACTGAACGGATCGATGCTCCGACGCCCTATGTCTGGACCATCGGCCGCACCAAAACCGATGGCCCTGACGACTACGATGCCGTTCACAAGGTCCAGGACGGCTACAAGATCACCCCGCTGTCGCAGTGGGGCAAAGACGCCAAGCCGGCCGCGGTCAAGATAGACCCTTCCGTCAACATGACGACGCCGCCGAAGACGCAAGCCGATACGGCTTCGGCGGAAGACTATTTCGCTTACGCTGCCGAACTCCTGAAACTTCATCCGCCRCACAGCACCGATCAGCCGATCATTGCCCGCATGAAGCGGATCGGCATCGAGCCCGGCAAGAGCTTCGATCTTTCCAAGGCCGATCCTGTCGTCCAGAAAGCGCTGAAGACGGCGCCGCAGGATGCGCAAGCGCTCATGGGCTGGAAGCTGAAGACGTTGGCACGCGTGGTCAATGGCTGGTCGATGAATACGGACACGATGGGCGTTTATGGCAATTACTACCTGAAACGCGCGATCATAGCGCAACAGGGGCTTGGCGCCAATCTGCCTGAAGACGCCATCTATCCGCTGAATCTTGCGGATGAAACCGGCAACCCGCTGGACGGGCGAAGCAATTACACGATCCACTTCGA
Source organism: Rhizobium sp. 01L419 (assembly GCF_056400025.1). Classification (NCBI taxonomy): domain Bacteria; kingdom Pseudomonadati; phylum Pseudomonadota; class Alphaproteobacteria; order Hyphomicrobiales; family Rhizobiaceae; genus Rhizobium; species Rhizobium sp. 01L419. The sequence continues at coordinate 159,135 of NZ_JBFTSM010000014.1, forward strand.
AAAGGAGAACATTCCACCAGTCAACGCTTTCTGGTCGGTCACCCTCTATGACAGTGACGGCTTCCAGGTCGCCAACCCGCTCAACCGTTTCGCGGTCAGCAGCTGGATGCCGTTCCAGTTCAACGCGGACGGCTCGCTCGACCTCTATTTCCAGACGGAGAGCCCCGGCAAGGACAAGGAATGGAACTGGCTGCCGGCGCCGAACGGCCCGTATAATCTGACGATGAGGCTCTATGCGCCGAAGGGTAGCGCGCTGATCGGCAAGTGGAACCCGCCACCGGTGACGCGTGCGGCTCCGGCGGCTCCGCTCGCTGCTCAGTGACAAGGCCAAATGCATCGGAGGCTTGGCGGTGCGCGCCATGAACCATGGCGCGCACCACCAAGCCTTTCTTTTCCATCGATAGTTCGTTCCGCATCGAAGCATTTCGCGGCCGCAGCCATTAAACATGCGGTCGGTTTTGAACGTCAGGGAATGCGACTGTGATGGAAAAGACGACGACGCTGACAACGGAACTGGCGCTACTTCTGGCGCTTTCGACGCTGTGGGGAGCCTCCTACACTTTCATCAAGATCGGCGTCGAAACCATTCCGCCGGTCACGCTGGTGGCAGCACGGACATTCATCGCCGGCGGGCTGCTTCTCGCCATCATCGGCTGGCGTGGCCTCAAGCTGCCCCGCGACCGAAAGACATGGGCCTACTTTCTGTTTCAAGCCTGCCTGAACAGCGTCTTGCCCTTTACGCTGATCGCCTGGGCCGAACGAACGACCGATGCCGGTCTTGCCGCAATCCTGAATTCCACGACGCCGATCTTTGCCTTTCTGATCACGGCGCTGATCACCCGGCATGAAGCGCTCACAGCCCGCAAGCTTTTCGGCGTGTCGGCGGGATTGATCGGAACGGCCCTGATCATCGGCGTCGGTGCGCTCGGCAGCATCGGACAGGCACTCTGGGCTCAGCTTGCGATCGTCACCGCCACGATCTGCTATGCGGGTGCCGCGGTCTTCGGGCGGAATTTCAGAGAGCTCGACCCAATGATGCCGGCTGCCGGCTCGCTGATATCAGGCGCGGTGATTCTCCTCCCGGTCAGCGTCATCGTCGATCATCCCTGGACGTTGCAGCCGAGCCTCCATTCGCTGCTGGCGCTCCTTGCGCTCTCCGTCTTCTCGACCGCGCTCGCCTTCGTGATCTATTTCCGTCTCGTGCAGACGCTCGGTTCGGTGGGTGCCACGGCCCAGGCCTATCTGAGGGTCCCGATCGGCGTTGCGATCGGTGTGATCTTCCTCGGCGAAACGTTGTCTTCCACGGCGGGCGTTGGTCTTGCCTGCGTCATGGCCGGTGTCATCGCAATGACGCTGCCCACACGAAGGCGGTTCCGTCAGGCTGCCTGATCCGCGCCTCCAGGACCACAAGATCTGCAACGGTTTATTCGACTGACATCGAAAATCACCTGTTGTCATCGTGCCGTCATTGATGATGAGGATACGGGTCGGCACAATGGGGGATATTGGCGTGGATGCGAAGGAAATGACTGAGGAGCAGACGGCTGTTCCATCGGCAGGCACGCCTGCGGAGGTCTTCGGCGCCTTCCTGAAGCTTGGCCTCACCTCGTTCGGCGGACCGATCGCGCATCTCGGCTATTTCCGCGACGAGCTCGTCACGCGGCGCAAATGGATCGACGAGAAGGGCTATGCCGATCTCGTCGCCCTCTGTCAGTTCCTTCCCGGTCCTGCATCGAGCCAGGTCGGCTTTGCCATGGGCCTGCTGCGCGGCGGGCCACTGGGGGCGCTTGCAGCGTGGAGCGCATTCACGCTCCCATCCGCGCTGATCCTGTTCATCTTCGCAACCGCCGCCACCGCGCTCGACAATCCTCTCGGGCAGGGTCTGCTGCACGGATTGAAGCTCGTTGCCGTCGCTGTCGTTGCACAAGCCGTCTGGGGCATGGCCCGATCGCTGACACCCGACAGGCCGCGCGCCGGCATCGCGCTGGCCGCCATTTTCATCGTGATATCAGCGGGGGCGCTCGGTCAGCTCGCAGCCATCGTCCTGGGTGCCGTTTCAGGGCTCGCCCTTTGTCGTGGGGCCGCGGTCGAGCAACGGACAGATTTTTCGTTCGGAATATCGAGATCTGCTGGCGTCACCTGTCTGCTGGCGTTCCTGCTCCTGCTGTTCGGTTTGCCGCTCATCGTTTCCATCATGGATTCGCAAGGGCTGCGCCTTTTCGATGCCTTCTATCGCTCGGGTGCTCTGGTGTTCGGTGGCGGACATGTCGTCCTGCCGCTGCTCGAGACGGAGGTGGTGCGGCCGGGCTGGGTTTCGGAAAACGCGTTTCTTGCCGGTTATGGTGTTGCGCAGGCGGTGCCCGGTCCGCTCTTCACGTTTTCCGCCTATCTCGGGGCGGTGACAGGTCCGTCTCCCAATGGTGTCACAGGCGCAGCCATCTCTCTGGTCGCCATCTTTCTGCCGGGCTTTCTGCTGCTGCTCGGCACCCTGCCTTTCTGGGACAGGCTCAGCACCTATCCGCTGGCGCAGGCGGCCATGCGTGGCGCAAACGCGGCTGTGGTCGGCGTCTTAGGTACGGCCCTCTACAATCCGGTATGGACAAGCGCGGTCCTCACATCGGCCGATTTTGCCCTTGCCCTGTCCGGCTTCCTGCTGCTGGTGGTCTGGAAGGCGCCGCCATGGATCGTCGTGGTGCTGATGGCAACGAGTGCGATCCTGCTGCAGCTTTCCGCCTGAACCGTATCGGGCCAGTCAATCCTTCTTCAGCAAGGCGGCTTCGATCGCCGCCCATGCCATCAGACCAAGCCTTGCATCCGCAATGTCGGTGCCGCCATGGGCACGAAGGCTGGAGCGAGGCGTCGTCTCGCCGGGGAGCAGCACGCGATGACCTGCCTCGGGGTCAACGATCAGTGACACAGGCCTGCCACTGTCTTCCCGCCGGTGGGCAAGCGCGCCGGCGAAGCTGTCCGATGGCCAGAGCGCATCGTCTCCGCCAGCCACGAGCACAAGGTTCGCGGCGGCTTTTTCGACGGGAATCCGCGCGCGCCGCAGGGTTTCCTCGTCCCTCGCCAGGCACTGTTCGAAGAAGGAGCGATAGGACACCAGCCCATCGCGATCAATCCGTTCCCAGGCGAGGTCGGCAGGAACGAAATCCAGCGGCTTTCCCTTCCAGGACCAGGATGAGCGTTCCGGCCAGGCAATGCCGTCCTTGCCGGGACCGATATTGCCCCAGACGACCGAGGTCGGGCTGATCGCAATAACGTCATCGACGCGCGGGTCCAGGGTGGCGACAAGCAGGGCCGCTTCGGCGCCTTTCGAGGTTCCGACGAAGACGATGCGCCGGCAGCCCCGCGCAATCAGGTAGTCCGTAGCGTCGGCGAAGGTCTCCAGCGGGATTTCGCAGATGCCGGGCGACTGACCGGAACCACCGAACCATTGCAGCGCCAGCGCCTGCGCGCCAGCCTCGGCAAGCAGTCTGGCACGATCGATATCCACTCTGCCGCTGGAACCGCTGAGCACGACGACGCCGGTCTCGCCTGCATCCGGCCGGGAGACGAACACCCCGTTGATCCGGCCTTCGAGCCGTTCGATTTTACAGCTGGCCATCGCGCCTGTTACCATACTGACATCCTGTTGAATTATGGAGTGGTTCTCGACTGGAACAGAGGGCAGAGCCTATCATGGTCGAGAAGCCGCAGGAACGCACCGGGGCATCGTTCGAGGATGCCGATGTCGTCAGCAATTATCCCTTCCGTCCGCCATATCCCGAGGCGGTCTACGACAAACTACTGGGCATCGCGCCGAAACGCGCCTGCCTGCTGGATATAGGCTGCGGCCCCGGCAAGATTTCACGGCCGCTCTCACGGCATTTCGAAAAGGTCATTGCCGTCGATCCGTCGCGTCACATGATCGAGCTCGGCCAGAGCCTGGAGGAAGGGCGCGCGCGCAATCTTCACTGGATCGTCGGTTTCGCCGAGGATGTCGATATCCCCGATCGTCCCGATCTCATCGTTGCCGCCGCCAGCATTCACTGGATGGATCACAGGCGCCTTTTCGCGCGGCTGAAAACCTATGCCGCCGCCGATCACCGGGTGGCCGTCATATCGGGAGATGCGCCTTTCCAACCGGCCTGGGAGGCAGATTGGCAGTCTTTTCTCGCCAAATGGGTTCCGGCCATAACAGGCGAGGCGTTCGATCCCATTGGCAAGCGAGAGGGCTGGTCGGCGTACAAGGCGTTCCTCGACATCGACGGCTCCGAGCATTTCCACTCCGCTCCATTCGAGCAAAGTGTCGAAGACTTCATTCGCTGCCAGCATTCGCGCGATACGTTCGCGCCATCCCATCTGGGCGGCAGGATGAACAAGTTCGACGGAGAGCTCGGCGAGATGCTCGCTCCCTATGCTCGCGAGGGAAAACTGAGTTTCATCGTCAGGACGAAACTGGTCTGGGGCTCGATCAGGCAGGCCTAGGCCGCTGCCATGATGACGTGGGCCTGAATTTTGGCGGCAACCTCGCTGTCGCCATGCCGGGCGGCAATCGCGGATGCGGCATAGTCGGTCGCAACATGCAGTTTTCCTGGAGCTCTGGCTTCGATTTCGCTGCGAAGGACGGTTCCCTGGCAATAGGCGAGGGCGGGAATCCGGGGCGAGGATGCGCGGCTTTGTTCGGCCTTCGTTTCGATCACCACATGGGAGAAACCCGCCTCTTCCAGCTCGGCGCAGATCAAGGCTTTGTCATGATAGCCGTGCGGCGTGCGGACCAGGAAGCGTGGCGGATCGTCCGGAAACATCGTCGCAAGGGCGGTCGTCACATCGTCGGCAAAAACATTCTCCTCGAGGCGGTCCCATACGTTGAACAGGAAACGTCCGCCGGGCTTCAGGACACGCTTTGCTTCGCGGTAGCCGGATATGCGGTTCGGGAAGAACATCGCGCCGAATTGACAGCAGACGAGATCGAAGGCGGCATTCTCAAACGGCAGCTTCAGAGCATCCGCCTGGCGCCATTCCAGGCGATCATCGAAGCCCTGTTGCGAAGCAGCGTAGTCGAGCATCGACTGGTTTAGATCGGTGACGATATAGCGTGCGTCCGAGGACAGTTTCGGCGCCAGTGCGCGGGTGACGACCCCGGTGCCTGCTGCGATTTCCAGAACGGCGCCGGGCGACAGGGATGCCGCTCTCTGAGCGAGATCCACGGCGAAGGGCGCGAAAATCAGCGGTACCATATAGCGGTCGTAGTTTTCCGGGATCGAGCCGGTGAACAGCTTGTCCGTTTCCAGCATTGTCATCACCCTCCGCCGCCCACTACGGCTTCAAGCACATCGGTTTCACTGCCGCTCACAGCCGCAAGCTGTCGTCCAGCCAGACCCGGAAGCCGCCGCGGAAGGCATTTTCGTTGCTGCCACGCCGGCATTTGAGCGGCAGATCCTTCAGCTTTTCGACGTTGCCGCCCCCGATGACGATATAGTCGGGCAGCAGGGCGGCGGCCAGGCGATCGGCGACGTCGAAGACCGATTTTCGCCATCTGCCCTTGCCGCGACCTTCGAGGCCCCGTTCGCCGACATAGTCCTCGAATGTCGCCTTCTTATAGGGCATATGCGCGAGTTCGAGCGGCAAGCAGACGTTCTCGGCGATCATGGCCGAGCCGAGTCCGGTGCCGAGGCCAAGGAAGAGCATGCGGCCGGCCTCGTAGCTGCCGATCGCCTGCATCAGCGCGTCATTGACCACGCGCACGGGCTTGCCGAGGGCTTTTTCGAAATCGAAGCCCTTCCATCCCGGGCCGAGGTTGAACGGATCGGCCGCAGGGCGGTGGGCGACAACGGCGCCGGGATAGCCCATGGCGACGACGTCATAGTGCCAGTCGGCGGTCAGATCGGTAAGGGCTGCCACCATCTTCGCCGCCGTCATCTCGCGCCCCGATACGACCGAGCGCCGCTCGCTGCCGCTGCTGAGTTCCGCCTTCAGATGCGAGCCGCCGATATCGACGGCGAGCACGATGCGGCCGTCCGGCGCAGCAACCTTGGGCTTGGCTCGCTCACGCGCCTGCTTTGCCTGCGATGCTTCCATTGTGTCAACCATGGCTGGCGCTCCTCTCCGGGCTGTACCCTCATTCCCTCCCGCGCCATTCTATCGGGCACAAGATCGTAGCCGGCTGTCAAGCCGGTATATTGCGGATCGCTTAATTTCATCTCAGGATGGCAAGGAAGATGCGCAAACAAAGCGGAGGAACAGCACTTGGCCTATCCGACACTGCCACCCGGTTCCGTCGAGCCACCAGGCGCGCCGGGCATCGAGCCCCGATGGACGTCCAGCGACAAGAGTGCTGTTGGTACCGCCGTCAGTTCGGCGAGCTGCGTCTGGTTCACGGCAAGCCACGGCATCCTCAACGAGATCTACGCGCCGCGCCTCGACATGGCCTGTATGCGCGATTTCGGTTTCATCGTCACGGCGGAGAGCTATTTCTCCGAGGAGAAGCGCGATGCCGATCATAGCGTTCAGGCTATCGAGGACGGCGTTCCGGCCTTCCGTCTCGTCAATACCGCCCGCGACGGACGCTATCGCATCACCAAGACCATCTTTTCCGACCCGGAGCGCGAGGTGGTGCTGCAGGACATCCACTTCGAGGCATTGAGGGGCAACCTTTCAGACTACAGGCTGCATGCGCTTGCTGCCCCGCATCTCGTCAATGGCGGTGCCGAGAACACCGGCTGGTCTGCCGATTTCAAGGGCAGGCAGATGCTCTTTGCCGAGGGATCCGGGCGGTCGCTCGCCATTGCCGCTTCGGTGCCTCTGCTTGCCCGGTCAGTGGGTTATGTCGGCATTTCCGATGGCTGGCAGACGCTGTCGCGCGGCAAGGGATTGAGAGAGGATTATTGCGTTGCTACCTCCGGCAATGTCGCGCTATCAGGCACGCTTGATATGCAGGCGGGTAAGGGGCGGGCGCTGATCGCCATCGGCTTCGGCACGCAGCCGGAAGAGGCCGCCCTGCGCGCGCTGCTGAGCCTCGAACAGGGCGGCGAACCGGCGCTGAAACATTACTGCAGCGGATGGCGGGAGTGGCAGGCCGGGCTGCTTGCGCTCGACGAACCGCATGATCCAGATAAGCTGAACCGCTACCGCGTCAGCACCGGCGTGCTCGCCACCCACCGAGACGATGCCTCCGGTGCCATCATCGCCAGCCTGTCCATCCCCTGGGGTTTCAGTAAAGGCGATGACGACCTTGGCGGCTATCATCTGGTGTGGACGCGCGACCTGGTGGAAACGGCAGGCGGTCTGCTCGCGGCCGGGGCCACCGCGGATGCGCGCTCCGTTCTCGACTATCTCGCCGTCATCCAGGAGGCGGACGGCCATTGGGTGCAGAATGCCTGGCTGGACGGCAGGCCCTACTGGCATGGCATCCAGATGGACGAAACTGCCTTTCCGATCCTGCTCTACGACATGCTGCTGCGGGCAGGCGCGATCGATGCGTCAGAGGCCGGCCGCTATCTGCCGATGATCGAGGCGGCTGCGAGCTATCTCGTCAGAAACGGTCCCGCCACCCAGGAGGATCGCTGGGAGGAAGATGCCGGTTACTCGCCGTTCACGCTCGCCGTGGAGATCGCCGGGCTGCTTGCGGCGGCCGATGCACTGGAAGCGGCCGGGCGGCTCACGGCGTCGCACTATCTGCGCGAGGTGGCCGATGGCTGGAACGAGCGCATCGAGGAGTGGACTTACGCCACCGATACGGAACTGTCGCGTAGTCTCGGCGTCGAGGGCTATTACGTGCGCATCGCTTCGGCCACGGATGGCGCCTCGTCGCTGGGGCGTGACTTCATTCCGATCCGCAATCGCGACGATCTCGGCGAGGTGCTGGAGGCGGACCTGCTGATTAGCCCGGATGCTCTGGCGCTGGTGCGCTTCGGCCTCCGGGCCGCCGACGATCCACGCATCCTCGGCACGGTGGCGGCAATCGATGCGCAATTGCGCCGCGACCTTCCCGCCGGTCCCTACTGGTATCGCTACAATGACGACGGCTACGGCGAGCGCATTGGCGGCGCGCCTTTTGCCGGAAGCGGTGTCGGCAGGCTCTGGCCGCTGCTGACCGGCGAGCGCGCCCATTATGAACTCGCCGCCGGACGAGTGGACGAAGCGCGGCGGATGCTCGCTGCGCTGGAGGCTTCGGCAAGCGAGGGAGGGCTCTTGCCCGAGCAGATATGGGATAGCGAGGACGTGCCGGCACGCGAGCTTTTCCTCGGCCGACCCTCCGGCAGCGCCATGCCGCTCGTCTGGGCGCATGCCGAACACATCAAGCTGCTGCGGTCGCTGCGCGACGGCACGATCTTCGACATGCCGCCCCAGACCGTTGCCCGCTATGTCGCGGCAAAGCCGGCGCCGGCACCTTTCTCCTGGCGGCTGACGGCCCGGCGCGATCAAATGCCGGCGGGCCGGCGGCTCCGCATCGATCTGCCCGAGCCTGCGCTGGTGCGCTGGTCCACCGACGGCTGGGCAAGTGCCACCGACAGTCCATGCCGCGACACGGGCTTCGGCATCCATGTCTTCGATCTGGCGACGGAAACGCTCGGTCCCGGTGTCGTCGACTTCACGATCTTCTGGACGGACGCGCAGCGCTGGGAAGGCACGGATTTCAGGGTCGAGGTGGTTTGAAAGGGCGCGCGGTGTGCACTTAAGAAGCCTGCAATAAAGAAGCGGCCGTTTCCGGCCGCTCAAGAGACTTATTTCATTTTTTCTGTATTTCCGGATGTATTGCCGGAAACTCGGGATCAGGCCCAAGCCAAACCCAGGGGGATCAGGACTTGTAGATCAGCCAGCTCTTGGTGAATTCCTTTTGCATGCCGTCCTCATACACGACGGTGCAGTTGCGGCCGGCATTCTTGGCGCCGTAAAGCGCGATATCGCTCCTGGAATAGAGCTCGCCGGCATCATCGGCATGCGAGGCCATGCAGATGCCGATGGAGACCGTGACCGGGCCGTAGTTGACGCGGGTGCGGGAATTCTTGAAGGGGGTGGATTCCAGTGTGCGGCGGATGCGCTCGGCGATTGCAGTCACTTCGTCGAGCGTATTGCCGTCGATGATGAGGGCGAATTCCTCGCCGCCGGTGCGGGCGACGAAGACATCGCGGCGGACATTGGTGCGGATGACGGAGGCAACCGTCGCAAGCACCTTGTCACCGACCGGGTGGCCATAGGTGTCATTGATCTTCTTGAAATTGTCGATGTCTGCGAGAAGCAACGCAGTGACCGGGCGCAGCGCAGGATTGTTGAAGACGGCGGCCAGCCGGTCGTCGAAGGCGCGGCGGTTGGAAAGGCGCGTCAGCGAATCCGTGTTGGCGATGCGCTTGTATTCGTCGAGTTCCTTGCGAACCTGATCCATCTCCTGCGAGCGCTGGACCATGTCTTCTACGGTCTTTTCGCCGTGGGTGATCGTATCGCCGGTTGCCTGGGTCAAAAGGTCGATGGCGTTTTCGATGAGGTCGGCGCTGCTCGTGCTCTTGGAGCTGATGCGCTTGCAGGTCTCGTTGAGCAGCCGGTTATAGCTTTCGAGCGAGGTCTGCTCCTGGCGCAGCACGCGGAGCAGGCCTTCCAGTTCGCCGGCGATGCGGCTGTGCGCGTCGTCGAAGATCTTGGCTGGCGCCGTGTGTGAGCAGTGCTGCGTGCCGAGCACGTCGAGTTCCGCCTGTGTCGCCTGGCTGCCGAGAGCGGCAAGGTCGCGGGTGAGCGCGGGATTGGAACCGATATAGGCCTCGTAGAAGAGTTCGTAATTGCGGGGAATTGGCGCAACGCCCATGGAGCGCATGGCATAGGTGATCTGACCCGCCACATCGGGAACCTGCACCTTGGGCGCGACGGCCGTATTCATTCCGGCAACTCCTCAGTTCTTAAGCAATCTTCTATTTGTTAGCTTAAATTTCTTGGGAAAAGATTAAAGCCACATATACCAAAGATTACATACGATAAGTTTGACAGGTCGCAATACAACGATCAGCCCTATGATTTTTCTCAAAGATTTGTAAGTTCGACAGTACCGAAGACACCTCCTATGCGCGAGTGTCTCAAAAAAGTTCAGTCGTTTTTCTATTTTCAGGGATTGTTTTGGTTTTGTTGACGGTCGGTGTCTGTTGTCTGATCTACTGGCGGGAAGCGCTAAGTGACAGATTCCATCTCAATAAACCGGATTTACGGGGACCGGAACGCGGCCCCCTGTTGAAGGCATGAGATCATGGAATCGTCTCGCCACACGTCGCCCGCCATTCTTGCGCTCGCCATCGTCGCCGGCATTGCTTTCCTTCTGCAGCAAAGCGGCTTCTTCAACGGCATCTTCAGCACCGACATCCTCGCCAGCGTGAAGGCGGAGGATATGCTGATTGCAGCCGATTTCGCGGGCATGGAAAAGCCCGCAACTCACGCCGTGACGGCGGCCAATATCGATGTCGCCGAGACGGCTTCCGTTCGATAGCCTGCCTGGAGTATCAGCCGAGGTTCAGCTCCTGGAAGAAGTCGTTGCCCTTGTCGTCGATGACGATGAAGGCCGGAAAGTCTTCGACCTCGATCTTCCAGACCGCTTCCATGCCAAGTTCCGGATATTCGAGAACATCGACCTTGCGGATGCAGTCCTGCGCCAGGCGCGCGGCCGGGCCGCCGATCGAGCCAAGATAGAAGCCCTGGTGCTTCTTGCAGGCTTCGCGCACGGCGCGCGAGCGGTTGCCCTTGGCGAGCATGACCATGGAACCGCCGAAGGACTGGAACTGGTCGACATAGCTGTCCATGCGACCGGCCGTCGTTGGGCCGAAGGAGCCGGAAGCGTAGCCTGCCGGGGTCTTGGCCGGGCCGGCATAATAGACCGGATGATTCTTCATATAGTCGGGCATGCCTTCGCCCTTTTCCAGCCGCTCGCGGATCTTGGCATGCGCCAGGTCGCGGGCGACGATGATCGTGCCGGTAAGCGACAGCCGCGTCTTGACCGGATGCCTGGAGAGTTCGGCAAGTATATCGGCCATCGGACGGTTCAAGTCGATGCGAACGACGGATTCGGAGAGCTTGGCCTCGTCGATCTCGGGCATGTACTTGGAGGGATCGGTTTCCAGTTGCTCGACGAAGATGCCCTCGCGGGTGATCTTGCCCTTGGCCTGGCGGTCGGCGGAACAGGAAACACCAAGGCCGATCGGCAGCGAGGCACCGTGGCGGGGCAGGCGGATCACCCTGACGTCATGACAGAAATACTTGCCGCCGAACTGGGCGCCGACGCCGAGGCCCTGCGTCAGCTTGTGGATTTCCTTTTCCATCTCGATGTCGCGGAAGGCATGGCCGCTCTCGGAGCCTTCGGTCGGCAGCTCGTCGAGATAGCGGGTGGAGGCGAGCTTGACGGTCTTCAGGTTCATCTCGGCCGAGGTGCCGCCGATAACGATCGCCAGATGGTAGGGGGGACAGGCTGCCGTACCCAGCGTCAGGATCTTCTCCTTGAGGAAGTCCAGCATGCGGTCATGCGACAGCAGCGAGGGCGTGCCCTGGAACAGGAAAGTCTTGTTGGCAGAGCCGCCGCCCTTGGCGACGAAGAGGAAGTCGTAGCTGTCGATGCCTTCCTCATAGATATCGATCTGCGCCGGCAGATTGTTCTTGGTGTTCTTTTCCTCGAACATCGTGATGGGGGCGAGCTGCGAGTAGCGCAGGTTCTTCTTTTCATAAGCGTCGAGCACGCCCTTCGAAAGAGCAGCCGTATCGCCGCCTTCCGTCCAGACGCGGCGGCCCTTCTTGCCCATGATGATCGCCGTGCCTGTATCCTGGCACATGGGCAGCACGCCGCCCGCGGCAATATTCGCGTTTTTCAGCAGGTCATAGGCGACGAAACGGTCGTTATCGGTCGCCTCGGGATCGTCGAGGATCGAAGCGAGCTGCTTCAGATGGCCGGGACGCAGCAGATGGTTGATATCGGAAAAGGCGGTTTCGGCGAGCAGACGGATACCTTCAGGATCGACTGACAGGATCTCCTGGCCCTTGAAGCTGTCGACCGAGACATGGTCGCTGCTGATCTTGCGGTAAGGGGTGGAATCGGCGCCGAGGGGGAAGAGATCGTCAGCCATCGAAGTGACCTTTCTAGTGGGATATTTTGGAAGCGGTCTAAATCTGGTGGATGGCAAAATCAATCGGGAAGGGGTGGTGGAGTGTTGGCAAAAATGCCGCGCCTTCCTTGCTCATTCCTGTGCCCTCGTGCCGGCACAAGGGATGTCACAGCGATGAGGGATGATGGGAACTCCCTTCGCCTCATCGAAACCGAGCCATGTGCGGCAATCCTCTATTGTCTCCACCTCAAACAAAAGAGGCCGGCAGAGCCGGCCTTTCCATTATCATTTGACCCATCAGCTCACATCGAGGTGGTCATCGTCTCCGGGCACACCATCGCAGCAATCCTTATCGAGGCAACGTGCGGCTACCGGATCGATCGATGGGCCTGAGCCCCCAGCACCGGCCCGAAAATCGGAATCGATTTTCGCAAAGCCCAATGCGTAGATTCAAAGAGTTAGAGCATCCCTAGTGCGTCCGAACGGACGCACGGCGCCCTAGAATGTTGCCGAGGTTTTCAATCCCAATACGACAACGTCGTCATTGTCGCTGGTGCCGCCGGGATGGCGGATATACTGGAGATTGGGACGGATGAGCAGCCCGGCATGCGGCCGATACGTGTAGTAGAGCTCGGCAGCGTATTCGGAACCACGCGGATCGTCGGACGTCGAGGCGCGACTGTTGACGTGCGTGGTGCCTATGGCGAATCCGACGTCATCCTCCGGACGCGATTTGAAAAGCCCTGTGTAGACGACGCCCGCAGCGATCTGGCGATCGGTGGTCGATGTACGCTTGTCGGCCATGACAAGGTTGAGGAACAGGCTGAGATTGTCCGTCATCTGCTGCTGGAAACTCAGGTAGCCACCGTATCGTCCCCGATCCCGGCGTGCAGGCAGGCCCGTAATGGCAAAAGGATCGCCATTGACGTCGTCAGCGATGTCGTCGGCGTTGGAGGTGTCGTACCAGCCGCCGATCTTGTAGCTGCCGGGCAAGGTTCCGCCTCCGAACTTCGGCAACCAAGCCAGTTCCACGGGGATCAATGCGCCCGTGGAATGACTGAAGAACACCGGCAGAACCTGATCATCAACCCCTAGATATTTAGGGTTTACGTCATAGACGCCAACCTGGAAATATCCGAAGCCAGTCAGATTGAACTTCGCCCGCGTCGCCCACTGGCTGATCGGCCAGTTGTAGATGTAGTCTCCGACAAGATTTCCGAGATCCGAACCGCAAAACGTCAGGTTCTGAAAATCGCACGGGAACGAGGCAAAATCCTCGTTGACGGGCATTCGTCCAATCTTCCAGTCGATAAGACCGTTCGCAAACTGCTGCTGGTACCAGAAGTCGGTCAGTCGGATGGTCTGTCCGCGGCCGTAGACCTCCTGTACCTGCTGCAGGGTTCCGAGCTGCGCGTCGTCACTCAGGTTCCGGCCGGTGCGCTGGGTGAGCGTGACCTGGAATTTGGCGTCGGGGACCCCAAGCAGCCGGTCGAGATCGAAGGTCACTCCGGCCGAATACTGGTCGGCATATCTGCTCTTGCTATCGATGCCGCCGACCGGGTTGTAGGCGAACTCCCCGACATAACCGAATTGGAAATCGATGCCCCTGTCCCGAAGATTGGTCCGAGCCCCGTTCCAGTCGCCGAACAGCCACGGCTCCGGATCGCTGACGGGTGCTGCGGCTGGAGAAACAGGAGCAATCGCGTCTCCGGCTTCGACGACGCCAGTTCCGTCGAGCGCGATGAGCATGATGGCGGCCACGGCAAGCTTTGAGCACTGCACTCCGGTCATCCTCCGAACTGGAAGGTAGCCGCGCGATCAGGCCGCCGTCCTTCCAAAAGATTCTCCGATTCGTCAGAGTATGGTAGCCTATTCCAGCTCCGGTCGATTGCACAATAGTGTCGGTCAATCATCGCAACCCGCCACATTCGGTCGCCAGCCTAAAACAAAGGCCGGCAGAGCCGGCCCTTTCATCATCATTCAATCTGTCAGCTCACATGGGACTGATCATCGTCTCCGGCCGCACGATCGCGTCATACTCTTCCGACGTTACCAGCCCGCTCGCCAGCGCTTCTTCCTTCAGGGTCGTCCCGTTCTTATGCGCCGTCTTGGCGATCTTGGCGGCTGCGTCGTAGCCGATCTTGGGGGCGAGTGCGGTGACGAGCATCAGCGAGCGCTCGAGGCCGGCCTTGATGTTGTCTTCGCGGGCTTCGATGCCGACGACGCAATTGTCCGTGAAGGAGACGGCGGCGTCGGCGAGCAGCTGGACCGACTGCAGGAAGTTGTAGGCCATCATCGGATTATAGACATTGAGCTCGAAATGGCCCTGGCTGTCGGCGAAGGTCAGTGCCGCGTGGTTGCCGAAGACGTGGATGCAGACCTGCGTCAGCGCCTCGCACTGCGTCGGGTTCACCTTGCCGGGCATGATCGAGGAGCCGGGCTCGTTTTCCGGCAGTGCCAGTTCGCCAAGGCCGGCGCGCGGGCCGGACCCGAGCAGGCGTATGTCGTTGGCGATCTTGAAGAGGGCAGCGGCGGCGGCATTGATCGCGCCGTGGGCGAAGACCATCGAATCATGCGAGGCGAGTGCCTCGAACTTGTTCGGCGCGGTCACGAAGGGCATGTCGGTGATGACAGCGATCTCTTCGGCGACCTTCTCTGCAAAACCGACCGGCGCATTGAGCCCGGTGCCGACGGCCGTGCCGCCCTGGGCGAGCTCGCAAAGGCCGGGCAGGGTCATTTGGATACGCTTGATGGCGGAGCCGACCTGCGCGGCGTAACCAGAGAATTCCTGACCAAGGGTGAGTGGCGTCGCATCCTGCGTGTGGGTGCGGCCGATCTTGATGATGTGGCTGAACTCGGTGACCTTCATGTCGAGCGCCGCATGCAGATGCTTCAGCGAGGGCAGAAGATGATGGGCGATCTGTTCGGCGCAGGCGATGTGCATGGCCGTCGGGTAGGTATCGTTCGACGACTGGCTCATGTTGACGTGATCGTTCGGATGTACCGGCTTCTTGGAACCCATGACGCCGCCGAGCATTTCTATGGCGCGATTGGAGATCACCTCGTTGGCGTTCATGTTGGATTGCGTGCCGGAACCGGTCTGCCAGACGACCAGCGGGAAATGGTCATTCAGCTTGCCGTCGATCACTTCCTGGGCCGCATCCACGACAGACTTGCCAATGCCAGCATCCAGCTGGCCGAGCGCCATGTTGGCACGTGCTGCAGCCTGCTTGACGATTCCGAGCGCACGCACGATCGAGAGCGGCTGTTTTTCCCAGCCGATCTTGAAATTGCCGAGAGAACGTTGCGCCTGCGCGCCCCAATATCGGTCGCTGGCAACTTCGATCGGGCCAAATGTATCGGTTTCGGTGCGGGTGGAGCTCATGGCTTCGTGCCTTCCTGTCACATGCTGTTAAGGGCAGTCTTTGAGGATGAGGGACTTATAGGGTGGAAAGCTTTCCAAGAAAACCGGACGCAGTGCGAAATATTGAAACCGGTTGTCATGTTTACCGGCGTATTTCAGCGTGTTCTTTCGGTCACGCTGGGAAATTAATGCAAATAGCGTCACAAAGCACACTTTCTCGTAGCGGAAAATTCGGTAAAAAATTAACTAATAATTTCATAATTTTGTGTGAACTTCTGCACGGCGCTTGCGTTCGACCCCGTCACACAAAGTTGAGCCTGAAAGTGCTGGCGGCGCGGGCCGGTTTCTGATGAATGGGCCGCAGCTGCCGGGAATTCTGGAAGAATTGATCTGAGCCTTTTTACTTGACAACAGCATGGTACTGGGACTGGAAAACAAGATGAAGTTCGTTTTGAAAAGCGCGGTTTCCGCATTGGCACTTTCCTGCGTGATGGGCGCGGTTCCTGCGCATGCCTATACGCTGATGGACATGCTGCGCGGCGACCGGGCAAGAAGCGGCCAGAGCACGATCATCATGGACCCCTCGGCTCCGGTTCGCGGGAATCGTAACGGCCTTGGCGGCGATATCGATCCGGAAGCCGCACTGCCGAAGGTTTCCAGCCCGCGCTACTACACATACAAGACCGAAGCCTTGTTGCTCGTCGATACGACGAAGTTTGCCGATCCAGTCGTGACCGGCGCGGTCGCCGACGTGTCGGGCGCTGCCACGACCGATGGCGCTCCGCAGCGCCATTTCCTGACGGAAGCC
Organism: Rhizobium sp. 01L419; assembly: GCF_056400025.1. Lineage (NCBI taxonomy): Bacteria > Pseudomonadati > Pseudomonadota > Alphaproteobacteria > Hyphomicrobiales > Rhizobiaceae > Rhizobium > Rhizobium sp. 01L419. Next base: position 175,357 of record NZ_JBFTSM010000014.1, read on the forward strand.
AAGGTTCGCGCCAATACCGATGTCGCCAAGGCCCTGCAGGGCTATTACGGCGACGGCAAGAACCCGCTCGTCTGGGTTTCCAGCGAAGGTGTCAGCGAGCGCGGCAAGGCTGCGCTGACCGTACTTGCCGATGCGGCAAGCGTCGGCCTCGATCCGGCCGATTATGCCGTGTCCGAGCCGACGATCGATCCGGCCAATCCGGATCCCGATCTCCGCGACCGGGCGCTGACGCAGTTCGAACTGGCGCTTTCCTCCAAGGTTCTGGCCTATGTGCAGGATACGACGCGCGGCCGCGTCGACCCGAACAAGCTCTCCGGATACCATGATTTCCAGCGCAAGGTCGTCAAGCTCGATCCGGTGCTGAAGCTCTCCCGCCTGAGCCCCGACGTTGCGGCCTATCTTTCCAGCCGCAATCCAGACAGCACGCAGTTCCTCGCGTTGAAGGCCGAGCTTGCCAAGCTGCGCGCCGCCGACGGCGGGAACGAAGCGCCGATCACCATTTCGCTCACTTCCTTGCTGCGCCCGGGCGACAGCTCGACGGAAGTCGCCAACATCGTCAAGGCGATCCAGAAGCACGGTTCGGAAGAGCTGAAGACCGCGCATGCGGCCACCTTCTCGGCCTATACAGGCAGCAGCGACTATTCGCCCGAGATCGTGTCACTGGTCGAGGACTTCCAGAAAGAACATGGCCTGAAGCCCGATGGCGTGATCGGCCAGGCGACTGTGCGCACCATGACCGGCGGCGACACCAATGCGTCCAAGGTCGACAAGCTCGTTGTCGCGATGGAGCAGGCGCGCTGGCTGCCTGACGATCTCGGCCCGCGCTACGTGATGATCAACCAGCCGGCCTTCATGGCCTATTACTATAACGACTCCAAGCAGCAGCTTGCGATGCGCACCGTGGTCGGCGGCAAGAACAACCAGACCTATTTCTTCGACGACGAGATCGAGACCGTCGAGTTCAACCCGTTCTGGGGCGTGCCGCAGTCGATCATCATCAACGAGATGCTGCCGAAGCTGCGCTCCGACCCGAACTATCTGGACCAGATGGGCTATGAAGTCGAAGTCGGCGGTCGCGCCGTTCCGTCCTCCAGCGTCGACTGGTACGGCTCGACGCAGAATGTCTCGGTGCGCCAGCCGCCGAGCAGCGACAATGCTCTCGGCGAGTTGAAGATCCTGTTCCCGAACAGCCACGCCATCTATATGCACGACACGCCCTCGAAGAGCTTCTTCAAGCGTGACATGCGTGCACTGAGCCACGGCTGCGTCCGCCTTGCCGACCCGCGCGCCATGGCGGCTGCCGTTCTCGGCACGACGGTCGATGATGTTGCGAAACAGATCGCCACCGGCCAGAACCATGCTGTTAAGGTGCCGCAGAAGATCCCGGTCTACGTGTCCTATTTCACCGCATGGCCGAACAAGGACGGCGTGATCGAGTATTTCGACGATGTGTATGGTCGCGATGCTTTTGTGGACAAGGCGTTTGATGTGACGACGAAGTCACGTGGGGCGCAGATCTGACTCCAAGCGTTGGATGGGTAATTGGGCGGGCGGTCTTCGGGCCGCCCTTTTGTTTTGGGCGTCTGCGCACGAAAAATCTGAGGAGAGGGTGTACCGTGGGCCTCTCATCCGCCCCTTGGCTTGCAACGACATGAGACACTTTGATTGGGAGCGAGGCGTCGCGACAGCGTCCCTTCTACCCAGCGGGAGAAGGTGCCTGCGGGATGCTGACGGGAAAGCGCTGCGCTTCAACGAGCGGTCCCTTCTTGATCGAGATAATTCAGGTGAATGAGAGTGCAAACGGACGGATAGCTCCACTATCCATCGGATGATCGCTAACTTCGATATTCAACAGACTCGCATACCGCCCTATGGTGAGGCTTCAACATGCCGGGGTTGAGGGGATCAGATGAGATGGACTTTTTTGACGGGAGTGGCGCTTGCTGCGTCCCTCGCCGTGGCGTCAGCCAATGCAAGCGAAGACAGGCTCGATTCCGCGCTCGGCACAATGAAGGTAATAGGGGAACCACTGCTCCTGGAAGACGGCCGACACGCTGGTTGCCAGTACACATTCGTTGTTCTCACGCGAGATCGGGTCTACCGGCACGGGCAGTATTTGAGGATTGCCGGATCGGTCAGTGTCATAAGAACGAGCGATTTCGTGGATTCACCTGCGCAACATGCCGTCAACACGATGTTAAAGCTGGTTGTCAATGAGGTTGCCATCTCATCCGACGGCCGGTTGAATTTGACGCCATCGGCTCCCTCGCGAGCCTACCTGCTGGGTGAGAATATGCAGAGCCATATGGACAGGCTCTACGAACCCAGGAATACCGAGACGCCCGGAAGCGTGACATTGATGCTTGATGCCGATCCGACGATGAAAATATTGAAGGAGGCGGCGAAGTCCTCTCACAAAATCGCTGTTGCTTTCAACCAGCGAGGCGGCAACAAGGACATAACCATTCCAATTGAGCTCGATGTAACGGATTTCGGGTTGAATGGCGAGAGGACACGGTCGGATGAAGCAGAGCGCAACTTTGCACGCTGTATGGGGAGTGTCTTCAGGGATATTCCATCGGCACGGATGGCCGAGTGAGCCCTGCCTCAGACAGCAACCTTAGCAGCAGAATCCCGCAGCAAACTCTCCACGAGTTCCACCGTCAGCTCATCGAAATGCGTGATGATCACATCCGGATCGAGGCTGGACACCGGCACATCCGAATAGCCGAAGGGTACGGCAATCGCCGGCACACCGGCATTTTTCGCGACGGCGATATCGTTGATGCTGTCGCCGATCATCACGGAGCGGGCAATGTCCCCGCCGGCGCGCTCGATGGTACCGGTGAGGTGGCGGGCGTCGGGCTTGCGGTGTTCGAACGTATCGCCGCCGGTGACCGCGTCGAAATAATGCGTCAGGCCGAGCTTCTCCAGCAGGCCGCTAGCCAGGCCCTCGAGCTTGTTGGTGCAGACGGCAAGCCTATAACCCGATGCCTTCAGGCGATCCATCGCAGCGACGAGGCCGGGATAGGGCTCGGTATGCCCCGGCATGTTTGCGCTGTAGTGGGCTACGAAGCGCTCGACGAGCGGGGGCAGGGCTTCAGGCGAGATTGGGTGACCCTGCAGCTTGCAGGCGCGCTCTATCATCACACGGGCGCCCTGGCCGACCAGGTGCGTGAGGTCGTCATAGGTGACAGGCGCTAGATCAAGCGCCGCGATCGTGTAGTTCAGGCTTTCGACCAGATCGACATGGGTATCGAGAAGCGTGCCGTCGAGATCGAAGATGACAAGGGCGTTTCCGGTATGTTCGGGAGCGATGGTCAAAGTGGTGCCTTTTTGCGGGTAGGATCATCCGGGAGTAGGCGATGAACGGGCGAAAAGCAACGCCAGGATATCAGAGAGAAACGTCGCAGCCGAAACGGGTGGCTTTCAATCCAAAGACGATGATTTTGGCTTTCGTTTGCAATACGAGCCGTGTAAACAGCACATCCAACGCAACATCAGGAGCTGGCGGCGCATGGATGCCCGCGAAATGAAGATCAAGGCCGCCGAGGCCGCGCTTGTCCATGTTGAATATGGCATGCGCCTTGGAATCGGGACCGGAAGCACGGCAGAGGAATTCGTCCGTCTGCTCGCTGAAAAGGTTGCAGCCGGCTTCAGGGTCGAGGGCGTCCCGACGTCCGAACGCACCGCTCGGCTCTGCGTCGAACTCGGCGTTCCCCTGAAATCACTGGACGAGCTACCACAGCTCGATCTCACCATCGACGGTGCTGACGAAGTCGATGCAGGCTTGCGGCTCATCAAGGGTGGCGGCGGTGCGCTGCTGCGCGAAAAGATCGTCGCTGCAGCTTCGACGCGGATGATCGTCATCGCTGACGAGAGCAAGCTCGTCGATACACTCGGCGCCTTCGCGCTGCCGATCGAGGTCAATCCATTCGGCCTCGTTTCGACGCGCATGGCTATCGAAAAGACCGCCTCGCGCCTCGGTCTGACGGGCGAACTGAAGCTTCGCCAATCCGGTGACGGAGAGTTTACCACTGACGGCGGACATCTCATTATCGATGCATCTTTTGGCCGCATTCCTGATGCAGAGGCGCTTTCGAGGGAACTGAATTCCATACCCGGTGTCGTGGAGCACGGGCTTTTCATCAACATGGCGGCGCTTGCGATCATTGCCGGTCCTGCAGGTGCCCGCACGCTGCAGGCAAACAGATAACAGGAGCATAGAAACTCATGATGAACATTGCAGGCCTTGGCCGTCTTGCCGCTGCGACCATCGTTCTTTCCGGGCTTGCCTTCGGCTCTGCCGCAAGAGCGCAGGAAGCATCCGAGGAGCAGCTGAAGGCTGCCCGCGCGGCCATGGACGCGATCGGCGCAACCACCCAGTACGACAACATCCTGCCGGGTCTGGCCGAACGTCTGAAGGCCGGTCTCATCCAGGATTCGCCGAACTATCAGGATGTCATCTCCGCGACCGTCGATGCGCAAGCGTTGGCTCTGGCGCCGCGCCGTGCCGACCTCGAAAAGGAAGCAGCTCTGACCTATGCCAAGGCTTTCACGGTCGAAGAGCTGAAGGCGATCGCCGATTTCTACAATTCCGACATCGGCAAGAAGCTGCTGCGCGACGGCCCGGTTGCCTCGCGCGAAACCGCCAAGGCTGCCGATATCTGGGCGCAGGGCATTTCCCGCGACCTCGAAAAGCAGAGCAATGTCGAGCTTTCCAAGGTCATCAAGGCTCCGCCGGCGGCAACCGAAAGCCCGGTTGCACCGGCTGCCCCGGCTCCGGCCGCCGCACCGGCACCAGCCAAGCCGTAAGGCCGCCTTCAACTTTCGCAAAAGCCCGGCATCGTCCGGGCTTTTGTTTTTCTACAGCTCACTCCTATATGTGAACCACCCACGCAGCGATTCCCTCCGGAGATCATCATGCCCACCTTCGACTACGACCTCTTCGTCATCGGCGGCGGTTCGGGGGGCGTGCGCAGCGCGCGCGTCGCAGCCTCGCTCGGCAAGAACGTGGCGATCGCCGAAGAATACCGCTACGGCGGCACCTGCGTGATCCGCGGCTGCGTGCCGAAGAAGCTCTTCGTCTATGCTTCTCAGTTCCACGAACATTTCGAGGATGCAGCCGGATTCGGCTGGACGGTCGGCGAAAGCTCGTTCGACTGGAAGAAGCTGGTTGCCGCCAAGGACGGCGAGATCGCGCGGCTGGAAGGGCTCTACAAGAAGGGGCTTGCCGGCGCCAATGCCGAGATCCTGGAGACGCGTGCCGAGCTCGTCGATGCGCATACGATCAAGCTCCTGAAGACCGGCGAGACGGTGACGGCCAAGACCATCGTGATCGCGACCGGCGGCAGGCCGAACCCGCATGAGGCGCTGCCCGGCCATGAGCTCTGCATTTCCTCCAACGAGGCCTTCCATCTCGAAGAGTTGCCGAAATCCATCCTGATTGCCGGCGGCGGCTACATTGCCGTCGAATTCGCCAATATCTTTCATGGCCTCGGCGTCGAGACGACGTTGATCTATCGCGGCGCCGAAATCCTCTCGCGCTTCGACGAAGACCTACGCCGCGGCCTGCATGAGGCGATGGCTGCAAAGGGCATCCGCATCCTCTGTCAGGATGTGATGCAGCGGGTAACGAAGGGCGAAAACGGCCTCGTCATCGAGACGCTGAAGAACGGCACGCTCAATGCCGGTATCGTCATGCTGGCGCTCGGCCGCGACCCGAATACGCAGGGGCTTGGGCTCGACAATGCCGGTGTCGCCGTCAACGAGCGCGGCGCCATCCTCGTCGACGATTATTCGCGCACCAATGTCGAGAACATCTATGCGCTCGGCGATGTCACCGATCGGGTACAGCTGACGCCGGTCGCGATCCACGAGGCCATGTGCTTCATCGAGACCGAATACAAGAACAATCCGACCAAACCGGATTACGACCTGATCCCGACGGCAGTCTTTTCGCAGCCGGAGATCGGCACTGTCGGGCTATCAGAGGAAGAGGCAGGCAAGCGCTACAAGGAGCTGGAAGTCTATCGCGCCCAGTTCCGGCCGCTGAAGGCTACACTCTCCGGCCGGGCGGAAAAGATGATCATGAAGCTGATCGTCGATGCCGCAAGTCGCAAGGTTGTCGGTGCCCACATCCTCGGTCACGACGCCGGAGAGATGGCGCAGCTTCTCGGCATCACGCTGAAGGCCGGCTGCACCAAGGACGATTTCGACCGCACCATGGCGCTGCACCCGACGGCGGCCGAAGAACTGGTGACGATGTATGCGCCGAGCTACCGCATCCGCGACGGCCAGCGGGTCTGATCTTTTGACAGGATCGAGCCTGCCGCACCAGCGGCAGGCGAGCGTGGTTAGCTGGTCAGGCGCGGCGCACGGATGACCTTCAGGAACAGCTTCTTCATCGCCTCGGCGATGCCGTCGGTCGGCGACACCTCGAAATAGAGGCCGGGCGAGGCGCAGGCCGCCATGCGCGAGGGGATTTCGTTCTGGAAGGGCTTGATCCAGTCATTGTACCAGTTGTTGCTCGGCAGTGGCAGGTAGGTGGTGTAGAGCACGGCGATCTTGACGCCGCGATCCTTGAGCGGCTTGCAGAAAGACGTATCGATCGGCTCCTGGCAGCGGCCGCCGGTAGTCTTCTTGGTGCATGTCGACGGCTTATAGCTGTCGCCGACACCATCGGACACGAAGAACAGGATCTTCTCGGGGCTGATATTCGACGTGCCGTCGCCCGAGGGATCGATGATGGTGTTCATCTGCGTCATGGCGCCGTCGAAGCTGGTGAGCTGGTCCTGATTGTAATTCTGCTTAGGAATGGTCATCAGATCGACGGCGTCGGTATAGTTCTTCACCTTATTGAGATCGGAGGTGAGGCCCGAGATCGTCGTCAGCTTGGCGTCCTCGGCCTTGGTGCCGAAGGTGTAGACACCCATGCGGAACTGGTCGGCGCTGATGCGCTCGTTCTTGGCCGTGTCGGTCAGCGCCTGGGTTGCCTGGCGTACCACGTCGATGCGCATCGCAACGCCAAGGCTCTTGGCAATCGTGTAGTTGTTGGTGCTCTGGTCCATCTGGTGGCAGGCAAAGGCACAGCCCGTCTTGGCCTCCAGCTTGGAAACGTCGGTCGGGGTCGCTCCGACGCCCATGGACGGCGTATTGTCGAGCAGGATGTAGAAATCCATGAACGAGGCGGTCTGGTATTCCGCCGTCGCCGTGCCCGATATGGTGATCGCGTCCTGGCCGAGAACGTGCATGAAGGTGGTGGGCACGGTGGCGCTGAAGGTCACCGTCGAATTGAGCTTGTTGGCCGTCTTGGTGACGTCGATGCTCAAATTCACCGGCACCGAGGTCAGCTCGCCGGACATCTGCGAGAAGAAGATGCTGCGAGCATCCGTCTTTGCGACGGAGATGGTGCCATTGCCCTGCATGATCATGGCAGCTGCCACCGCATCCGATTTTTCGGAAATCGACCCGACGGCGGCGGCATCGGCGGCGGCGTAGAGCTGGGTGCGCAGGCTCAGCGCATGGGCATAGTCCAGCGCCAGCCCGGCGGTGCCGACCAGCGGCACCATCAAAAGCGCCGTCATGATGCCGAAATTGCCAGACCGGTCCGATAGGAAAGCGGACGAAACGATACCCATGCTGAACCCCTATTTTATTAGGGTATTCTGTACGTTCAAAATCTAAATTAGCCGGAAAATAGCATGGTATACATCGTCTTAACGCTAGTTTCGGCGCCATATTGACGCGGCCGGACCGGCGTTGCGAGCCGCCGACGGAAACTCTGTAGGGCGCTGAATGCGCTAGGCAAGGGGAGCCGAAAGGTTTATAAGCCGCCGCACTATTTAACGGGCAGGCATCCGGGGCAAACCGGATGGGGAAGCAGATGAGTGACATGGCACAGAATTGGACCCCCAGCAGCTGGCGGAGCAAGCCCGTCCAGCAGGTTCCGGAATATCCCGATGCGGCTGCGCTGGCGGCGACGGAAGCTGTGCTTTCCACCTATCCTCCGCTCGTTTTTGCCGGTGAAGCCCGTCGCCTGAAGAGCGCTCTCGCCAATGTGGCCGAAGGCAACGCCTTCCTGCTGCAGGGCGGCGACTGCGCCGAAAGCTTCCTGGAGCATGGCGCCGACAATATCAGAGACTTCTTCCGCGCATTCCTGCAGATGGCCGTCGTGCTGACATTCGGCGCACAGCTGCCTGTCGTGAAGGTCGGCCGTATCGCCGGCCAGTTCGCCAAGCCGCGTTCGTCGCCGATGGAAACACTGAATGGCGTGTCGCTGCCGAGCTATCGCGGCGACATCGTCAACGGGATCGAATTCACGCCGGAAGCCCGCATTCCGAGCCCGGAACGCCAGCTCGACGCCTATCGCCAGTCTGCCGCAACGCTGAACCTGCTGCGCGCCTTCGCGATGGGCGGCTATGCCAACCTCGACAACGTGCACAAGTGGATGCTCGGCTTCGTCAAGGACAGCCCGCAGGGCGAGCGCTACCGCAAGCTTGCCGACCGCATCAGCGAAACCATGGATTTCATGAAGGCGATCGGCATCACCCCGGATAATAATCCGAGCCTGCGCGAGACGGATTTCTTCACCAGCCACGAAGCGCTGCTGCTCGGCTATGAAGAGGCGCTGACCCGCATCGACTCCACCTCGGGCGACTGGTACGCGACGTCAGGCCACATGATCTGGATCGGCGACCGCACGCGCCAGCTCGACCATGGGCATGTGGAATATTTCCGCGGCATCAAGAACCCTGTTGGTCTCAAGTGCGGCCCTTCGCTGCAGCCCGACAACCTGATCGAACTGATCGACGCGCTGAACCCGGCCAACGAAGCCGGCCGCCTGACGCTGATCTGCCGCTTCGGCCACGACAAGGTGGCGGACAACCTGCCGAAGCTCATCCGCGCCGTCGAGCGCGAGGGCAAGAAGGTCGTCTGGTCCTGCGACCCGATGCACGGCAACACGATCACGCTCAACAGCTACAAGACGCGCCCCTTCGAACGTATCCTGTCGGAAGTCGAAAGCTTCTTCCAGATTCACCGCGCCGAAGGCACGCATCCGGGCGGCATCCATATCGAGATGACCGGCAAGGACGTCACCGAATGCACCGGCGGCGCCCGCGCGGTAACGGCCGAAGACCTGCAGGATCGCTACCACACCCACTGCGACCCGCGCCTCAACGCCGACCAGGCGCTGGAGCTGGCCTTCCTGCTGGCCGAGCGCATGAAGGGCGGCCGCGACGAGAAGCGGATGGCTGCTGCCAACGCGTAAAGCGAGGCGGGTAGTGAGTAGTGAGCAGTGAATAGATTTGAAAAGCCCGGCCGAGCGCCGGGCTTTTTGTTCCAACGAAATCTGCCGATTGCACTGTCGTCATACTCGGGACGAGCCCGAGGATGACGTCGAGTAAAGAGCAGGCTTGTCGGCAAGCTGAGCCTGATCCTCTGTCAGCCATTATAGATATCACTGCACTTGAACATGCAGATGGTCGTCGTGACGAGCGGCACGACACCCCTGAAAACGCACATGATCGTCAGTAATGCCGAGCGCATCTTTCAGGTGAGGTTCCAGGAAAATCTTTTCTACCCCGAACCCGGTCACCCCCTCGGTGGTCAGCCAATCGATCGCGGCAACAGTCCGTTGCTCCTCAATCCGGTAGGCTGGAAACAGCGGCTGGAAAACATTGAGGTTCCAGCGTCCCGTCAGCCAGTCATTCCGCCCCTTGCATTGCTGCTCGTCATCAGCACTGGGCTGCTCAAAAGCGAAATAGCCAATCGGTGAGCGGGTCACGCCATCAAGGAAGTTGCCGCCGGCATCCTTGTAATAGTAGGCGAAGTCGAGCTTCCTGCCATCGGCATGCGACAGGTGCGGCAGCAGAGGAAACCCCGTCAAGAACGGGAAGTTGGCATCCAGCGCGACCGTTGTCGTGCCGGGGAATTGCCTGTCCATATTATTGGCGAGGGCATGGGCCAGATCCCGCATGCCGGGAGTGACATAGTTGCGGTTGAGGGCGCAGTAGATCGATGAGCGAAGGACAAGCTTATCCGAAACGTCTGCCAGACAGGGCAGGGATACACGACCGAAGATCGGTGCAATGATGCTGGCGACAAGCGTCAGGCTGGTATAGGCGAGCAGGAAGATCGCGAGCTTCGCCACCAATCTGCGCACGCTCCACAGGTGTGCAACCGCAAGGCTCACGAGATAGGCGATACCGCCGATCTGGGTGAGCAGGGTCAGAAAGACGACGATTGCGAAGCGGAAGGCGAAACGAAGCATCTGATGCTTTTTTAGACCGGAAGTTGCGATTATCTTCCATTGCCATTCTCATGAGCGATGACACAAGAGGTAAGTTTGATGCGAATACGTCCGTCGGCACGGCTGCTTCTGCTCGATCAGTTCGGCTGCGTCCTGCTCTTCAAATTCGTCTTCACATCTGGCGCACTTGCGGGGCGGCAATATTGGGCGACGCCAGGGGGCGGGCTTGAAGAGGGTGAGACCTACGAGGAAGCTGCTCTGCGTGAACTCAGGGAGGAGACAGGCCTTCATGCGGATCGGGTGGGAGCGTCGATCGGTAGCCGGTCTTTCGAGCTGCAGCTACCCGATGGCGAACTGGTGCGCGCCGAGGAGCAGTTTTTTGTGGTGCACGCCGAACGCGGTGCGATCTCCGATAGCGGCTGGACGGAGCTGGAGCGCGAGGTCATGGCCGACCATCACTGGTGGTCCGTAGAGGAGCTGCTCGGCAGTACCGACATCATCTTTCCGGACGGAATTTTCGATCTTCTGGAGGTGGCAGCTTCTCAGTCCGCAGTGCCGAGTGCCGTGCGTCGGTGATGTAAGCCCTTGTGGCCGCATCGCAGGCCCTGTATGCAGGCTGCATGACCCGTATTCCGACCCTTTCCGGCCTGTATTACGCGCTGCTCCCATAGAGCGGCGACGGTCATCTATTTGACACCTCAACGCCGCATGGTCGGCGGCGTGTGTTTCAACAGAAGGTCTCCGGCCTCATCGGCCCCAATGGAGACCCTTGTGACCATCAATTTTCAACCATCCACCAGTCCCCGGTCGGAGTTTCTGCGCGTTCTGACGGCGCGCGGATTCATCCAGCAATGCACCGACCTCGAAGCGCTCGACAACAGGCTCTGCGCCGGGATCGGCACGGCCTATAACGGCTTCGACCTGACGGCCGACAGCCTGCATGTCGGGCATCTCATTCCCATCATGATGCTGCGCTGGTTCCAGAAGACCGGCAACAGGCCGATCGCGCTGATGGGTGGCGCCACGACGCGGCTTGGCGATCCGAGCTTTCGCGATACGTCGCGTCCCTTGCTCAGCGAAGAGCAGATTGCGCAGAATCTGGCCGGTATCCGGCGCATTTTCGAACGTTTCCTGACGTTCGGCGATGGGCCAACCGATGCGCTCATGGTCAACAATGCCGATTGGCTTGGTGGTCTCAAATACCTGGATTTCCTGCGCGATGTCGGCCCGCATTTCTCGGTCAACCGCATGCTGACATCCGAAAGCGTGCGCCAGCGGCTGGAGCGCGAGCAGTCGCTTTCGCTGCTCGAATTCAATTACATGGTCATGCAAGGATACGACTTCCATGTGCTCGCAGAAGGGCACGGCTGCCTGCTGCAACTCGGCGGTTCCGACCAGTGGGGCAATATCCTCAGCGGCGTCGAATTCGGCCGGCGCGCCGGCGGGCGCGCACTGTTCGGATTGACGGCACCGCTCTTGACGACCGCCTCGGGCGCGAAGATGGGCAAGAGTGCGTCGGGTGCGGTCTGGCTGAATGCCGACCGGCTGTCGCCCTACGAATTCTGGCAGTTCTGGCGCAATACCTGGGATGCCGATGTCGGCCGGTTCATGAGGCTCTTCACTGAACTGCCGCTCGATGAAATCGCACGGCTGGAAATGCTGCGCGGCTCCGAGATCAATGTGGCGAAGAAGGTGCTGGCGGATGAGGTGACACGGCTCTGCCATGGTGCAGGTGCAGCGACGGAAGCGTCCGAAACATCGCGGCGCATGTTCGAAGACGGCGAGACCGCTGCCGGGCTGCCGACGATCGCTCTGAACCTGGATACCTTCCGCGAGGGTCTTCCGCTGGCAGACGCCCTTGTCGCCGCCGGGCTTGCAAAGTCGAAAAGCGAAGCGCGGCGGCTGATCATCGGCGGCGGAGTGCGGGTCAACAGCCGTGCCGTTCTCGATGAAACCGTACGGCTGGTCGATACGGATGTTGAGGACGGTGTCATCCGCCTGTCCGTCGGCAGGAAGAGACACGTGCTTTTGCAGCCCGGAGGATGACGCTATCGGACGGCCGCTATCAGCCGGCAACGCTAGAGTGAATGGCGTTGCCGGAAATGCTGCTGCAGAAAGCCCTGGCCCTTGAGAAAACTCCATGTTCGCGGCGCGCCGACAAGAGGACCTTCGTCGTTCAGGATATCACTCAGCGGTGACGTAAACAGTTCTGCAGCCTCGTTACGGTCAGGCGCGTGACGGGCGCCTTCGAGGATATCGGCGGCGGTGGAGCGGCTGACCGTCAGCAGGAAGAGTTCCGGGTGGCAGAAGACGGGATCGTAGGCGAGGCCGATGGCGAAGGATTCGGGGCGCTGGAGATCGGTGACGGCGATCTCCTCGGCGATTTCGCGGGCCGCTTCGTCGAAGAGGTCGATGTTTTCACCGGTCGCGGGCTCGGCATAGCCGCCGACGAAATAGAGTGCACCGGGGTTCTGCTCGGCCGTGAGGCTGCGTTTCGTGACGATGACGCGCTGGTCTGCCGTTACCACAAGCGCGGTCAGGCCAAGCGGATCGGCGCGCTCGGCCTGCGGATACTCGTCCGCAAAACCCGGATGGCGGGTCTCAACATAGGCGGAAAAGGACGTGCTCGCCGCGTTTATCATCAGCCTGCCACCTTCGATGCGATGGGCGGCAAGGCGCAACAAGGTGCCATCAAAGGCGGCGGGATGGCGAGCAAGGAAGCTCTCCCAACCTGCCTTCCGCCTGGCCTCCAGCGCATCGGAAAGCTGGAAACTTCCTGAAAGCCGGCATTCGATATGGTCAACGGGGATGCTGAATGCTTCATCTGCAAATATCATGCGCGCATTGCCTCTCTCAGCAATTCGATGGTCTCGTTAAGGGATGGTCCCTGGATCGGCGGCGGCTCGGCGCGCTCGCAGAATTCCCGCCAGATGAAGAAGGTCAATTCCGCGCCGTCGGTCAGGGTTTCGCCCGTGCCTTCGGCAAAGGTCTGACGCAGACGGTAGCGCTCGTCCTGCCAGAAGAGCGATTCCACCCAGTCATAAACGGGAATGATGTGGAAATGGATCGGATAGCCCGGCGTGTGGCCGTAGCGTCCGATATAGACGCGCTTTGCGCCGAGCATCGTACCAAGGGCCGTCTGCGCCTTCGCGAGCAGCGGGCCGAGTTCGCCAAGCGCTTCAGCCGATAGCTCGGAGAGGTCATTGGTGAAGCTTCGGGAACTGACCACGAGATAGCCGGGCAGGGCGGAATTGATGCGATGGTTCACCAGCCAGCCAGGCGTTTCGGATACATGGAATTGCGGGGGGATTTCCAAGGACTGTTTCTCCATCGCGTGGGGCAGCCGCACGGATTCGCACTGTGGCCGACGATGACATGCTTCGACAAGGGCAAGGGGAAGTGACTTTCGCCTGTTGTCGAGGCAGATTGCGGACGCATCGGGGGACATGTTTTTGACTGATATTGCATGCGCCATCTTCTGGCGGGAAGGCCGGGTTCTGCTGGTCCGGCGGGCAGGGCACAAGGCGCGCTTTCCGGATTGCTGGGATCTGGTCGGCGGCCATGTTGAGCCCGGAGAGAGCGCCGAAGCCGCAATGATACGCGAGGCAAAAGAGGAGATCGGGTTGACGCCGGTGCGATTTGGCAAAGTCGCCGAACACCGCGAGCAGGATACCATCTTTCATCTCTTTCTGGTGAGCGAATGGCAGGGCGGAGAGCCTGCATTGCTCGGCGATGAACATACGGCGATGCAATGGATCACCCCTGATGAAGCTGCGGCCCTTTACGATATGGGGCACCCGCAATGGTGTTCGATCTTCGACGGGCTTCAGGACTAGCCTGACAGGGACATCTGCATGAGGATGGTGCGTTCATCGCCATGATAGCGATCGCCAACCGCGGTGAAGCCGAGCTTGGCGTAAAACGGTTCGGCCGTCACGGAGGATTGGACGAGCAAGACGGAAAGCCCGGCGGAACGCGCGGCGTTCTCGATTTCCTGAAGCAGTCGCTTGCCGACGCCGCAGCCTTGCATGTCCGGAGCAATGAAGACGGTTCGCACATAACCTGCTTCCAGACTGGCCGTGCCGACGACAGTGCCGGACACGAGTGCGACGTAGACCCTGCGGTTTTCCAGAAAGGCTTCGATCGCAGGTGGGGCAAAGTTCTTCTCAAGGCGGGTAATGATCTCGGGCGAGTAGTCGCTTGCGTTGGACTCCCGCAAGGCACTCACGATTATCAGCCTTATCACTTCGGCATCGCCGCACTCCGCCTCTCTTATGCCGATATCCATAACCATCGCCCAAAACTCAAGACATATTGTTTTCACTATATTTTGCATGCGGACCGGATCCCCCGTGAATCCGGTCCGCATTCCTTACATGCTCGTTGCCATGTTCCAGTTGTAAACGCAGCGATCAAGGCCGATGGCGATTTCGAGCACGAGGACGTCGTGCTCCATGGCCGGTCCCTTCTTCGGCTGCGTCCTGTAGCGCTCCGGAAAGTCCGTGCGGCGCGAGATCGAGCAGACTTCCATCCACTTGTCGCCGTTATCGACTTCCACATCGACTGTCGTCTGCGAATAGGCCGGCAGCCGGTCGGAGGGCACGATGCGGGTCGGCAGCGGGATGAGCACGGCGATCATACGGCGCACCGGTTCAAGGACAGCGGCGTGATAGTCGTTGCCGCTGTCGGCCGTATAGGCGCACTGGAATTCCAGCTGCCAGAACTCCTTCAGGCGCATATGCCTGGACGGCTGTTCCTGCTCGCGGCGATAGGATCGGCCAGCCTGCCAGACGCAGAGCGGCAGGCGCGTTCTCGAATGATTGCCGAGAATGTGCTGCATGTAGACGTAAGTCGACGGCGTCGTTTCCGGCCTCAGCACAAGCGGTGCGTCGGTCTCAGCGAGTTGCTCCTGCACCCAGATATCGGCATTGGTATAAGCGTCCGAGACGAGGGCGCGCGGCGTCAGCGCCGGTGCCTCGACCCTTCTGATATCCCAGGCCGGATTTGCTGAGCGGAGGAAGGTTCGCACCTCTTCGGAGAAGAAGCGAACCATATGGTCGCGCATGTTGATTTCACGCTCTTCCCAGTGGACGAGCGAATTGACATTGAAAAGATTGAGCACGGTGCCTGTCTCCCTGGCAGCCCGAGAGCATTTCCGTTTTCTTCGAAACACAGAAAGGCTCTATCTGTTTTTTCGCGCAATTCCGGACGCAAAACCGCTGCTTTGCTGGAATTGCTCTTTGGCGGAGGGCTTTACGTCCAGCAGTTCGCCGGACACCTGGGGCATCCGGACGTCACGACTGGACGCGGAGACCTCGTCCGCCAAAAGCGCGCAGAACGGCAACCTGCAGGCAGGTGCGGTCAAGACGGGAGATGGGCGCGCTGTTGGAGCTCATGCCAGGCTTCGTACTTGCGGGGCGGGCGCTTGTCAAACGGGTCGCATGTGTGCCGCATACGCGCTGCCGGATTGCACATTGCACAGACCAGCATATCGAGACATGTTCGTGGGATGACAGATCTGCAGCTGGAAAACATTCTCGGGGAGTTATCCGAACGTGAACCGATCTTCCATAGACGGAAGTTCGGGACGACGCGGGCTGACCTCGAGCGCATGATCGATGATGCATTCTCGGAGATCGGCGCAAGTGGAAAGATCTACGACCGCGCCTATGTGATCGAGACGCTGCTGGAACGCTACAATAAGGAACCGGAGCAGCACGACTGGCCATGCCGCGATTTCAGCATTAAGCAGCTGGCGGCTGAACTCTACCTGCTCTCCTACATACTGGAAGAGCCCTGGCGCGTGACGCGCCGTTCGACCATCTGGCGCCGGACGGATGAAGGCTGGAAGATCGTCTTCCATCAGGGCACGCCGACGAGTTAGTGCCGTGCGTCTTTCTCAGTATCAGTTTTACTGAAGCCTTCGATCAGCGCTTTGGATTTGACTGGCGGGTGTCCCGACGTCAATCTTCCGATCGCTTCAGGGGGAACGGAAATGAGCGAACATCATGCGGGTGGATGCCTGTGCGGCGCTGTACGGTTTGAAGCGCGGGAGAAGCCCGATGTCGTGGTCGGCTGCCATTGCTCGCAGTGCCGGCGGCAGACGGGGCTTTATTATGCGGCGGCCGACGTGCCGGTTTCGGCCGTCACTATTACCGGCGAGGAAAACTTGCGCTGGTATCAGTCGAGCGATGAGGCCAGGCGCGGGTTCTGCTCGCAATGCGGCTCTGCGCTGTTCTGGCAGGGGCTCGGCCGGCCGGTCATTTCCATCCTGGCCGGCGCTTTCGACGAACCGAGCGGACTCCGCTTCGGCTATCATATCTTCTGCGCCGACAAGAGCGATTTCTACGAGATCCTTGATGGCGTTCCGCAATATGCAGGACGCCCTTAAAGCGCCGCGCGTCCATTCGGACGCACAAGGGACGCTCTAATCTACGCATCAGGTCGGACGTCGGTCCACTCGTGGTTGAACGTGAGGGTCGATACCGAAAGGACCTTTCCGCCCTCGTCTCGCACCGTGACCGAAATTGTCGCGCGATCCGTCGTTGGCAGCTCGTCGCCTGCGACTCCCACCAAGATCTTCGCCACTTCGTGCACAATGTCGCTACGCCTGCCGATTTCCAGGCCATGGTCATCCCGTAGCGGACCGTCGCCATTGCGGAGATCAAAGTAATATCGGCTCATCGAAGGCTCCCTATATTTTGATAGGCTTAAAGCCTTGCATTGAAAAATGTTCCCTTCGCACAAATTCCATCGGATCATGAACCGATCCGAACGGGAATCTGATGATTGAAGCTCTTCTGCTGAATCTTCGAAGCCGCGATGTTCTGACTGCGGAAGAGAGCACCCGGTTGCGCGAAATAATTGTCAACGGCCGCTCCTTCATGCCTGGTGAAGACATCGTCGTTGAGGGGTCGCGTCCGGGTTACAGTACGTTGATGATCGAAGGCCTGTCCGCCCGCTACAAGGACATGACCGATGGCTCACGGCAGATCACCGCGTTGCAGGTGCCGGGCGATTTCGTCGACCTGCACGCCTTCCTGCTGAAGAAGCTCGATCATGGCATCGTCGCCTTGTCACCTTGCCGTGTCGCATTCGCTGATCATTCCGACTTGAAGAAAATTTCCGAAACCATGCCGCATCTGGCGCGGCTGTTGTGGTTGAATACGATCATCGACGCCGCCATCAATCGCGAGTGGATTTCCTCGATGGGGCGACGATCGAAGCGGGCTCATATCGCGCACCTGATTTGCGAATTGTATGTCCGCTTGCGAACGGTAGAGCAAGTTGACAACTGGTCGTTTCGATTTCCGCTGACCCAGGCCGAACTTGCGGATGCGATGGGAATTTCACTTGTCCACGTCAACAAGACTCTTCAGATGTTGAAACGCGAAGACGTCTTCACCTGGGAAAACCGGATACTGAGAATCATCAACTGGGATCGGCTGCAGGAGATTGCGGAATTCGATGACACATATTTGAGCTTGAGAGTGGAGCCGCGGTAGCGCCCGAACATGCTGCCGCTGGGTCAAACCTGCCCGCCTTTCCGCAACAGCGGGACAAGTTTAAACCTTTACGAAGCGATAGGCGCTGTCCCTGCGCTCGGCRTAACCGACACCGGGATAGGACCAGTGATAGCCGAGCAGCTTGATCTTTTCCGAAGCGGCGCGGTCGAGCAGCATACGGCGGTTTTTCAGTGCGGTTTCCGGATCGGTGTCGAAGCCGAAGTGCCAGCCCGGATGTTCGAAGAAGATCACGTCATTGGTGCAGGCGTCACCCGTGATGAGGAGACTGCCGTCGCCGGCAAGCTCGAAGGAGATGTGGCCCGGCGTATGGCCTGATGTTTCGATCACCTGCATTCCGGGCAGGATTTCCTGGCCGGCCTTGACGAGGGTGAGCCTATCCTTGACCGCGAATAGATCGCGTTGCGCGCCGCGGGCGAAACCATGAAGAGCTGATGGCATATGGGTTTCGTAGTCCTTGTCGGTCCAGAAATTCCATTCGGTCTCGCTGACGAAATACTGCGCGTTCGGATAGAGCAGCTTTCCGTCGGCCGTGGTCGTCGCGCCTGAATGATCGGGATGGGCGTGGGTGAAGATCACCTTGGTGATTGCCTCGGGCTCGATATCCAGCGTCTTGAGGTTGGCGGCAAGCTTGCCCGCACTTGGCTGAAAATTCGTACCCGAGCCGTTGTCGATGAGGATCAGGTCGTTGCCGTGACGAATGAGCGGGATATTGGCCCGCACGGAGGCGCCCGCCGCATCGCCGCCGAGCCGCGCCAGGATCGACTGGCGTTCCTCCGGCGTGGCATCGGGGAGCAGGACTTCGGCGGGCAGGGTGATGAAACCGTCGCTGACGACGGTGATATCGAAGGCGCCATGCGTGACGCGATGAAACTCTGCCGCATAAGTGGCACGCGGCAAGGAGAGCGCCGCAGCACCGGCAAGGGCGCCGGCCAGCAGTTCGCGACGCGTGGCCCGCAGGCCGAGATCATCCGGATTGCTCATCTCTCGTCTCCCGTTTTTCACCGTGAGGAGACAATAGCAGACAAGCTGTGGGATTTCGCGCCTAAAATTCAATATTATCAATGATTTACATTGATTTTCAGATCTTTACAGCGCAGTATCCCACAGCCATTCCTTGACGACAGCGCGGCCCGCCTCTTTCAGCGCAGGACCGAAGTTTGCGGCATCCTCACGCAGCGTCACGATATCGATCCTGGCGTCTGCCAGTTCGGCAGCATGGCCGACCAGCCAGCGTTCGAAACGCTGGCCGTGTAGCGGCGATCCTATCCGGGTTGTCGGTGCTGACAAACTGATATCGAGATGAAAAAGGCGCGTGCGGGGAAGCCTTTCAAAACAAAAAAAGGCGCGCCGCAAGGGCGCGCCTTCCGTTGTTCTTCCGAAGGAAAACTCAGCCCTTGATGAAGGCCAAAAGATCCGGGTTGATGACTTCAGGGTGCGTGGTGCACATGCCGTGCGGGAAGCCGGGATAGGTCTTCAGCGTGCCGTTTTTCAGCAGCTTGGCGGAAAGCGGAGCGGAGTCGGCATAGGGGACGATCTGGTCGTCATCGCCGTGCATGACCAGAACAGGCACGGTGATCTTCTGAAGATCGTCGGTGAAGTCGGTTTCCGAGAAGGCCTTGATGCAATCGTAGTGCGCCTTGGCGCCGCCCATCATGCCCTGGCGCCACCAGTTTTCGATGACACCCTGGCTGACCTTGGCGCCCGGACGGTTGAAGCCGTAGAAGGGGCCGGTCGGGATATCGAGGAAGAACTGGGCACGGTTGGCGACGAGGGCTGCGCGGAAGCCGTCGAAGACTTCAAGCGGCAGGCCGCCGGGGTTCTTCTCGGACTTGACCATAACAGGCGGYACGGCGCCGATGATCACGGCCTTGGCGACACGGCCTTCCCTAGCGCGGGCGACATAGTGGACGACTTCGCCACCGCCGGTCGAGTGGCCGATATGGACGGCATTCTTGAGGTCGAGGTGATCGGTCAGCGCGGCGACATCGGCCGCATAGGTGTCCATCTCGTTGCCTTCGAAGGTCTGGGTGGAGCGGCCGTGGCCGCGGCGATCATGGGCGATGACGCGGAAACCCTTTTCGAGGAAGAACATCATCTGCGCGTCCCAATCGTCGGCGCTGAGCGGCCAGCCGTGATGGAAGACGATAGGCTGGGCGTCTTTGGAGCCCCAATCCTTGTAGAAGATCTCAGTTCCGTCCGTGGTCTTGATGAAAGGCATGGTCTGGCTCCGATTTTCTGGTGATATTGAACTGGTTGCGGCAAGCGTGGCGTTCGGCAGGGCAATGGCCGCAATGGCGGCGCCTCCTGCCAGAAGAACGTCCCGCCGTGTGGCATCTGCCGTCAGTGCAATGCTGCGCTCATTCATGCTTGCCTCCGTTTGGCATGCTTGCCTCCTTGCGGGCTTCTCCGCGCCTCTTCGATGAGGACAAGCTGACTCACTTCAGCCAGCGATACGAGTTAACCGTCGTAAATTGATGCAAAGCTATAATGACGGCAATGCGCCATAAGACGTACTAACCTCATGAAGACAGTATGTTATCCGCAAGCTTCTTCCTGTCTAAGCCACGATGGCCTCCCGTGCGCCGAATTGCTCACGACCATCATTGCAGATTGCGCCAGATGGCCGGCCGGCTCTCCCTAAAGGACCTGGCCTCCTGCTTCCAATGTTCGAAATGCCCGCCCTCCCGCAGTCTGGTTGCCGCGTCTCGACCAACCATCTTTTCGACCGCTGTCTCGTCGCCCATGTGTTCCAGAACCTCGGAAACCATATCCAGCAGGCCGGCATAGTCGCTGGTGCCGTAGACCGCGCAGAGCAACTTGAGCCGGCTATTGCCGCCGGCAAGCTCGCGGGCGGATTGTTCGGCAAGATCTTCGGATGAATAGGAAAGCGGCGCAAACCAATAGGCGAGGTAAGCCACGTCTCTCAAATGCGGTCCCGGGCCTGCCAGATCGAAATCGATGATCGCCACCGGGAGACCATCTCGAAAGATCATGTTGTAGGGTGCGAAATCATTGTGGCAGATCACGTCGTTGCGTTCGGCAAGAGGGTAGGTGTAAGCCCAATTACCGTCCGGAGCGAAGTCCCGGATTCTGGTCGCATCATGCAGATTCCGCAGCATTTGGGCGGCTTCGATCAGGGCGGCGGTATTTGTCCAGAGCGTCTGCGGGATTGTCGCGGTGCCGGACATGTAAGAGAGGATTTCTCTTCCCTGATCGTCAATACCCAGGAAACGAGGCGCATCAGCAAAACCCCGGCGTTCCAGTTGCTCCAGCAGCCGATGCACATTCCGGCTATTCGGGCTTATCGAACGGCGTACCGTATCGCCAACCCTGACGACGCCGGCATTGATATTGCCGCCTGCGAGCGGCGTTTCGTCATCTGATGTCGGCATCGTCGCTCCCCGGTGGCCCCCAGGTTATCATCACGAAGACTGTACGTTATCCGCAAGCTTTTTCCTGTCGAAGCCACGGAAGCTGCCGTGCGCCAGGGGAGCGAGCGTGGCTGCGAGATAGGCGATGCCGGTGAGAAGCAATGCGGCGGACAGGCCCCAGGCATCGACCAACGCGCCGCCGACGAGGCCACCGAAGGGAATGAGCGCCCAGCAGAGGGCGGCATTCAGCGAGGTGACGCGGCCCATCAGCGGCTTCGGAATGCGCTCGAATAGGACTGACGTGATGATGGGATTGAGGAAGCCGGAGGCGAAACCACCGATCGCGAGGATCGCGAAAATCAGGGCGAGGGGCGAATCCATCGCAAAGACGAAAAAGCGTGGAAAGCCAGTGAGCAGAAAGGCGACCGTGTAAACGAGAAGGCGTGGCATCCGCTCGCCGATCAGGGCCGCAATCGCTGCGCCGATCATGGACGCAGCGGAGAAGACGGCGAACAAGGTGCCGAGCAGGGCGGCGCCGTGGCCGGAATGCTGGGTCCAGACCGGCAATAGTACGGCGTAATAGGCCTGATCGAGCAGGTTGGTTGTCGCCACCATCAGCACGATCGCTACGAGCACCGCATCACGGCGCATGAAGTGCCAACCTTCCGCCAGTTCTCGACCGTAGGCGGAGATGCCAGCAGCTTCAGCTTTCGGGGCATGGCGCACAGCGGGAATGCCGATCGCGACGACCAGGGCGGCAGCGGCGAAGGTGAGGGCGTTGACGGCAAGCGCCTGGCTCGGTCCGACAAGCGCAATCAGCGCGCCGGCGGCGGCTGCTCCCGCGGTCGATGCCAGGCGCTCGATCGCGCCGACGACGCCGGTCACGCGCTCCAGCGGCACGGAGGCGAGTTCCGCGATGTCGGGAACCATGGATTGCTTGGCAGCATCCGATGGGCCGCGCAGCACGCCCATGGCAAAGACGATCGGCAGCAGGATCGGCATGGTGAGGAGGTCAAGGAGATGCAGCAGCGGCACGAGACCGACCGCGATCACCGAGGCGCTGTCACAGATGATGGCGATGCGCTTGGGGCCGAGGCGGTCGATCAAGGGGCCGCCAAGAGCCTTGGCGACGACATAGGGCAGCATCTCCATCATGGCGACGAGACCGGTCAGTACGGGACTGCCGGTCGTGCTCAACACCAGCCAAGGGATGGCGACGCCGGAGAGCCGTGTGCCCGAAATCGAAAGCGTTTCGGCAATGGCGAGCGCGATGAAAGGCTTGCGTCGGCTCATCGCTCGCTCTCTTCCTCGCCGTGCGGCACGCGGCCCGGATAGGGAAAGGCGTGCAGCAGCACCATGAAGGGCACCATATCAGGCGGCAACGGTTCTCCGAGGGGCGGGGCCTCGCTCATTGCTTCCATGACGATATCGCTCAGCCGCTTCGTCAGCGCCTCAGCCTTTTCCGAGGTCAGAGGAATGATGATGTCGCTTGCGGTGCTCGCCTTGCGCCATGCGAGCGGCAGTTCGGCATATTCCTCGACCGCCTTCTGCATCAGGCTGACCTGCAGGGAGAGGATCGCCTGCGTGAAGGCGACGTCCATGTCGAAGGTCTCGCCTTCGGTTTCGGCCGCTGGCACCGAAGTGAGCTCGTGGCTTGCGCGCCACCAGCGGTCGCGGCGGGATGGTCCCTGCGCATCCTCGATGAAGCCGTATTGGGCGAGCTGGCGCAGATGATAGCTCGTCGCGCCGCTGTTGAGGCCGAGGCGTGTGGCGAGTTGGGTTGCGGTGGCGGGACCGTCGATGCGGAGCATGCCGAGCATGCGCAGGCGCACGGGATGGGCGAGCGCCTTGAGGGCGGTGACATCGGGAACGACGCGGCTGACGTTGCGGGATGTCGCTGACGTTGATGTAGGGACGGGCGCTTTCATAAAAATAGCTTACCATCGCAAACAATTCTTTGCAAAGATTCCTTTGCAAATAGCAATGCTTCTGTATCTCCGTCCAGTGACTTTTAATCTGTCGGCGCCATGCCCTTGTGGCGTTCGACCACGGCCTTGAGCAGCGCATGGGCAGCGAGAAGTGGAGAAGCCTGGCTGTCGCCGAGGATCAGCAGACCGGCCGCAGCGCCTTGCGGGGCAACGTCCAGATGTCGCCCGGGGATCATGGCGACGGGTTTGCCCGATTTCAGGAAGGCGCTGAGGGTGTGGGCAATGCCGTTATTGCCGGCGCTCCAGAGCGCACCGGCAAAACCGATGCAGAAGGCGGCGTCGAAATCCTCGACGACGATCTGGTCGAGGCGAAGCGTATCGGCGAGATCGTCGCGCGCCGTGCGATCGGCGAGGAAGCGGCGGGTGGACGGCTCCTGATGGGTGGTCCGGCGCAGCTCGTCCGTCAGATTGGGAAAGCCGCCTGATGGTGTGGCAAGCACCACCTCTGCCGGCGCATCCTTGAAAAGGTAATAGGCCGGCGCAATGCTGATGATCCTGACTTCGCTGTCGGCCCCATCCGCGGCAAGAACGATCAGAAAGCGGATGGGCAGTTGACCGTCCATTGGCATGCTCCTCTTGATGCGATCATGCATGGAGGTCAGGAAGCGGACGAGTTGAGAGTTGTAAATCGGTGTAAAGGCCTCAGCCGGCGGCGTCCGAGAAGTGGGCCGGTTCATGGCCGAGGGCTTCGAGATCGACGCGGATGCGCCGCTCCCAGCCGCCGGCGCCATCCTGCCTTGCGGCATGGAGCGCCGCCTCAAGGGTGGCTGAAGCCGCGTCCAGCGCTTCCGGGCTTTGTCCCTTCGCGGTGACAAGCGCCTTGATGCGCAGAAGCTCGGGCAGGCACCAGCGTTCGCCTGATGCGTCGCAATGGGCGAGCGCTATATCGATGACGCCATGGGCTTCCGCATGCTGGCCGATACTGGAAAGCGCCTGGGCTTCCACCGACTGGAAGAAGGTGCGGAAGAGGTTGAAGCCGGCATGCCGCAGAATGTCCATCGCCGGGCGCAGCTTTGCGAGGCATAGCCTATATTCGCCGGCCCGCAGATGGAGTTCCGCCTCGAAGCAATCGGCATAGGTATGCCAGACATCGAGTGATAGCGCCTTGGTATGGTCGCGCAGCAACTGGATGGCCGCGGCCGCTTCGCCGTCATCGCCCGACAGAAGCGTGAGCGGGCAGACGGCTTCGGCAAGCAGATTGCTGATCGAATGGTTGTGGCCGATATCGCTAGCGTAACGCATGGTTTCTTCGACCTCGCGCATAGCAGCGTCCTCGTCGCCTAGCATCCAGAGGCATCGGGCCAGAATGATGCGCGCCGTTACACGCTGGTCGAACTGGAAGCGCACGGAATGGCGGGCCTGCGGCACGTGCTCGTATTCCGCCAGCATCGCCAGAAGCTCGCTGCGGGCCTCGGCATGGCGACCAAGCCAGTGGAGTGTCGCGGCCCTCATGCGCTTGCCGATGATGATATCGGTGGGGTCGGAAGAAGAGGGTGCGAGTGCTGCGAAACGCTCCGTCAGTTCCAGGCCCTGACGTGGTTCAGCGCGGTTCACCAGATCGACCCAGAGTGCCCAGATGGCGCGAAGCTGATGGTCGACATCACCGAGTTCTTCAGAAATCCGCCATGCCGTCGTCCAGGCGGCGACGCCGAGTTCCGGTGCATGGGTGGCGCGAAGCTGCGGCCAGCCGAGCGCAGCGTAAAGTTTCATCCGGCTTTTCTCGTCAAGGCCGGGGCGGGCGTCGAGGAAGGCGATGGCATGGGTGAGTGCGGCTAGGCATTCGTCGAGCAGCGACAGGCGGAAGAAGAGCGGCAGAGCGGCAACCGTGAGCCGCACACCGAGAAGCGCATCGCCCGAAGTGCCGAAGGCCCAGTCGAGGGCTACTCGAAGGCCTGGAACCTGCTGGGCGAAATCCTCAGGCCATTGGTCCGGCGGAGCGGAATAGAGATCCTGCTCGGCACTTTCGAGTGCGGCGCAAAGATAGCCGGAAAACCGGGCCATGACATCGGGCAGCTCGCCAGTATCAGCCAGTTTCTCACCGGCATAAAGACGGGTCGTGTCCAGCAGACGGTAGAGGGTTTTGTCCGTCGTGGTCTCGACCGCGACGAGCGATTTGGCGACGAGGGCGGCCAGGAGGTCCTCGGGCTCGCCTCCAGAGAAGACGGCAGCGGCTGCCTCTCCGGTGAAGCGGCCGCGGAAGACGGAGAGTTCGCGTAGCGCCTGCTGTTCCTCCAGTGACAGGATGAGGTAGCTCCAGTCGAGCGTGGCGCGCAGCGTCTGGTGACGTGGCAACGCGGTACGCCGCCCGCGCGTCAGCACCCGGAAGCAATCCGACAGCGAGCGGGAGAGGGCGGCGACCCCCATCGCCTCCAGCCGGCCGGCGGCAAGCTCGATTGCCAGCGCAATGCCGTCGAGCCTGGTGCAAATATCGACGACATCGGCAGCATCCGCATCCGTCAACGTGTAACCGCCAAGGCAGGCATCGGCGCGTTCGACGAAAAGCTGCACGGCGGGCGAGACAAGGGCGGCCTCGGCGGTGACGGCACCCTGCGGCAAATCAAGCGGCAGGAGACGGTAGACACGTTCGCCTTCGGCGCGAAGCGGCTCGCGGCTTGTCGCGAGGATATACAGATCAGGCGCTTCGGCCAGCAGGTCCTCGGCGAGCTCGGCGATATCGGCCACCACATGCTCGCAGCTGTCGAGCACGAGCAGCAGCTTGCGCAGATGCAGATGAGCCGCGATCTCCCTTGATATATCGTCGCTGCGGGAGAGGATGCCGAGCGCGGAGGCGATGACGGTCGGTATCAAATTACCGGTTGCGACCTCCGAAAGATCGATCCAGACGATCTCACCGTCGAAGCCGCCTTGCGCGATGACGGCGCGGGCAACGGTGGATTTGCCGATCCCGCCAGGACCGGCAATCGTCACGAGGCGCCCCTTGGCGAGTTGGCCGGATATGGCAGCGATCGGCTGCTCGCGGCCGAAGATGCGGGCGGGCAGGCGCTCGGAGCGAAATCTCTGAGATACCGTGGCAGGCGCTGCGCCATTACTGCGACGGCTGACGGGCGCGATGAAGGTATAGCCGCGGCCCGGGACGTTGGCGATGAATTGGGGCTCGCGTTTGATATCACCCAACGCCTTGCGCAGCGCCGAGACATGGACACGCAGATTGGCCTCGTCCACGAAAGTATCCGGCCAGACCTGCCTGACAATCTCGGCATTGGTCTTCAGCTCGCCGGGATGGTGCAACAAAAACAGCAGAATATCGACGGCGCGGCTGCCGAGCGGCACGGCAGAACCTTCCCGCATCAGGCTCCGCCTGGCAGGTACGATCGAAAACGCGCCGAAATGAAACTCTTCTGCCAAGCACGGCCCTCGCGTAGTGCCGGCAGGTTGAGCCAAATGCCTGCGTCCTGTCAAATGAAACGCTGCGGCGGGGCAGAAATTGCGACGGGATTTCAGGTGTTTAAGACCACGCTGTTTTAGCCTTGCCCCCGCTCTGCGAGGATGGCGTTCAGCCGGGAGACATCCTCGCGCAGCGCGGTGAGTTCTGTGAGCACGCGCATATCGATCTTCTGGTGCAGCGACAGCACCTCCAGCTCGGCCTTCAGGTTCACCTCGTAATCCTTGGCGGCCTCGAAACGGTCGCGCTCGGCCTGACGGTTCTGCGACATCATGATGATCGGCGCCTGGATGGCGGCGAGCATGGAGAGGATCAGGTTCAGGAAGACGAAGGGATAGGGGTCGAAGGCCCTCGTCATCAGGATGACCGTGTTGATGATCGTCCAGATCACGAGGAAAGTGAGGAAAGTGATGATGAAAGACCAGGAACCGCCGACGCGGGCGATGCCATCGGCTACACGCTCGCCGAAGGAGGATTCGGCGGCAATGGCGGCGTTGACATCGGTGGAGATGATCTTGCGCTCATGCGCCTTGGCGATCACACGCTTTTCGATGTCTCCGAGCTCATCGGCAGGCTTGCCGAAATGCAGGTGGACGAAATTCGGAAGATTATACATGGCATTGTCCCGGGAATGGATCGAATTGGCGCGCAGTATTCCGCCCTTGCCGCAAATTGCAATGCGTATCGGCGTCGCGCAAGGCAAACAGAGGGATAGGCACAGGCATGGGGCTGCCCTTCATCAAATTTTCGCCGCAGATGGCTACGGCTTTTGAAGCGGCTTATTGCGGTGCACGAAAGGGCGGATTAAATGAATGACATGACACAGGAAAACGCTCTCTCCCATACGTTCAACATCGCCGTCGCCCAGCTGAACCCCACGGTGGGCGATGTCGCCGGCAACCTTGCCAAGGTGCGCGAGGCGCGCGCCGATGCAGCGCGGCAGGGTGCGCATATCCTCATGATGACCGAGCTTTTCATTTCGGGCTATCCGCCTGAAGACCTTGTTCTGAAGCCGGCCTTCATCCACGCTTCCTGGAAAGCTATCGAAAGCCTCGCTGCCGATACCGCCGATGGCGGGCCGGGCATCGTCATCGGCTTTCCGCGCCAGGACGAAACGGGGCGCTACAACTCCATCGCCGTGCTCGACGGAGGCAAGGTGGTTGCGGTGCGCGACAAGATCGATCTGCCGAACTACGGCGAGTTCGACGAGAAGCGCGTCTTCGACCAGGGCGCGATGCCGGGACCAGTGAATTTCCGTGGTGTGCGCATCGGCATTCCGATCTGCGAGGATATCTGGGGCGATCTCGGTGTCTGCGAGACGCTTGCCGAAAGCGGAGCGGAAATCCTGCTCGTGCCGAACGGTTCTCCCTACTATCGCGGCAAGGTCGATATCCGCCATCAGGTCGTGCTGAAGCAGGTGATCGAAACCGGCCTGCCCA
Organism: Rhizobium sp. 01L419; assembly: GCF_056400025.1. Lineage (NCBI taxonomy): Bacteria > Pseudomonadati > Pseudomonadota > Alphaproteobacteria > Hyphomicrobiales > Rhizobiaceae > Rhizobium > Rhizobium sp. 01L419. The sequence continues at coordinate 203,336 of NZ_JBFTSM010000014.1, forward strand.
TGGTCTATGCCGCCCAGCTTGGCGGCCAGGATGAGCTCGTATTCGATGGCGCAAGCTTTGCCTTCAATGCCGACAAGTCGCTCGCCTTCCAGCTCAGCCAGTTCGAAACCGCGCTTGCGGTCACGAGCTGGAAGCGCACGGAAAACGGCTGGCATTGCTCCGGGGGACCGATGGCGCGAATCCCCGAGAGTGAGGAGGCCGATTATCGCGCCTGCCTCCTCGGCTTCCGTGACTATGTGAACAAGAACGGCTTCAAGAATGTCGTGCTCGGCCTTTCCGGCGGTATCGATTCGGCGATCTGCGCGGCGATTGCCGTTGATGCGCTCGGTGAGGAGCGCGTGCGCACGGTCATGCTGCCGTATCGTTACACCTCGGAAGACTCGCTGAAGGATGCGGCCGATTGCGCCAGGGCGCTTGGCTGCCGCTACGATATCGTGGCGATCGAGGAGCCGGTGACGGGCTTCTCCTCGGCGCTATCAAATCTCTTCGAAGGCACCGACAGCGGTATTACCGAGGAAAACCTGCAGAGCCGCGCTCGCGGCGTCATCCTGATGGCGATCTCCAACAAGTTCGGCTCGATGGTGGTCACGACAGGCAACAAGTCGGAAATGTCGGTCGGCTATGCCACGCTTTATGGCGACATGAACGGCGGCTTCAATCCTATCAAGGACCTCTACAAGATGCAGGTCTATGCGCTGGCCCGCTGGCGCAACGAGAATGTGCCGCCGGATGCGCTTGGCCCCTCGGGCGAGGTCATCCCACACAATATTATCGACAAGGCGCCGTCGGCAGAGCTTCGGCCTGATCAAAAGGACCAGGATTCGCTGCCGCCTTATCCCGTGCTCGACGATATCCTGGAATGCCTGGTGGAGCGGGAAATGGGGGTCGAGGAGATCGTGGCGCGCGGCCATGATGTCGAGACGGTCCACCGCATCGAGCATCTGCTCTATCTCGCCGAGTACAAGCGCCGCCAGTCGGCGCCGGGCGTGAAGATCACCAAGAAGAATTTCGGCCGCGACCGGCGCTACCCGATCACCAACCGGTTCCGGGATCGCTGATTTTGAGACTTCCGGGAGGGGGCACATGCGCAGTTCGGTAGAGATCTATAACGTCAAGAGAGGCGAAAGCCGCGTCGTCTGGCAGACGGAGGCGCTGGTGGAGGCGCCGAATTTCTCGCGCGACGGCGCCTATCTGCTGATCAATGGCGACGGGCTGCTCTACCGCCTGCGGCTCGATGGCAGCGATCTCGTTGAGAAGGTCGATACCGGCTTTGCTGTTCATTGCAACAATGACCACGGCATTTCGCCCGATGGCGAAGAGATCGTCATTTCCGACAAGACCGAGTTCGGCAAGTCGGCGATCTACATCCTGCCGATCGAAGGCGGCAAGCCGCGGCTGATCACCAAGAACCTGCCGTCCTACTGGCATGGCTGGTCACCGGATGGGCGAGAGCTTGCCTATTGCGGCATCCGCGACCAGGTTTTTGATATCTATACGATCTCCGTCGACGGCGGCGAGGAGAAGCGGCTGACGCATGGCGAGGGCCGCAATGACGGGCCGGACTGGTCGGCCGATGGACAGTGGATCTATTTCAATTCCAGCCGCACCGGGCTGATGCAGATCTGGCGCGTGCATCCCGACGGCACGGGTCTCGAACAGGTGACATCGGACAATTACGGCAACTGGTTCGCCCATCCGTCACCGAATAATGACAAGGTGCTGATCCTTTCCTACGACCCCGATGTCTTCGACCATCCGCGCGATCTGAATGTGCGTTTGAGAATGATGGACATGGATGGCGGCAACCTGACGGAATTGTTCGAGCTCTTCGGCGGGCAGGGCACGATCAATGTGCCGAACTGGTCGCCGGATGGCGAGGAATTCGCCTATGTGCGGTATTTCCCGGCGAGAGCTTGAGAGCGTCGTACCGCCATTTGATGATGGGGTTGTCTAATCGCAACTGGGGCGTCAATAGCAATCTTTTGTAAGCAGCGCTGCCGGGTGCATGGTTGTCTTCGCGGTCGACATCGGTCGCCGCATGATGGAGCTTCGCAGCACGAGCCTTCAATGTGGTTGACGCATT
>NZ_JBFTSM010000015.1:0-192867 GCF_056400025.1 Rhizobium sp. 01L419
TTTGCTTTGCGTTCCGTTGTCCAGCGTCGCCGCCGGACGTCACCGATCATCAAGTCAACCTGTCGAAACTCGTTAGACATAAGCTTATCCTCAAGCCTGTGCTTGAGCCTTCCTGCTTATGCTGAGTGTCCGGTCGAAAATGGGGGCAGTTCAGCTGCGCGGTCCCGCCTTTCCACTTCCCGTACTGCCCGCTTCCGCGGGCTTCTTTTTGTCCCTGAGATCCGAGGGTTCGGCCGCACACCAACGCCATGCTGCACTCATCTTAAACAGGGGGACGGCCATGAAGGCATTCCATATGGCAGTGCAGATCGAATACGGGCTTTTGCTCGTCACGTTCATCAGCGAGCACGGCTAGCCGAGATACAGACGATGACCGGCGCGGAATTCATCGAGATCATAGAGGCCAAAGCCCAAATTTCGGCACATTGACGGTCTTTGGATGTCACATTATTTTAAGAGACTCTAATATTCTAACATGCTTAACTTCCTCGGTATGATTCGTGTCGGCGGACCACGCGGGGGCTTGTCTCAGTATTGATTAGCGCGGCGAGGCCCCATCATGGCACCGTAGGGAGGCATCGTGACCGATCAGACCATTTCCATCTCCTATCCCTCCGCCGCCATCTGGGACTGGTATCGACGAGGTGGAGACATCATCGTTTATCTTGCCATCTCCCTCGGCATGGCACTCTTTATTGGCCAGGAACGGATCATATCTCGAGGTGATGTCGCTTACTGGCTTCTGGTTGGCCCCGGACTAGTCATGCCTCTGCTCCGCCTGCGACAGACATTGGAGAACCTCCTCCTGGGCACAGCGCGACCCATTGCTGCCTTTGGCATCCTGAGCGGCATTTGGTTCATTACACAACGAGATTTCTCAGCAATTCCTCCACTATTCCTCATCGTGTGGGTCGCCGGATGGGCCTGTCGTCCTGAAGCTCGCATAAGCGCAAGAACACTCTGCGCGCTGGCGTTGGTCTTTTACGCCGTGGGGATTTCGGCATTCCTAACGCAGGAAGGCTATGAGCAGCATCCGTGGCTTGCGCAGCGTCTTGAGCAGCCGGTGGCTGCGGATAGCCCTGAGGGTGACGTAGAACTCGCCTTACCCGAGCAAGACCGCGACGGATTGAACATCAACGCTTGGGGCATATTGCCGGGTCAGACGGCGACAGCCTTCCAGCCCTGGCGCGTTTCCGCGACGCCGAACATCGCCACTTCCGGAATATTCTCGCTTATGGTGCTGCTCATTCTTGTCCGTCACTTCAAGCCAAAACCGTTGGAGGCCGCGACCGCCGTTGCTACGATCTATTTTTCTCTGCTCTCCTTTGTCAGAGCGGTATTTATCAGCACGGCGCTCTTCGGGGCAACACTCGGCATCATGGCGTTGTTGCCAAAAAGGCCGGGTCTGCGCGTCGCGGCGGCCCTATTTATGACAGTCGGTTTGACGCTGCTCGTCGCGTTCTCTCCCTTCCTGCTCTACTCGCTGCAGGACTGGGGTATCGTGTCTCGCATGTTCCTGCGGGGACATACAGGAATGTCCGTTGCAGACATCTATCGCCAAATGTACCGACCGTGGCTCTGGGGTGAGCATATGAAGTTATTCTGGAACAGCCCCTATCTGATGGGTCAAGGCAGCGAATTAGCGACTAGCGCGCTCAAGAACATCATCAACGCTGGGCAGATGCGATCGGACTCCGTTTCGTTCCTCACCCGAATGGTGGCGACATACGGCATCCCCGCTTTCGGGATTATCATCTTCCTGATCGAGCGGTGCTATCGCCACGCTAAGGACAACGACATTTGGGCTGTCGCAGTCCTGTCCGTAATGGTGTGGCTGATGATGAGTTGGGGCAGTATCTTCCATCCCAGCAACGGCATGTTCGCCCTTGCCTTCCTTCTCATCGGTAACGGGTCTCAAGCCTTCTCACGCAGTAAAGCGTGCGGAGACGAAGAATAACACCAATACAAAACGGCGTGACCTAAGTGAAGGGAAACAGTCCGGACTTCGTCGCCATCGACGGGAACCGAATCCAACCTGATGAAACTAGCCACGGCACGGCCGGAATGCGGAAGGGGAAGTGACTTTTCGCTTGGGACTGCCAGCGGATAATACTGCAAAGCGGATGAGGAAACATGGGTGGTCTTTATTCCGTGACTGTGCTCCGCGTCTCTGCCATCGCCATCGCAGGTGCATGCATTGTCGGCTTCATGTTAGCATTGACCGCCGACATAGGCGAACCTATCCAGTGGCCTGAAATTCACGCTCCAAAAACAGGCCGGCACGTGGACGCAGCGCCTGCCCTCGATGCACCTTCTGAATCGCCTTAAACGGAGACTTCATTGAGTAAACGCTACTCCAGCCGATGACGGGGATGGGGGCAGTCGCCACTTGTCGGTGCTCGCTGCTGTTATCTACGATATGACATCGTGACTTTGTGCCACGCGCGAAAGAATCCAGCCTTGTCTCTAAACTGGCCTATCGGCTCCACCGCGAGAAGTATGGTCAAAACGAAGCTTACGACGATCGGTCAGAAAAATAGCATCTGGTCAGTCGCCGGATCATTTATGCGGTCCAAAAATCGGGGAAGAAGGTAGATTGAAAAATAGACAATGAGGCCTGGCACGAACAGTAGCTACACAATCAAAAAGAAGCACACTTCAACGTCTAACCGCTTCCCTCAAGCGACCCTTACTTTTATGCTGTTGTAGTCTATTTGCTGTTTAACAGACCTATATTACAATCAACCTACGACCGGTGCTCCCCTACCCGATGAAGTGTGGGCGGTGGGTCAGCCGCGTCCAGACGATGTCGGCAAAAAGCGCGTGACAAACGACCTCGCCCATCCATCTATGAAGTTGGCGTCGCGCTTGTCTAGGATGACTTGACCAGGGTCGTCTGGATTAACGAATACTGTAACAAGAGACCTTGGCTCAAACCCAGCCCGGCGCATCTGACGAGTGTTTATCTCGGTCTTGCGATAGGAAACGTCGTCGAGAGCAAACTCGACATCAACGAACAAGCTATCGACATCAACAATCGTGGCTGTATAGCAAGCTGTGATCTTCGCGGTTGCGAGCCGCCACCTATTCGAAAGGTAGATCTCACGGACCCGAAGGCCGAAGGGGATCAGAGGGAAGACAGCAATAGAAACTATCCATAGTGCTTCATACATTGATGCGCGCTCATTTCCCCTACCCGCGTCTGACAGGGACCATATGACATGACCTGCCACTGAAGTTTCATCCGGCTGCGATTAGAGCCTCGGCGGTTTTTGATACGCCAAATGGCGGGGTGGGAGCAACCGGCGGAAACGTGAAGCTTCCACACTGCGTAGCGTTGGAGCCGGTTGCGGCGATGAGCCCGGCATAATCCGCCGGGGTCTGGTATCCGAGCGATGAGTGCGGCCGGAAATTGTTGTAATCGTCGGCCCATTCCGCAATGGCGCTGCGGGCATGGTCGAGACCAAAGAGCAGGCTCTCGTTGAGCAGCTCGTCACGCATGCGGCCGTTGAAGCTTTCGATATAGCCGTTTTGCATTGGTCTTCCCGGCGCGATGTAGTGCCACTCGACCTTGTGATCCTTCGACCATGCAAGGATGGCATTCGAGGTCAGTTCGGTCCCGTTGTCGGAGACAATCATGCCGGGCTTACCCCGTCGCTCGATAAGCGTCGTCAACTCGCGTGCAACACGGCGACCCGATATCGATGTATCCGGGATCGCCGCCAGGCATTCGCGCGTAACGTCGTCGACCACATTGAGGATGCGGAAACGCCTGCCGCACGCGAACTGATCGTGGACGAAATCCAGCGACCAGCGGGCATTGGCCTTTGCTTCAACGAGGATCGGCGCACGCGTGCCAACAGCACGACGCCTGGCTTTGCGCTTGCGCACGGAAAGACCTTCCTCGCGGTAGAGCCGGTAGATGCGATTGACCCCGGACACCTCTCCATCCCGCCGAAGCAAGATGAACAATCGACGATAGCCAAACCGGCGGCGCTCATTAGCCAGATCGCGCAGCTTCGCTCGCAACTCGACCTCCGGCGGTCGAGAAGATCGGTAACGGATCGTCTTTCGGTCTGCGGATATGATCTGGCAGGCCCGCCGTTCCGAAAGGCCCATGATGGCCTTCAGGTGCGCGACAGCGTCACGCTCGGCGGCAGGCCCTACCATTTTTTTGAAAGAAGCTCGCGGAGTGCCGCTGTATCCAGCATCTGTTCGGCGAGAAGCTTCTTCAGCTTGGCATTCTCGTCCTCCAGCGCCTTCAGACGCTTGGCCTCAGACACCTCCATGCCGCCGTATTTGGCCTTCCAGTTGTAAAAGGTCGCTTCAGAAATCCCGTGCCTACGGCAAAGATCAGCCGCTTTCGCTCCGGCCTCCTGCTCCTTCAACACCGCAATGATCTGCTCTTCCGTAAATCGCTGCTTCTTCATAAGTCCGTCCTCAATAGGCCAGACTCTAATCCATTCTGGAGGAAATTCTCAGTGGCAGGTCAGACACCGTCAAGTTCCTGCCAAGCCAGAAGCCGCCCGACGATCGGCGGGGCGATGGGTATGTAAAGCTGTGTCTCTAGGGGAAACTAGAGCTTCCTTGCTCGACACGATAGGGCTCCAGAATACTCATCAGCGCTAAACAACACTGATCGAAAGTACCGAGGTCACCACGACCAGAACCGACAATGCAATCACGAATTTATTTCTTGGCGTTGCCAAGTCCTGGTCGTCGTCTTGGAACACGGACCAATAGATTTTAGGCCCGAAATCCTTCTGAAGTCGAAGCCATTGCTCAGGTAGAAAAGAAGCGAACGAGCATACCAGTACCAACTCCAGGCACAGCCGCCGCCCGTGGATCTTGAGAAAACCAGAGCCAAAACCGTTATTCGCCTGTGAATACCACCAGTAATCCCCCGATAAGTCTCTGCCGCTTGCGGAACGCATTGCGCCTTCCTATTTGAGCTGAAAGCCTGCGCCCTTCGTCTATCGGTTAGGACGACAGATTCTCATTCTGTAAAGAGGGGTTCGACTCCCCTAGGGCGTACCAAGATTTCATTTGCGGATATCTCGACCATTCCGCCCGTAGACCGCATAGCTCCTGCTTCAGGCGCTACTGATTTTCGCGTAATTCAATGATCACATCGCGCTATACACGGCGCGGCGCCGTCTTCGCCTTCCCGGCGCGTCCTCCTGACCTTGGGACTTTAGTCCGTTCCGGACAGGCGTTTTTCTGTGCATGATCCAGAATTAGATCGCAACCTGGGGGAGGAATACTGTGATCTACGAAAAGCGGAACGTTACCGACAACTCGAAAGAACGGACGTGCTTCGAGAAGGAAGCGGCCGAAGCCCTCAGCAAGCACTACCGGCGCCCGATCGCTATCTGTTTTTCCTGGCAGCCAGGGCAGAAGCCCAATACTATCGATTTGCGGGCTACTCCGCAGATTTTGGCTGAAGCTGAAAGCCAGGGACCAACGAGAATTCCATGACTTGCAATGCTCCAAGGCTTAGGCGCCAGAAGGCTCTTTAGGATTTTCAAAGCTCGTCCTCGCCCTGCGAGGTGCTAACAATCCATGCAGCGACAAGGTTGGCTTCCCCTCCACCTCCCCTTTTCCACAAGCCAAGCAAAAAACTGGATAATCCGGCAAAAATTTCTCATTTTGCGGCTTGCGGCGCAGAAAAGTGCTGACTATAAGGGCGCCACCACAGCGCACGCGCCCTTCGTCTATCGGTTAGGACGACAGATTTTCATTCTGTAAAGAGGGGTTCGACTCCCCTAGGGCGTGCCACTCCCTTCATGACTTCCCTTGCTTTTCACAGAGTTGTCTTCGCGACGCTGATTATGCGCAACATGCCAATTGATGTCACTCGGCGCGGACTGGACGTCGAATTCCGGCAAGCTGCGCGGCGCCAAAACACGCCCCTCAATCTCGGTAGCAACGTCTCGGAAAGACCATCATTTTCAACAGTATAATCTGCCCAGAATTTGTTTTCGGAATTTACCGGGAATTAGCGAGCGAAGACTAAGATTATTCCGGACAGTATCACAGATCCGGCACTCCAATATACTCCCTCGCGGCAGGTGATTTTCGAAAAATGAGCCACACGGAAACGACCTATACTTCATGGTTTGAACGCATCAAAAACGCACTGATCGGCGCACTGATTGGCCTCGTTTTGCTCATAGGATGCATCTGGCTGCTGGTCTGGAACGAAGGACGCGCAATCCAGACTTATCGCGCCCTCTCGGAAGGCGCGTCCCAGGTCGTTTCAGTCGATGGCGCTACGGTCGATCCGGCAAATGAAGGCAAGCTAGTCCACATCAGCGGAACGGTGAAATCCGATCAGGTTCCCCGAGACAGCCAATTCGGTGTCATCGCCGACGGCGCCGTCGGCCTTTCCCGCAGGGTCGAGATGTATCAGTGGGTGGAAAAGAGCGAGAGCCAGACTAAGAAGACGCTGGGTGGCGGCGAGGAAACGACGACGAGCTATTCCTACAACAGAGAGTGGCGCTCGGACGTCGTCGATTCGAGCCGCTTCAAGCAGCCTGATGACCATCAGAATCCAACCAGCATGCCTGACGGCGCAACTTTCACGGCAAAGACAGCGCATGTCGGCGCCTTCTCGGTGCCGGGCAAGGATATTGCCGGGATCGGCGACTATTCGCGGCTGGCGCTCACCGACGGCGACGTCGAGCGCATCGCTGCCCAGATTGGCGCCGGCCGACCGGCAAGGCGAAGTGTCGAAGGCACCTATATCGGTCAGAACGAGAACCTGCCTGATGTCGGTGATCTCAAGATCGCTTACCAGCGGATCGATGTGGAATCGGCAAGCATCGTCGGCAAGCAGAGCCAAGGCGCGCTCAGTTCCTATGAGACGACGAACCATCGCAATATCTTCCTCACAGCCGATGGCGATGTGGATGCCAGCCAGATGTTCAAATCGGCGGAGAACGAAAACACCATCATCACCTGGCTTGTCCGCGCCGGCGGCCTGATCGGCTTGTTCGTCAGCTTCAAGCTAATGTTTGGGCTGCTGCCCATTCTCGGAGACCTGATCCCGTTTATCGGCTCGATCATCGGTTTCGGCACCAGCATCGTCGCCTTCGTGCTGACGCTACTGGTCGGTCCTGTCGTTATCGCCATAGGCTGGTTCGCCTACAGGCCGCTGCTGTCAGTCGGCATCATCGCGGGCGGCGTATTACTTGCGGTGATCGTTACCCGTCTTCGCAGAAAAGCGCCACTTTCCCAGCCGCAACCGGCCTGATCTCTGTTCCGGCCAAGGATTTTCCGCCAGTCACTTGGCCGGCGCGCCGTCGATGATGCGCAACTGGATGCGGCGCGAACCCTGATAATGCTCAGCGCCGAGTGAGCCTGCGACATGCAGGTTGGCGCCGCGGGAATTGAGAAGAAGGTTGCCGAGCGGGGTCTCGGCAGCCCTGAAGGCGATGCCGTCGAGGCGCGTGCCATCCATCGCTTCCAGTGTCACCTTCACATGCCGCTCGCCGACGAGACGGGAATCACGAACACGATGCGCCGGTACGGCAAAGAGCGGCTGGGAATGCCCTGAGCCATAAGGCCCAGCCGTTTCCAGGCGATCGATGAGCTCGATCGTCGCGCCACTTGCAGCGATCGCGCCATCGATCTTCAGCGTTTCATTGGCGACAAGGGTCGCCACCGTTTTCTGCGCCTTCTCGGTGAAGAAGCCGCGCAACAGACCGAGCTTGCCACGTTCAACGGTTAGACCGGCCGCCATGGCGTGACCGCCGCCCTTGACGAGCAGCCCCTCATCGACCGCGGCACGCACCATCCTGCCCATGTCGAAGCCGTTAATCGAACGACCCGACCCGGTGCCCCTGCCGGAGGGATCGAAGGCGATGGCGAAAGCGGGACGCTTGAACTTCTCCTTCAGGCGCGCGGCAATCAGGCCGACAATGCCGGGATGCCATTTCTCGTGCGCCGTGACGATGACGGAAGCCCCCTCGCCGTCTCCATACTCTGCAAGCGCTTCGGCCTCGGCCTCCTGCAGCATGATCGCCTCCATGGCCTGCCGTTCGCGGTTGAGCTCATCCAGGCGCTGGGCAATGGCTTCAGCCTGGATCGCGTCATCGAGCGTCAGCAAGCGGCTTCCGAGTGCCGCATCGCCGATTCGTCCGCCGGCATTGATTCGCGGGCCGATCAGAAAACCGAAATGATAGGGCGTCACCGGCCCTGCCAGGCCCGCCTTGCGGAACAGCGCCGCCAGACCGGCATTGCTCTGGTGGCGCGCGGCGACCAATCCTTTCACCACAAAGGCACGATTGAGCCCCTTGAGCGGGACGACGTCACAAACGGTCGCGAGCGCGACGATATCCAGCCACTGCAGCAGATCGATCGCGAGGATGCGCTTGTCGCCTGCCTCACGCAGCAGGCGCAAAGTCGCGACCAGCACCATGAACACGACACCGGCGGCGCACAGATGCCCAAGCCCCGAAAGATCGTCCTCGCGGTTTGGATTGACAAGGGAATGGCAGGGCGGCAGCTCGTGTGTCACCTGGTGGTGATCGATGACGACGACGTCGATGTTGCGGTCAGCAGCGGCCGCCAACGCCTCATGGCTGGTGGAGCCGCAATCGACGGTCACGATCAGGCTCGCGCCGTTATCGATCAACTGATTGATGGCAGTCGGGTTGGGGCCATAACCTTCGAAGATGCGATCGGGGATGTAGATATGCGCCTTGACGCCGAAATGGGTGAGGAAGCGATACATGAGCGCGGAAGAGGCCGCACCATCGACGTCGTAATCACCGAAGATCGCGACGGGCTCGCCGTCACGGATCGCGTCGGCAATGCGCTTTGCGGCCTTTTCGCAGTCGGTCAGCTTGTGGGGATCGGGCATCAGGCTGCGGATCGTCGGATCGAGGAATTCGACCGCCTCATCCACCGTCACGCCGCGCCCGGCAAGCACGCGGGCGATCAGGTCCGGCAGACCATGCATCTGCGACATGGCGAGCGCGCGATTCTGCCCCGCCTGATCGAGGCGCGAAACCCAGCGATTGTCGAGGACGGACTTTTCGACGCCCAAGAAGGCGCGCGGTACCGGATCGACCTGATCTGCCATGCCAAACTCCGCTTTCATCATCTGCCCTTTTTACAGATGCGGCACAGATAGCAAAGCGGTGATTTGAGGGCTGTGGATTACCAGAAAAGCGCCCAGGCGATCAACCCGATGCCGAGGACCTGCACGAAGACGATCGAAAGCAGGATTAGGAGCGTGGCCCAATTCCGGCCTCGCGGCGCCTCGCACTCAAGGGCTGCTCCATGCGCTGTCGGATCAGATATAGGCAAGCCCGCCCGAGGACTCTCGATCTCCGCCCGAACATGATCATGCGTATGCTCGATGTTCCTCAACCCACGACTCCAACGACTCCCAGGTTGATTATATCTATATCTACATATCTGTTAATATAAATCTTCGTGAAGTGCTTTGATTAATAACAGAAAACCCGTCCGGGCGATCCCGGACGGGCTGAAGTGGTCCAAACCGGGACAAAGTGTCAGGATTCTTCCTTGGGACGCTCGATGCGGATCACCTGCGGCTCTCCAACGAGGTAGCCCTCTTCCTTGATTGCAGCGACCGCCTTGCGCACAGAATCCTCCATCGTCGCATGGGTGACGAGGATGATCGTCTGATGATGCGAAGGCGCCAGATGCTGCTTGGAACGCTGGACGATCGATTCCAGCGAAATCTGGTTTTCCGCCATGCGCGTGGCGACGCTGGCAAAGACGCCGGTGCGATCGAGGACGGTCAGGCGGATGAAATAACCGCCCTCATGGCTCTGAATCTGCGCCTTGCGGTAAGGCTCCAGCGATTTGGCGGGGTGGCCGAGAACGGGAACGCGCTGCGCACCCGGCTGGCTCTTGGCGATGTCGGCGATATCGCCAAGCACCGAGGATGCCGTGGCGCTGCCGCCGGCACCAGGACCGACCATCAACAATTCGCCGAGAATATCGGATTCGATTGCGACCGCGTTGGTGACACCATCGACCTGGGCGATGACGGAATCGACCGGCACCATGGTCGGATGCACGCGCTGTTCGATACCGGTATCCGTGCGCTGGGCGACGCCGAGCAGTTTGATGCGGTAGCCGAGATCGGCTGCGGCATGGATATCGTCGATCGAGATATTGGTGATGCCTTCGAGATAGATATCGTCAGCGGCGATCCTGTTGCCGAAGGCGAGCGTCGTCAGGATCGAAAGCTTGTGGGCGGTGTCGTTGCCTTCGATGTCGAAGGCCGGGTCAGCCTCGGCATAACCGAGGCGCTGGGCTTCCTTCAGGCAATCGGCGAAGGACAGGCCTTCCTTCTCCATCTTGGTAAGGATGTAATTGCAGGTGCCGTTCATGATGCCGTAGACGCGCGAGATCGTGTTGCCCGTCAGCGATTCACGCAGCGCCTTGATAACAGGGATGCCACCGGCAACGGCCGCTTCGAAATTCAAGAGCGAGCCTTTCTCTTCCGCGATCGTCGCAAGCTCGACGCCGTGATAGGCAAGCAGCGCCTTGTTGGCAGTCACCACATGGAGACTACGGGAAAGAGCGGCGCGAACGGCCGTATTTGCAGCCCCTTCGGCACCGCCGATCAGCTCGACGAACACGTCGATATCGGCCTTTTCGGCCAGTTCTTCGGGACGCTCATACCAGGTGATGCCGGTCAGATCGATACCACGATCCTTCGTGCGGTCACGGGCCGAAACTGCCGTAATCGTAATCGGGCGGCCGCAGGTGACTGCAAGTTCGTTGCTTTTCTGCTTGATGATGCGAACAAGCGAGGCACCAACGGTACCCAAGCCCGCAATGCCGATTTTGAGGGCATCTGCCATGGATAGATCCTGAAATGTCTAGTGAGAGACAGCCGCAAATCTGCGGCTGTCTTCGAGGTTGGAATTAACGGTGGGCGTTGAGCGAGATGACGTTGTGCATCGTCTCGTCGGCCGTCGACATGAACTTCTTGATGTTGCGTGCGGCCTGGCGGATGCGGTGCTCGTTTTCGACGAGTGCCAGACGCACGTAGTCGTCGCCCATCTCGCCGAAGCCTATGCCCGGGGCAACGGCGACGTCGGCCTTCTCGACCAGCAGCTTGGAGAATTCCAGCGAGCCGAGATGACGGAACTTTTCCGGGATTTTCGCCCAGGCAAACATGGTGGCGGCCGGCGGCGGAACGTCGAAACCGGCCTTGCCGAAGCTTTCGACCATGACATCGCGGCGACGCTTGTAGACGTTGCGGACTTCCGCAATGTCGGAACCGTCGCCGTTCAGCGCATGCGTTGCCGCAACCTGGATCGGCGTGAAGGCGCCGTAATCGAGGTAGGACTTCACCCGCGTCAGCGCCGCGATCAGCCGTTCGTTGCCGACGGCAAAGCCCATACGCCAGCCGGGCATGGAGAAGGTCTTCGACATGGAGGTGAATTCGACCGCCACATCCATTGCGCCCGGGACCTGCAGAACCGACGGTGGCGGCTCGCCATCGAAATAGATTTCCGAATAAGCGAGGTCCGAAAGCACGATAATGTCGTGCTTCTTCGCGAAAGCGATGACGTCCTTATAGAAGTCGAGGCTGGCAACGAAGGCCGTCGGGTTCGACGGATAGTTCAGGATCAGCGCCAACGGTTTCGGGATCGAGTGGCGCACGGCGCGCTCGAGCGGCGGGAAGAAACTTTCGTCCGGCTCGACCGACATGGAGCGGATAACGCCGCCGGCCATCAGGAAGCCGAAGGCATGGATCGGATAGGTCGGGTTCGGGCAGAGAATGACGTCGCCCGGCGCGGTGATCGCCTGCGCCATATTGGCGAAGCCTTCCTTGGAGCCGAGGGTGGCGACCACCTGCGTATCCGGGTTCAGCTTCACACCGAATCGGCGCGCATAATAGGCAGCCTGCGCGCGGCGTAGACCGGGAATGCCCTTGGAGGACGAATAGCGGTGGGTGCGCGGGTCCTGGACGACTTCGCAAAGCTTGTCGACGATCGCCTGAGGGGTCGGAAGGTCAGGGTTTCCCATGCCGAGATCGATGATATCGGCCCCGCCCGCTCGCGCGCTCGCTTTCAAACGGTTGACCTGTTCGAAAACGTAGGGCGGCAAACGCCGGACTTTGTGAAACTCTTCCATCTCTTTCCCCATGGAAATGCGGCCAACGTGACCGCTGTCGAAGCTCGTTCCGTCTCCCGGCATCTGCGATACGAGCTTCAGACTCGCAGCGCCGTATTCCTCTTGAACTCAAGTTGCGCGGCAAATCTTTGGCGGAGAGGCCGCGCACGAAGCGCATTATCGGGAAAATTGCATCTTCCGATCTATTCGGAAGGCTTTGCGTCCAAATCGCCTTAAAGGCAAGGCTTATTTGGTGATTTCGGAGAGCGTCGCGGCCCCATGGTCGGCGGCCAGTTGGCGCATCTCGGCTACGCGGCGCTGATACTCCGCTTCCGAGATCGCACCCGACTGGCGCTTGGCGCCAAGGGCGGTCAACTGATGCTGCAGTTCGGCCGCCTGTTCGTCGCTCATCTGCACATTGGCGGCCGTCAGCGGCGCACCAAATGTCGGGTAGCCGTCGCCCGGTTCCTTGGCAAGGCCGCCTTCGACCGCTTCGCCCTTGGAAGCCGGCATCACGACTGCGGTCGGCGCTGCCATGCGCTGGGCGAAGGCCTGCTTCTCCTCGGCGGTCTTGTTGCATCCGGCAAGCGCAAAGGCCATGGCCGCGGCCGCCGCGCAGATTGCTGCGGTGCGGGTGAAGGTCGCGATATGCCCAATGCCTGTCGTCGTCATGCCTGATGATCCAATCCTGCCTGCTTCGACTGTTAAATTCGTCGCAGCGACAAAGCAATAGCATGAGAGCGGTCGCGCGGAACTTGTTTTCTTCATCGCCGCAGATGTACAACGGACGAACAATAGATGCTGCCGCCGGAGGAAGTGCGTGACCGACAGCAAGCGGGAGAATGGTGCCAAGGTGGATTTCGACGCCAAGGATCTCGATCCCTATCTCCTGAAGGATCCAGAGGCCATGGCGATGAACTTCGCCCGTGCGCTGGAAAATCTCGGCAAGGCCGCTTCGGCGTGGCTCGGCCCGCGCGAGCGCGGCGAAATCTCCGACACGGTCGTCGACCCTGTCACCGATATGGTGAAGACGCTCTCCAGGGTCACTGAATACTGGATCGCCGATCCGCGCCGTACCTTCGAGGCACAGACACAGCTCATGACCTCGTTCTTCGGCATTTGGATGAACTCCATGCAGAAGATGCAAGGGGCCTCACCAGCAGTGGAGCCGGTCGCACGCGTCGACAAGCGCTTCGCCGACGAGGACTGGCAGAAGAATCCCTTTTTCGAATTTCTCAAGCAGGTCTATTTCGTGACTGCCGACTGGGCCGAAAAGCTGGTTGCCGAAACCGAAGGGCTCGACGAGCACACCAAGCACAAGGCCGGCTTCTATGTGAAGCAGATCACGGCAGCGCTCTCACCCACCAATTTCGTGGTCACCAATCCGCAGGTCTATCGGGAGACGATTGCGACCAGCGGCGAGAACCTCGTGCGCGGCATGAAGATGCTGACCGAGGATATTATCGCCGGCCGCGGCGAATTGCGTCTGCGCCAGACCGACATGACCAAATTCGCCGTCGGCCGTGACATGGCGCTGACGCCGGGCAAGGTGATCGCCCAGAACGAGATCTGCCAGGTCATCCAATACGAGCCATCGACGGAAACGGTGCTGAAGCGGCCGCTGCTGATCTGCCCGCCATGGATCAACAAGTTCTATATTCTCGACCTCAACCCGCAGAAATCCTTTATCAAATGGTGCGTGGATCAGGGACATACGGTCTTCGTCATCTCGTGGGTCAATCCTGATAGTCGTCATGCGCTGAAGGACTGGACCGCTTACGCAAGGGAAGGCGTCGATTTCGCGCTGGAGACGGTGGAGAAGGCGACCGGCGAGAAAGAGGTCAACGCCATCGGCTACTGCGTCGGCGGCACGCTGCTTGCCGCAACCCTTGCCCTGCATGCCAAGGAGAAGAACAAGCGCATCAAGACCGCGACACTCTTCACTACGCAGGTCGATTTCACCCATGCAGGCGACCTGAAGGTCTTCGTCGATGAGGAGCAGCTCCAGACGCTGGAAGCACATATGCAGGAGCTGGGCTATCTCGACGGCTCGCGCATGTCGACGGCGTTCAACATGCTCAGGGCGAGCGAGCTCATCTGGCCCTATTTTGTCAACAACTACCTGAAGGGCCAGGAGCCCCTGCCCTTCGACCTCTTGTTCTGGAATGCCGATTCGACCCGCATGGCAGCGGCCAATCATGCTTTCTACCTGCGCTACTGCTACCTGGGGAATGCGCTGACCAAGGATGAGCTGGTCCTCGACGGCAAGACGGTGTCGCTGAAGGACGTCAAGATCCCGATCTACAACCTCGCAACGCGCGAGGATCACATCGCGCCGGCGAAATCCGTTTTCCTCGGCAGCCAGTTCTTCGGCGGCAAGGTGCAGTTCGTCGTTACCGGCTCCGGCCATATTGCCGGCGTCGTCAACCCGCCCGACAAGCACAAGTACCAGTTCTGGACTGGCGGCCCAGCCAAGGGCGACTACGATACGTGGCTTGCCAAGGCAAAGGAAACGGCGGGCTCATGGTGGCCGCACTGGCATGCGTGGATCGAGACCCAAGCCGGCGATCGCGTTGCGGCCCGCAAGCCGGGCGGCGCGGCACTCAACGCCATCGAGGAAGCACCCGGCAGCTATGTGATGGCGCGGAGCTGACGGCGGAAAAATTTTCCGCCGTCGAATTACCTCTCGCCGGGCGGGGATATACCAGCAACCGCAAGCCTTTGAAAAATAGCCTTCTCTAAATTATTGCGTCTCTTTTCGTCACATTCGAAGCAGATCGCCGTGACCGTAAACCAATTGGAAACCATAGTTCGTCATCCTTAAGAAACGGTCGCATGTCGCGGATAGGCCAAAATTCGGCCTTTTTGGGTAGTTAGCGGCTCCGGCATAGATCAGTTGTCAGTGCTGCCGGCCTGCGTAGCGCGTTTAGAAGACGAGTAGAGTATGGCGTTTGCGGTAGGGACGTTCAATGACGTCGCCCCTTTTGGCGGATCCGCTGTTCGTTCGGGCAGATCTCGCGGTTTACTCACCGGCATCGCAATCGCCGGACTTTTGACCTCCACGTGGCTTGTCGGCACCGTTGCAACAATGCAATCCGTATCGATGCCCTTCTCGTCGCCGAAGGCGATCGCTCAGGTCACAGCGGCACCGAGGACAGCAGCAGTTGTCGTCACGCATGAGCGGCTTATCCACGTCAACAAGGCTTCGCGGCTTGCAGCATTCGATGCCAAGCCGGTGATGCCGTTGACGGCACAGTTGATCCAGTCTCACGCCGAGAAGACATCCGCCGCATCGAGCGCAAAACTGGCGCTCACCAAGACCACTCGCCTACCCGTCGCTATCGCAGAAGCTCAGCCAGTTGCGGTCTCCGACAACGCGCGCTTCAGCAAGGAAGATGCTGTCACGGTAGCGGCACCCGCTGTCCAAACCGCTGCTGCCATGCCTGTCGAGAATGATGCAGACCGGATCATCATCCCATCGAAGGAGACCGTCGCTGCTGCCGAAATGCCGGCTATGCTCGCTCTGGCCGAAGCCGGCCCGCGCGTCATGCCTGCTCCCGTCGAGCCCCCGCTGGCAAGCAGCCCTGCTGCTCCCGCCGCAGGTAAGCCGGCAGAGGTGGAAGTCGCCGAAGCAGACGATGATGCACCGCCTTTCGGTCTGGTTCTCGCCCCGGATGAGGATTCGGTACCGCTGCCGATGGCGCGGCCAGACGGTCTCGTCGGCAAGCCGGCACCTGCCTCAAAGGGTTCGCAGCGTGCTGCCGAGCCTGTGCTTGCCTATGCAAAGCCGAACTCGCCGATCGAGGACGATGACGACGATGCGGTGCCGCGCTACGACAAGCCGGTCTTCACACCGCGGCTTCGCGCCGGCGTCGCAATCTATGATATCGAGAATGGCACAGTTTACCTGCCGAACGGCGAACGGCTGGAGGCCCATTCCGGCCTTGGCAAGATGCGCGACAATCCGCGCTTTGTGAGCCAGAAGATGCGCGGACCAACGCCGCCGCACACCTATAATCTGACGATGCGTGAAGCTCTGTTCCACGGGGTGGAAGCCATTCGTCTGACGCCGGTGCAGGGTTCGGACGCGATTTTCAACCGTGTCGGTTTGCTCGCGCATACTTATATGCTCGGCAGGAACGGCGATTCCAACGGTTGCGTTTCCTTTAGGGATTACAAGCGCTTCCTGGCTGCCTACAAGCGTGGAGACATCAGGCAGCTCGTCGTCGTGCCGCGGATGAACAACAAGCCGGCTTCGACGCTCGCCTCGCTCTTCTCCTCACGCACCTAGAGATTGGCCGCGAGGAAATCGGCAAGCGACCGGCTCTCCACAGAGAGGCGCGGCTTTCCCCTGACGAGCGCAAGTTCGGATGCCGGCTGCGGATCGAACCCGTCTGCCGCTCCAAGTTGACGATGTTCAGGCAAGACGGCATCCGACGGCAGCAGGCTGATGCCGAGGCCAGAGGCGACAGCCGCCTGAACTCCCATCAAACCCTGGCTCGTATAGGCGATGCGCCAGCGCCGTCCGCTGCGCTCGATGAAGCGGATCGCCCTCTCTCTGTAGATGCAGCCGACCGGAAAAACGGCAAGCGGAACAGGCTCATCCCGAACCAGTCGGCGCGTGCTCTCGACCCAGACCAGTTCCTCCTTCCAGCTCGCCAGACAGGCACCATCGCCGGGTTCCCGCTTGATCAGTGCCAGATCGATTTCACCCGTATCGAGAAGGCGGCGAAGCTCGACGCTCCAGCCGCTGACGGTGTCGAGCCTTATATGCGGTGAGGCAGCGGAAAAACCGGAGAGAAGATCGATGAGCCTGCGGCCGGCGAAATCTTCGGGAACGCCGAGCCTGATGGTCTTGGGCGCAGCGGGCTGGCGCATGACGTCCATTGCCTCTTCGGCTGTCGTCAGCAAGCGTCGGGCATAGCTCAAGAGAATTTCGCCCTCCTCCGTCGTCTGGATGCCACCTGTCGACTTGTCGCGCAGAAGCAGGGTGTGGCCGATGTTGGCCTCGAGCTTCTTGATCTGCTGGCTGACGGTGGACTGGGTAAGGTGAACACGCTCAGCCGCCCGCGTGAAGCCGCCGGCATCGACGACCGCTGCGAAGGTCCGTAGAAGATCGAGGTCGAAGGCGAAGATCATTCGATTTTCCACTATCTGTAATTATCACATTTAATTTCTCAATGACTCTGTTCTTTGTCAACATGCGGCAAATCATGGAGACGAGAGATGACACTTTCCGAAAACCGGCCGACCTGGCTGACGTTCGATTGCTACGGCACGCTGATCCAATGGGATGAAGGGCTGCTTGCCGCCATGGACACGATCCTGTCTGCAAAGGGCCGCGATATTGACCAGCCTGCCTTCATCGCTGTCTACGATCGCTGCGAGCACGAGTTGGAACAGCAGAAGCCGCACCGGTCCTTCCGCCAAGTCACGRCCCTCGCATTGGAACTGGCCATGCAGGAATTCGACCTGCCATTCCACGCCACCGATGCCGATTTGCTGACATCCTCGATCGGCCGGATGCCGCCCTTCCGGGAAGTGGTCGAAACACTCGACAAGCTGAAGGCTGCAGGCTTCAAGCTTGCCATCATCTCCAATACGGATGACGCCATCATCGCCGGCAACGTCGCGCAACTCGGCGGCTTCATCGACCGGGTGATTACCGCGGAACAGGCGGAAGCCTACAAGCCGTCGCCACAGATTTTCCGGCATGCCTGGAAAACGCTCGGCATCGGCATGGAAGATCTCGTGCATATCTGCGCCAGCCCGCATCTCGACCTTGTCGCCGCGCGCGAACTCGGTTTTCGTGCCATCTGGGTCGATCGCGGCACGGGACGCAAACTGCTTGGCGACTATCGCCCCAACGAGATCGTGCCGACGCTCGACAAGGTGCCCGGTCTTTTTGCCGCAAACGGCTGGATGTAATTGGCGCGATTGGAGACAAGACATGGCTCATGAACTGAACCTGGCGAAGGGACAGCCGGCGATATTGCGCAACCTGCCGCTCGATACCGAAGAGATCTGGCAGGCGCGTGTCGATCTGGCGGCGTGCCTTCGAATGGCGGCGCGGCTCGGGCTTGAGGAAGGCATCTGCAACCATTTCTCGGCAGTCGTGCCCGGCCATCCCGATCTCTTTCTCGTCAACAGGCTCGGCTGGGCCTTTCAGGAAGCGACCGCCTCATCGCTGCTGATCTGCGATCTGGAAGGCAATGTCGTTGCCGGCGACGGCATGCCGGAGGCTACCGCCTTCTTCATCCATGCCCGCCTGCACAAGATGTCGCCGCGCGTCGGTGCGGCCTTCCATACGCACATGCCGAATGCGACAGCGCTCAGCATGGTCGAGGGCGATCCGTTCATCTGGGCCGGACAGACCGCACTGAAATTCTATGGCCGCGTCGCCGTCGACGAGAACTACAACGGACTGGCACTCGATGAGCGCGAGGGCGACAGGATCGCCGCTGTGCTCGGCGACAAGGACATCCTGTTCATGAAGAACCATGGTGTCATGGTCTGCGCGCCCAATATCGCCGAAGCCTGGGACGACCTCTACTATCTGGAACGGGCTGCAGAGGTTCAGCTCAAGGCGATGAGCACGGGGCGCCGGCTGGTGCCGATATCCGAAGAGATTGCCGAACAGGCGGCAAAGCAGATGCGCGAAGGCGATCCGGAAAGTGCGCGCCTGCATCTCGAAAGCGTCAGGCGTGTTCTCGACCGGCAGGCGCCGGAATATCGGACCTAGGGCTTGCCTATTTCAGCCATGCGCCGATGCGCTCTACCGCTTCGGCGATCTCGGCCTCGGAACCGGCATAGGAGATGCGCAGGGTGCGTGGTCCTTCCACCGGATCGAAATCGAGGCCGGGCGTCGCTGCGACATTGATTTCCGCCAGCATGCGCCGCGCGAAATCCATGCTGTCATTGGTGAAGCGCGATACGTCCACATAGGCGTAAAAGGCGCCATCCATGGGCGAAGCCGGCGCAAGGCCGATCTTCGGCAGACGGTCGAGCAGCAGTTCACGGTTGGCGGCATAACTTGCCTTGACGCGATCGAGCTCCTCACTTGCGCCGAGCGCTGCGGTGGCAGCGATCTGCGAAAGCTCCGGCGGCGAGATATAGAGGCTCTGGGCGACGCACTCGATGGGGCGCACCAGCCGCTCGGGCAGCACCATCCAGCCGATGCGCCAGCCTGTCATGCAATAATATTTCGAGAAGGAATTGATGACGATCGCTTCGTCGGTCAACTCCAGCGCGCTCGCCTCCTCGCCGGCAAATGTCAGGCCGTGATAGATCTCGTCGGAGATGAAGGCGATGTCATTGACGTCACAATAGGCGGCCAGCGCCTTCAGGCCTTCACGGCCGGTGACGGTGCCGGTCGGGTTTGCGGGGCTTGCAAGCAGCACGCCCTTCAGCTTCACGCCCTTCTCTGATTGGATCGCTTCGAGGCTCTCCGGCGTCAGCGTGAAATGCGTTTCCGATGTGACAGGCACTTCGACCACATCAAGGCCAAGAGCACCGAGGATGTTGCGATAGGCGGGATAGCCCGGCCGGGCGATTGCGACTGCATCGCCGGCATCGAAGAGCGTCAGGAAGGCGAGATTGAAGGCGGCCGAAGAACCGGTCGTGATCGCGATGCGCGAGGGATCGATCTCAAGGCCGTGGCGGTTGCGATAGTGCCAGGCGAGCGCATGTTTCAGCCGCGCGGTGCCGAGCGCATCCGTATAACCGATGCGCCCTTCTGCGAGCGCCGCACGAGCGGCTTCAAGCGCTGCCTGGGGTGCGGGATGCGAGGGCTGGCCGACGGCCATGGAAATGACGGGGTGACCGCCTGCCCGCCGCTTCGTCGCTTCGGCCAGAACATCCATAGCGTGGAACGGTTCGACTTCGCTGCGTTTCGATATGGAAAACACGATCACTTCCTGCCTGGCTTCAGATGACGGCCAGACAATTGCCGCAATAATCGGCTCATCACAATCCCGAGAGGGCTTGGATCGGAGGAAAATTCCTGTTTGATGGCGGCCCGACGCGCCGTAATTTGGTGCGGACGCATCCAAGCCCATTAACCCGGCGATGGTACTTTTCGTTTGAAAACCCATCCGTCGACGACGAGGATACCATGGCCTTCTTCTCCAAAACGCTCACCGCGCTGGCGCTTGCAGCCTCCATCGCCCTTCCGGCTCAGGCATTTGCATTCGACGACCAGCAGAAGAAGGAACTGGGTGAATTCATCAAGCAGTACCTCATCGAAAATCCGGAAATCATGCTTGATGTGCAGGATGCGCTACAGAAGAAGCAGCAGATGGCCCAGCAGGTGAAGGCCACGATGGCGATCGAGAACAACACCGACGGCATCTTCGATTCCAAAAATGACGTGACGCTCGGCAACCCCACGGGCGATGTCACCGTCGTCGAATTCTTCGATTACAATTGCACCTACTGCCGCCATGCCCTGCCCGACATGCAGGCGCTCCTGAAGAAGGATAAAAACGTCCGCTTCGTACTAAAGGAATTCCCGATCCTCGGACCGGATTCGGTCGCGGCACATCGCGTTGCTGATGCCTTCCGCCGACTCGCGCCGGAAAAGTACAGCGATTTCCACGTGGCTCTGCTCGGTAGCGATGGCCGCGCCTCGGAGGACACCGCGATCCAGGTTGCCTCTTCTCTTGGCGTCAGCGAAGACAAGATCCGCGCGGAGATGAAAAAGAACCCGAACGATGACATCATGCAGGCGACCTACCAGCTCGCCGCCAATCTCGGTATCAGCGGTACACCATCCTATGTGATCGGCAACGAAATGGTGCCCGGCGCCGTCGGCATCGACGATCTCGAAGCCAAGGTGAAGAACATGCGGGCCTGCGGCAAGACGAGCTGCTGAACCCGCGCCCATCAAATCGCCTAAATCGAAGCGCTTCAGCCATGTGGACAAACATGGCGCGGCGTCCCCTGCCGATTCTGTAAGGGCTTTCAATAAGCCCGCGTGGAGTCTATAGGTGGCGCTCGCGCATTCCCGTGCCTTTGCCGCCGAGAGGCTGCCACAGGACGCGATGAATACAGTGAACCGCGTAACGGTCGTCTGATCCGGAGAGGATCAACAGCCGGTGCGCCAAACGGAACATTCGATGACGCAAACGATTTTTGTCCTGAACGGGCCCAACCTCAATATGCTGGGCAAGCGAGAACCTGGCATCTACGGCGGCAAGACGCTCAAGGACATAGAGGCGGACTGCAAGGCTGCAGGCCGCGAACTCGGTTTCGACATCGATTTCCGGCAGAGCAACCACGAAGGCACGCTGGTGGACTGGTTCCACGAAGCGGATGAAAAGGCCGTCGGGGTTGCCATCAATGCAGGCGCGTATACGCATACGTCGGTCGCGCTGCATGATGCGATCCGCGCTATTTCCATTCCCGTCATCGAACTCCACATATCCAACGTGCATGCACGGGAAGAATTCCGCCACAAGTCGATGATCGCGCCGGCATGCAAGGGCGTGATCTGCGGCTTCGGGCCTCACAGCTACATCCTGGCGCTCCACGCGCTGAAGAACATCACAGCATAAGAAGAAGACAGGGCAACACTCATGGCTGAAAAGAAATCCGCTATCGATCAGGCACTGATCCGCGATCTCGCCAACATCCTCAAGGATACGGATCTGACGGAGATCGAGGTCGAGCAGGAGGATCTGCGTATCCGCGTTTCGCGCGCAGGCACGCCCCAGTATATCCAGGCACCGATCGCAGGCCCTGCCTATGCAGCGCCGGTTGCGGCAGCCCCGGTG
The DNA here is from genome assembly GCF_056400025.1 of Rhizobium sp. 01L419. Lineage (NCBI taxonomy): Bacteria > Pseudomonadati > Pseudomonadota > Alphaproteobacteria > Hyphomicrobiales > Rhizobiaceae > Rhizobium > Rhizobium sp. 01L419. Next base: position 21,885 of record NZ_JBFTSM010000015.1, read on the forward strand.
GCTGCTGCAGTAGCAGCTCCGGCTGGCCGTAACCCGGCCAACACCGTCAACGCGCCGATGGTCGGCACGGTCTACATGGCTCCCGCACCGGGCGCGCGCGCGTTCATCGAAGTCGGCGCCACCGTCAAGGAAGGCCAGACGCTCCTCATCATCGAAGCGATGAAGACGATGAACCAGATCCCCTCGCCCAAGTCCGGCAAGGTCACGGAAATCCTCGTCGAAGACGGCTCGCCCGTCGAATACGGCCAGCTGCTCGTCGTCGTCGAATAAGGCTTTGCCAATGATTTCGAAGATCCTCATAGCCAATCGTGGCGAGATCGCCCTTCGCGTGCTGCGCGCCTGCAAGGAGCTCGGCATCGCAAGTGTGGCCGTGCATTCGACGGCTGATGCCGACGCCATGCATGTGCGCCTTGCCGACGAAAGCGTCTGCATCGGCCCTCCGCCGTCGCGCGAAAGCTACCTCAACATCCACCAGATCGTCGCAGCCTGCGAAATCACCGGCGCCGACGCCGTGCATCCGGGTTACGGCTTCCTGTCAGAAAATGCCAAGTTCGCCGATATCCTCGAAGCGCACGGCATCACCTTCATCGGCCCGACGGCGGAGCATATCCGTCTCATGGGCGACAAGATCACCGCCAAGACGACGGCCCAGGAGCTCGGCATCCCTGTCGTTCCCGGCTCCGATGGCGAAGTGAAGACGGAAGAGGATGCACTGAAAACGGCGGCCGAAATCGGCTATCCTGTGCTGATCAAGGCAACGGCCGGCGGCGGCGGACGCGGCATGAAGGTCGCCAAAACCGAAGCCGATCTGATCGAGGCCTGGTCGACGGCCCGCACCGAAGCGGCCGCTGCCTTCGGCAACGACGCCGTCTATATGGAAAAATATCTCGAAAAGCCGCGCCACATCGAAATCCAGGTGTTCGGCGACGGCGAAGGCAATGCGGTCCATCTCGGCGAACGCGACTGCTCGCTGCAGCGCCGCCACCAGAAGGTCTGGGAAGAAGCCAATTCTCCCGCCCTCAATGTCGAGCAGCGCATGAAGATCGGCCAGACCTGCGCCGACGCCATGAAGAAGCTGAAATATCGCGGCGCCGGCACGATCGAGTTCCTCTACGAAAACGGCGAGTTCTATTTCATCGAAATGAACACCCGCCTGCAGGTGGAACATCCGGTCACGGAAGCCATCACCGGCATCGACCTCGTGCATGAGCAGATCCGTGTCGCCTCGGGCGGCGGTCTCTCCGTCACGCAGGACGAAGTGCACTTCCAGGGCCATGCCATCGAATGCCGCATCAATGCCGAGGACGCGCGCACCTTCGTGCCCTCGCCCGGTACGATCACGCATTTCCACGCACCTGGCGGTCTTGGTGTTCGCATCGATTCCGGCGCCTATCAGGGCTACAAGATCCCGCCTTACTACGACAGCCTCATCGGCAAGCTGATTGTCCACGGCCGCACGCGTGTCGAATGCATGATGCGTCTGCGCCGCGCCCTCGATGAATTTGTCGTTGACGGAATCAAGACGACGCTGCCACTGTTCCAGGATCTCGTTTCCAACCAGGATATCGCCAACGGCGACTATGATATTCACTGGCTGGAAAAGTATCTCGCCAACAGCAAGCCGGCAGCATAGGACAGGAATGGCAGGAGCGCGCAGGAAATCACCAGGTATTACCCCGGAAATCCTCCTGCGCGCCTATTCGATCGGCCTCTTTCCCATGGCCGAATCCGCCGACGATCCGGAAATCTTCTGGGTCGAACCGGATGTCCGCGGCGTGCTGCCGCTCGACGATCACTTCCATATTTCCAAGAGTCTTCGAAAGACGATCCGGCAGAAGCCCTTCGACATCCGCTTCAACGGTGACTTCGATGCTGTCATTACCGCCTGCGCGAGCGAGACATCCGATCGCCCGAGCACCTGGATCAACGAGACCATCAGGACGCTCTATTCCGCCCTGCACCGCATGGGTCACGCCCATTCCGTCGAAGCCTGGGACGGCAATGAACTCATCGGCGGACTCTACGGCGTCTCGCTCGGCTCTGCCTTCTTCGGGGAAAGCATGTTTTCGCGGCGGACCGACGCTTCGAAGATCTGTCTCGTGCATCTGGTGGAACGTTTGAAGCAGAAGCACTTTACTCTGCTCGATACGCAATTCACGACGGAGCATCTGAAGACATTCGGGGCGATCGACGTACCGAAGGCGGACTATGCACTGCTGCTTGCCGCGGCGATGGAGTCACCACACCTTAAGTTTTAAGGTTGAAATCCTCATCCTAGCGTTGATTTTCCAGCCACTGCAATTAAGGTTGGAATGCAATGGAGGGTAGAATTTTGAAGCGATATTTTGCGGTTGCGATCCTTTTTATCCTGGCTGCCGGAACGGCCGATGCCCGCCCCTACCAGGAGATGTTTCCAAACAGAACGGACTTTTCCGATCAAGAAAAGCCATTGCTGGAAAAGCTCGACTTCCAGCAAGGGGCGATCAAGCTGCCTGACGCGAAGGCGACTTTGAACGTGCCGGCCGGTTTTTATTATCTCAACCCTGCCGATACGAAGACGGTGCTTGTCGATATCTGGGGAAACCCTGCTACAGCAGCCGAGGGGACGCTCGGAATGATATTCCCGGCCAAATATGCGCCGACGGATGTCGGATCCTGGGGTTCGATCGTCGAGTACAAGGCGGATGGATATGTCTCGGATGCGGACGCGGCAACGACCGACTTTGACGAACTGCTGCAGAACATCAAGGATTCCATCAGCGAGAACAATGCCGAGCGCCAGAAGCAGGGCTTTCCGAGGATCACGCTGATCGGCTGGGCTTCCGCGCCGCACTATGACAAGTCTGCACATGCGCTGCACTGGGCGCGCGATCTGCTGTTCGGCGATGACATGAAGGCGGACCACACCCTGAACTATTCCGTGCGCGTGCTCGGGCGTGAAGGTGTTCTGGAGTTCGATTTCATCGCCGGCCTTGCAGAGCTGAAAGAAATCGAGACCGCCATCCCGACCGTCACCAACCTCGTGCAGTTCGACGAGGGGATGACCTACGGCGATTATGTGGATGGCGACAAGATCGCTGCCTACGGCATGGCGGGGATGATCGCTGCCGGTGCCGGCGCCAAGGTGGCCGCGAAGGTCGGCTTGCTGGCCATGGCCGCCGTTTTTCTCAAGAAGGCCTGGATCCTGGTATTTGTGGTGTTTGGCGGGGCGCTGAGCTTTGTGAAGAGGCTCTTCACCGGCAAGAAAACGCCCAACGCATAGTACCGTCTGCGGGCGTGTCGCATCGAACGGGTTTTGTGCGACACGCACCTGCGCGGCGGTTATCTTGTTGCCATGGTCGATTTTCGGCTGAAAGACCTGCCGATAAGGCGGCCGCTTTTACTTCGCGCCGGCGCTATCCGGTGCCGGAACATCCGAGTTCTGCTTGCAGTCCTTCAGCCAGACGTCATAGATCGGATGCTCAACGGCGTTGAGGCCGGGGCTGTCGGCAAACATCCAGCCGGTGAAGATGCGGCGGATCTTGCGGTCCAGCGTGATCTCATCGACTTCGACGAAACCGTCGATCTTCTGGGCTTCCGACTGGTCGCGCGAATAACAAGCCTTCGGCGTGACCTGCAGGGCGCCGAACTGGACTGTCTCGTTGACATAGACATCGAAAGTGGTGATGCGGCCGGTGATCTTGTCGAGGCCGGAGAAGACGGCGACCGGATTGTCGATGCGGGCAGCCTGTACTGGAGTGGAAAGAAGCCCGGCGGAAATCGCCAGCGATACAGCTCCCGCAGCCGGCAGGACCGTGTTTCGCAGGGAAAGCTTCATATCTACCCGTCTCCAGCACATATCAGGTTCATGGCCGCAGCGATTGCGGCCAACCTGCGGGTAAAGGTCAATTGTGGCCAAAGCGCGGGTCAGAACCCGCTATCGGATGCCCGATGCTCAGTTGCCCGGCGTCCAGGCGTCATAGTCGCCGGTTACGCGCGGACGTTCGCCGGCAACCGAGAGCGAGCCCGGCGGGCGGTAGGCCTGGGGCGAGCCGGTCGGGTTGGCGCGGTGCGGTTTCTGCCATTCCTTGGCAACGTAATTTTCCTGCGACGGCGCAACATTGGTGCGGTGATGCATCCAGCCATGCCAGCCCGGAGGAATGGCGGAAGCTTCGGCGTAACCCTTGTAGATCACCCAGCGCTTCGGCAGGCCATAAGAGGATAGACCGCCTTCATAATAGACATTGCCCAACTCATCTTCACCAACGCGCTTGAAGCCACGAAGGGCGAACAGCGTGCCGAAGGTGTAGTTGTTCCACCAAGTGAAGGTGTGCAGCAGGAACTTGATCATGTCTTTTCCTCGTGGCCGCAGGACGCGGACGAAAGCAGATAGGCTTTTCGCTTATGCCGCCGCCAAGCCGAATTGTCCAGTGATTCCCACCGAAACTGCGGTCATTTCAGGGCCATCTTGAAACCGAGATGCGACGGCTTGAAGCCCAGCCTTTCATAGAAGCGGTGGGCATCCTTGCGCGCCGCATTCGATGTCAACTGCACGAGCCGGACGCCGCGACTTTTCGCCTCGGCAACGGCAAATTCGATCATTCGCGCGCCGATGCCCTGCCCGCGCAGATCAGCCCGCGTCTGCACCGCCTCGATGATCATGGCGGATGCGCCGCGTCCGTTCAGCGATGTGGTGATCATCGTCTGGAAGGTGCCGACGACGTCGCCTGCCAGTTCGGCGACATAAAGCGTTTGATTGGAAGACGCCGCGATCGTCGCGAAGGCGCCGGCATAATCCGGATAGGCCTCAACATCGGTCGTGTCGCCATGGCCGCCCAGCGGATCGGCAGCGAACATGGCGATCAATGCCGGCAGATCGGCCTCACGCGCCTCGCGGATGATAATGTCGCCCGATGCCATTCAATGCGGCTCGAGCGCCTTTTCGAAGACCAGTGTCGGAATGCCGGACTGGCCGGCACCACTGTTCTCCTTGCGGCCCGACTCGACGAAACCGAGCCGCGTGTAGAAATGAATGGCTTCGTGGTTTTGCACCTCGACTTCCAGCCGCATGATCTCCGCATCCGGAAAGCAGGTTTCCAGTTCGGCGAAGATATCGCGCCCGATGCCCTGTCGCTGCTGATCCGGCCGGATATAGAGGAGGTGCAGCATGACCGTCTTCGTCATCTCGTCCGACATTGCCGCATAGCCCATGCCACCGATATCGCGGCCGTCATCGGCAACGAGGAATTCGGCGTTCTTCTTCGTGAGCCGCGCCTTCAGCGCAGTCGGCGAAAAGAGATTGGCGATCAGTTCGTTGACCTTCGCAATGCCGTGGCCGGCATCATAGGCAGCATGAAAGCTCTCGACCAGGAGGGCGCGAACCTTGTCGAGATCGCGCTCGCTGGCTGTTCGGACGAAATAAACCAAGACTTTCTCCCGGCGGCATCGGCCTTCCGAAAACCGCTTCACACCATTCGGCTGATGCCGTTGGCTTATTCCTCGATGCCGAGCTTGGCCTTGACGAGCGCTTGCACGGCCTGCGGGTTGGCCTTGCCACCCGTCGCCTTCATCACCTGACCGACGAACCAGCCGGCAAGCGTCGGCTTGGCCTGAACCTTGGCAACCTGGTCCGGATTGGCAGCGATGATCTCATCGACGGCCTTTTCGATCGCGCCGGTATCCGTCACCTGCTTCAGGCCGCGCGTCTCGACGATTTCGGCCGGGTTGCCGCCTTCGTTGAGCACGATCTCGAAAACATCCTTGGCGATCTTGCCGGAGATGGTCTCAGCCTTGATGAGGTCGATGATGGCACCGAGCTGGGCCGGAGAAACCGGCGTTTCCTCGATATCCTTGCCGGTGCGGTTCAGTGCGCCGAGCAGATCGTTGATAACCCAGTTGGCAGCCGCCTTGCCGTCGCGGCCTTCCGCAACGGCTTCGAAGTAATCGGCAATCGCCTTTTCCGAGACGAGCACGGAGGCGTCGTAGATCGAGAGGCCGAGCTCGCGGACGAAGCGCTCCTTCTTGTCGTCGGGCAGTTCCGGCAGATGCTGTGCGAGATCGCTGACGAAGGCGTCGTCGAATTCTAGCGGCAGCAGGTCCGGATCGGGGAAGTAGCGATAGTCATGCGCATCTTCCTTGGTGCGCATGGACCGCGTCTCGCCCTTGTTCGCGTCGAACAAGCGGGTTTCCTGATCGATCGTGCCGCCATCCTCGATAATGCCAATTTGCCGGCGAGCTTCGAATTCGATTGCCTGGCCGATGAAGCGGATGGAGTTGACGTTCTTGATTTCGCAGCGCGTGCCGAAGGGCTCGCCCGGACGGCGCACGGAGACGTTGACGTCGGCGCGCATTGAGCCTTCATCCATGTTGCCGTCGCAGGTGCCGAGGTAGCGCACGATCGAGCGCAGCTTCGTCATGTAGGCCTTGGCCTCATCCGAGGTGCGCATATCCGGCTTGGAGACGATTTCCATCAGCGCTACGCCGGAGCGGTTCAGATCCACATAGGACATGGTCGGATGCTGGTCGTGCATCGACTTGCCGGCATCCTGCTCCAGGTGCAGGCGCTCGATGCCGATTTCGATATCCTCGAACTGGCCCTGACGATCCGGGCCGAGGGAGATGACGATCTTGCCTTCGCCGACGATCGGATCCTTGTACTGCGAGATCTGATAGCCCTGCGGCAGGTCCGGATAGAAATAATTCTTGCGGTCGAAGACCGAACGCTTGTTGATCTGCGCCTTCAGGCCGAGGCCGGTGCGCACAGCCTGCTTGACGCATTCCTCGTTGATGACGGGCAACATGCCGGGCATGGCCGCATCGACGAGTGAGACGTTCGAATTTTGCGGCTTGCCGAACTCCGTCGAAGCGCCGGAGAAAAGCTTGGAATTGGAGAGCACCTGGGCATGGACTTCCAGGCCGATGATGACTTCCCAATCACCGGTGGCGCCGGGGATATAACGTTTCGGATCAGGCGTGCGAACGTCGACAATGGTCATGAGATGCTCTTCGAAGGCTGTTCTTTTCAACTGGTGAGGTAAAGGAAATGGCTTACAGGTGCAAGGCTTTCAGTGCCCCGGGAAGAGGTCTAGAAACCGGGACCGTAACCTTCCGGCTCCTCCGGACCGAGATGCTTGCTGAGACCGACCGATGGCACATCGCGGTCAAGCTTCGGATTATAGGCTACCGACAGCCAGCGGATCGCGTAGCCATGCTTCTGGAAGAAAGCGATCGCCTCGGAATTTCCCGAATGGGTCTGCATTGCCGCCTCCTCGAAGCCCCGCTCGAAAATATCGGCCTCAATATGCTCCAGCAGCGCAGTGCCGAGCCCCCGGCGATTGAAGGTCGGGGCGATCCAGAAGTCGGAAATCGTCTCGTCCAGCCCCTCGCGCGCCGCCCAACCGGCAACCTGTCCGTTCTGCTCGACGACCGTGATGGTCAGCCAGTTATTATCTACAAAAGTCCTGAAAGCAGTGCGGGCTCCATCCGTCATGGCGTCCGATTCGCCGATCAATGCCATCGCTCTCTGCCAGGCTCGCAAGCCAATCTCGCTCAAGAGCTCCGTTTCGCCTTCGCGGGCATTGCGAATGTGGATCAATGGCACCTCCGCTCTACAACAGGGAGTAGACCATTGAGTCGGGCAATTTTCCAGTCCCTACAATGAGATGAAGAAGCGAAAGCAATGTTATCGGCAGCTTTTGTTCCGCTGCGCCTGCTTGACCGGATTGTGGTTACTGATAAAACGCCCGATAGAGTATTTCCGTTTTTCTGCGAAATACGAAAACACTCTATCTCTTTGTTTCACGCAATTCCGGACGCAAAACCGCTGAACACTTTTGCTGGAATTGCCTAGAGGTGTTTATGTCTAACCTGTCTGAGACCCGGTAAAGGCCCCTGCCCGCAAGCACAGCCTCGCGCGCATGGGCCCGAAAAACGAAGCCGCGGCGTATCGGATAATTCCGAACGCCAGATCGTTTTCGTGCGCCTTCATGAAGGCGCGTTTCCGGATCAACAGCAATGGACATCTCACGCGCAGAACAGCGCATCCTGCACCTTATGGCCCAGGGCGGCCGTATCGAAATTACCCGCGACAACAGAAAAATCGAGATTGTGAGCTGCTTCACCCGCGACGGCTGGGTCTATCCCGGCTTCGGTCTGGAGCTTTTCCGCAAGCTGAAACGGCTGAAGGCGATCAAGTCTTCCGCCGGCCAGCCATATCGGATTACCGAGAGAGGGCTGAAGCTCGTCAGAGCGCAACTCGATAACAAATAGGTATGACAAGAGCCTGGCCGCGCGGCGATGTTGCCGTGCGGCCAGGAGAGTTTCACAGCTTCTCGGAAAGCTCGCTACGCATTGCCGTCCACTCCTCGGCGATCGTGCCTGTGCCGACCGTCTTGCCGGCACGTCGATACCAATAGCCGGCGTTCCAGTCATCGCCTTCGACGTGGTGGCAAAGGGCATGGCCCCAATCGAAGGGCTGCTCGCCTTCATGGTTCTGGCAGATTTCGTGAACCACCTCCCACTCCGCGCCCATTTTAAAGCCGCTGGCAGAGAGGCGATCAAATGCCTCGATCAACCGCGCAAGATCCTGTTTCGGCATGAGACCCTCTCCCGCAAAGTTCTCCCTCTATAACAGGCGCCGGCTCGAAATCCGAGACGGCGCCTGCCTTTCTTCAATCGCGCAGATTGATGATGTCGTTCATCAACCCGCCCGTACCGTTGTGGATGGTCAGGTGACCAACCTTGCCGGCGATGGTTTCAAGAGCCTCCAGCTCCTTCAGACGCAGCATGACCGGATTTTCGGCCATGACCTTTGCCGTGTTGAGGAGCGAACGCGTGGCATTCGTTTCCTCACGGCGGCGAATGACGTTCGCTTCGGCCTGCTTCTCAGCCGCAACGACCTAGTTGAGGATCTCGCGCATTTCGCCCGGCAGGTCACATCCTTGAGTTCGATACCGGAGACCTCAATACCGATCGTCGCCATGTCCTCGCGGACCTTCTCGGTTGCCTCAGTATTGATCGTCACCTTACGCTCAAGAATCTGATCAAGCGTCAAGGCTGCCAAGCGTGCGGCGGCTGTACTAGCGCTGGGCCAATTGCGTCTACAAACGGACCGGCAGAATCAACGACGCCGACCATTTTGTGGCCGGCGTCTGTAATCTTTTGGATCGGTAAGCCGGTTACCACCACTTGGCCGGCGTGAACTTGCCGGCGGCCTGTTCGATGACATGGGCGGTTTTGAAAAGGGTTTCCTCGTCAAAGGCCTTGCCGATGAGCTGCAGTCCGAGCGGCAGGCCCTTATGGTCCAGACCGGCGGGAACGGCGATGCCCGGCAGGCCGGCCATGTTGACCGTCACCGTGAAGATGTCGTTGAGGTACATCTTTACCGGATCGGCAGCGAGGTTCTCGTCGGCGACACCGAAGGCGGAGGACGGAGTAGCCGGCGTCAGGATGGCATCAACGCCGGCATCGAAGGCGAGTTCGAAATCGCGTTTGATCAGCGTGCGAACCTTCTGGGCGCGCAGGTAATAGGCGTCGTAATAGCCGGCCGAGAGCACATAGGTACCGATCATGATGCGGCGCTTGACTTCCTGGCCGAATCCGGCGGCGCGCGTCTTCTCGTACATCTCAAGGATATCCTTGCCGTCGACGCGCAAGCCGTAGCGCACGCCGTCATAGCGGGCGAGGTTCGAAGAGGCTTCGGCGGGGGCTACGATGTAATAGGCCGGCAGAGCATATTTGGTGTGCGGCAGAGAAATGTTGACGATCTCGGCACCAGCATCCTTCAGCCAGGCAATGCCCTGTTGCCAGATGGCTTCGATCTCGTCGGGCATGCCGTCGACACGGTATTCGTTCGGGATGCCGATCTTCATGCCCTTCAGCGACTGGCCGATGGCGGCTTCGTAATCCGGCACCGGCAGGTCGACCGAGGTCGTGTCCTTGGCATCGACGCTTGCCATCGATTTCAGCAGGATAGCGGCATCGCGAACGTCCCGGGCGATCGGACCGGCCTGATCGAGAGAGGAGGCGAAAGCAACTGTGCCCCAGCGCGAGCAACGACCATAGGTCGGCTTGATACCAACGGTACCGGTAAAGGCGGCCGGCTGGCGGATCGAGCCGCCGGTATCGGTTGCAGTCGCTCCGGCGCAGAGATGGGCGGCAACGGCTGAGGCCGAACCACCGGAAGAACCGCCCGGTACGAGCTGCTGGTTGGAGCCTGCCGCGCGCCAGGGGTTGATGACCGCGCCATAGTGCGAGGTTTCGTTGGAGGAGCCCATCGCGAACTCGTCCATGTTGAGCTTACCGAGCATGACGGCGCCGTCATCCCATAGGTTCTGGGTTACGGTGGATTCATAACGTGGTTCGAAACCATCGAGGATATGGCTGCAGGCCTGGGTGTGCACGCCCACGGTTGCGAAGAGGTCCTTGATACCGAGCGGAATGCCTTCGAGATCGCCCGCCTTTCCGGCGGCGATGCGCTCGTCGGAATTCTTTGCCATGACGCGTGCAAGATCCGGCGTGACCTTGATATAGGCGTTAAGGTGACCATTGGCCGCGTCGATAGCCGAGATATAGGCCTCGGTCAGTTCGGTTGCGGTGATTTCCTTGCCGCGCAGCTTCTGGCGGGCTTCGGCAATGGTCAGGCTGGTGAGTTCGCTCATCGTGTTTTCGCTTCAGATCTGGAAATGGCAACAGGGTCGGAAAGAGGCGGTCAAAACCTTACTCGACGACTTTCGGCACCAGGAAGAAATTGTGGTCGGTTATCGGCGCATTGGCAACGACATCGGCGGCCTTGTTGCCGTCATTGACGACATCGGTGCGCTTCTTCATGTCCATCGGCGTTACCGAGGTCATGGCCTCGACACCCTCGACATCAACTTCGGAAAGCTGCTCGACGAAGCCGAGGATGCCGTTCAACTCACCGACCATGCGATTTGCCTCTTCTTCCGAGACGGCAATACGAGCAAGGCGCGCAACGCGCTTAACGGTGGCGAGATCGACGGACATGGCATTCTCCGGATAGGAATTTTCCTACCGCTATAAAGACCATGTCCGTCCTGTGCAACGGGTTTGCCTTTTCAGCAACGCATAATTCCAGCCCTCAAATCCCTGGGTATTTGAGGGCTTGGGCTTCAGAGCGACAGGCTTTCGCCGGGCTTTGGCGCCTTCACTTGCGTCTTCGAGGCTTCCATGCCGGCAATGAATTTTTCCGGCGTCTGGTCGATGATCGGGAAGGTGCCGTAGTGGCAGGGGATCGCCGTCTTGAAGTTGAAGTAACGCTGGCAAGCGAGAGCTGCCACCGCGCCACCCATGGTGAAGCGGTCGCCGATCGGAACGATGCCGATGTCCGGCTGGTGCAACTCGTTGATCAACGCCATGTCAGAGAAGATATCCGTGTCGCCCATGTGGAAGAGGCTCGGTTCATCCTCGAAATGCAGTACGAGACCGTTCGCGCTGCCGAGCGAATGCGAAACGCCGTCTTCGGTGGTCTGCGCGGAGGAATGCAACGCATTGGTGAAGGTAGCGGTGAAGCTGCCGAGCGGGACCGTGCCGCCGGTATTGCCCATTTCGAGCTTGTCGACGCCCTTGGTCCCGAGCCAGGAAGCAAGGTCGGCATTGGCGAGAACGATGGCGCCGGTATCCTTGGCAATCTGGACGGTATCACCGACATGGTCGCCATGGCCGTGTGTCAGCAGGATATGGGTGATACCGTTGGTCACGTCCTTGATATCCTGGCCGACGAAGGACGAATTATAGGTCAGGAAGGGATCGATCAGGATTTTGGCGGCTTTCGTTTCGATACGGAAAGCAGAATGGCCGAGCCAGGTGATCTTCATGAAAAGTCTCCTTGATTATGTGGTGCGAAAGACGATTTCGGGACCAGAGCAGTGCGACGCCCTTAGCGGCGGAAAACCGTTTCGCACTTTTCCTCGAATTGCTCTAAGGACATAGCCGATATGGCCGCAAAGAAAAGCGGTGGGAACTTCAATTTCTCTTGACGGGATGACAGAGCAATGACGGTGCTGACGATCGAGGAACTGGCCGAAACGATCGGGCCTGGACAGGCAATCGCCGGCCTCGATCTCGGCACCAAGACGATCGGGCTTTCCATGTCCGATCTCGGCCGCCGCTTCGCCACGCCGCGCCCGGTCATCAAGCGCGAGAAATTCACCATCGATGCCGAGACCCTGCTGGCGTTTGCCACGAAAGAAAGGGTCGCAGCCTTCGTCATCGGCCTGCCCATAAACATGGATGGATCGGCAGGGCCGCGCGTGCAGGCGACGCGGGCCTTCGTGCGTAACATGGAGCAGAAAACCGCTCTTCCCTTTGTCTATTGGGACGAGCGGCTGTCGACCGTGGCCGCAGAACGGGCCTTGCTGGAAATGGATGTTTCGCGGGCAAAACGCGCCGAACGGATCGATTCGGCAGCGGCTAGCTTCATCCTTCAGGGAGCGCTCGACAGGCTTTCCTTGCTGGCGAGATCTGCCGACGATCCCGAGACGTGACGCGCCTTCCACCAAGCGGCGATCTGACGGCGCTTGCGGAAGCCCATGATGGCGAAGACGACGAGGCTGTCGACCGCAATCGCGCGGGCGACGAGCGGAGGGATTTCCTGCGGCGGAAGGCCAAGCACCTTGCCGTAGAGCTGGAAAGTCAGGTCATGGACCTGCCGCGTCAGCATGAAGATGCCGAAGTTCAGATCGTAATAGGAAAGCCAGTACCAGCCCGCCAGGAAGACGATCGGACCGGCCCAGAAGATCAGAAACCACTTCATGCGGCTTCTCCTTCGTGCTTGTGAAGGACCGGCATTTCAAAGGAAACGAGCCAGACCGACGATGCCATTATGCAGAGTACGAGCGTGGGCACGGCGATATCCAGCGCCAGCACAGCGAAAAACATCATCGCCGCGAGAAGCAACGCGGTTCTGGCGATTCTGGTTCCCATGACTGAACTCGGGTCCACACTCGTTACATTTCTACTGTAGACCACACTGGCGAGTTAACCGGCGCCAGGCAACGTAAACCAATTGTTAAGGTTAACGGGCGGACTGAGCCTGTGGATTACTCAGCCGTAAACGCCGCGCACCAGCCGCTTCAGCGCTGTTGCCGCCTTCTCCCAGTCCTTGGCGTTCTTCAGCACCAGGCCCGCGCACTGACCGCCCGCGGCAGCAGAAAGCACCAAATGCTGGATCGACGCAAAGATCAGCGCATTGACGGCTGCGGTGTCGATGCCCTTCGGAGGCGCCAGCGAGCCGCGCATGCGATCGAGCCACTGGCCGAGCGCCTTGGAGCGCGCTTCGGAAAGCCGCCTCACCTGCTCGGTATTTTCGGACACTTCCCAGGCGACGATGCGGCGCATCAGCGGATCGTCGCGCAGCGCTTCCAGGAAAAGCAGCGCCAGCCGCTCCATGAGGTCGCCATAAGTCAAGAGGAACATCCCGCCGGTATCTTCGGGGATGCGGTCCTTGACCCAGTTGCCGAGATCGGCGCCGATCGCCTCGACGAGACCATCGAGACCGCCATAATAACGGTAGATAAGTTGCTTGTCGCAGCGGGCGCGGCGGGCGACGGCATTGATGCCGAAATTCTGGAAGCCTTCTTCGGCCAGCAGGTTCTTGGCCGCCTTCAGGATGGCGCGCTCGGTGGCGCTTCTATCGCGGATACGCTTTTCAGGCTCAGCGGCACTCGTCTGTTCGAGCACGGCCACGGCAGTTTCATTCAGCATTCGGTCAACCCCGGTCTGTCACCAATCGGTGAGTAACAGTGGAATTTTCCACCTACAATCCTATCTTATTGAGAAGACTGTGGATATTGATGGTCTTCAGCTCCGCTAACGCTGGCGGGCGGCCCGGCGGCATTTTCCACCCGATGCAACGCCCCGAGAAATCTTGGCCATGCGGTTGATCGCGATGGACGAACCCGGCATAGCTGCATTATGAACAGAGACGACAATTTCTGCTAAGGCCTTGCAATGGTGAATTATATCGAAGCCTCCTCCGCGCCGCCGAAAAATACGGGCGCCATCAGGCTTTATGGCCCTGAAGCATTCGAGGGAATGCGCAACGCGTGCCAGCTGACCGCACGCTGCCTCGATGCGCTTGCCGATATCGTCAAGCCAGGTCTCGCAACCAATGAAATCGATCGCTTCGTTTTCGAATTCGGCATGGATCACGGTGCCTATCCGGCAACGCTGAACTATCGCGGCTATACGAAGTCCACCTGCACCTCGATCAACCATGTGGTCTGTCACGGCATTCCCGACGACAAGCCGCTTCGCGAGGGCGATATCGTCAACATCGACGTGACCTTCGTCGTTGATGGCTGGCATGGGGATTCGAGCCGGATGTATCCGGTCGGCCAGGTCAAGCGCGCTGCCGAACGGCTGCTCGAAGTGACCTATGAGTCGCTGATGCGCGGTATCGCCGCCGTGCATCCCGGCGCCCGCACCGGGGCGATCGGCGAAGCGATCCAGACCTACGCCGAAGCCGAGCGCTGCTCCGTGGTGCGCGATTTCTGCGGCCATGGTGTCGGCCGCCTTTTCCACGATTCGCCGAACATCCTGCATTACGGCCGCGCCAATGAAGGGCCGGAACTGCGCGAAGGCATGATCTTCACCATCGAGCCGATGATCAATCTCGGACGCCCGCACGTGAAGGTACTGGCCGACGGTTGGACCGCCGTGACGCGCGACCGGTCGCTATCAGCACAGTACGAACATACGATCGGCGTGACCGCAAACGGCTGCGAAATCTTCACGCTTTCGCCCGCCGGCCTCGACCGGCCGGGCCTGCCACCGCTCAACGGGTAACATTGTCGATGGCGAAAGGGCCCGTTCCGCAGGCTGGCGATGACGAACTGCCTTTCGACACGGACGACGATCTCGTCGTAGACGAACGGGCGTTTTTCGGACAGCCGTCAAAGGCTGCAGCTCCCGCCAAAAAAACCGCCCTGCCCGTCAAGGAAGAGCATTATCACGGCCATCGCGAGAGGCTGCGTAACCGCTTCCGCGAACATGGCGATACGGCGCTTGCCGATTATGAAATCCTCGAACTCCTGCTTTTTCGGCTGATCCCGCGCCGCGATACGAAGCCGATAGCCAAGGCATTGATCGACCGCTTCGGCTCGCTTGCCGGCGTCTTCGGCGCACCTGCAGCACTGCTGCAGGAGGTCAAAGGCGTCGGAGAGGCAGTGGCGCTCGATCTGAAGCTGATATCCACCATTGGCCATCGCACGCTGAAGAGCGAGCTGAGGGATAAGCAGGTGCTTTCTTCGTGGTCGTCGGTCATCCAGTATTGCCATGCGGCAATGGCGCATGAAACGCGCGAGCAGTTCCGCATTCTGTTCCTCGACAAACGCAATACGCTGATCGCCGACGAGGTGCAGGGGCGCGGAACCGTGGACCACACACCTGTCTATCCGCGTGAGGTGGTGAGGCGGGCGCTCGAGCTTTCGGCAACGGCGCTGATTCTCGTGCACAACCATCCGTCGGGCGACCCCACCCCATCGCGCGCCGATATCGACATGACGAAGATGATCATCGATGCGGCAAAACCGCTCGGTATCGCCATCCACGATCACATCATCATCGGTAAAGACGGACAGGCAAGCCTCAAAGGCCTGCGTTTGATATAAGAACACGGCTAAGGCATGAAAAAGCCATCTTGGCATTCTTCAAGCTGAGTGACTGACAACAGGACGGGAAATATGGGCATTTCTCTTGGTCGCTTGTACGCGCCGCCGAGCCTTCAATCGCTGATAAGGCTGACACTTCTGCTGCTCGTCGTGACCGTTCTCTATCTCGGTTACCTGCAGCTTTCGACCAATGTGCATGCGGTGGTCGATGGCCAGGTCTACCGCTCCGCTCAGCCCTCCCCTGCAAAGCTCGGCGAACTCGTCAAGGAGTATGGCATCAAATCCGTACTGAACCTGCGCGGCGACAGCAGTGGCGAGGCCTGGTATGACAACGAAGTCGCCGCAGCGAAGGGCCTCAATGTCCAGCATATCGATTTCCGCATGTCTGCGACGAAGGAACTCTCCATCGAGGAAGGGCGCCAGTTGATGGCGATCATGGCCGCCGCACCGAAGCCCATGCTCATTCACTGCAAGGCCGGCGCCGACCGTACGGGGCTGGCTTCAGCTATCTACGTGGCCGGCGTTGCCAAGGAAGGCGAGATGGCAGCTGAATCGCAGATCTCGTTGACGTACGGCCATTTGTCGCTTTTCTTCATCGGCGCCTATGCGATGGACCGCACATTCGAGCGCCTTGAGCCGATGTTCGGCTTTTTGAACTCCTAAACTGCGCCGAATTACAAACTGTAACATTGACCGGCTACCGATGAACGCGCGACATTTCGCGTCGCAATATGATTCCAATTCCAGTTCGGGGCTAAATGATGTTCCAGTACGATCTCGTGGTAGTAGGCAGCGGTCCGGCAGGGCGCCGTGGCGCGATCCAGGCTGCAAAACTCGGCAAGAAAGTGCTGGTCATCGAGCAAGGAAAGCGTGTCGGCGGCGTGTCCGTCCATACCGGCACGATCCCTTCGAAGACGCTGCGTGAAACTGCACTCAATCTTTCCGGCTGGCGTGAGCGCGGCTTTTATGGCCGCAGCTACCGCGTCAAGCAGGAAATCAGCGCCGAAGACCTGCGCCGCCGGCTGCTGATCACGCTCGACCACGAAGTGGAAGTGCTGGAACACCAGTTTGCGCGCAACCGCGTGCAGCATATCCGCGGCAAGGCGAGCTTTATCGATTCCACGACATTGCAGGTCATCAAGGACGACGGCGAAACCATGACGGTGACCGGCGCCAGCATTCTGCTCGCCGTCGGCACCAAGCCCTTCCGGCCCGACTACATGCCCTTCGACGGCAAGACCGTGCTCGATAGCGACGAGTTGCTCGATATGAAGGAATTGCCGCGCAGCATGGTCGTCATCGGCGCAGGCGTTATCGGCATCGAATATGCAACGATCTTTTCGGCGCTGGATACGGCCGTAACCGTCATCGATCCGAAATCGACCATGCTCGACTTCATCGACAAGGAAATCGTCGAAGACTTCACCTATCAGTTGCGCGACCGCAACATGAAGTTGCTGCTCGGCACGAAGGCTGAGAAGGTTGAACGAATCGATAGCGGCAAGGTGCAGCTTACGCTCGATAGCGGCCGACATCTCGTGACCGACATGGTGCTTTTTGCCGCCGGGCGTATGGGCGCCACCGATACGCTGAACCTGCACGCAGTTGGTATCGAAGCCGACAGCCGTGGCCGCCTGAAGGTCAATCCCGAGACTTTCCAGACCTCGGTACCGAATATTTATGCCGCCGGCGATGTCGTCGGCTTCCCGAGCCTTGCGTCCACGTCGATGGAGCAGGGCCGCATCGCAGCGCGCGTTGCAATCGGCGCCGTCGCCAAGGAGCCGCAGAAATATTTCCCCTACGGCATTTATGCCGTGCCGGAAATCTCAACATGCGGCCTGACGGAAGAGGAAATGAAGGAGCGCGGCATTCCCTACGAATGCGGCATCGCCCGGTTCCGCGAAACCTCGCGTGGCCACATCATGGGCCTCGAGACCGGCCTCCTGAAGCTGATCTTTTCGCTGAAGACGCGCCGACTGCTCGGTGTACACATCGTCGGCGAAGGTGCCACCGAGCTGGTGCATATCGGCCAGGCCGTGCTGAACCTGAAGGGTACCGTCGAATATTTTGTCGAAAATACCTTCAACTACCCGACGCTTGCCGAGGCCTACAAGATCGCCGGCCTCGACGCTGGGAATCGAATGGGCGACATCAAGTCAGAGCTCTGAGGAAGCGAGGGATTTCCCTCGTCTTTCATGCTGGGACCTGAGAGCTGCTGGTCTGCGGGCTTTGTACCGACTGCAGCGAGGCCGTCGAAACATTGTTGGCGACGATCAAGAGGTCCTCGAACTGCCTATATCCTATGTCAAAAGATATTGGTAAGGTCGGCGCTGTTCGTGCCTTGCGTTATTCTATTGCGTTTTGTTAATCGCCTTCCCAAGTATGGTGCGCGCCTTTCGACAGCATGAAACCCATGTCTTAGACCGGCCTGCGACGCCATCAAGGTCCGGTGTGCAGCCAACAACGAAAGATAATTATTTTGGCCCAAATTTCAGAGGCTGCTCGCAGGCGGTTTCAGCTCATCCTGATAAAGCCGTCGCATTATGACGACGACGGCTATGTGATTCGTTGGTGGCGGGCGATGATTCCGTCCAATTCGCTGGCCGCCATCTACGGGATTGCCGCCGAATGTGCCGAGCGGCAGGTGCTTGGGGCCGACACCGCCATCGACATCACCGTCATTGACGAGACAAATACGCGGATCGATTTTGCGGCGCTGATCTCCCAGTTCAAACGCAATGACAATTTCGGGATGATCGCGCTTATCGGCGTCCAGTCCAACCAGTATCCCCGTGCGCTCGATATCGCCCGCCCGTTCCGCGATGCCGGACTGCCGGTTTCGATGGGCGGCTTCCATATCTCGGGATGCCTGTCGATGCTGAGTGGCGACGCGATCGGCCTCGAGGAATGCCGCAAGATGGGCGTTTCCATGTTTGCCGGCGAAGCCGAAGGGCGGCTGGAGATGGTGCTGCGCGACGCAGCCGCCGGCGAGCTGAAACCGCTCTACAATTTCATGAACGATCTTCCCGGCATCGGCGGCACACCGGTGCCTTTCCTGCCGAAGGACAATATCCAGCGCACGCTCGGCCTCAGCACCAGCTTCGATGCGGGCCGCGGTTGTCCCTATCAATGCTCGTTCTGCACAATCATCAACGTGCAGGGCCGCAAATCCCGCTTCCGCTCGGCTGACGATGTGGAAAAGCTGGTGCGCATGAACTGGGCGCAGGGCATCCATAAATTCTTCATCACCGACGACAATTTCGCCCGCAACAAGGACTGGGAAGCGATCTTCGACCGGCTGATCGAGCTCAGGGAAAAGGACGGTATTCCGCTCGGCCTGATGATCCAGGTGGACACGCTCTGCCACAAGATCCCGAACTTCATCGAGAAATCGAAGCGCGCCGGTGTCACGCGCGTCTTCATCGGTCTCGAGAACGTCAATCCGGATAATCTGACCGCCGCCAAGAAGAACCAGAACAAGATCACCGAATATCGTAAGATGCTGCTTGCCTGGAAGGCGCAGGGCATCATGACGCTCGCCGGTTATATTCTGGGCTTTCCGGCAGACACGCCGGAGTCGATCCGCCGCGACATCAAGATCATTCAGGAAGAATTACCGCTCGATGTCATCGAGTTTTTCATTCTGACCCCCCTGCCGGGCTCCGAGGATCATCAGGTTCTCTGGAAGAAGGGCGTCGAAATGGATGCCGATCTCAATATCTACGACGTTGAGCACGTCTGCACCGCGCATCCGAAGATGAGCAAGCAGGAATGGGAGAGCATCTATCAGGAGGCCTGGTCGCTCTACTATTCACCCGACCATATGAAGACCCTGCTGCGCCGCGCTGTGGCGTCCGGCATCAAGCTGAGCAGTCTCGTCAAGGTGCTGGTGTCGTTTGCGACGACCGTGCCGCTGGAGAACGTCCATCCGCTGCAGAGCGGCCTTATGCGCCTGAAGCATCCCTCGGAGCGGCGCCCCGGCCTGAAGCGCGAACATCCGCTGCTGTTCTGGCCGCGTTTTGCCTTCGACACGGCCCGCAAGCATATTTCCCTGGCCGGCACGATCATCGGCCTCAGCGTTTCGGCTTTCCTGATTGCACGCGAGGCCGGCGTCAAGAACTACATGGACAAGGCTCTGACACCGGTCGGTGAGGATGAGGAAGAGGTTCTCGACCTCTTCACCAAGACGGCCGGCGGCACTGCCGCCGTCAGCCATATCAAGAAGGTCGCCGAACTCACACACGCGCGCAAAGCCGTCTGACCGGGTCCTTAGAGCTAGAGCGCGGTGCGTCCAATCGGACGCGCTGCGCTCTAGCTCTTTGAATCTACGCATCGGCCAGCACGCGATCTGCGATTTCAGCGCCTGACCTTATAGCCTCAACAAAAAAGCCCTGCCGCATGCGGCAGGGCTTTTTGAATTTCAGTGCGAAGGAGCCGATTATTCGGCGCTGTCTTCGGAAGCCTTCTTCTTCGGAGCGGCCTTCTTCTTCGGAGCGGCTTCTTCGCCTTCAGCAACTTCTTCAGAAGCCTCAGCCTTGGCGGCAGCCTTCTTCTTCGGAGCAGCCTTCTTGGTGTCGGCCTTCTCGGAAGCTTCGCCTTCTTCGTCGGCGAGCAGCTCCTCCTTCGTCACCTTCTTGTCGGTGACGTCGATTTCGGTGAGCAGGTGGTCGATGACCTTTTCTTCGAAGATCGGAGCGCGGATCGAAGCGGCGGCACCCGGCTGGCTGCGGAAGAATTCGAGGATCTGCTTTTCCTGGCCCGGATACTGGCGCAGCTGTTCGTAGATCGCGCGCTGCATTTCGTCTTCGCTGACTTCGACGCCGGCCTTTTCGCCGATTTCGGAGAGAACGAGACCGAGGCGAACGCGGCGCTCAGCGAGCTTCTGGTATTCTTCGCGCGCCTGCTCTTCGGTGGTGTCCTCATCCTCGAAGGTCTTGCCGGACTGGGCGAGGTCGTTGCTGACCTGGTTCCAGATGCCGTTATATTCAGCTTCGACGAGCTTGGACGGGGTTTCGAACTTGTACATCTCGTCGAGCTGGTCGAGGATCTGACGCTTCAGCTTCTGGCGCGTCAGCGAGCCGTACTGCGATTCGATCTGGCCGCGGACAATTTCCTTGAGACGGTCAGCCGATTCGAGGCCGAGCTTGGTGGCAAGTTCATCGTTGATCTCGACGTCGGCCGGAGCAGCAACTTCCTTGACGGTGACGTCGAAGGTCGCTTCCGAACCGGCGAGGTTCTTGGCCGGATAATCGGCCGGGAAGGTGACATTGATGGTCTTCTCGTCGCCAGCCTTGAGGCCGACGAGCTGCTCTTCGAAGCCCGGAATGAAACGGCCGGAGCCGAGAACCAGTTCGGCATCCTGATCGGTGCCGCCGTCGAAGGCGACGCCGTCGACCTTGCCGACATAGTCCATCTTGACGCGGTCGCCGTTGGCAGCCTTGCCCTTCTTTTCGGCGTAGTCGCGGGCGCTTTCGGCGACCTTGAGAACCTGCTCGTTGACTTCGTCATCGGAAATTTCGACGACTTCGCGAACGACCTTGATGCCGTTGTTGGACTTCAGTTCGATCGGCGGAAGAACTTCGTAGGAGAGCGTGAATTCGAAATCCTGCTCGGCGGCGAGGATCTTGTCTGCCTCGTCCTTGTCTTCCGTCATGGCGATTTCCGGCTGGGTGGCCGACTTTTCGCCGCGGCTGGACAGGATCTGCGTCGGCTGGTCGCGGACGATCTCGTTGACGAGATCGGCCATAACGGACTTGCCGTAGAGCTTCTTGAGGTGACCGGCCGGAACCTTGCCCGGACGGAAACCATTGATGCGCACCTTGTCCTTTACGTCGGCAAGGCGTTCATTCATCTTGTTTTCCATGTCCTTGGCCGGGATAACGACCTTGATTTCGCGCTTCAGCCCTTCAGCGAGCGTTTCGATAACCTGCATGTCTTCCTACCTTCATTCAGTGACGGCCGTGCCCAGACGCCGTTCGTTTCGGTGAGCACGACGCCGGCCAACTGCCGCGCGTGGCTTTTTCTCAATTCCTGTTCGTTCCGTCCGAAGCGGAACAGCACTCGCTTTCCGGGTATCCGGGACAACCAAGTTCCAGTCCTCCCGCCCTGCAAGGCAGCTTGGTGCGGGTAGAGAGACTTGAACTCCCACGCCTTACGGCACCAGAACCTAAATCTGGCGTGTCTACCAATTTCACCATACCCGCGTTCGCAAAACCGCATGCATATGCCTGCACATGAGGCCTTCCGGAGCGCGGCGTCTCTATATCACCCGATTTAGAACAGGCAAAGGAAAAATGAACGGCAAATGACAGCGATTTGCGGGCAAAAGCGCATCGTTCCCATTACCGGCCTCGCCTCTCAATAGAGCGGCTCCTCATAGGCCGGTTTGCCGTCGACCACGAGGCTGCGGATCTGCGCAGCGCCGGAGGAGGAAATGCTTGCGGCAATGGAGACGACGCCCTCGTTGCGCGCCTCCTCCAGCGGCTTTCCTTCGCCTTCCGGCACGTAATAGCGTTCGATTCCGTATTCGACCCGGATCATGTCACCATTATCAGGCCCATAGCTGTAGAAAGGCACGCTGCGCAGGACGACTGTACCCGGCTGTGCCGGCAGTTCCTTAAACGACGATTCGACAATGCCCCAGAAGCCATCCTGCTGGCGCTTGAGGCGAACCCACAGGGTCTGCTCCCCCGCTTTCGCCGGAATGCCGCCAGTAACCGTCGAGACCGGGACCGACGATATGTCATAGTTCAGCACCACATAATCGCCACGCAGGAAATCGCGCGGATCCACGGGAGCGGTTTTGAGCAGCACTTCAGTGCCATTGGCCAGAATCGAAGCTCGGCTCTGAATGATGTAACCGAGGATCAACGTCTGCAGGCCGGCGACCAGGATTGCAGCGACGATATAGAAGCGGCCGGTTTGCGGTCTTGCGAAGGCAAAGCTCATGCGCGTTCCTCCACGCGGCCTGCCGCGAAGCGTCTTTCGAGGCGGATGACGACCCAGGCGACGGCTGCGACCACCAGGCCCGAGAACAGGAAGAGGCTGGACGTGCCGAGGATCGTGCCGACCGTCACCGAGGCAAGATAGAGCATTTCGGCTGCGAAGGCGCCATAGGCAAGGTAGCGTACCGCCCCATTGTCCCGGCCATGCAGCACGATCGCCACAACGGCGGCGCCAAGCGTCAGCAGACCAAGCACGACCATACGGCCGCCTTCGTCCATCTCCATATGAAGCAGGAACAATCCCATGATGGCGACGAGAAAGCTGTAGAATGCCGGAGCAGCGCCCGCCGATCTGACGAGCGTGGAAATCGGGGGGACAGGCAAGGCGGTCAGCAGGAAAGCCGCCATGCCGAAGACCGCGAAGGCAATCGCCACGGAAATCTCGTCAGTCAACACATAGAGCCAGGCCAGCCAGCCGACCACCAACAGATAAGCTAGATGACGGGCGCGGTCGGCGCCGGTGAAGCGCACCAGGCCGATGATAGCAGCCCCCATCACCAACGGCGCATAAGGGCCAAGGCCGAACCAGCGCGTATCGAAATTCTCAAGGTAGACGGCAAAGGAGGCCCAGGAGAGGAAGCCCGCGACGGCCGTCACCGCGGCCGAGCGGAAAAGAACCGCCGAAACGGTCGCCACCGCAAACCAGAGATACATGACCGTCTGTTCGTCGCCAGAGAGATGATACATCTGGCCGACGAGGGAGATGGCGCCGCCAAAGCTCAACGCGCCGATGATGAGCAGGCCGCTGGCGGAGGCCAGCGCACCACGCATAAGAAGAAGTGCAGCACCGATATGAACAGCCCAGATCAGCACCAGCATCAGACCGACACGGACGAGGCGCGGGATATACTCCCAGTTTGAAGCGACGAGCAGCAGCAGAGCCGCACCGAGTAGCACGGCTGCCAGCCCCATCAGCACGCGGCCGAGGCTGAAACTTGCCGGACGCGCATCGTATTCGGCAAGCAGCGCCTCTGCCGTCCCCTTCTGCAGAAGTCCCTTCTCCACCCAGAGCGAGAAATCCCGCTCCAATCTGCCGCGATACATGCCCTACCCCGCATTGATCCGCCATCTTCGGCTTTTGCCTTTATAGCGCAGGATTGCCTCGCGGAAACGCCGACATTCGAAATATGCAAATTCTTCACTGGTCTAAATTGGGTCGCTCGTTAACGAAATACTAACCGCACTATTACTAATATATGAGCATCGCAGGAAGGCATGCATGAGCCGCATAGCCCTCATGAATATATTGCACTGCAAAATACTCAAAAGTCATACTATTTACTGTACATCGAGGCACGGGGATGGCTCCCCGGCCCGGTTTTCCGGAAGCCTGCGGATGATATGTCCGTGATAAGATTCGCAGACGCGCACTCCTCCTCCCAGCGCCCTGCGATAGACTGGCAACACTCCTCCTCCCAGTTGCCAGTCACCATCATGACGCCCACCGGATCCTCCCCCGGTGGGCGTTTTGCTTAACAGGTGGTTAAACGATTAGGATGGTGGCTTTTCAGGCTTTCGCGTTAATCAGGGTGAAGCAATCGTTAAGCCGCTTGAGACGGTCGGGGAGCGCTTTGGAGCACGGGGCCCAATGTTCTTCGCCGTTGATGTATGGCGAAGTGCGCCTACAGGGAAAAGACTATTCGCGGACACCAAAGCCGACCAAATATCCATCCGCGAATGTGGCGGCGTGAGAGAAAATCATTCTGCCTATTCATTGACCAGAAAATGACCAAAGCGTGCAAATAACTGGTTGAGCCTTGCGAATCACGCATAGGTGACTTGAAATCTTGGCTCTGTTAGTTCTTCGCGGCGCAACATATATTCTGGCCATCAAATAGAGGTCAGCGCCGAAGACAGGCTGCTGGCAGGATCAAGCCCTAGGAAAGGGGATTAACATGAACTTCTCTCGCTCTTTCAATAACTGGCGCAAGTATCGTCAGACGATTACGGAACTTGGCCGCATGACCAACCGCGAATTGCATGACCTCGGCATCGACCGTTCGGACATCCATCGCGTTGCTCGCGAAGCTTCCGCCCGCTAAGTACGGGTAATCGCTGCTCCTCCCAAGCAGATTGCCTTCCCAAAACGCCTGCTGCCTCCGCAGCGGGCGTTTTCTTTTTGCCGGCTGGTCAGGCTGCCGCAAAAGTTGCGGAAGTATTAATTCTCGGCCCGCTCAAAAATCGCGCGCTGCATAATTAGCAGGCATAAGAGTGCACAATTGCATAGCAGCCGCCTTTTATTTGCACTGCACAATATCAGGGACCTCCACTATATAGATATCAACCGCAGAGACGGCGATCCCGCCGCTCGCGCAAGACATCCGAGGAAAAGACCATGAACCCGATCCGCATTGCAAAGAGCTGGATTAGCTACCGCCGCACGCTCAACGAACTGGGCAACCTGTCCAACCAGACCCTGTCCGATATCGGCGTCAGCCGTTACGACATCCGCAACATCGCATCCCGCTCGTTCCGCTAAATAGCGAGCAGACTATTATCCAAGACGGCGCCATCGGGCGCCGTTTTCGTTTTCGGGCTTTGCTGACGCCTTTGTCGGAACCCAACAGCCTTCCGGCAGTTCTCCTTCACGAAAGGAGACCATCCCATGACAAACGAACTCAACGCCGGTTTCACCGGCCAGCCGACGAACAAGCCCGAGGGCATTCGCAAGGCCGCTTCGAATACAGCCTCCGTAGTCAGGCGCGAGGTGCAGGCCGTTGCAACGGGTGCTGCCAATCATCCTCATACCGCAAGCTCCGTGGTTGTCGGTATCGGCCTGCTCGCTTTCAGCATCGGCTACCTGCTCGGCCGCCAATCCGTCGAGACGAACCGTTTCTGGAGGTGACATCGTGGCTGGAACTATTCTCGAAAAAGCAACGGATGATGCGCGGGCAGAAGACAGCCCGACGGCCGACGCGCGTCGGCGCGAAATTGCGGAGCAAACCTCCCAGGCCTTGAGTGCCAGGCGTAGGAGCACTCAATCCGCAAAGGGTGAAATCGACACTTTCAACGAACATACGGAAGAAACGACCTCCGACAATCTTCCGAACCTTGCGGCACAACGCGAGGCGGTGCGGGAACATGGCGACGTTTATATTGTCGATACCGATCTCGAAGATGCCGACCAGCGCGAGGCATCGCCAGGAACAAGAGAGCAGAGCTAGTAATCTAGCACGGGTGAAGGGCCGCTTCGATTCTGCAGTTGGATCACATCTGCCGGCGTGATATCAGCCGTCAATGACCCAGAACTCCTCATATTCCCCTATCCACGTCATCGGCGGCGGGCTCGCCGGCTCCGAAGCTGCATGGCAGATCGCTAGTGCCGGCGTGCCTGTCATCCTGCATGAAATGCGTGGCGTGCGCGGCACGGACGCACACAAGACCGATGGACTTGCCGAGCTCGTCTGCTCCAACTCCTTCCGCTCTGACGATGCCACCAGCAACGCCGTCGGCGTCATCCATGCGGAAATGCGCATGGCTGGCTCACTGATCATGGCGTCGGCCGACAAACATCAGGTGCCGGCAGGTGGCGCACTGGCCGTCGACCGCGATGGCTTCTCGGATGCCGTGACCAAGGCGATCCACGACAATCCGCTGATCACGGTCGTGCGCGAGGAGATCTCCGGCCTGCCGCCGAAGGAATGGGATCTGGCGGTTATCGCCACCGGCCCCCTGACTGCCCCCTCGCTTGCGAGCGCCATACAGGCCGAAACCGGTGCGGACGCTCTCGCCTTCTTCGATGCGATCGCGCCGATCGTCTATCGCGACAGCATCGACATGGATATCTGCTGGTATCAGTCCCGCTACGACAAGGTCGGTCCCGGCGGTACGGGCAAGGACTATATCAATTGCCCGATGACTGAAGAGCAATACAACGCTTTCGTTGACGCGCTGATCGCCGGCGATACGGTCGGCTTCAAGGAGTGGGAAGGCACGCCCTATTTCGACGGGTGCCTGCCGATCGAGGTCATGGCCGAGCGCGGGCGTGAGACGCTGCGTCATGGGCCGATGAAGCCGATGGGCCTGACCAATGCGCATAACCCGACCGTGAAAGCCTATGCCGTCGTGCAGCTTCGCCAGGACAATGCGCTCGGCACGCTCTACAACATGGTCGGCTTCCAGACGAAGCTGAAATATGGCGCCCAGGCCGATATCATCCGCATGATCCCAGGGCTTGAGAATGCCGAATTCGCCCGGCTCGGCGGTTTGCATCGCAACACCTACATCAACTCGCCCACCCTGCTCGACCCGTCGCTGACGCTGAAGTCGCGCCCGGGCCTGCGCTTTGCCGGTCAGATCACCGGCTGCGAGGGTTATGTGGAAAGCGCAAGCGTCGGGCTGCTCGCCGGCCGCTTTGCCGCTGCCGAACGCAAGGGAGAGGCGGTTTCCCTTCCTCCGGTAACAACGGCGCTCGGCTCGCTGCTCGGCCACATCACCGGCGGCCATATCGTCACCGATGAGGAGCCGGGTAAACGCTCCTTCCAGCCAATGAATATCAATTTCGGGCTATTTCCTGAGCTTCAGCCGGGTTCGATCGTCAAGCCTGAAGGCGTCAAGCGCTTCCGGGGCAAGGATAAGACGATCATGAAGCGTCAGCTGATCGCCAAGCGGGCGCTTTCGGATTGCGCCGCCTGGCTTGGACAGGATGTCGAACTCGCCGAAAGCGCCTGAGATTAGTGGCCGTTCACCGCCGAGCTATTCGGCACAGGCAGTTCCTTATCCTGCTCGGCAACATAGTTGCCAAGCAGCCAGAGCGACACTTCTGACGCTTCCTTGGCAGAAGCGAACTCGTAGGTGCCGTTGTGATGGGACGCGCTGGCAAATTCGATGCTCAGCCCTCTGCCCGTTTCAGAAGCCAGAACACGCACCGTGCCCGGCTCGATCAGATGGCAGGCGAAATGGCGCGACATGTTACGCATGAAGCCCGCCTTGTTATCATGCAGACGCACGAAGACGGCCTGCCCATCGACTGTCGCCTGAAGCTGGCGGATTGCCTCATTGGGGAATGCGCGGCCGAATTCGATGATGGCAAGGCCCGTGTCGTGCAGGCCATCTTCCTTGTTCTGCGCAGCCATGCGCGTCGCCACGTAGGCGATGAAGATGACGATGGCGAAAAGAACGCACCAGACGATAATGCCCACGCGGTTTCTCCGTTTAAAATGGGGTTATGCCCGACATAACGCACGAGACTTGCGCGAGTTTGACCGTTGTCAGATTTTCTTGCGTATTCCGGCAAGTGCCATGCGCATCTGACGGCGCCATTGCGGCTGCTGTAGCGAGCCTTCCAGAATGGCTGCACCGCGCTTCTGCGCCTTGATCAGCACAGGTTCGGCAAGTGCGACCGGCAAGAAGGCCGGCACGATAACCGGCGACAGTACGGAAGCCCGTGCCTTGGCAAGATGATCGCGCCCGAGCCCGGCAAAGGCCTCGATCGCTGCTGCAATGCGCGGTTTGTCCGCACCGGCCAGGAAGGTTTCCCGGTCGAGGCCTGTCGCCGAGAGAATTTCAAGCGGGATATAGATCTGGCCGCGGCGCTGATGGAGCGGCATCAGCAGCAGCATGCCTGATATCGACTGCGCCACACCGGCATGACCGGCAGCATCGGCGGATTTCATCGCTTCCTCGGGCGAGAGGACGAGGCCTGCAAGCTGGATCAGCGCCGAGGCGGTTTCACCTGCATAGCCTTCCAGCGAGGTGCGGCTTTCCATCGGGTCGTCGTAGAGGTCGAAGATCCGGGCCTCAATCATGTTGACGAGCGTCTGGCGCGGAAGCCGGTGCGTCTCGACGGCCGAAAGAAGTGCAGCCGCCAGCGGATTGGCTTCTATCGAACCGTGCGCATTGCCCTCCAGAAGGTCGCGCCAATACTGCATGCGGATTTCTCCGGGCAGCGGTTCGTGCACGAGATCGCGGATGCGGGCAAGCTCGGCATTGAAGGCATAGAGGGCAGCAAGCGCACCGCGCTTGTCTTCGGGCGATAGCAGGCAGGCGAGGTAGCGGTCGCGATCGGTGTCGCGCAGCATCGCCAGGCTGATATCCTCGCTCGTCTTCACGTCTGCCATGATCAGACCGCGATCAGGGCTGCGGCAACGGCTCGCTGTTCGGCAAGCATGATGTTGAAGGTGCGCACGGCAGCACCCGTGCTCATCGGATCGGAGGAAATGCCACGTGCCTTGAGGGCGGCACGCAATTCCGCGGGCAGGCGGCGAAGCTCTGTGCCGGTGCCGACGAGCAGCACTTCGATATCGGCGGCTTCATCGAGCACGCGGCGGAAGTTTTCCACCGACAGCGGCTTCGTTATATCCATATCCCAGCCATGAATGCCCGAGGGCAGGCAAAGGATGGAGCCGCGATGCGACATATCCGCAAAGCGGAAGCCGCCATTACCATAGGTGTCGATGGGAGCCCGGCCCGGGAAATGGGCGTCGCGGATTTCAATGCCTTTTGCCATGTACCTATACCGCCGGCTTGCCGGATTTCATGCTGATGTCGCCCTCGTCCTCGCCACCGGTCTCACGGCGCAGCCGGAAGATGATGAGAACGGGCGCTGCTATATAGATGGAGGAGAATGTTCCAAGCGCAACGCCGAAGAGCATGGTGAAGGTGAAGGAGCGGATCACAGCACCGCCGAAAATATAGAGCGCGAAGAGCGCCAGCAATGTCGTGGCAGCCGTCAGAATGGTGCGCGACAGCGTCTGGTTGATCGCCGCATCGATCAGGATCGGCAGTGGCATCTTCCTGTAGCGCTTCAGGTTCTCGCGCATGCGATCGTAGACGACGACGGTATCGTTCAGCGAATAACCGACGACAGTCAGAAGTGCGGCCACGCTTGTCAGATTGAATTCCATGCCCGTCAGCACGAAGAGGCCGAGCATGATGATGACGTCGTGCAGCGTCGCAACGATCGCACCAACCGCAAACTGCCATTCGAAGCGGATCCAGATATAGACCAGGATGGCAAACAGCGAGGCAAGGATGCCGATCGTCGCCAGCATCGTCAGCTCGCCCGAAACAGCCGGCCCGACCACCTCGACGCGGCGAAAATCGTAATCCTCGGCCAGTTCGCCACGAATGAATGTCGCGACCGATTGCTCGGCGTTTTCGCCGCCGTCCTGAGAGCCGACCCGGATCAGGGCGTTGGTGGCATTGCCGATCCGCTCGACGCGCACCGGTCCGAGGTTCAGCTCATTGAGACGGGCGCTCAGATCGGCAATATCGGCATTGCCCTGCTTCGCCTTGACCTCGACCAGCGAACCGCCGGTGAAATCGATGCCGAGATGCAGGCCAACCGAGGCGAAGGCGAGCATGGCGGCGATGCAAAGTACGGCCGACCCCGTGAAGACATAGCGGCGGATACCCATGAAACGGATATTGGCGTGCTCGAACAGGCCGGTCAGCGCGCTCTTCGGCAGATGGCGCGGCTGGCGTCTTGCAAGCCAGGCGGCCACGAAGCCACGCGTCAGCGTGAAAGCCGTCAAGATCGTTGTCAGGATGCCGACGGCCAGCGTCACGGCAAAGCCGCGGATGGATTCGCTGCCGACGAAGAACAGGATGACGGCGGCGATGAAGATCGTGACATTGGCATCGACGATAGTGGCGAAGGCGCGCGAGAAGCCGCGCTCAACCGCCTGGGCGAAGGTGGAATGCGGTACCCTCTCCTCTTCACGAATGCGCTCGTAGATCAGCACGTTGGAATCCACCGCCATGCCGACGATCAGCACAAGGCCGGCAATGCCCGGAAGTGTAAGGGTCGCACCGGCAACGCTTAAGACCGCAACGATCAGCACCAGATTGAAGAACAGTGAAACGACGGCGATGATGCCGAGGATGCGGTAGAGCGCGATCATCAGCGCTGCGACAAGCACCACTGCGACAATGCCGGCAGCTAGACCGGAGAAAACGGATTCGGAGCCGAAAACCGGGCTGACGGTGCGCTCTTCAACCGATGTCAGCGTCGCCGGCAGCGCGCCCGCCCGAAGCATGATGGCCAGATCCTCAACGCCTTCTTCGGAGAAATTGGCTGATATCTCGCCACGTCCGTCCGTGATCGGCGTTTCAATAACCGGATTTGCCATCACCTGATCGTCGAAGACGATGGCGAGATGTTTTCCGACATTGGCCGTCGTTGCCTGCGCAAGGCGTTGAGCAGCATCGGCATTCAGCCGGTAGACGACCGCACTATCCTGCGTCTGCGGATCTGTCTTTGTATCGACTTCGGCAAAATCTGCGCCTATCGCAATCACGCCGCGATCGACCAGATAGGGGATCGGCGGATCATCCAGTGAGTAGAGTATCTGCGATGTCGCGGGCCAGCGTCCGGCAAGCGCTTGCTGGCCGGTCATGCTCTCATCGATCAGGTGGAAGGAGAGTGCGGCGGGCTCGTTCAGCAGGTTCTTCAACCGCTCGGCATCGACGGAGCCCAACACCTGCACGGCGATACGGTCATCGCGATCGGGGCGGACAGTGAAGTTCTCCTTGCCGAAGCCGGCGATACGGCGGGCGACGATATCGAGCGAGCGGGTCTGTGCTGCAACCGTATCGGCATCGATCGCCTTGTCGGAAATCTGCAGCGTCAACTGGCCATCATCGCTTTTCTGGAGCGAGACGTCGGCTGAAGTCAGCAGTTGCAGGAGGTCCGCTGCGGCCGGGAGCTGAGCCGTATCGGCAACCTTGACCGTGACCGTCTGCCCGTTGCCGGCCAGACCTGTATAACGGATGCCGGCACCGCGGAGTTTGTCCCGCACGCCGGCGACGGTTGCCTCGAGCCGATCCTTGATGATGTCGGAGCGTTCGAGGCGAAGGACGATATGCGAGCCACCCTGAAGATCGAGACCGAGGGTAACGCGGTCCTGCCGGACCCAGCCCGGCAGGGAGGAAAGCTGCGCCGGGCTGAGAAGATTGGGAGCAGCGACGACGACGGCGGCAATCGCAACCAACCAGATCAGAAGTGTTTTCAAGCGGGAAAAATGGAGCATTCTCTCGACTATCTTCCGATCCGGCGGCGTTTGCTATTGCATGTTATGCTGCGTCGGCCTTGACCGGCTCACCCTTAACGCGGATTTCGGAAATGCCGGTGCGGACGATGCGGACGCGCACGCCTTCAGCGATTTCGACTTCGACTTCCTTCTCGTCGATAACCTTGGTGACTTTGCCGACGAGGCCGCCGCCGGTGACGATCTGGTCGCCGCGACGGATCGCCTTCAGGGTTTCCTCGCGCTTCTTGGCCTGCGCGCGCTGCGGGCGGATGAGCAGGAAATACCAGACCACCATCAGCGGCACGAACAGGATGATCATTTCGAGGCCTGAACCGCCAAAAGCGCTCGTGGCGTCAGTTGCGCTCTGGGCAAATGCCGGGGTGATAAACATGCTAAGCTCCTCAGGCTATGGGCGGCGGAAGCCCGCCTCTCTTTTCAAGTCGCCGGACTATAGTTGCAGCCTTGATGAATGCAACAAAAACAGCCGGAAAGCGTACCGATTCCGCTGCCTCATAACCTTTCCGCTGTGGAAAGGCCATGCTACCCGGCATCAAAAAAGCGAAAGCGGATTATCGCTGCAATCTATGAAGGAGGCACCCGATGGCCGAGGAAATCAATAGTGTTCTGCTTCAGGAGCTGAAGAGGCTTGCGGACGCGGTCGAGCGGCTAGCGGGACCGGCGCCTGCCGTCAACGACTGGAACGCGGCCGACTGCTTCGTCTGGTCCCCTGCCCGCCAGCACCTCCAGCCCGTTCAGCGCCCTAACCGGGTGGCGCTGACGCTTATTCGTGGCGTCGATCACGTGCGCGATATCCTGCACGAAAACACCGTGCGTTTTGCGGACGGCTATGCCGCCAACAACGTGCTGCTCTGGGGAGCGCGCGGCATGGGCAAGTCCTCGCTGGTCAAGGCCGTGCATGAAGATGTGCGCCGCGAAAGCGGCGTATCGCTGAAGCTCGTCGAGGTGCATCGCGAGGATATTTCCAGCCTGCCGGCACTTCTCGATCTGCTCAAGGATACGCCGCACCGCGTCATCGTTTTTTGCGACGATCTTTCCTTCGACCACGACGATACCGCCTACAAGTCGCTGAAGGCGGCGCTCGACGGTGGTGTGGAAGGGCGTCCGGACAATGTGCTGTTCTATGCCACCTCCAACCGGCGTCACCTGCTGCCGCGTCACATGATGGAGAATGAGCAGTCGACGGCGATCAATCCGTCCGAAGCCGTCGAGGAGAAGGTCTCGCTCTCCGACCGTTTCGGCCTGTGGCTCGGCTTCCACAAGTGCAGCCAGCAAGACTATCTGACGATGATCGATGGTTATGCCGACCACTTCGAGCTCGGCCTCGATCGCGAGAAGATGCATGCCGAAGCGCTGGAATGGGCTACCACGCGCGGTGCCCGCTCCGGCCGCGTCGCATGGCAGTATATCCAGGATCTGGCGGGCCGCATGCGCGTCCATCTCGACCGCATCTGAGCATTTTGCGCGACGCGCCTCGAAACGACAAAAGCCCGGCTGATGACCGGGCTTTTGCATTTTCCTGAGACGCTCTACCTACTCAGAAATATCGCTATTCAAGAAATGTCATCGGGTTGACCGGGGAGGCGTCCTTGCGGACTTCGAAGTGGACCTGCGGCTGCTTCACGTCGCCGCTCATACCCGACACGGCAACCGTCTGGCCACGCTGGATCTTCTGACCGCGGGCGACGCTCAGCGTATCGGCGTTGCCGTAGACGGTGACGGTGCCGTCATCGTGACGGACAAGAACCGTATTGCCGAGCTCTTTCAGGCCGTTGCCGGCATAGATGACGACGCCATTTTCGGCGGCCTTGATCGGCGTGCCCTGCGGAACCGAGATGTCGATGCCGTCATTGCGGCTGCCGTTGACATTGGCGCCATAGGCCGCGATCACCTGGCCGCGAACCGGCCAGCGATACTTGCCGATGCCGGTGGCTTCAGGAGCCGCAGCGCTGACATCGGATTTTTTCTCGACGTCATCGACCGTCTGCGTGGCGGCAGGAGCCTTATAGGGCGCCGGCTGCGCGGAGGCGGTCTGGACCGGTGCGCTTGCCGACTGGGCGGGCTTTACCTGATCGACCTTCTGCGCCGGAATGGAGGCAGTCTTGATCGTATCGGCGGAAGCCCCGCCATTCGGGATCTTCAGCTCCTGGCCGATGCGGATCGAGCTTGCCGACAGATTGTTGGCGGCCTTGATGTCGTCAACGTTGGCACCTGTCGCCCTGGCGATCTTGGCAAGAGAGTCACCCTGCTTGACCGTGTAGGTACCGACAGCACCCTTCGGATCCTTGCCGGCGCCGGCGGGAAGCTTGCCTGTCGGGTCCGCGCTTGCGACGGTCTTGTCGCGAGCGGAATTGGCGCCCGGAACAACAGCCACTTTCTGTTCCTGGCCCTTCGTCGGCTGCGGCAGATCGCCCGGTTTGGAAAGGTCAGCGGACTGGGCTGCGGCCTTGGCGGCATTGTTGCCACCATTAAAGGTCGGGATGAGGATCGCCTGGCCGGGCTGGGCGGCAGATGCCGTCTTCAGATTGTTGACGCGCAGGATTTCCTTTTCCGGAACGCCGTAGCGACGGGAAAGCACGGCGATGTTCTCACCGGGACGTAGCGTGACGGAGGGCGCATTTGCGCCGGACCAGCCGGAGACCTTCGGTGTCGTGCCTGTAGTCAGCGTATCGGGCGCAACCTTCGGAGCTGCCGCGGCCGGTGAAATACGGTCAGGCTTCGGAGCGGACGGGAACGGCTGGGCGAGAGCGACGTCCCTCTCCCGCTGACGCGGGGAAACTGAGCCTGCGCTTGGCGGTGAGAGATCGGAACGCTGAACGGAAACCGGTGTGGATGCCATCCGCGCGCTGGAGCCGACCGGCTCATAGCTCGGACGGCCCGGATAAGGCTGACTCATGCCCTGATTGTTGGAGGCATACACCGGCCGGCCCTGGTTATTCGCGCCATACCCCGGCTGGCCCTGATTGTTCCCGGCATAGGCCGGCTGGATGGCTGAGCCGCCGAGATCCGCGCGCGGCACCGGATCACCCTGTGCGCCATTGAAACCTCTGCGGGGGATGGAATTTGTCGTCATCTGATCCTGCCCTGAGGAGGAAAACAGACTACCGAACCGTGTCACATCGGAGCTGCAGCCTGTTGCTGCACTCGCCAGCAAGGCGACGACCAGGAGGTTACCAGCCGACTTCCCAAACTTCGGCGAAAGACTGAAACGCATGACTCGACCCACTTAGAACGCAACCATTTGTGAATCTATTAAAGCGCGTTAGTATTACCACGCGGTTAAGATGCTGGAATCAGTGCTATATTTTTGAGAACTTGATAACCATAGTTTGCGGGCGAAAAATCATAGCCCGCCGGCCCTTGAGCCAGATGCCGGTTAAAGCTGAGAAGCGAGCCGGGGAATGATCGGCAGGTAGGGAGCGTCGAAGAGCTCTTCCCGCTCAAAGCGGCTGCCGGTTTTAGTCAGGCGAACCATCCTGCATTCATTTTCGGAGATGATCAGCGGCGCGATCATGGAGCCGCCGGAAACGAGCTGATCGGAATAGAAGCGCGGCATGGAACTAAAGGCAGCGGTGACCAGGATGCGATCGAAGGTGCCCTCGCCCTGCATGCCGGCGCTGCCATCGGCCTGACGGATGATGATGTTGCGCAGGCTTAAAGTTTCCACGCGGCGCTGCGCCGAAAGCGTCAGCGTCTTATAGCGATCGACTGTCAGCACGCGTTCGGCAATACGACCGATGACCGCCGCGGTGAAGCCGCTGCCTGTGCCGATTTCGAGTACGCGCTGGCCGGGGCGGACTTTCAGATGATGCAGAAGGCGGACGGCAAAATCGACGCCTTCGAGAAAGGAACCGCAATCAATCGGAATGGTGCGGCTGGAATAGGCATTCTCGACGAACTGCGGCGGCACGAAGAGCGAGCGCGGTGTCTGCTCGACTGCGGTCAGCAAATCGATGTCGGAAATGCCTTCTGCGCGCAATCTGAGGACCAGCGCTGCAAAGCCTTCCTTCTCGGCCAGTTTCGCCGTCACCCCTTTACTCCATGTCCGAGGGCCCGCGCCACGCGGTCCGTCACGGAATAATCGGTCAGATCCAGTTTCAAAGGTGTTACCGAAATCTTATTATGCTTCAGCGCGTGAATATCGCTACCCTCGGTGAAGGCGCCGGCACGTTCGCCGAATTTCAGCCAGTAATAGGGAAAGCCGCGGCCATCGGTGCGCGCATCGACCTGCAGGTTGAAGGCAAGCTTGCCCTGCGCCGTCACCTCCACGCCCTCGACTTCATCAGGACGACAGTTCGGGAAGTTGAGATTCAGGAAGGTGCCCTCGGGCAGATCGACCGTCATCAACTTT
Organism: Rhizobium sp. 01L419; assembly: GCF_056400025.1. Taxonomy (NCBI): domain Bacteria; kingdom Pseudomonadati; phylum Pseudomonadota; class Alphaproteobacteria; order Hyphomicrobiales; family Rhizobiaceae; genus Rhizobium; species Rhizobium sp. 01L419. Next base: position 57,838 of record NZ_JBFTSM010000015.1, read on the forward strand.
TCGAGCAGCGCTGGCGCATGCGCTTCGCAGACCTCCCAGGGCAGGATGCGCGCGCCGTCATCATAGACATAGGCCTGGCTGAGGGCGAAGGAGCGCACGCCCTGCATCGTGCCCTCGATGGCGCCGGCGATCGTGCCGGAATAGGTTACGTCGTCGGCGACGTTGGAGCCGGAATTGACGCCTGACAGTACCAGGTCCGGCTTGATGTCCAGCACCTGCTTGATGCCCATGATGACGCAATCGGTCGGCGTGCCGCGCAGCGCGTAGTGCTTGTCGGAGATCTTCCGGAGCCTCAGCGGCTCCGAAAGGCTGAGCGAATGCGCAAGGCCGCTCTGGTCGGTTTCGGGAGCGACGATCCAGACGTCGTCCGAAAGCGTCCTTGCAATCCGTTCCAGCGCACCCAGGCCCTCGGCATGGATACCGTCGTCATTCGTCAGCAGGATGCGCATTATCTCAGGCCGCCCGTTCGATCTTCGTCAGGCCGCCCATATAGGGCTGCAAAACGTCCGGAATCGTGACCGAACCATCCTCGTTCAGATAATTTTCGAGAACCGCGATCAGGCAACGGCCGACCGCCGTTCCGGAGCCGTTCAGCGTGTGGACGAACTTTGTCGCCTTGTCGTCCTTGCCGCGGTAGCGGGCGTTCATGCGACGCGCCTGAAAATCGCCGCAGACCGAGCAGGACGAGATTTCGCGAAACGCGTTCTGTCCCGGCAGCCAGACTTCGAGGTCGTAAGTCTTGCGCGAGCCGAAGCCCATATCACCGGTGCACAGCGTCATGGTGCGGAAATGCAGGCCGAGGCGCTTCAGCACCTCTTCCGCACAGGCCGTCATGCGCTCATGCTCGGCGAGCGAGCTTTCAGCGTCGGTGATCGAGACCAGCTCGCACTTCCAGAATTGATGCTGGCGCAGCATGCCGCGCGTATCCCGGCCGGCAGAGCCTGCCTCCGAACGGAAGGACGGCGTGAGCGCAGTGAAGCGCAGCGGCAGCTTTTCCTGATCGAGGATTTCCTCGCGAACCAGGTTGGTCAGCGTCACTTCCGCAGTCGGAATGAGGTAGCGGCCATCCGTCGTCTTGAAGAGATCCTCTTCGAACTTCGGCAGATTACCGGTGCCGAACAGTGCCTCGTTGCGCACCATCAACGGCGAGGAAACTTCGGTGTAGCCATGCTCGGTCGTGTGGAGATCGATCATGAACTGGCCGAGCGCACGCTCCAGTCTGGCGAGCGGACCGGTCAAAACCGTGAAGCGCGAGCCGGAGAGCTTGGCGGCGCGCTCGAAATCCATATAGCCGAGGGCTTCGCCGATTTCGAAATGCTCTTTCGGCTTATGGTTCCAGCGCGGCTTCTCGCCGACGGTACGGGTCACGACATTGTCGTGTTCGTCCTTGCCGACCGGCACCTCGTCGAGCGGCACGTTCGGGATGCGCGAGAGCTGGTCGTAGAGCTCGGCGGAAAGCGTACGCTCCTCCTCTTCGGCTGCGGGCAGCGTCACCTTGATGTCGGCGACCTCGGCCTTCAGCCTTTCGGCAAGCTCGGTGTTCTTCTGTCCCATGGCCGCGCCGATCTCCTTGGAAGCGGCGTTGCGGCGGGACAGCAGATCCTGCGCTTTCTGCACGGCGGAGCGGCGCTTTTCGTCAAGGGCGATGAGAGATTGCGACAGAGGTTCCGCACTGCGCTTTGCAAGGGCAGCATCGAGAGCCTCGGGATTCTCACGGATCCATTTGATATCGAGCATCGTCGTTCCAGATCGTTTCAACAGAATGAACCGGTCGGAGGAAACCCCGACCGGATGGGAAACGGCAGAACTCAGAGAAATGTCCTGATGCGCTCAGACGCTGTCCGTCTTGGCGACATCGGAGGATTCGGAGGCCTCTTCAACCGCCTGCTTGGAACGCTGACGCTCCACGAGTCGTGCCGCGTAGATGGAAATCTCGTAGAGAAGGATCGTCGGCAGCGCAAGGCCGATCTGGGACATGGGATCGGGCGGCGTCAGGACCGCGGCCACGACGAAGGCCAGCACGATCGCGAACTTGCGCTTTTCGGAGAGCCATTGCGACGTAAGAAGCCCGACGCGGGCAAGAAGCGTGGTGATGACCGGAAGCTGGAAGACGAGGCCGAAGGAGAAGACCAGCGTCATGATGAGGCTCAGATATTCCGAAACCTTCGGCAGGAGCGAGATCGCCACCTCGTCATGGCCCGGTGCCTGCTGCATCGACAGGAAGAACCACATGACCATTGGCGTGAAGAAGAAATAGACCAGCGCGCCGCCCATGAGGAACAGGATCGGCGAAGCGACAAGGAACGGCAGGAAGGCCTGGCGTTCGTTCTTGTAGAGGCCGGGAGCGACGAACTTGTAGATCTGCGCTGCAATGATCGGGAAAGCGATCACCAGGCCACCGAACATGGCAACCTTGACCTGCGTGAAGAAGAATTCCTGCGGTGCCGTATAGATGAGCTGCGCCTTCTCGACATCGAGATGAGCCCAGCTGACAGCAAGCTTGTAGGGGAAGACGAGGTAGTTGAAGATATGCTTGGCGAAAACGAAGCACACGATGAAGGCAATGAAAAATGCCGCAATCGACCAGATGAGCCGCTTGCGCAGCTCCATGAGGTGTTCAATCAACGGCTGCGGCTTGTCTTCTGTTTCACCGCTCATGCCTCATCCTTCTTTTTTCTTACGGCCGGCGTCTTGATTTCGGTCGGCTTCTTCGTTGCCGCAGCGCGCTTCGGCTTTTCAACCGAGGCGGCAACCAGTGCGACCGCGGCAGCCTTGTCTGCCGCCTTCACGCGCGGCTTGCGTACGGCCTTCGGCTTTTCGGTCACGGCAACCGTCGCAACAGGCTGAGGCGCGGGAACGATCGGTGGCGTCTCCGGCAAGCTCATCGAAGGCACCGGCACAGACACGTCCGCAGGAGGCACTTCCGTCTTGTTCCCACCGCCCTGCTCTACCGGCGTATCGACTTTCGTCGAATTCTGCAGGTCGGCCTTGATCTCGTTGCCCATCTGGCGCAGCGGGTTCATCGCCTCGCGCAGGCTGTTGACCGGGTTCAGACTCTGGGCGTCACTGATCGTGCGGCGCACGTCGTCAAGCTCGGCTTCGCGCAGCGCTTCGTCGAACTGGGCACGAAATTCGCCCGCGACCTTGCGGGCACGTGCAGTCATCTTGCCGAAAGCGCGCAGCATCGGCGGCAAATCCTTGGGACCGACGACCACGATCAAAACGACCGCGATAACCAAAAGCTCGGTCCAGCCAATATCGAACATGCAAGGCTCCTGAACGGGCGGCGCGGGGGCTGCGCCCTTTCCCGTAGGTGATTACTTCGTTTCGTCGGCCTTGTGATCAACGGTCTTGCCCGTCTCCGGCGCGTCCTCGTCCGTCATGCCCTTCTTGAAGCTCTTGATGCCCTTGGCGACGTCGCCCATCAGTTCCGGGATCTTGCCGCGACCGAACAACAACAGCACGATGGCCAGAACGATAAGCCAGTGCCACATGCTAAAAGAACCCATTACGCATACTCCCTGTTGCGATGTTCCTTCGATGTAAGAATTTCCGATACGGTTTCCAACATCAATCCTTCTGGATTGAGCTTAATGTCACGGTATCGGCCTTTGTGACAAGTCATTCATCCATCGAAAAGTCGTGATTGACATTGTTTTGCGCGGGCGTGGCAAAAGCAAGACCAAGCTTCGTCATTCCTCGGAAGCGCCGCCGGGGGCCAGCAGTCCGAGTTCCTCGAGATCCAACTGGGTGATCGGGTCCTCGTCCTCGGTCAGTTCGTCGTTCATCAGGGGGGACGGAATATTGAAATTGGCGGGAATGCGGCCCGACAGGAGGCCGGTGCCCTTCAATTCTTCGAGACCCGGCAGGTCGCGCAATTCCTCGAGGCCGAAATGGTCGAGGAAGTCCCGCGTCGTGCCAAGTGTGACTGGACGGCCAGGTGTGCGCCGGCGACCGCGGAAACGCACCCAGCCTGCTTCCATCAGCACGTCGAGTGTGCCACGGGACGTCTGGACCCCTCTGATATCTTCGATCTCGGCGCGCGTCACTGGCTGGTGATAGGCGATGATCGCCAGCACTTCGAGTGCTGCGCGGGAAAGCTTTTTTACCTCGTTCTCGTCGCGGCGAATGACGAAGGAGAGATCGGCGGCAGTGCGGAAGGCCCAAGCGCTGTCGACCTGGACGAGATTGACGCCGCGCGGCGCGTACTGCTCCTTCAGGCGCAGCATGATCTCATGTGCATTCGAGCCCTTCGGCAGGCGTTCGGTGATGAAGCCTTCGGATACCGGCTGGGCGGAGGCGAAAACCAGCGCTTCGGCTATGCGCTCCGCTTCAATCTCGGCCTGCAGATCGCGGGAAGCACCCTCGCCTTCCAAGTCTCCGCCTTTAAAATCCTCGTCTCGCGCGTCGATCAATCCGACTGCTCCTGTTCGACCACCTGCAGGGTGGCATGGTTCGGGCCGCGGCGCATGTAGATCGGCTGGAAGGCGCCGTCCTGGCGTAGTTCGAGCTTTCCTTCGCGCGCCAGCTCCAGCGAGGCGGCAAAGGCGCTGGCGATAGCGGTGACGCGTTCGGCAGGGCTTGCGAGATAGCGCAGCAAATATTGTTCGAGGACCGTCCAGTCGACGATATCGCCGATCAGCTGGGTCAATAGTTCACGAGCATCGGTGAGCGACCAGACAGTGCGGCGTTCGATGGTCACCTGGGTGATCGCGTGACGCTGGCGCAACGCCGCATAGGCGCTCAGCAGGTCGTAGAGATTTGCATCATAATCGGACTGCTGGCGATCCGGGATATGCTCGGGTGCGCCGCGGGCGAAGATATCGCGGCCGAGCCGGTTGCGGTTGACGAGGCCATCGGCAACCTGGCGCATCGCTTCCAGACGCTTCAGGCGGAAGGCAAGCGTTGCGGCCATCTCCTCGCCCGAAGGGCCATCGTCCTTGACCTGCTGCGGGATCAGCAGTCGAGACTTCAGATAAGCAAGCCAGGCCGCCATGACGAGATAGTCGGCGGCAAGCTCAATGCGGATACGCCGCGCGCTTTCGACGAACTGCAGATATTGCTCTGCAAGCGCCAGAACGGAAATACGCGACAGATCGACCTTCTGGTTACGGGCAAGATAAAGCAGCAGGTCGAGCGGACCTTCGAAGCCGGCGACATCGATGACCAGCGCGGGCTCGTGGCTGGAACGCTCAGAGCCATTCTCCTGCCACAGCTTGTCCATCGGCGTCGACGCCGCCTGAGACCGGTCCGTGCTCTTGATCGTGTTCACCCTACCCTGCCTCTGCTCAAGCTATCGCAAACATGGCGTCGAATTCTGCCCTTATCGCCGCCTCGTCCGCAGCATCCGGCGTCGGAAAACCTTCCTCCACCGCTCGTGCCCGCTCGTGCGCGGGGCCTGTCAGCGGTGGAACATTTGCCACGACATCGCGCATCTCGTCCATATGGCCGTTGCAGTGCAGCACGATATCGCAGCCACCGGCAATAATATTCGCCGCACGCTCGCCAATTGTGCCGGAAAGCGCGTTCATCGAGGTGTCGTCTGACAGTAGCAATCCCTTGAAGCCGATCTCGGTGCGGATCACCTCATCGATCACCTTCCGGGAAGTGGTCGCCGGATTATCCGGATCGATCGCCGTGAAGACGACATGGCAGGTCATCGCCATCAACTCGTCCTTCATGTCAACGAAGGGCTGGAAGTCGTGGGCTGCAAGCTCCTCGCGCGACACCGTCACAACGGGCAGCTCCAGATGCGAATCCGCAAAGCCACGCCCATGGCCCGGCATGTGCTTCATGACCGGAAGCAAGCCACCGGCTTTCAATCCCTCGGCGGCTGCCCGGCCCATTTCCGTTACGGTGACGGGATCGCCGCCATAGGCTCTGTTGCCGATGACATTGCTGCTGCCTTCAACCGGCACGTCCAGCACCGGCAGGCAATCGACATTGATGCCGAACCGCTGGAGATCGAAGGCGTGCAAGCGTGACATCAACCAGGAGGCGCGCAACCCAAGCGAGCGGTCGCGGCGATAGAGATCGCCGAGCGCCTGTCCAGGCGGATAATGCTGCAGGATCGGCGGACGGATACGTTGGACACGTCCGCCTTCCTGATCGATCAGCACAGGCGCATGCCAGCCGACACATTCGCGCAGCTCGGCAACAAGATCGCCGATCTGCTGCGCTTCGGAAATATTTCGCCCGAAGAGGATGAAGCCCCAAGGGCGTTCAGCCCTGTAGAAGGCCTTCTCTTCGTCGGTCAGCTTGAGGCCGCTGCAGCCAAGGATCATTGCTTTTGATTCGGTCATACTCGAATCATAAGGGCCGCCCCGCGAATTGCGAGCAAGGTCAAGCGCGATCCCACAAAAAAAGAACGGCGGGGCAAGCCCGCCGCTCCGATAGGAATATCCAAAAAGCTCAGCGCGAAATGAGGCAGCTTCCACCGGCGGACCGATACTGCTCGCAAAGGGCGGCAGCTTCGTCCTTCGAGCCGGCCGGGATGCGGACGCGGTAGAAAGTGCCCTTGCCGGCGATATCGGCCTTGCGGATTTCATAAGCGCGGCCAGCAAGCACACCGCCGAACTTCTTCGACAGGCTGGCGTACGACTTTTTCGCCTCATCCTCTGACGGCAACGATGCGATCTGGATGCCATAGCCACCACTTGCGGCGGCCGGAGCCTGCTGTGCCGGCTGGGCAGCGGCTGCTGCCGGTGCAGAAGCGACCTGCGTCGGCTTCTGCTGGGCCGTCGGGCGAACATTGCCGTTCTCGGTTACCGTGCCGACGACATTGACCGGCTGATTGGCCGGGCGGGCCGTCGGGACAGGCGCCGTATCGGTCGTCGCAGCGGGGGCTGCATCGGTGATCGGCGTCGTCTTCACTGCGCGAACCGGCGGATCGACCTGGTCTGCATTGGCGGCGTTCACCTCAGCCACCTTGGCCGTCGTCTGAGCCGGCGGGGCTGCAGGCGCCGTTCCGACGGGCGGAAGTGCAGCAGAGGCGACCTGATTGCCGGTGTTTGCCGGGAAGCTTGCAGCAGACGGCGTCGTCGCCGGCTGGGCTGCAGGCGTTGCCGATGCCACGTCATTGGCCGGTGCGGGTTGATCGGCAGGCGCCGTCTCTTCGCGGGCGACGAGCGTGCCGTCCGGCTTGACGATCATCGTGCGGACCTTGCGAGGCGAAACGGACGGTGTCGCATCGTCACCGGACGCAGAGGCATCCGCAGTGTTGTTTTGCTCGGGCAGCAGGCGCGGATCCTGCGTCTCGCCGACAGCCGTCGGCAGAACCGGATCGGCACTGCCTTCATCGTCATCGGGCGAAACTTCAGGCGTCAGCGTGCGCTGGACGACATCGACCGGTGCCTCATCGGAGGAAACCAGCGCCTTCTGCTTCGGCTCTTCGGCTGAACCTGCGACCCGGTCATAAACGGCCTTGTCCTGGTTCGGCACGGTCTTACCGCCCGGATTTTCAGGAACGACCTTTACCGGTTCCTTATCGGCAGTGATGACACGCGGCTCGCCGGAGCTGACGATGCTGAGGCCTGGACCGTTGGAAACCCAGGTGTAGACACCGTAAGCGCCGCCGGCAAAAACAACCAGCGTAGCGGCTGCGGCCAGCAGGCGGCGCATGGAGCGGGCACGGTTGAAATCTGCGGTCTGGCTGGCGGATTCGATATGGACTTCGGAAACGTTCTCGCGGCGCTCGACCGGCTCGCGCACACTGCGGCGGAAATCCTCCTCCAGTGCGCGTTCGAAATCATCAAGCCCGTCTGCGAAAGCGGAGCTTGTCGGCTTGGCGACAGCGGCTGCCGTTGCAGGAGCGGCCGGGGGTGCCCAAGCCGGGGCGACAGGCGCCTTCTCCTGCCGCTTGGCAGGCTCGAAGAAGCTTGCGATCTCGGCATCGAGATCGAAATCGAAATCGGCGGTCTTGGCGACCGGTTCAGGATGCTCGACAGGCGGCAGCGTCGGAACGTGCATGTCCTCGACCGTCTCGGGACGATCTTCCGGATCGGAGATCATCGACGGATCGAATGGCAGATCGTCGGTGGATTCGATCGCCCGCACCGGCTTGGCATAGCTGACCGGAGCAGGCTGCGGCTGCGGCACGAAAACCTGTGCTGGCTGCGGACGCGCCGCCGGCTGTGCTGCGGCCACAGGTGCTGCACGCACGGGCTCCGGCTTGGACTGCGGAGCCGGCGACTCGGAGAAGTCGAGATCGGCGAGTTCAAGTTCGATACCGGCGAGATCCAGCTCGAAATCATGGCCGGCAAACGGATCTTCAGCTTCCAGTTCCGGCTGGCGCGCGACGACGGGAGCAGGAGCGATAGGCTGAGAAACCGGCTCTACCGGAGCCTGAACGACCGGATTCGCCGCTTCAGGCTGGCGAAGAACGGGCGTCGCACGGCTCATCGGTACCGGCGCAATGACCGTCGGCTGTAGGGCTGCGCGAGCAACGGGCGCTTCGAAGATAGGTGTCTCGAAAACAGGCGGTTCAAAAATGGGCGCTTCGAAGACGGGTGCCTCGAAAACGGGAGCAGCAGGAACCGGCGCGACCTGCGGTGCCGGCGGCGCAACTACAGGCTCCGATGCAGCAGCGACCGATTCAGCCACAACGGGCGATGAAGGGCGCTGCGGCACGGGATAACGGGAGACATCCGCCAGGAGATCGTCGAGAACGAAAGCATCCGCATCAAAGGCAGGTTCCGGCAGCGCTTCCGTCAGAGCCGCATCGGGATGGACATCACCTTCGGCTGCAGCGGCGATCAGATCGAAACCGGCATTATCGGGTTCGGCCCGCTCTTCGAAGACAGCAACGTCATCAAGCGTTGCGACAGGCTCTTCAGGAAGGGCGACCTCTTCGTGGCGATCGATCTCCGCCGGAAAACCGAAAGATGCCGCAACCGGCTCGAAATCCGCAGCTTCAACCGCCGCGACCGGCAGAGGCTCTTCAGCTACATCAGGCACAACCACTTCGGGTTCGACCGTGAATTCCTGTTCTGCAACAAATTCAGGTTCGCTCGTGAAGGCTTCAACCGGAGCCGGCTCAACAACCGGAGTCTCGACGACCGGCTCTTCCCGGCGCGGCGCGTGAAAATTGGCAAGCGGAAGACGAATGCTGGCGGCCGACCACTGAGGCGCCTTTGCCGGCGGCTGAGTGGCTGGCGCGACAGGAGCAGCGCCGCCGATCGAGAGTTCAAGCTCCTCGATCAGATCGCGGGCGCCACCATAGGCCGTGAACGTAAGCGGAGGTTCCGCGGAAACAGCGACAGGCCTGGACGGCGCAGGCAACCAATCGGTGGCGACAGGCGCTTCCCAATCGAGTGCAACCGGCTCCGGAGGGGCCACCTCGGGAGCGACGGCAACTGCTTCCGGAAGCTCGGGCTCGACGACAGGTGTCTCGAAATCGGTCGCAACCGACAGAGAAAGCTCTTCGCCGATCGAGGGCACTTCGTCCTGGACCGGCTCGACATATTCGTAGGTTTCGACTTCCCGGGTGGTTGGCTCTGCCGGGTGATCGAGAGCAGCCAGGGGACGCGGCGCATCGTAACGCTCGAACTCGCGGAGAAGCTCGTCCTCAAGATTGAGAGACGGCTCCTGCCGTTCGGGCTCGCTTACAGTATTGGCCGCAATTCGAGGTTCAAAGCCGACGATACGAGCAAGTTCAGCCAACGGATCATCGTCGGCAAACATATCGTCTTTACCGCGCGTGTCATACGCAAGTCGTTTATCAGCCATGCCCATCCCACTCAAAAACGCTAACACTTCAATGCCAGCGCATTGTGGGTAAATGGTGACGTTATCGCATTTCGTCCGGTGCGGCAGTGCCTGTAATGGCAAGTCCCGACTTCAAAACCGACGCGACGGCGTACACCAGCCCAAGTCTGGCAGTACTCGATTCTCGGTTCTTATCGTTAACAAATCGTAATTCAGTCTGATCTTTACCTTTGTTCCAGTGAGCGTGGAAGGCGCTGGCAAGATCATAGAGGTAAAAAGCGATGCGATGCGGCTCTTGAGACTGGGCTGCACTTTCGACCACGCGCGGGAATTCCGCGGCCTTGGCAATCAGCTGTAGTTCGGCAGAATCTCTAATGCCTGCAACGGATTGCGCCAAAAGCTCGGGAGTCGAGGCGAAGTCCGGGAAGGCCTCCTTGGCCTGCCGGAAGACGGACATGCAGCGAGCATGTGCATACTGCACGTAAAAGACCGGATTATCTTTGGATTGCTCCGTTACTTTGGCGAAATCGAAGTCCAGAGGCTCCGAATTCTTGCGATAAAGCATCATGAAGCGGACCGAATCACGTCCGACCTCCTCAACGACATCGCGCAATGTGACAAAATCGCCCGAGCGCTTCGACATCTTCACCGGCTCGCCATCGCGGTACAGCTTCACGAGCTGGCAGAGCAGCACCGTCAGCTTGGCCTTACCTTCGGAAACACCACGCGCGACCGCCTCCAGACGCTTCACGTAACCACCGTGATCGGCGCCGAGCACATAGATCATCTCGTCGAAACCGCGGTCGAACTTGTTCTTGAAGTAGGCAACGTCAGCGGCGAAATAGGTGTAGGAGCCGTCCGACTTGATGAGCGGACGGTCGATATCGTCACCGACTTCGGTCGAGCGGAAAAGCGTCTGTTCGCGGTCTTCCCAATCCTCAGGCAACTGGCCCTTCGGTGGCGGCAGCGTGCCTTTGTAAACATAGCCCTTGAAGGTCAGGTCGTTGATGGCAGTGCGGATCGCAGCCGCGCCATTGGCATGCAGCGTGCGTTCAGAGAAGAAGACGCCGTGATGGACGTTGAGGGCTGCGAGATCCTCGCGGATCATCACCATCATCATCTCAATGGCGCGATCCTTGACGATCGGCATCCACTGCTCTTCCGGCATGTTGTGCAGGCGCACGCCATATTCGGCAGCGAGCGATTCACCGACCGGGACCAGATAATCACCCGGATAGAGGCCGGACGGGATATCGCCGATCCTCTCGCCAAGCGCTTCGCGGTAGCGCAGGAAAACGGAGCGGGCGAGCACATCGATCTGCGAGCCGGCGTCGTTGATGTAATATTCCTTGACGACATCGTAGCCGGCAAAGGCCAGAAGGTTTGCCAGCGCATCGCCGACAACGGCGCCGCGGCAATGGCCGACATGCATCGGGCCAGTCGGATTGGCCGAAACATATTCGACGTTGACCTTCTTGCCCTGCCCCAGCACGGAGCGACCGTAATCCGTGCCCGTACGGATCATCGCATCGAGCACACGCTGCCAGTAGCCAACGGAAAGCCTGATATTGATGAAGCCGGGACCAGCGACGGAAACCTCGGCGACATCGGTGTCTTCCTGCAGCTTGGCGATAATGATTTCGGCAAGCGCACGCGGATTGGTACCGAGCGGCTTGGCGAGCACCATGGCGGCATTGGTTGCCACGTCGCCGTGGGTCGCATCACGTGGCGGTTCGACTGCAATGCGACCGAAATCGAGCTCGGATCGCTTTTCCTTGACCAGCTCGAGCTGTTCAAGGGCGTTTTTAATCCTGGCTTCAAAATCGGTAAAAAGGTTCATCGCATTCTTCCATGCACAGGCTGTGCCAACAAGGTCGCCGGCGGCTGCCGGGCGGCTGCTGCCTATCGCAAATCGGGAGTGTGGTCAAACAATCGCCTGTGGGCACTGATGGCATAGGTATCCGTCATGCCGGCCAGATAATCGCCGACGTGGCGGGCCTTCGGCGCGTCGGAAAGGCCTGCGATATGGTCGACCCAATAATGGCTCTGCATCTCCTTAGGGTTGGCCATGTAAGCGCCAAACAAGTCTTTGACGATCTGGGCAGCACCCGCGCGAATGCGCATGATATCGGGATTGCGATAGATGCGCTTGAAGAGCATCGCCTTGATCTGCCTGTCGGTCTCGGACATTTCATCCGAAAACGTCGCGAGCACATGGTCGGCCTTGCGGATATCGTCGGCGCTTTGCGGGTTCAACTGCGCAAGACGCTTCTGCGCCACGCCGATGACGTCCTCGACCATGCGCGTGATCTGGCGGCGCATGATCTCATGCGTGAAACGGCTCGGCTCCAAATGCGGGTAGCGCTCCCGCACCTCGGCCATGAGCCCGGCAAGAAACGGAATTTCCTCCAGCATCTCGAAATTCAGATAGCCTGAGCGCAGACCGTCATCGATATCATGCGTATTGTAGGCGATGTCGTCAGCGATCGCCGCCACCTGCGCTTCGAGGCTTGCATAGCTCTCAAGCTCCAGATCATGCAGCTCGCAATAATCGAGAATCGGCTGCGGCACCGGTCCGCGCGTGCCCACACCATCGGCCGTCAGCAGCGGACCGTTGTGCTTGACAAGACCTTCGAGGCTTTCCCAGGTCAGGTTGATGCCGTCGAATTCGGCATAACGCCGCTCAAGTTTGGTGACGATGCGCAAGGATTGGGCATTGTGGTCGAAGCCGCCATAGGGCAGCAGCTCTTCGTGCAGCGCATCCTCGCCGGTATGGCCGAAGGGCGTGTGGCCGAAATCGTGGACGAGCGCCACGCCCTCGGCCAGGTCCTCATCAGCCTTCAGGGCGCGAGCAAGCGCTCGGGCGATCTGCGCCACCTCGATCGTATGCGTGAGGCGTGTGCGATAATGGTCGCCGTCCTGGGCGATGAATACCTGTGTCTTGTGCTTCAGCCGGCGGAAGGCCGTCGTGTGGATGATGCGGTCGCGGTCACGCTGGAAGTCGGAACGCGTCGGGCTGCCGCCTTCCGCATAGAGACGTCCGCGCGAATTCCATGGATCTGCCGCATAGACCGCCCGTTCGCCATAACCGAAACCCAATGCATGCCTGTCGAAGCTCATTCTTCACCGTCACTAATGCGTTGCAGCCTTGCCCATTGACGCCGCTTTCCACTCTTCATACCTATAGCCCATAGAAACGGCAAAGAGGCGCTTCATCGTCCGCTTCGCCAGATCCTGTCCTTTACCTAGGGAACATGATAAGTTTCTTTGATATCATGCGTTTGAATATCAAACGCCGAAAAAGAATTCTCTCCGGAACTTGACCCCGGCAGGAGGAAAAATGACTGACGTGAATGTAACCCTTTCCGATGCCGCGGCAAAGCGTATTGCGGCCATTGTCGGCAGCGATCCCGGCAAGAGCGCGTTGCGCGTCTCCGTCGAAGGCGGCGGCTGTTCCGGCTTTTCCTACAAGTTCGACCTTGTCGATGCTCCGGCAGAAGACGACCTTGTCGTCGAAAAGAACGATGCCAAGGTGCTGATCGACAGTCTCTCGCTGGTCTACATGGCCGGCTCGGAGATCGATTTCGTCGACAATCTGCTCGGCCAGTCGTTCCAGATCAATAATCCGAATGCAGTGGCAAGCTGCGGCTGCGGCACCAGCTTCGCAATCTGATCCAACATCTGCTTTCCACATCCAACCGGCCGAAGATTTTCTTCCGGCCGGTTTCGTGTCTTGTCCGACGGCGCCGGAGCGCGATACAAGAACGCTCGAGACAGAGAGCAGGATGGAAGCCATGAAGATCGCGACCTGGAACATCAACGGCGTCAAGGCGCGCATCGACAACCTGACGCAATGGCTGAAGGATTCCAGTCCCGACATCGTCTGCCTGCAGGAAATCAAAACGGTCGACGAAGGCTTCCCGCGGCTGGAGATCGAGGCGCTCGGCTACCACGTCGAAACGCATGGTCAGAAGGGCTTCAACGGCGTTGCCATTCTCTCCAAGAGCTCGCCTTCGGAAGTCAATCGCGGCCTGCCGGGCGATCCGCTCGACGAGCAGGCGCGATTCCTCGAAGCCGTCTTCTCGCTGCCCGACAACAAGGTGGCGCGCGTTTGCTGCCTCTACCTTCCGAACGGCAACCCACCGGAAACGGAAAAATACCCCTACAAGCTCGCCTGGATGGAGCGCCTGCGCAAATTCGCGGCCGAGCGTCTGGAATTCGAGGAAATTTTCATTCTCGCCGGCGACTACAACGTCATCCCCGAGCCGCATGATTGCTTCGACCCCAAGGTCTGGGCAAGCGATGCGCTCTTCCTGCCGCAAACGCGCGAATCCTTCCGCCGGCTGGAAAACCTCGGTCTCGTCGACGCCGTACGTTCGGCGACGGATGCGACAGCGCTCTATTCCTTTTGGGATTATCAGGCCGGCGCCTGGCCGAAGAACAACGGCATCCGCATAGACCATCTGATGCTGTCACCGGAAGCAGCTGACTGCATGACGTCAGCGGCGATCGAAAAGCATGTGCGCGCCTGGGAAAAGCCGTCCGACCACGTGCCTGTCGTAGCTTACTTCGATTTTGCTGCCTGAGCTTTAAAGCTCAGTCATCCGAACCGGTCGCAATCGTGTGCGACAGGGATACGGCCGCGCGCCGATCTGCTTCGCTGGCGATGGAGAAGGCATCTTCCTGCAACGATTGCATCCAGCTGCAATCCTTCGGTTTGCAGCGGTCGAGAGCCGCCGTCATCAACGCCAGGCCGCGGGCGGACTGGCCTTCATCGAAAAGGATGTTACCGAAGACCGACATGGCGCCGGGATGGCCGCTCTTGCGGGCCTGATTGAGCCATTTCTTGGCCTGATTGATATTGGCGCTGCCGCCCTCGCCTGCCAGCATCATCTGCGCAAGCTGGAACTGCGCTTCGGGAACACCGAAGGTAGAAGCAACCTGGAAATAGAGCTGGCGGGACTGATTGAGATCGATCTTCACCGGGCTGCCGGCAATGCCGTGCTTGTAATAGCTGGCAAGCGACAGCAGAGCATTGATGAAGAAGCCGGTATCCTCCGAACCAGGCTCCACGCCCTGCTGTGCGATCTCGCTATAGATCTTGAAGGCTTCGAAATCATCCTGCGCCACGCCGTCGCCGTCGGCATACATGTTGGCGAGCGCCCAGCGCGAACCGGTGTGGCCCTTTTCGGCGGCATATTTATAGGCTTCGACCGCCTCTTCCTTCTGACCGTTCTTGTACGCCTTGAAACCGAATTTGAAGAGATCGAAAGGCCCCGATTCTTTCGTGACGCCCGTCTTTATGTCGAATGCCAGCACCGGACAGGCCATGGCCAGAGAAACGGCCATCGACATGCTAAGCAGCGTGAATTTGAACAATCTGAACTCGGACGTTACCATCTCTACCGGTTTCTTTCGTTCATCACAGACGCCTGGCGGCGGCCTTTTTCGCCGTTCTGCCCGCGTGGGATGCATTCCTTCCAGGCGAGCGATCCCACGGCGGGCTCCAAGGCCCCTTTACCCGCGTCGCTTCCAGCCCCATGCCCCTCTTTCAAAACCAGCACATCCTTGTGAACCATCCGCCTTCCGGCATGGTCCGCATGTGATGCCTGCGGTACTCCCTTTGCGATCCAAGTCTCCACCCGTCCGCCTTTATCGTCTTCGTAAACAGCAAATGTGACCAAACCGGTATCGCACCCTTCCCTGAAGAACGAAGCTTCATGCCGGAGGACTGAAAATGATGGAAAGACGTGAATCTGCAACACTGACGAAGGGGCGTGTTTCCGGCCGGAAATGCCTTTGGCGGAAAGCAAAACAGCTGCTGCCGCTGGCTTCTCGCCCGCGCTATCGCGATGTCTGGCATTAGCGGAAAAAATTCGACCCATGCTACTGCTTACGCACACCCTACGCTTGTCATTTCCTCGCCCGCTAATAGCGCTGCGCTCTCTTTGTGGCGGGAAATGGACAAATTCGCCCCACCGACACCATACGCGAACCGTTGTAAAAAAGTGTTGCTGAATCGTCACAAAACGAGACGAGAAGATGGAATGATTAATGGCGTCAAACAAAGAAGAGCCCGGCAGTGCCGGGCTAGTCAATTCTTCAAATCAGGGAATTAAAACTTGACCTTTATGCTGGTCGATAGTGCAGCAACCAGATCGTTGCCAAAGGAATAGGAGACATCATCTCCAAACGTGACGCCATTCTGTGTCACGACGCCAGACGAACCACTCGTCAGGACGCCAACGGCACCGGCGACGCGCCACTCGATATGTTCTGTCGGCGTGAAGGCAGCACCGACGCCAAGCGTCCAGCTATCGGTCTGAGAGCCATAGCCCTGGCTAGTGCCGCGGTCCCATGTCAGGCTGACAGCGCCTGCCCATTGATCATTGAATTTGTGGCCGACACCACCGGTGATGGTCCAGCCATCACGATAGAGAAGGTCGAGCGAGGTCAGTTCCGTCCTCCCTCCGGAGGTGCAGGCGACCAGGCCCTTCGTCGATGTCGGGCAGAAAGGCACAGACTGAAGGACGCTCCAGTTCGTCCACTTGACCGAACCGAAAGCGAGCCAATCCGGAGCGATACCGCTCTGCAATTTCAGTTCGAGCGAATCCGGCGCTTCGGCGGAACCGAAGACGGGCGTCACCCTTCCATAGGGAGCGGCATTCAGCGGCGCAAAGGGTGCAGTAACCTGCGTGAGATCCACCGTACCCGTCAGGTTGTCGTACTTTACGCGGCTGTTGTAGACGAGGCTCGCGCGCATCGCATATTCCGGGATCTCATAGGCAAGACCGGCGCGCCAGCCCCAGCCATTGTCTTCAAGATCGAGGCGACCGATGCCATTGCCCGTGCCGAGCAGAAGCGGAACCGTCGAAACCAGACGCTCCTTGAAGCCGTCGACTTCCTGATAGAAGGCACCGCCGATGACACGAAGCTGGCCGGGGCCGACATCGAAACGATAGGAGCAGGTGCCACCATAGTTGCGGGTATTGATCTCCGTCTCGATATTGTTATTGGCGCCAGCCCAGTTCAGACCGGGATTGGAATGCCCGCCAAATGGCTCGGAATAGTCGACAAGGCAGTCGATCGCATCGCCGAAACCGGCCTTGAAGCCAATATAAGGAACGGTGTAATTTGCGGTATCGTCGGCGGTGCTCGAACGGTTGTTCAGATTGCCACCCCCTGGAGATACCGAGGTATCCGTGTCGCGCGCGTTCTTCAGCTTGCGCTGGGGCGTGACATATATAATGCCTGATTGAAACGAGAAGGGCGAGGTATCGAACAACTGATCGATATTATAGCCGCCGCGCTCCAGACCACCCGCAAAGGACGGTGAAGCGAGCGCCGAAAGGATAATGAGCGATGTTACGCCCCTGGAAAACATACGCGCTGCCATTGTGTCTCCCCCACTCAAGCAATTGATGTAATCACACTGTGCTAGTGAACTTAACAAATCGCAACGAGACGCTCCGCTGCGACGCGAAGTTGCGTTATGACTAATTTACGTAACTAATTGACGGGCACGTCAAAAAATTGGATAGATAAAATTCTATTCTTCTATCTGTCGATTTTTAGGGGCCTATTAGATTCTCATTCCACTACAGGTAGAAGCTGTATCAAAGTGACAACAGTAGCGATTTTCGCGTTCAGCATCCCCCAAACGGGTTATATCCACAGGCCGAAAGGCCAAAACGGCCCTAGCTCTTTCGAATCATCATATTTTTGAACGCAAAAGGCGCGCTCCGGGGGAACGCGCCTTCAGGAATATTATACTCGTTATCCGCGATTATCCTGCTTCGCTAACTCGCGCCAAAGCAGTCCTCAGGCTTTCAATCTGGCTCGTCAGCTCTGCATGACGCTCGCGCTCGGCCTCCACCACTTCCGGGTTGGCATTGGCGACGAACTTCTCATTCGACAGCTTGCCGTCGATGCGCGCGACTTCGCCCTCGGCCTTCGCAATCGCCTTTTCGAGGCGGCTCTTTTCCGCCGCCAGATCGATCAGATTGCCAAGCGGCAGACAGGCGGTCGCTTCTGCGACGATGATCTGAGCGGCACCCTTCGGCGCAGCTTCCGCCAGCGAAATGGCTTCGACACGTGCCAGGCGCTTGATGGCTGCGTCGTGACGGAACAGCCGTTCGCGCGTCAGGCTGTTGGCACCAACGACGACAAGCGGCGCGGTTGCCGCCGGCGGCACATTCATTTCCGAGCGGACAGAGCGGATGCCCGAAACGAGGTCGATCAACCAGTTGATCTCATCGGCCGCGGCATTGTCGGCGTAAGACGGCGACGGCCAATCGGCATGGCAGAGCAATCCGTCACGTTCCTGGCCCTCACCAGCCGTATGCGCCCACAGCTCTTCGGTCATGAAGGGCATGAAGGGATGCAGCAGCTTGTAGATCTCTTCCAGAACATAGGCGCTGCAGGCCTGAGCTTCGGCCTTCGCACCCTCGTCCTCGCCGCTGAAGACCGGCTTCAGAAGTTCGAGATACCAGTCGCAGAACTGGTTCCAGACGAAACGATAAAGTGCCCCGGCAGCATCGTTGAAGCGATAGGCTTCAAGAGCTTCCGTAACGTCACGTTCCGCACGGGCAAGCTCCGTGAGGATCCAGCGGTTGATGGTGAGTTCGGCGGCTTCCGGTACGAAATGCGGATCGCTTTTGACGCCATTCATTTCGGCAAAGCGGGTGGCGTTCCAGAGCTTGGTGCCGAAATTGCGGTAGCCGGCGATACGGGCCGGGTCGAGCTTCACGTCGCGACCCTGCGCGGCCATGATCGTCAGGGTAAAGCGCAGCGCGTCTGCACCATATTCGTCGATCAGTTCGAGCGGGTCGATGACGTTGCCCTTGGACTTCGACATCTTCTGCCCGTTCTTGTCGCGCACCAGAGCGTGAATATAGACGGTATGGAACGGCTCGACCGGGTTATCGTCCTCGTCCTTCATGAAATGCAGGCCCATCTGCATCATGCGAACAACCCAGAACGGGATGATATCGAAACCGGTAACAAGAACGCTGGTCGGGTAATATCGCTCCAGTTCAGGTGTCTTGTCCGGCCAGCCAAGTGTCGAGAACGGCCAGAGTGCCGACGAGAACCAGGTGTCGAGCACGTCTTCGTCACGTACCAGAATCTCGCCCGGCCTGAAGTTCTCAAGCAGGTCCTCGACATAGGCCTTCATCGGCCCTTCATGCGACAGGTAGTGCTGGATGGCGGCCTGCAGCGCCTCCTCTTCGGTCTTCTCGACGAAAACCTGACCATCAGGGCCATACCAGGCCGGAATCTGGTGCCCCCACCAGAGCTGACGGGAGATGCACCACGGCTGGATATTGTCCATCCATTGGAAATAGGTGTTTTCCCAGTTCTTCGGGACGAACTTTGTCCGGCCTTCGCGAACGGAGGCTATTGCGGGCTTGGCAAGGGTCTTGTTATCGACCCACCATTGCTCGGTCAGACGCGGCTCGATCGGCACACCACCACGGTCGCCATGCGGAACCATATGCTTATGCGGCTCGATCTTGTCGAGCAGGCCGGCTTCCTCGAAAATCTCGACGATGATCTTGCGTGCAACGAAACGATCCTGGCCTTCCAGCCGGTCCCATGCGCCATGCAAGGCGGCCGGGTGATCGAGACCTTCCAGAAAGTCCTCGTTTTCTTTGATGGTCACCGAACCATCGACGTTGAGGACATTGATGGCGCGCAGGCCGGCACGCCTGCCGACTTCAAAATCGTTGAAATCGTGCGCGGGCGTGATCTTGACCGCACCCGAGCCGGCTGTCGGATCGGCATAGTCATCAGCGACAATCGGAATCCTGCGGCCAACAATCGGAAGGATGACATGTTTTCCGACGATGGACTTGTAGCGTTCGTCCTTGGGATTAACCGCAACGCCGGTATCGCCAAGCATCGTCTCCGGCCGCGTCGTCGCAACCACGAGGTAATCGCGTGTTTCGAATTCGGTGGGCTTGCCCTCCTCATCAAAAGCGATCGGGTACTGATAGGTGACGCCGTCTTCCAGCGGATAGCGCAGATGCCAGAGATTGCCTTTAAGCTCGATCTGCTCGACTTCCATGTCGGAAATCGCCGTCAGCAATTTCGGATCCCAATTGACGAGGCGCTTGTCCTTGTAAATCAGGCCTTCCTTGTAGAGCGTGACGAAAACCTCGAGAACGGCCCTCGAGAGGCCCTCGTCCATGGTGAAGCGCTCACGCGACCAGTCGCAGGAGGCGCCGAGACGCTTCAACTGGTTGAAGATCAGGCCGCCCGATTCGCCCTTCCACTCCCAGACCTTTTCGATGAAGGCATCGCGGCCCATGTCGCGGCGGCCAGGAAGCTGCTGCTCCATCAGCTTGCGCTCGACGACCATCTGCGTGGCGATGCCGGCATGGTCCATGCCCGGCTGCCAGAGGACATCCTTGCCGCGCATGCGCTCGAACCGCACCATGACGTCCTGCAGCGTATTGTTCAGCGCATGACCCATGTGCAGCGAGCCGGTGACATTCGGCGGCGGGATGACGATGGTGAAGCTCTCCGCACCCGGCTTCGCATTGGCGCCGGCACGGAAGGCATCCGCCTCATCCCATTTCGCAGCGATTTTCGGTTCGACGGCGGCGGAATCGTAGGTCTTTTCGAGCATTTTCTGACCAATTCGAAGTTCGAGGATGGGCGTTTTGTAAATAGGATGGCTACGGCCAAGTCAATAAAAAAGCCGCCCCGGAGACCGGAGCGGCTCTTGTCCAGAAAAAGCGGTTCCGATCAGCGGCGCGGGCCGCGCGCCACGCGTTCGATCTCTTCGCGCACGAGCCGTTCGACGAGCGTCGGCAGATTATCATCAAGCCATTCGCGCAGCATCGGACGCAGCATGTCCTCGGCAATCTCATCTAGCGAGCGGCGCTCAGCGGCGCCATCGATCGCGGCGGCAAGCTCATCGAAGGAGCGAGCAACCTGCAGGCCGGTGTCCTGGGACAGAAGCGCCGGCTGAATTTCTTCCGCTGCGCGCGCAGGCGCAAGTTCGGCAGGCTGGAAAACCGGGGGCTCGACACGCTGTTCGACCGAAGAAAGCACGGGCGCCTCGTCGACGATTGCAGGCTGCGGGATCTCGGGCAGGCGTGGCTCGGCAAAGACCGGCGCAGGCTCTGGTGCATATTGGGCGACGGGCGCAATCGGGGCAACGAAGGGAGCCGGCTCGACCGGGCGCGGAGCAGCAGCCACGCGCGGTGCTTCAAAGGCCGGCTGTGGCTCGAATTGCGGCTGCGATTCATGGAACGCCTGGGGCATATCACGGAGAGCCTGACCGGCCTGAACAGCGCTGCGCTCGGAAGCGGCACGGACACGCGCTGCAACATCGGCAAGCGACATGGTGCGGGCCGGCATTTCCGGCTCGGGCGCCGTGCCGGCAGAATTTGCAGCGACGAAACGCGGATCGGGACGCAACGCAAGCGGTTCCGGAAACTCAACACCGGCGTAGGTGTCGTCAACCGTCAGATGGATTTCGGAGTCGTTTTCTTCTTCCGCACCGTAAACGGGAGGAAGCGAGGCGGATATCGCCTTTCCGGCGCCAGGCTCATTGCTTTCGATGATCTGGCGAATGGAGGCCAGAATCTCTTCCATGGACGGTTCACGCACTACACCTGGCTGAGCCATATCTATCCCCGTTATCCCTTAAACAACGACCGGACGGCGTGGAGCATGCATCCGAATCACCTTGACTTTAGAATACCCCAAAGGGGAAAAAAATCAGCGCGAATCAAACAAATGCAGCCATGCACAGTTTTGTTACCCAAGTGTAAGCGAAGTCTGTGAAGGCTTTTTGGGGCGGCAGAAACGAAAGCGGGCGCCCATGGCGCCCGCACAAGAAATCGGCGACAGGAACGCCTTAAAATACGAACTCGCGAGCCTTGGCGAAACCGGGCAGCGGCTTGACCGAAGCATTGAAGAAGACGTTTTCGGAAACAGCGCCGCGCTCGCTGACAAAGACCTTGGCGCGGGCAGCATTGCCATAACCCTGTACGACAACGAGACGGCCGCCATCCTGCAGCTGGCCGAGAAGTGCGGCAGGAACCTCTTCCACCGAACCGTTGATAAAGATCAGATCATAAGGAGCACCGGCGCTATTGCCCTTCTCAAGCGGGCCAGTCGCTATCTGCACATTTGCATAACCGGCGAGATTCGCCTTGGCTTCAGAAGCCAGGGTCTCATCCGCTTCGAGGGCCACGACTGAGCCTGCGATCAGCGACAGCAGCGCGGAGGTGTAACCCGTGCCGGCGCCAACTTCGAGAACAGTATCATCCTTGGTGACGGCTGCGAGCTGCAGCAGCTTGGCAAGCGGCGACGCCTCCATGAGGAAGCGGCCCGGATTGCCGGCAGCCGCCGGAGCAATTTCGATATCATTATCGATATAGGCCAGCACCTTCGCCTTTTCCGGCACGAACGCTTCGCGCGGGACGGTGAGGAAGGCCGTCAGCACCGAATGCGAGGTAACGTCCGTCGTGCGGACCTGGTTGTCGACCATCTTTACGCGTGCTGCTTCGAAATCCATCATATCCTCTCGCCGATGAAAGCGGTTCTGTCTTCCGTCTCTTAGTCTCCGCCACGAATGCTTTCAAGGCTTGCCGGCCGCCTGCTTGAAGAATCCCGCAAGTCCTTCCCCGCATGCAACAGGTAAAAAATGGAAGCTGCAACTTCTGCGTGGAACAAACAGTGATTCCGTGATACTAATATGACCGGAGGAAATGAGGAGGAGGAGCAGGCCATGTCTGCCGTTCTGGAATATTTCACGCTGTTCGACTTTTTCATCGTCGCGGCGCTCGTTGGCATATTCTGCTGCGGGCTGCTGGACGGTAGAGCGACCTGAACAGATCGCGCTCCCTGTATAAAAGTTTCCTGGCCGCCTGCCCGGCGCGCCGGAAAAATAGGTTTTGGTGTCCAATCGGCTCAAGCCGGCACAGTCGATTGCGTTATTAACTCAATATCAACCATATTGTTGCGCCAGCCGCGGCTTCCGCTAGGTTGGCGGCATGCAAACCTTCGCCATTCAATCGCCAGAGATCGAAACGCTTCACTACAATCCGGAAGCGAGGCTGCTGCTTGTGAAATTCAAAAACGGCGCCATCTGCAATTTCACACGGATCTCAGCGCAGGCGCTGCAGCGACTGCTTGGCCCTGATGTGCAGATAGAGAACGAGATGGCTGGTGACGATGCCGGCTATCTTGCGGGCCTGCGCAGCGGCGGATTGCGGGCGCTTTACTCTCTGACCGGCATCAAGCCAGCCCAATTCGATTTCAGCCAGGTTCCCGTAGTCTGGTGAGACTGCCGAATCGATACCGCGCCTCATCTATGAAGCGGATTGGATTTCTATGTCGGTGAAAATATTTGGAGGCCTCGCCCGGAATTGAACCGGGGTACAAGGATTTGCAGTCCTCTGCGTCACCACTCCGCCACGAGGCCTCACAGGCTGTATTAGCCGTGGCGAGCGTTTAGAATGATCGTAAGGAAATCGCAAGAGGGCTTTCCAAAAACATTTCCTGCAATTTCAAACTCTGGCCACATCGGGCGTATAGAGAACAAGGATCAATCCAGCGTCGTAGACACCGAGACGCCGCTCCCAGGGACAATGATAAAAGCTCCATTCTGCTGAAAAATCGCGCTCGGCTGAACAACAAATAGGCTATCAGCTGCTTGAATAGGCCTTTAGGCCATCTGGATTGTGCAACAGGCTAAATTCAGCAAGCTTTACCCTATCGCCTATATTGATGGGTGAGGCGCCAACTGTGAAGACGACAACGCGATCACTTCTGTTATATTAGATACATCGAAACATCACCCAAATATTAGTAGCAAATTCTTAACTTGACTTTCAGCATCGTCGTTACATCCTGTTGTGGGAGTGACAGGAGCAGAAATGAACTGGGTGCCTTTGAATTCCAAACAGATCCGCGCCGTATCCTACGATCCGGAGACCCAGGTTCTTCATGCCAAATTCGCCGGCGGCCGCTCAATTCGACATAACGGGGTGCTGCCGCATATTTACGACAATCTCATCGAAACCAGCGATCCGGAATTTTACTATAAATATTATCTGGAGCCTTCGCGTATCCAGGCTGGCTGGTGGCAGAAAGCCAACCTCAGTTCCCATGCGGTGAAGCTGTTGATAATTCTCATCGCCGCACTCGTGATCACGGCGACCGCACTTGAGGAAAATGGCGAGCTGCCAATCCACCTCTCGGAGATCACAGGGTCAGAAACAACCGCTCCAGCCTCTATTGAAGGCCCTGTCGTCTCTCCGCAGTGACAAACCACACATACTGCACGACCGGGGCATACGATTCCGCGGGCAGACTTCTATTGGCGCCCATCCTCGATATGGCAGCTTGCGGCTTCCCTGAAGACTTTACGCAGGGCGCTTTCGGCGATGCCACCAGACCGCGACGCGTCGCCGCCATCTGCGTGCGATCGGCAAATCGTGGGACAGCACGAGGAAGCCGAGTGGCAACATCCAGAAGCCAAGAATAGGCAAAAAGCCCAGAATGCCGCCGAAAATGAGCAGTGTTCCGGTCGTCATGCGTGCAATGCGCGAGCGCGGCATCGGTACCCGCAGCGAGCCGAGAACCAGCTTGCCATCCTTGTGATCAATGCCGAAACGTGTTTCTGCGGCCTTTTTCGGCCCATTTTTCCTGTTAATCATCTACAAAAGATGGGCTCAAGCGGCACGAATACAAGCTGATTTCATTTTTTTGAAAAAACTGCTTGGCAAATCGGGAAAGCATTTGTATTACCCCGCTCACGCCGCGGCCAAGCGGTGATCCCTGGTAGCTCAGCGGTAGAGCATTCGACTGTTAATCGACAGGTCGCCGGTTCGAATCCGGCCCGGGGAGCCAGTTTCTTCAGCTAAGCAGCTGATTGTATTGAGGGAGTCGGTTCTTAAATGGACCGGCTCCCAATTTTTTTCCTAATCCAGTTTCTGTGGATATAAGTTCGAGCCCGTAGTTGGCTCCCCCTCTCGAACCCATTCGCCATGCTGTCGTTCCTAAAGCGCCGGTTTTGCCGTTGCGCCGATGATCGACTGGACAGATCGCACCGCAAATCTTGGCCGGTGAACGGCTTGTCGTACCGACCTAAGGTTCCTGTTCCTCGAAGACGATGTTCTCAATGAGAGGCGACAGATACGTCAACTGATGCTGCCCGTGTAGGCGATGCGACCCAACCCTTCTCTGAGGCTGGGCGGGGCGTTGGGATTTTCTTGACTTCGCTCACCTGGGCAGGCATTCACTGGCCAACCAACCAGTGCAGGTGTAAAGCACGTGCCATGGCGCTAGATCCTCAGAAAGCATTTTTAGATTACAGTGCGGCGGACTGCAGCGTGCAGTTCTGGACCGCCAACGCACCCGCCGTGCAATTCACCTCTTTGGAGGCCGCCGTCAGGTTCGCGAAAGACAAGGGCGGCAGATGGGAAGAGATCGAGATAACGGTCCATCTGGCGCGCGAAGACATCGTTTTCGCCACCGGAAAAGTGCATCAATTAATTGATGCTTTGCCAAGTGATGTCCGGAAAAAGCGTTAGTCTGGTCGATTTGCAGTCAAGAACCGGCCGTCGGTGCCGGGCACGCGAAAATGGGATCGGCACGCGATAGACACCCTGCTCAACGCATTCAGCGGGATCGGTGATCCATATGCCAACAGATATCATTATCGCAACATTTGCGCTTTTCGCAGCCGGCCTCGCCTTCGCAAGCATCACCTCCGGCAAATAGGCAAGGAAAAGGCTGGCTCCGCTCCAATACGGCTTCCGCTATAGGCTAGAAAACAAAGACGCCCCGGAGGCCAGAGCGTCTTTGATTCAATCGTAATGCCGGCGGAGTGAACTCATGCGGACGGCTGCTTGGTCTTTCTGAGGTACGGCAGAACCGTATCGAAGGAGCCGAAGCGGGCGATGGCGTCTTCATTGGAGACGGCAGCGGTGATGATGACGTCGTCGCCCTGGTTCCAGTTGGCCGGGGTTGCAACCTGGTGCTTGGCGGTCAGCTGGATGGAGTCGATCGCACGCAGGATCTCGTTGAAATTGCGGCCCGTCGTCATCGGGTAGGTGAGGATCAGCTTGATTTTCTTATCCGGGCCGATGACGAAGACCGAGCGCACGGTGGCGTTGTCGGCAGGCGTGCGCCCCTCGGAGCTTTCGCCGGCACCGGCAGGCAGCATGTCATAGAGCTTGGCGACCTTGAGGTCCTTGTCGCCGATCAGCGGATATTCGACATCGAAGCCGGTCGCCGTCTTGATGTCGTTCTTCCACTTGCCGTGGCTTTCGACCGGATCGACGGAAATGCCGATGATCTTGACGCCGCGCTTCTTAAACTCGCCTTCGAGGCCGGCCATGGTGCCGAGCTCGGTCGTGCAGACCGGCGTAAAATTCTTCGGATGCGAGAAGAGAACGGCCCAGCCGCTGCCGATCCAGTCATGGAACTGAACGGGGCCCTGGGTGGTGTCGGCGGTGAAATCGGGAGCAATATCGTTGATACGTAGGCTCATGGTCGGCCCTCCAATTGCGGATCGTTAAATCTGAACACTCGCAGGCAGTTCTGCGTGCCATGACTATCTACAGACCTGCGCCAACCGTGGTCAAACCAAAGCCTTCCCCGAAAGGGGCGACGGCGGAATATTTATTTCCAACGTGCAAGATGGCCTGACATCGGACTAACGACATCATGCGCGCAAAAAGGCAGCGGCGTGCGCGCAAATCGATGCTTTTCGCATGCCGCGTTATTCCCTACTCACTATCGAATAATGACAAAGAGGGAAGCGGCGATGGCGACACCATTCTTCTGGAATGAACTGAACACTTATGATTTTGCCGCGCTTTCCCCCGACACGACCATCGCTATCCTGCCGATCGCTTCGACTGAGCAACACGGTCCGCATCTGCCCATCGCCACCGATGTGGCGATCGCCAACGGCATGTTGGCAGAACTGCGCCGGCAACGGCCCGAGGACCTCGATATCCTTGTCCTGCCGACCCAGGAAATCGGCAAGGCCAACGAGCATGTCTATGGTCCAGGTACGCTTTCCCTCAGCGCCGAACTGCTGATCCCCGTCTGGACGGCGATCGGCGCGAAGGTGGCGGAAACCGGTCTGCGCAAGCTTGTCATCGTCAATTCGCATGGCGGCAATGTCGATATCATGAGCATCGTCGCCCGTGAGCTGCGTGTACGCCACAAGATGGCCGTCGTTTCCACCCAGTGGGGCCGGTTCGGCAATCCTGACGGCATGATCAGCGAGCATGAGTCACGTTACGGCATTCATGGCGGCGAAGTGGAGACGTCGCTGATGCTGCATTTCCGGCCGGAACTGGTGCGGATGGAGAAGGCCCAGAATTTTACCTCGAAAGCCGAATGGATGCGCGAGCAATCGCAGTATATCCAGCCGCTGCCGCCGCATTCGCTGGCCTGGATCGCTCACGACCTCAATCCAAACGGGGTCGTCGGGGATGCCTCCAAGGGCACTGCGGAGAAGGGCGAGGCGATCTGCGGCCATCAGGTCAAGGGCTTCATCGAGTTGCTCTACGACCTGAAGCGCTATCCGCTTTCCAACCTCTATTCGAAGTAATCAGGCGACTGCCGGCCGCTCCAGCGGGATGTGGCCCTTGGTCTGCAATTCCTGGACAAGGCCCGCGAGTTCGGCGAGCAAATATTCAACGAAAAGGCTGGTTGCGGAATCGAGCGGCGCACGGGCGCGGGCAAAGAGCTTGAGCGGCTGGTGGCGGCTATGCGGGTCTGCAATCGAGCGAAAGACCAGTTCGCCCTGACGGCATTCGGTGATGACATCGAGTGGGTTCAGCATAGAGAGCCCTGCTCCGCACCTGACCAGCTTCTTCAGCATTTCCGAAGCATTTGTTTCGAGCACCGGCTCGATAGAGACGTCCAGTCTTGCCATTGCGAGGTTGATGACATCGCGAAGACTTGTGCCCTGCTGCGCGAGAACCAGTCGCTCCTGCACCACGTCGGCAAGGTTGATTGGCCCCGGCCCGATCAATGGGTGACCTGGCGGCAGGATGACGCCGATCGGGATATCGAAATTGCCGAGGGTGCGGATGCCGGGCGTGGCAGGAATATTGAAACCGAGGCCGATATCCACCTCACCTGACAGGACTTGATTGATCGAAGCCGTGCCGGCATCGCTGCGGAGCTGGAAGAAAACCCGTGAATGCTCCGACTGAAAGCGCGTGATGATTTCCGGTAGCGGGCCGGAAGCAAGGCCGACCGTTGTGGCAAGCCTGACCTTGCCCGCCTGCTGCATCTTGAGGCTCTTGATGCGCCCTTCCAGCCGATCGTAGTTCTTCAGCACTTCTCGAATATGTTCGATGCAAAGCTCTCCCGCAGCCGTGAGGCGCAGGCCTCGCGGCAGGCGCTCGAAGAGCGGAGCACCCATCTCCTCCTCCAGCGCCAGGATCTGCCTGTTAATTGCCGAAGAGGCGACGTTCAGACGGGCTGCTGCCTTCCGGATGGAGCCCGTTCTGGCGATCTCGTTGATGTAGAGAAGCTTTCTGGAGTGCAGCATCGCGACCTCGTTGCATCGTTTTTAAGCACAGCGCCCAATTTAGGCACAGACATCGGGTGAGATGCCAAAAAGGCATCACTGCGCACGAATTTTGCTGCTTTTCAAAGAGCGAAGCAATCGCTCAAATGAAGAAAATCGGGGTTCGAAAACGAGCTTCAAGGCACCAGAAGGGGAACGCCGCCATGTCCAACACACTGAAAACATCCGTATTTTCTGCAGTTCTTGGCCTTGGCGGCATGCTTGCTGCCAGTGTACCCGGCTATGCACTCGACAAGGTGAGCTATGGCACCAACTGGCTGGCGCAGGCCGAGCATGGCGGTTTCTATCAGGCCGTGGCCGACGGAACCTATGCCAAATACGGCCTCGACGTTACCATCGTGCAGGGCGGGCCGAATGCCGCCAACAATGCGCTGCTGATCTCCGGCAAGATCGACTTCTACATGGGCGGGCCGCAGGGCGAAATCTCAGCTGTCGAGCAGGGCATTCCGCTCGTCGATGTCGCCGCGATCTTTCAGAAGGACCCGCAGATCCTGATCGCCCATCCCGATGTCGGCGTCGACAAGTTCGGGGATCTTGCCAAGCTGAAGACGCTGTTCCTCAGCAAGGATGGCTACCTCACCTATTTCGAATGGATGAAGGCAAACTTTCCCGGCTTCAAGGACGAGCAGTACAAGCCCTACAACTTCAATCCAGGTCCCTTTCTTGCCGACAAGCAATCTGCCCAGCAGGGTTATCTGACCTCAGAGCCCTACGAGATCCAGAAGCAGACCGGCTGGGAGCCGAAGGTCTTCCTGCTCGCCGATAACGGCTATTCACCCTATTCGACGATGATCACCACGACACAGCAGATGGTCGATAACAAGCCTGACGTCGTGCAGCGCTTCGTCGATGCCTCGATCGAGGGCTGGTACAATTATCTCTACGGCGACAACAGCAAGGCCAATGCGCTGATCAAGAAGGACAATCCGGAAATCACGGATGGCCAGATCGCTTATTCGATCGGCAAGATGAAGGAATACGGCATCATCGAATCCGGTGAGGGCCTGGAAAAGGGCATCGGCTGCATCACCAACGCCCATTACAAGAAGTTCTTCGACGAAATGGTGGCGATCAAGGTCTTCAAGCCTGAGACTGACTACACCAAAGCGTTCACTACGAAGTTCGTCTGCAAGAGCGTCGGTGTATCGCTCAAGAAATAAGCTCCCAAGGCAGGGCCCGTCGCCTTCCGGCGGCGGGCCTCGTCCCCTCGATAAAAGAGCGAAAGAATGTCCCTAGCCGAAACCAAGGCGGCGCCTTCGAAAGATATACGCAGGCGGCCGTTGGTCGTCATGCAGTCCCTCTCGAAGGTCTTTTCCAGCGGCACGATTGCGCTTTCAGGCATGTCCCTGACGGTCGAAAGCGGCGAGTTCATCAGCCTTCTCGGTCCCTCCGGCTGTGGAAAATCCACCGCGCTGCGCATCATCGCCGGCCTCGGCGACGTTACATCCGGCAAGATCGACTGGCCGAGTTCACGCATCAATTCAAAAGGCCTTCCGGAAGGCGATATCGGTTTCGTCTTCCAGGAGCCGACGCTGATGCCCTGGAAGACTGTTTTCGGCAATGTCTACCTGCCGCTGAAACTGCGCGGCGTCTCCAAGGCGGAAGCGAGCGGCCGGATCATGGAGGTGCTGGCGACCGTCGGCCTGCAGGATTTCGCCAGCGCCTATCCGCGTGAGCTCTCGGGCGGCATGAAGATGCGCGTTTCGATTGCCCGAGCGCTGGTGACAAAGCCCAAGCTGCTGCTGATGGACGAACCGTTCGCTGCGCTTGATGAGATCACCCGCCAGAAGCTCAATGACGACGTTCTGCGGCTGTGGAAGGCGACTGGCATTACCGTGATCTTCGTCACGCATTCCGTTTTTGAATCCGCCTATCTTTCCAACCGCATCGTTGTGATGAAGGCACGGCCGGGCCGGGTGCATGCAGATTTTCCGCTCGCGACCAGTCTTGAGCGGGAYTCGCATTACCGAACCTCGGAAGAATACCGGCGAGCCTGCGAAACCGCGTCCCGATCGCTGATCGAGGCCATGGGCGGATCGGAGGAGCACTGATGAGTGTCAACAGTATCGAAAAGACCGAGATCCCGCCCCTGCCCCTTCCCAATCCGGTCAATGCCAACAGGCGCGAGCTGGCGCTGCGCATCACCGTGCCTTTTCTGGTCATCGGCGCCCTCATCGCCATCTGGGAGCTTTACGTGGTGCTCTCGGGCGTTCCGCCCTACATTCTGCCTGGGCCCCGCGCTGTCGCGGCCGCCTTCATCAATGACTGGGGCACGCTTGCCCCAGCGCTTTGGGTCACGACGCAGATCACCTTGATATCGCTGATGCTGGCGCTGATCGGTGGCGTGGGTTTTGCGATCTTTCTGGTGCAATCGCGCTGGATCGAAATCGCCTTCTATCCGCTTGCGGTCATCCTGCAGGTCACGCCGATCGTGGCGATTTCGCCGCTCATCCTGATCTACGCACCGTCCACGCAGGTGGCACTCCTGATCTGCGCCTTCCTCGTTGCTTTCTTCCCGATCCTTTCGAACATGGTGCAGGGCCTGAAGAGCGTCGATCACAACCTGATCAACCTGTTCGAACTTTATGGCGCCTCACGCTGGCAGACGCTGATCTATCTGAAGATCCCGGCCGCTCAGCCTTACTTCATGACAGGGCTTCGCATCGGCGGCGGCCTTGCACTGATCGCCGCCGTGGTTGCGGAATTCGCTGCGGGTTCGGCGGGTGCCGGTTCGGGTCTCGCCTTCCGTCTGCTGGAATCGCAATATCGCATGAACATTCCCCGCCTGTTCGCGGCGCTCTTCATGCTCTCCATGCTCGGCGTCGCGATATTCGCCATTACCTCCTTCATTTCATGGCTCAGCCTGCATCGCTGGCATGAGAGCAGCCTGAAGCGGGAAAACTGATGACC
This sequence comes from Rhizobium sp. 01L419, assembly GCF_056400025.1. NCBI lineage: Bacteria > Pseudomonadati > Pseudomonadota > Alphaproteobacteria > Hyphomicrobiales > Rhizobiaceae > Rhizobium > Rhizobium sp. 01L419. Next base: position 89,033 of record NZ_JBFTSM010000015.1, read on the forward strand.
TATTCCTTCATGTTGCCCCCGAATGCGGGCCGCTTCGTGCTGGCCAATGCGACGCTTCCTGCAGTGACCGTCAGCGGCTTTGCTGCTGAGGCTAATGAGGGGCTCGTCAAGGCCGATATCGTCATAACGGACGGGGCGATTTCAGCGATCCTGCCGCCCGGCACAGCGCCAGCGGAGTTTGCCAAGTCCGATATGAGGGAAGGTATGGTCTGGCCGTGCTTTGCCGATATTCATACGCATCTGGACAAAGGCCACATCTGGCCGCGCAAGCCCAATCCGGACGGGACCTTCATGGGCGCATTGGAAGCCGTGGGCAGGGACCGGGAGGCAAACTGGTCGGCCGCCGATGTGCGCAAGCGTATGGAATTCTCGCTGCGCTCAGCCTATGCGCACGGCACCGGTCTTATCCGCACGCATCTGGATTCGCTCGCACCCCAGCACCGAATTTCCTTCGAGGTCTTTGCCGAACTGCGCGACGAATGGAAGGAGAAGATCGCCCTGCAGGCAGTCGCCCTCTTCCCGCTCGACAATATGGCGGACGAATCCTTCTTTGCCGATCTCGTTGCGGTCGTGAAGGACAAGGGAGGCTTGCTCGGCGGTGTCACCAGGATGGGACCATCGCTCGACTGGCAGCTCGACACGCTTTTGCGCGCGGCGGCGGAGAATGACCTCGATGTCGATCTGCATGTCGATGAGACGGATGATCCGGGCGCAGAGACACTAAAGGCGATCGCCGAAGCGGTTCTACGCAACCGGTTCGAAGGCAAGGTGACAGCGGGCCATTGCTGCTCTCTGGCGCGGCAGGATGACGATACGGCCAAGCGGACCGTGGATCTCGTTCACAAGGCAGGGGTTTCGGTCATCTCGCTGCCGATGTGCAACATGTACCTGCAGGATCGTTATCCCGGCCGCACGCCGCGCTGGCGTGGCGTCACTCTGTTCAAGGAATTGGCGGCTGCCGGCGTCGAGACGGCTGTCTCCTCCGACAATACGCGCGACCCCTTCTACGCCTATGGCGATCTCGATCCGGTGGAAGTGTTTCGCGAGGCGGTTCGCATCCTGCATCTCGACCATCCGCTCGATAATGCGGCGCGTGTCGTCACGGCGTCACCGTCTAAGATTGCCGGCAGGCCGCAGATGGGCCGCATTGCCGTCGGCAGCCCCGCCGATCTCGTGCTCTTCAGCGCCCGGCGCTGGAGCGAATTCCTCTCCCGTCCGCAGTCTGACCGCGTCGTGCTTCGCCGCGGCAAGGTGATCGACCGCAGCCTGCCGGATTACCGTGAACTCGATAGCGTCGTTGGAGGCTGACATGGCCGATTATCAGAAGATCAGACAAGAACTCGAAGGTATTGCGATCGAGGACAATCCGGCGCTCGTTCGCCAGAAGAGCCGCGATTTCTACTGGTATTCGCCGATCCTGAAGGCGCAGCTCGACAATGTGACGGCAGATATCGTTGTTACGCCGAAAAACGAGGCCGAAGTCATCCAGACACTGAAGGTCGCCTATGGGCATGGGGTTCCGGTGACCCCGCGCGGGGCCGGCACCGGCAATTACGGCCAGGCTATGCCGCTTTCCGGCGGCATCATCCTCAACCTTGCCGCCATGGACAAGATCAAGGAAATCCATCCCGGCCGCGTCATCTGCGAGCCGGGCATCGTGATCGCCCAACTCGACAAGCAGACCAAGGCGCATTCCGGACAGGAACTGCGCTTCCACCCCTCGACCGCCCAAACGGCAACGGTCGGCGGCTTCATTGCCGGCGGTTCGGGTGGCGTCGGCTCGATCACCTGGGGCGGGTTGCGCGACCTCGGCAATATTCTGCGTCTGCGCGTCGTCACCATGGAGGCGGAGCCGCGGGTGCTCGACCTCACTGGCTGGGATCTGCAGAAGGTCAGCCATGCCTATGGCACCAACGGCATCATCACGGAAATCGAGATGCCGCTTGCGCCTGCCTATGACTGGGTGGATGTTCTCGTCGGTTATGACGACTTCATGGACGCGGTGCGCTTCTCAGACGCGCTGGCGAAGTGCAACGGCATTCTCGTCAAGGAAATAGCGCCGATCGCCGCCCCCATCCCGCACGACTATTTCACCCGGCACAAGCCCTATATCCGTCAGGGCCAGTCGATCGTCGTGCTGATGATCGCGCCGCATTCCATGGATGCCTTCCTGGCCTTCACGGCAGCGCAGAAGGGCGAGATCATGTTCCGCTCGGACAAGGTCGAGAGCATGCGCGGCATTCCGCATGCCTATGAACTGGCCTGGAACCATACGACGCTGCGCGCGCTCAAGGTCGACCCGACGTTCACCTATCTGCAGGTGCAGTATCCGGGGCCGGATCATGTCGCCAAGGTGCGGAAGATGGTAGAGATCTTCGGCGATGAAGTACCGGGCCACCTCGAATTCATCAGGTTTGACGGGCAGATCCAGTGCTCGGGCCTGCCGCTGGTACGCTACACGACAGAGGAACGGCTGGAAGAGATCATCAAGATCCACCAGGACCACGGCTGCCCGATCTTCAATCCGCACCGCTACACGCTGGAAGAGGGCGGCATGAAGCGGACCGACAAGGTGCAGCTCGCCTTCAAGCACGAGACCGATCCGAAGGGGCTGCTGAACCCCGGCAAGATGATTGCCTGGGAAAATCCCAATTTCGACTTCAACGCCGGCAAGAACTATCTCTTCCCTGGTCTTGCGGCTGTCATGGAGGACTCATGAGGGTTCTCGTCCTCCACTCGCACCCGGTCGAGGAAAGCTACGGCAAGGCGCTCTACAGGCAGACCCTGGAAAGCCTTGCCGAAGCCGGGCACGAGGTGGATGCCTGCGATCTCTACGCGGAAAAATTCGACCCCGTTCTCTCCCAGCACGACCGGCTGATCTATCACGACTATCCGGAGAATACGTCTCTCGTAAAACCCTATGTCGACAGACTGAAGCAGGCCGAGGCTTTGGTCATCTGCACGCCGGTGTGGAATTTCGGTTTCCCGGCCATCCTGAAGGGCTATTTCGATCGGGTCTGGCTTCCCGGCGTCTCCTTCGAACTCGTGGACGGCAAAGTCGAATCCCGTCTGCGCCATATCAAAAAGCTTGGCGCTGTACTTACCTACGGCGCAACACCTTTCCGTGCCTTTGTCGCCGGCAATCCACCAAAGAAGATCGTCAAGCGGGTTTTGCGGGCGCAGATCAACCCGATCAATCCGGTCACCTTCCTCGCTCATTATGACATGAACAATTGCACGCCGGAGACCCGGTCAGCATTTCTCGCCAAGGTGAAGAGCGCGATGGAACGTTTCTAGAGAATTTCCGTTTTCTTCGAATCCCGAAAACGCTCTATCCATTTGTTTTCACGCAGAGCTTGCGATCAGACCATAGGGATCAGACGACCCTTGCGGCCGTCACTTCCACTTCGACCAGAAATTCGGGCCGGGTGAAGCCGCTGACGATGATGAGTGTCGAAACCGGTTTCGGCTCAAGCGTGAAGCGGTCGCGCACCGCCATGTAGGCCGGGAAGTCGTCGCGCTTCGTCACGAAGCCGGATATGCGGATGACATCAGCAAAGCTCATCTCGGCCTTGACAAGGATCGCCTTGATCGCTTCGAAGCAGAGTTCGGCCTGGGCGGTCACATCCTCAGGGATCGTATCATCGAGAGCGATGCCGAGCTGACCGGATGTGACGAGAAGGGACGCGCCTGGCGGCACGAGGAGGCCGTGATTGTAGTTTCCGAAGGGGCGGCGAATAGACGCCGGATTGAAAATCTTCTTCATGAAAAACCTCGCTAAAGACAGAGTTTTATAGCGAAGAATTTCACCGCATTCCAAGCACTTGCTTGCCGTGCACCCTCAAAAATCCAGAGATTGCTGGGCCGGTGCGGGCGGACCGACGTGCACGCCTTCAAGCTCCAGCATGCGAAGCTTGGAAGACGAGCCGCCGGGTGCGGAAAAGCCGCCGACCTTGCCGCCCGCGGCAAGCACGCGATGGCAGGGAATGATGAGTGCCACAGGGTTCTTCGCCATCGCCTGTCCCACATCCCGCGCAGCCTCCGGCCCCGCTCCGAGCTCTTTGGCGAGCGTGCCGTAGGTTGTCGTATGGCCCCAGCCGATGCGGCGCGCAGCGGCATAGATATCGCGGAAAAATGCGTCCTGACCGTCGAGGTCAATAGGCACATTGGAGAAGTCGATTTCCTCGCCTTCGAAATAACGCTTCACCGCGGCAACGGCCTCCTGAATCAGTGGCGTCGGCGTGCCCGGTTCTGCAGCCGTCAGGCGGCGCAACAGCAACCGTTCGGTCGATTCGGCGCTTTTTGTCGGCAGCTGGAATCGCGTCACGCCGGCATCGCTCCAGGCGATGCCGCAAAAGCCGCCGGCGGTTTCGAAGATCAGATACTGATGCACTTTCTGAGCCATGGTGAAGCCCTCACATTCCATCTGATATCAGAATCGTACCGTGGAAGCTCAAGTTCAACCCGTTTCTTGCTCTGCCCCGATAAAACTTCACGCCGATGCGCCGGTCGCGGCAAGCGGGGATACCTGCGGTCTCTTTGCCTTCGCCTTGCCTTTCACCGCATCAAACAATGCATAACTACCGGTCCAGCGGCCGAAACCGCTGGCAATATTGATATGGCCTGCGAGACCGATATTGCGAACCTCGGTTTTCCAAAGGCGGGTGTAGAAGCTCAAACGGTCGAGCGACATGTATTTGTCGTCGAGGCTGCCGACGGTAAGGCTCGGAAAGGGAAGCGGGTTTGTCGGCATGGGACCGAAGGCGAGCGAACCGGGATGCAGCCTTTCAGTCGCAGGCAAATCGCACGGGGCGACCATAAGCGCTCCCTTTACCCGGCGAGCGAGTGGCCGGTCGGCGAGCCTGGCTGTGAGGATGCAGCCGAGGCTATGGGCAACGACATACGCTTCCCCTGCCTCCAGCAGCGCCTGTTCCAGCCGCTCCATCCAATGATCGAGACGGGCGTGCTTCCAGTCGTCCTGTTCGATAAGCCGGCTCTGCGGAATATCGCTCTGCCAATAACGTTGCCAATGCCCCTCGTCGGAACCGAACAGACCCGGCACGATCAGGATTTTTGTCATTGCCATCTCCTGGCGGTCCGCAGCAAAGTGCTGCGACGCATCTGCGCCAGAATTATCCATAAATTTTATGGACTAAAGAAATGAAGCTCCAAAACCCGGGAGAAAGCTGGAAAATCCATCGCTGGGATCAGAAGTTGCCGCCCAGCGAAAAGGTCAGCAGATCGCAGGATATCTTGAGGCCAATGGTGTCGTAGCAGGGCATTTCCTCGCCTCCGGCCACCTCCCGCCCGTCGGAAACCTCAATGCGCTCAGCGCCGTCGACGCGGACCGGGCCGGCGGACCAAAGCGTAGGTCGGTTGACGTCGATGACAGAAACCCGCCGCTCTGTTCCCTTCACGAAGGTGGACGCCGCAGCCATGCCGCTCGCCGTCAATGTGAGCGCAAGCGCGACCTGAAGGCAAAGATCTCCTGCCTCACGCAGTGAAAAGAACATGGCGGCCTCATGCCGTAAACAGGTGGTTTCGCTGCTCAGGTAAGGCAAGGAAGAGCAGACGCAAAGCGGCTTTCGCGGTTAAGGTTTATGCGTAACCATGCGCCGGTTTTCTCAACTACTCCGCTTTAATTTCGGAACAAGGAGTTTTGTCACGGGTTGGGGAAATGTCACCAAAGATGAAAATCGAAGGAGGATATCTCCCATGCGCAAATCCCTTATCGCCGCATCGCTGCTTGCCATCGGCATGGCGTCGTCGGCATTCGCCCAGTCCAATCCTGACGCCATCGGCCCGACCAATGGTGGTTCCACGGATCCGGGCTCGGGCAATTACTCGTCCGACTATATGAGTGACAGCAACGGTATTCATCCAATTCCCGCAGGCCCGGTAGATCCGACCACGACACAGAGTATCGGCGGGCAGGCAATCGAATGCCCGGGAATGCCGCAGCAGAACACGGGCGTTGATACGCGCGGCGGCGAAAGTGGTGCTTCGATCAGCGAAGCGTGCCGCGAATACGACAACTGATCGGGCAAAGCCCCGTTCATTGAGAGAGGCCGGCGCGACCGGCCTTTTTCATGCGCGCCCGATGAAACTGCTGATCCGATTGCCTCGTATTTCCGTAACATACCCAGAGGCAAACAGGGAGCAGCCAGTGGCACGAGAGACTGTTGCAAGACCGGTGATCGTGTGGTTTCGCAAAGATCTGCGCGTTGACGATAACAGGGCTCTGCATGCGGCATGCGCATCGGGGCGGCCGGTCATTCCCCTTTATATCCGTGAACCCCGCGAAGACGGCATCGGGCCGCTCGGCGCAGCCCAGGCCTGGTGGCTGCATCATTCGCTTCACGCACTTGGCGCAGCCCTCAAAAAACATGACGGCAAGCTCGTACTTGTCAGCGGTGATGCCCGAAATGTGCTGGCCGACATCATCAAGCAAAGCAGTGCGGAAGCGGTGTTCTGGAACCGCCGTTTCGATCCGCCGGGCACCGCGATCGACATGCGCCTCAAACATGAACTGGAAAAGCAGGCCATCGAGGTGCGCAGCTTCGGCGGCCAGTTGCTGCATGAGCCGACGAAACTCAAGACATCGGCCGGCGCGTCCTATCGCGTCTATACACCGTTCTGGCGGGCACTCGAAGGTGGAGAACCCGAGGCGCCTGTCGATGCCCCAGAGCGTTACCGCTTCCCCAAGCAGTTTCCAGCTTCCGAAACGCTCGCCTCCTGGCAGCTCCTGCCGCAGAGGCCGAACTGGGCGAAATTCTTCCCCGACATGTGGACGCCGGGTGAAGAGGCTGCCCACGAAAAGCTACAGGATTTCGTCGAAAACGGGCTTCACGGCTACTCGGCGGATCGGGATTTTCCTGGAAAGACGGCAACCTCCCTGCTCTCTCCGCATCTGGCGCTCGGTGAGATTTCGCCGGCTCGCATCTGGGAAGCGACAAAAGGCCTTTCCCGGCGCATCCCCTCAGACGACATCGTACGCTTCCGCAAGGAGCTGGCATGGCGGGAATTCTCCTATCATCTGCTATTCCATTTTCCGCAACTTGCCGAGGCCAACTGGAACGGCAATTTCGACGGCTTCGGCTGGCGGGAGGATGAAGACGGATTTCATGCCTGGTGTAACGGCCAGACGGGCTATCCGATCGTCGACGCCGGCATGCGCCAGCTCTGGCGCCATGGCTGGATGCATAACCGCGTACGGATGATAACAGCTTCGTTTCTCATCAAGGACCTCCTGGTCGACTGGCGCCGCGGCGAAGCCTGGTTCCGCGATACGCTTGTCGATGCGGACCCGGCAAATAATGCGGCCAGCTGGCAATGGGTCGCGGGCTCGGGTGCCGATGCCTCCCCCTTCTTCCGCATCTTCAACCCGGTGCTGCAGGGCGAGAAATTCGACGCAGATGGCAGCTATATCAGGCAGTTCGTGCCGGAGCTCGGAAAGCTCGAGGACAAATATATCCACCGGCCGTTCGAAGCACCAGCGAGCGTGCTCGAAGACGCCGGCGTGACGCTTGGTGAAACCTATCCCAGACCCATCGTCGATCACGCCACGGCGCGCCGGCGGGCGCTGAAGGTCTATAATGCCATAAAGGACGCAGCATGAACGCGCATGTTCCCTCGCTGCCACGCCGCCTCAAGGTGGCCATCATAGGGTCGGGCATATCGGGTGCCTCAGCGGCCTGGGCGCTCAACACCGTCCATGACGTGACACTTTACGAGAAAGATGCCCGGCCGGGCGGCCATACGGCAACGGTCGATGTCGATTATGACGGACTGAACATTCCGGTCGATACCGGCTTCATCGTCTACAACGAGTGCAATTATCCCAATCTGACCGCGCTCTTTGCAGAGCTCGGCGTCGCCACGCATGCCAGCGACATGAGCTTTTCACTGTCGCTGGATCAGGGCAGGCTGGAATGGAGCGGCGGCGGGCTGTCGTCTATATTCGCGCAGAAGCGCAATCTGCTAAACCCCTCCTTCCTCTGGATGATCCGCGAGATCCTGCGTTTCAACCGCACCTGCCTGGAAGACCGGGCGGCCGGACACCTGGTCTCGCGCTCAATCGGCGATTATCTCGACTGGCGCGGCTTCTCGCCTGGTTTCACCAACAATTATCTGGTGCCGATGGCCGCTGCCATCTGGTCGACGCCATCGGTGCGCATGCTGCAATTTCCCGCCGAGCATTTCGTCAATTTCTTCGACAATCACCGGCTTATCTATCGCCGTCAGCATCAGTGGCGCACCGTCACCGGCGGAAGCCGCAACTATCTGAAAAGGCTTCTGTCACCGCTCGGCGACAGAGTGAAGCTCGGCTGCGGTGTGCGTGGCGTGATCCGCAGCGACAGGGGCGTCACCCTGATCGACGAGATCGGCGGCGAGGCCTTCTTCGACAAGGTGATCTTCGCCTGCCATAGCGATCAGGCCGCGCGTCTGCTGATCGATGCGACGGATCAGGAAAAGCGACTGCTCGCTGCCGTTCCCTACGAGCCCAATCGCGTGGTGTTGCACCGTGACGCCAGTCTGATGCCGACGCGGCGCAAGGTCTGGGCCTCCTGGAACTATCTGCGTTCAAGCCATGCCGACGGCGAGGCCGGTGTGGCGGTAACCTACTGGATGAACAGGTTACAGGGCATAGACCCGGATTTTCCCCTCTTCGTCACGCTCAATCCGCACCGCGAACCGGAAAGCCGCAAGGTCTTTGCCGAATTCGCCTATGAGCATCCGCAGTTTTCCGCCGAAGCGATGGCAGCGCAGCGGGCGATCGCTACCATTCAGGGAAGAAACGATTGCTATTTCGCGGGCGCCTGGACCGGATACGGATTCCACGAGGATGGACTCGTTTCCGGCCTTGCGGCGGCGGAGGCGCTGGGCGGGATCACACCTTGGCGGACCGCCCGGCCCTCCTCCCGTGGAACCACACTGGAAGCGATGGCATGACGGCGTCCCGCACAAGGCCCCACGCAACGAGGTATGGCGTCAGCGTGACGCGAAACGGCCCTCCACCGGAGGCGCCGGCCGTCCTTTATGCGGGCGATGTCATGCATCAGCGCATGAAGCCGTTCGGCCATCGCTTCCGGTACCGAGTCTTTTCATTGTCTATCGATCTCGACCGGGTCGAGGAAGCCGGGAGACTGTCGGCGCTGTTTTCGGTCAACAGAGGCAACCTCGTCTCCTTCCATGAAAAGGATCATGCGGAAGGCGGAAGCCTGCGCTCCTATGTTGAAGGACTCCTTGCGGACGCCTGCGTCGAGCGACCGGCCCGGATCCTGCTTGTCTGTTATCCGCGGATCTTCGGTTACGTCTTCAATCCGCTTTCGGTCTATTATGCCTATGACAGCGGGAATGCGCTGATCGCTCTGATCTACGAGGTGCGCAACACCTTCGGCGAGCGGCATAGTTATGTCTGCCCTGTCGAAGATGATGAAATCTCCGAAGGTGGTCTTCGCCAGACCTGCGAGAAGCTCTTTTACGTTTCTCCCTTCATCGGCACGGGCATGCGCTATCATTTCCGCATGCTGCCGCCGGGCCGCGAAATCCGCTGGCGCATCCTGGAAACCGATGCTGAAGGTCCGCTTCTTGCGGCAACGTTCTCCGGTCGACAAAAGCCGCTGACTGGCCGAGCGTTGGGTTATCTTCTCGCGGCCATTCCCTTCCTGACCGTCAAGATCATGGCCGGCATACATTGGGAGGCTCTGAAACTCTGGGTGAAGGGCGCCATCTATATTCATCGGCCACCGCCTCCGGCCCCTGTGAGCGTAAAGCCGGCAAGCCGGCTTGCAGAAGCTGCGGAATGAATCTAGCGTTCGCCTCAATCGCCGGAGGAGAGGCGCAGGCGTCGTCCCCAACCGGCCAGAAAATGCGGGAGGACGGACGATGAGCAAAGCGCAAGACTGGAACCAAACTGCCCGGGATGCCGTGACACTGACGGCAGAAAACATCTCGCGCATCGTCAAGGGCTTGCCCTTCAAGGCCAAGCTTGCGCTGCGAGGTCTGCTGCGCATGCAGCACGGTTCGCTTGCCGTCACACTGCCAGACGGGCGCAGGGTGCTGATCGAAGGCAGGAGCGCCGGGCCGAATGCCGCGCTGACACTGCGCAACTGGAACCTTGCCGGACGGGCACTGACAAGCGGCACGATCGGGCTTGCCGAAAGCTACATGGACGGCGACTGGGACAGCCCCGATATCACCGCTTTTCTCGAGCTTTTTCTCGTCAATGGCGATGCCGCGCATGGCTATTCCAATGGCAAACGTGGTGTTGGTCGTTTCGTGGAGCGCCTCCGGCACTGGATGAATGCCAATACGAAGACCGGCTCCAAACGCAATATTTCGGCCCACTACGACCTCGGCAACGACTTCTACAAGCAATGGCTCGATCCGAGCATGACCTATTCCTCGGCGCTCTATTCGACCGGCGCCAATGACCTGCAATCGGCGCAGAACGCGAAATACCGCTCTCTGGCGGAGGCGACCGGCATCCGCCCTGGTGATCATGTGCTTGAAATCGGCTGCGGCTGGGGCGGTTTTGCCGAGTTCGCGGCGAGCGAATTGAATTGCCGGGTGACGGGGCTGACCATCAGTCGCGAGCAGCTTGCCTTTGCGCAGGCGCGCATCAGCAAGGCAGGGCTCAGCGACAAGGTCGATTTCCGCTTCCAGGACTATCGCGACGAGACCGGGATCTATGACCGCATCGTCTCGATCGAGATGTTCGAGGCCGTCGGCGAGAAATATTGGCCGGCCTATTTCTCCAAGCTGAAACAGTGCCTGAAGCCAGGCGGAAAGGCGGGGCTGCAGATCATTACGATCCGTCCCGAAGCCTTCGAGCAATATCGCAGCAATCCGGACTTCATCCAGAAATACGTTTTCCCCGGCGGCATGCTGCCGACGCGTCATCATCTTGCCGAACTCGGCAGGAAGATGGACCTGTCACTGGTCAGGGACTTCGGCTTCGGCCTCGATTACGCCCGTACGCTGGCGGAATGGCGCGAGCGGTTCTGGTCCGTATGGCACAAGCTCCGACCGATGGGTTTCGACGACCGGTTCAAGCGCCTCTGGGAATTCTATCTGTTCTATTGCGAGGCCGGCTTCCGCGCCCGCAATATCGATGTGCGGCAGGTGGTCTTTTCGCGCAGCTGATCACTCGGCCGGATGCGGCGTCGCCGGACGGTGACTGGCGTTGGCAGGTCGCTCGCCCCAGCCGGTGAAGCGGTTCACCAGTGCGAAATAGAGACCATAGGGCAATATCCGCAGGAACTTCAGCACATAGGTGAAGCGCCTCGGGAAAGTGATCTCGAAGGCCTGCGATTTGAGGCCCGTCGCAATCCGCTCGGCTGCCGTCTCAGGCGAAACGAGTGCTGGCATGGGAAAGCCATTCTTGCGCGTTGCCGGCGTATCGACGAAGCCCGGATTGATGAGTTGGATGCGGATGCCGATCTTGTCGAGATCGAATTTCAGGCTTTCGGCCATATTGATCAGCGCAGCTTTGGTCGCGCCGTACGCGGCGCTGGTCGGCAAGCCTGAGTAACCCGTCACCGAGGACACGATGGCGATCTGGCCCTGCCCTTTCGCCTTCATATGGCTGATCGCCGGCAGCAGGCAATTGACGACGCCTGACAGATTGACGGCAAAAGTCTTCTCAAAATCGGCCCGGTTCAGATCCTCGCCGTGAACGGGCTGATAGACACCTGCACACAGGATCGCCATGGCGAGCGCACCGTGCTCATATTCGATCGAGGCCATGACATGGTCCATGTCCTCGGCATCGGTCACATCGCCATCGAGCACGATGATGCTGCCGGGCAGTCCGGCTGCCTCGACCTGCAATTCCACCAGCTTTTCGTGATTGCGTGCCGTGGCTGCGACCTGGTATCCCTCGCCTGCAAGCTTCAGCGCCAGCGCCCGCCCTATCCCAGAGCTGGCACCGGAAATCCAGACGATACCATGTTCCGGGCGGGCAATGAAATTACGCATGACACTTCCTCCAGTCTGCCGATATGAACTCGAAAACAGGCCCGGAAGTTCCTCATCCTCTCCCGGGACAATGGCTCTATCACAGCATTGTGGCTGCTTTCAGCCGATGAGGTCGCCGAGGATCTGCCGGAAGGAGCCGGTGAGCTTGATCGGCCCATCAGAAACGGCAAAGGCGATGCAGGGCCGATCTTTTTCGGCGACTGGGCGATGGTCGACGGTCGCGTCAGCAACCGAGATATCTCCCGGCCCAAAACGGCCGCGCTCGTCGCGGAAAGCGCCATCGAGGATAAGGATCAGTTCCATGCCCGCATGCGTGTGGGCAGGCAGCGCGCGACCCGGCCGTATCCACATCAGGCTGACCTCGCAGCCGTCTATATCGGTCGCATATTCCTTAAAGCCTGGAAGACGCTTGCGCCACGGCACGTCATCGACTTCGAAACCGACGAGATTGCGCAAGGCCCGCGGGAAAAGGGCTCCCTGCGGACGCGACGGCAGCTTCGGAAGGGAAGCAGGAGCCTTCGAGCCGAAGATTGCCGCGAGCTTCGCGTCGCGTTCGCTGATCGGGCTTGCCGGGGCACTTTCCAGAGCCTCTCCTGCCAGTCGTTCGAGGTCGGCCACCAGACTTCGATTGTCCGGTTTCATTTCCAGATGGGATTCCACGAGTGCGCGGGCCGGCTCCGGAAGGGAACCAGCAACAAAATGCGCCATCAATGCATCGATCGTGTCGATATGCTCGTGAACCATGTCGGATTCGGTCACGCCTTGTTCCTGCGCCCGTGCTTGCTTTGTCGTCATCCATACGCCGAAAGTCAATCTTCGGATCACTAACGGCCGGACGCACGGCGAAGGGCTGGAATTGGAAGACTAATTTTATCGCGGGCTCCAAAGGCATGGAATAGGATTTCTTGCCAATGCCGCCTTGTGAAGGGAAAAGACCGTTCCTAAACTATGCGTAAACGAGGCAGATTCCATGACCTTCCACCCCTCCGTAATCGAGGCTATCGGCAACACGCCCCTCATCAAGCTCAAGGGTGTTTCCGAGGCGACCGGCTGCACCATTCTCGGCAAGGCCGAATTTCTCAATCCCGGCCAATCGGTAAAGGACCGAGCGGCGCTCTATATCATTCGTGACGCTGAGAAAAAGGGCCTGCTCAAGCCCGGCGGCGTCATCGTCGAAGGCACGGCTGGCAATACCGGGATCGGCCTGACACTCGTTGCCAAGGCGCTCGGCTATCGTACCGTCATCGTCATTCCGGAAACGCAAAGCCAGGAAAAGAAGGATGCGCTGCGGCTGCTCGGCGCCGAGCTCGTGGAAGTTCCAGCCGTTCCCTACAAGAACCCGAACAATTACGTGAAGGTTTCGGGCCGCCTTGCTGAGCAACTTGCCAAGAGCGAGCCGAACGGTGCGATCTGGGCCAACCAGTTCGACAACGTGGCCAACCGGCAGGCACATATCGAAACGACGGCACCCGAGATCTGGAACGATACCGATGGCAAGGTCGACGGCTTCATCTGCTCGGTCGGCTCGGGCGGTACGCTTGCCGGCGTGGCGGCAGGTCTCAAGGCCTTCAACAAGGACATCAAGATCGGCATTGCCGATCCCGAGGGTGCCGCGCTCTACGAATTCTACGCGAACGGCACGTTGAAGTCCGAGGGCTCGTCGATCACGGAAGGCATCGGCCAGGGGCGCATCACCGCCAACCTCGAAGGTTTCACGCCCGATTTCTCCTATCACGTCACCGATGCCGAGTCGCTGCCCTACCTCTTCGATCTCGTCCAGAATGAGGGGCTTTGCCTTGGCGGCTCGACGGCGATCAACATTGCCGGCGCGGTGCGTCTTGCGCAGGATCTCGGCCCCGGCCACACGGTCGTGACAATCCTCTGCGACTATGGCAATCGCTATCAGTCCAAGCTCTTCAATCCGGATTTCCTTTCATCCAAGAGCCTTCCCATTCCCGGATGGATGGTCGGCTCGACGGATATCAAGATACCCTACGAACCCGCAGCGTGAGCCTCCATGCCAGTCAATGCCCTCTACCGTGACGACTTCTATCTCTCCACATGCGAAGCGGTCGTCACGGCCGTTCACGAGGACGGGGGCATTGAACTGGACCAGACCTGCTTTTACGCCACATCGGGAGGGCAGCCGGGTGATACCGGTTTCTTCGAACGGGCTGACGGTTCCAAGATAGAGCTTGGTCAGGCAAAGCACGGCGCGACCAAGGACATCATTATCCATGTACCGCTGGAAGGTCAGCCGCGCCCTGATAACGGCGAGAAGCTGGTGCTGCACATCGACTGGCCGCGCCGCTACAAGCTGATGCGCATGCATACAGCCTGCCATCTTCTGTCCGTCGTCTGTTCCTATCCGATCACGGGGGCTGCCGTCGGCGAGGACGAAAGCCGTGTCGACTTCGACATGACCGATACGATCGACAAGGACGACGTGACGGCCAAGCTCATGGATCTCGTCAACCAGAATCATCCGGTCTATCTTCAGTGGATTACAGATGAGGAGCTTGCGGCCAATCCCGGCATCGTCAAATCGAAGAACGTGCGCCCCCCTGTTGGCCTCGGCCGCGTCAGCCTCGTCAGCATCGGCGAGAATTCGGCTGTTGACAGTCAGCCCTGCGGCGGCACGCATGTTTCGGAAACACAGGAAGTCGGCCAGATTCATATTGCCAAGATCGAGAAGAAGGGCAAAGAGAACCGGCGCTTCCGCATTCGCTTCGGCACGCCCGGCGACGAAGGCTGATAGACGATGCCTGCCATTTGGGCCTGATATTTGGGGAGATCATCATGAGTGACACCAAGAGCCGTTTTGTTGTTTCGGCCGACTGGCTGCAGGCTGAACTCGGTAAGTCCGACCTGCGTGTTCTCGACGCATCCTTCTATCTTCCGGCGCAGAAACGCGACGCCGATGCAGAATATGCCGCCGGCCATATTCCCGGCGCGATCCGTTTCGATCAGGACAAGATCGCTGACCATTCGACCAACCTGCCCCACACGATCCCCGCGCCCGATTATTTCTCCGCTCAGGTCGGTAAGCTCGGCATCAGCGAGAACGACCGGATCGTCGTCTATGACGGCATCGGCATGTTCGCCTCGCCGCGCGTCTGGTGGCTGTTCCGGGTGATGGGCGCAAAGAACGTCTTCGTGCTCGATGGCGGATTGGACGGCTGGAAAGCCGAAGGCGGGCCACTCGAAACCGAGGTGCCGCACCATGCCCCCGCGACATTCAAGACAAATTACGATGCCAGCCGCGTCGTTCATCTCGAGCAGATGCGCGATATCGTAGCCAGCAGCGCCCTACAGATTGCCGATGCCCGCAGCGCCGGGCGTTTCGCCGCCGCAGAGCCCGAACCCCGCGCTGGCATGCGCTCCGGCCATATGCCCGGCGCGCGCAGCCTGCCTTCAGGCGTCTTCGCCAACCAGGGCCGCTTCAAATCGCTGCCGGAATTGAAGCAGACGATCGAGGATGCCGGCATCGACCTTACCAAGCCGGTCGTCACTTCCTGCGGTTCGGGCATTACGGCCGCGATCATCACACTGGCGCTGGAATCGCTCGGCCATACCGACAACAAGCTCTATGACGGCTCCTGGAGCGAATGGGGTAGCCGTGAGGACACGCCCGTCGTCACCGGCCCGCCTGAACCGGTCAAAGCCTGACCGCCATGGGAAAGACGCCCGCCTCGCTCAAGGCCCATATTACGCGGCTTGAAATGGTCGCTCCGCCGAAGGCAAGCCTGCCTGTGCCCGTCAACATCCAGACGGCAATCATGCGCGCGCCAGAAATTCCACTGGCCTTCTATCGCTATCTTTACCGGCAGGTCGGCGCGCGCTGGCAGTGGGTCGAACGTCTCAGGATGAGCGACGAGGAACTGACCGCGGTGCTGCATGACAAGCGCAACAATATCAGCGTGCTGTACGTCAACGGTGCGCCGGCCGGCTTCTTCGAGTATCTCTGCGAGGACGAGGATACGATCGAGCTCTGCCATTTCGGGCTCTTCGAACATGCGTTCGGCCTCGGTATCGGCAAATGGTTCCTGCTCCAGGCGCTCTACGCCATCTGGACGCTGAACCCGAAGAAGGTCACCACGACCACTAACAATCTCGACCATCCGCGCGCATTGCAGCTCTACCAGATGTTCGGTTTCTCTCCGGTCTCTACCGGCACCGGGATCGTCAGACCGTTGAGCGACAAGGAATTGCTGGAAATAGCCAGAAAAAGCTGACTGCGTTTGCAGGCGCAAACTACCCTTTGCCGGTCCGAAGCAAGAATCGGGTGGCTTGGGCAACCGTCAGCGCAGACACTATGGCAAAGCTCACAAGGAGATTTGCCATGACCAGCATTCAGTTTTCCGCCATGCCGACAGCAGATGCCGAAGCGCTCTGGAGCGGCAGCCATGACGCCTATGACCGTTCACCGGAAATGCTGGTTTCCGACGGCGATGGTTATCCCTGCCGGCACTGCCTGAAAAATATCGGTGCCGGCGAGGAACTCTTCGTCTTCGCCTATCGGCCCTTTCCGGAACTGCAGCCCTATGCCGAGACCGGACCGATCTTCCTCCACAAGCAGCCCTGCAAGCGCTATTCCGCTGACGAGGTTCTGCCTCCGGTGCTGACCACGAGCCCGGATTTCATTGTCCGCGGCTATGGCGAGAACGACAGGATTGTTTATGGCACCGGCGCGGTCACGGCGATCGAGAAAATTCCCGGCTATGCGGCCGAACTGCTCGCGCGGCCCGGCATCGCCTATGTGCATGTACGCTCGGCCCGCAACAATTGCTATCAGTGCCGGATCGACAAAGTAAAAGCGCCGGCCCTTGCGGAGTCCGGCGCCCTCGATTGACCTAAAGTCAGTTAGTTTACGCTACGTTCAGCGCGCTTTCAGGGGCAACGGCTTCGTAGCCCAGGGCCTCGGCAACCGGCTTGTTGGTGATACGACCCCTATGAACGTTCAACCCGTTGCGCAGATGCTTGTCCTCGGCAATAGCGCGCAGGCCACGATCGGCAAGCGCCAGGCCGTGGACGAGCGTCGCGTTGTTCAGCGCATGGGCTGACGTGACGGGAACGGCGCCCGGCATGTTGGCGACGCAATAATGCACGACGTCGTCGACGACATAGGTCGGGTCGGAATGCGTCGTGGCGTGCGAAGTTTCAAAGCAGCCACCCTGGTCGATAGCGACGTCGACGATGACGGAACCCTTCTTCATTCCCGAGAGCATTTCACGGGTGACGAGCTTCGGCGCGGCTGCACCGGGAATCAGCACGGCGCCGATGACGAGATCGGCGGAGAAGACTTCTTCTTCCAGCGCCTGGATGCTGGAATAGCGCGTATGGATACGGCCGTTGAAAATGTCGTCGAGCTGGCGCAGGCGCGGCAGTGACTTGTCGAGAATGCTGACATCGGCGCCGAGACCGGCAGCCATCTTGGCCGCATGCAGGCCGACGACGCCGCCGCCGATGATGGCGACCTTGGCCGGCAGAACACCGGGCACGCCGCCGAGCAGGATGCCGAGGCCGCCATTGGCCTTCTGCAGCGCCGTGGCGCCTGCCTGGATCGACAGACGGCCGGCAACTTCGGACATTGGCGCCAGCAAAGGCAGGCCGCCACGCTCGTCTGTCACCGTCTCATAGGCAATGGCGGTAACGCCAGATGCCAACAGACCCTTGGTCTGTTCCGGATCGGGCGCGAGATGCAGGTAGGTGTAAAGAAGCTGACCGTCGCGGAGCTGCGCCCATTCCGGGGGCTGGGGCTCCTTGACCTTGACGACCATGTCGCACTTTTCGAAGATATCCTTGGCAGAGGCGGCGATCTTCGCGCCAGCGGCCGCATAGGCAGCATCGTCGGCACCGATGCCGGCACCTGCCTTGGTTTCGACCCAGACCTCGTGGCCGTGGGCGACATATTCTCTCACTGAAGCCGGCGTCAGACCGACGCGATATTCATGGTTCTTGATTTCCTTCGGGCAGCCGACACGCATTCGCGTTCCTCTCATTTTATGTCCGCGTTGCGCGGAACGTTTTCTCGCTCCTGAATCCAAGCACCACGGCCACGAAATGTCCTTGCAAAGAGGATTTGCGCGAAAGCAAAGTTTCGAAGATTATTGCGTCATCCATTCATTTTTCGAAGGTTCTTCGAATGTCTGACCTCGATAATATCGATCTTGCGATTTTGAGGGCGTTGCAGATCAATGCCCGCATCACCAATGCCGAGCTTGCAGACAAGGTGGGACTGTCGCCTTCGGCCTGTTCGCGGCGGCTCGACATTCTTGAAAAGAGCGGTGTCATCGGCGGCTACCACGCCCGACTTTCGCATAAAGCGCTCGACTACAAGATGATCGCCATTGTCCATATCTCGCTATCCGGCCAGTTCGCCAAGACGCTGTCGGAATTCGAGGCGGCGGTGAAGCGCTGTCCGAACGTGCTCGTCTGCTATCTGATGTCCGGTGAATACGACTATATCCTGCGGGTAGCTGCCCGCGATCTGGAAGACTACGAGCGCATCCATCGCGACTGGCTTTCGGCGCTGCCGCATGTGGTGAAGATCAATTCGAGCTTTGCGCTGCGCGAAATCATCGACAGGCCGAATGTCGGTCTCTGAGCCCTTGCAAAGCAACTGAAATCCTGCCCTAGCTAGCGCTGCGGGCATCTCCCGTTTCAACGGCAAGACATGAAATCCAAGACGCACGGCTATATCTTCCTGCTTCTCGCGCTCACGATCTTCTCAGCGCAGGACGCAATCTCGAAGCATCTTGGTTCCATCTATTCGCCCATCTTCGTGACAATGGTCCGCTATTGGGCTTTCGGCCTGTTCACGGTGGTTCTGGCGGCAAGGATGCGTGGCGGTATCGGCGCCACCGCCCGGACGAAACATCCCTTTCTTCAGTTCTCGCGCGGTGTTCTGCTTGCCACGCAGGTGGTGCTGGCAATCACCTGCTTTGCGCTGATCGGCCTTGCGCATTCGCAGGCGATCTTTGCCGCCACTCCCATCATTGTCGCACTGCTTGCCATTCCACTCCTTGGCGAGCGGGTCGGCTGGCGCCGCTGGACTGCGATCGGTGTCGGGCTTGCCGGCGTGCTGTTGATCCTCAAGCCGGAAGGCGGATTCTTCGACGTGAATCTGCTTGTTGCGGTCATTTCCTGCTTCAACTTCGCGCTCTACGTGATCGCCACGCGTTACGTGAGCCGGCAGGATTCGGCGATGACGAGCTTTTTCTATACGGGTGTCGTCGGAGCCGCCGTCATGACGCTTGCCGGGCCCTTCTATTGGACGCCGGTATACGGATGGGATTGGATATGGATGCTCGCCGTCTGCCTGACCGGCACGTCGAGCCATTACTTCCTGATCCGCGCCTATGACGCTCTCGATGCGGCAGCAGTTCAGCCGCTCACCTATATCCAACTCGTCTATGCCTCCATCCTCGGAGTGCTCATCTATGGGGAAACACTGACGCTGAACATGATCGTCGGTTCGCTCATCGTGGTCGCAGCGGGTATCTTCACCGTCTGGCGCGAACATGTGGTGGCGCGGCGGGCGGCCGTGCCGAATTGAGACTTTCGCAACAATTTTAGATAAGCCCCTAAAGGCATTTCAATCTTCGAAGCCTATGTTTTGCCCGAATTCTTCACGGGAACAAGCATGACACGCAATCTCAAGATCTCGGCCCGCAAGACCGACCGCAAGAACTGCCGCGTCTTCGGCAAGATCCGTTATCTGAACAGCCAGGTGGATGCCCGCATCCTCGATCTTTCCACCACGGGTGCAGCACTCGAGGTCAAGGCGCCGCTTTATGCAGCCTCGGGCAGCAAGGTGCGCATCGAAGCTGACGATCTCGGCATGCTGGAAGGCGTCGTGCGCTGGAAACACAATGGCCGCGTCGGCATCCAGTTCGACGTGAATTCCAATGCCCGCGCGCTCGTTGCCTCCTATTTCCGCTTCTTCCACCGCGAAGTGCCACGCGTTCGGTAACGCTTTCCGAGACGATGCCGCTTCCTTGGCATCGTCTTTGCCGTTCTGTCATTTTCACGATGTACTCCTTCGCCAATCATCCTAAGTTCATCGAACCGGGTGGTGCATGATGTCAAAAGGAGTGTTTCCATGTCTTCCATTTTCGATGTGCCTTCGATGAGCCGCCGTTCGCTGCTCGGCGGTCTTGCCGCCACTTCTGCCCTGGTGCTGCTGCACCCATTCAGCGCCCGTGCCGCCTCCAACCAGGCACATCTGCGGCTCATGGAAACGACCGACATTCACGTCAATGTCTTCCCCTACGATTATTACGCCGACAAGCCGAACGACACGATGGGCCTGTCGCGCACGGCAACGATCGTCGACAATATCCGTGCAGAAGCCGCCAACTCGCTACTGATCGACAATGGCGACGTGCTGCAGGGCAATCCGATGGGCGACTACATGGCCTATCAGCATGGCATGAAGGACGGCGACGTCCATCCGGTGATCAAGGCGATGAACACGCTCGGCTATACGGTCGGTACGCTCGGGAATCACGAGTTCAACTACGGCCTCGACTTCATGTTCAAGGTACTGTCAGGCGCGAACTTCCCCTTCGTCTGCGCCAACCTGACCAAGGGCCAGCTCGCCTCGGACCCGAAGCAGGACGAACTCTTCTTTAAGCCCTACATCATCGTCGAAAAGCAGATCAAGGATGGCGCCGGCAATGAAAGCCCTGTTAAAATCGGCTTCATCGGCTTCGTACCGCCGCAGATCATGCTGTGGGACATCAAAAACCTGGAAGGCAAGGCCCAGACGCGCGATATCGTCCAGGCCGCGAAGGCCTGGGTTCCAGCCATGAAGGAAGCCGGCGCCGATATCGTCATCGCGCTTTCCCATTCCGGCATCGACGGTTCCGCCCCTTCCGAAAAGATGGAAAATGCCTCGCTGCATCTTGCTGCCGTCGAGGGCATCGATGCGATCTTTACCGGCCACCAGCATCTTGTCTTCCCCGGTCCGAAGACCTGGGATGGCATTGGCAACGCCGATCCGGTCAAGGGCACGCTGCATGGCAAGCCCGCCGTCATGGCCGGCTTCTGGGGCTCGCATCTCGGCCTGATCGACCTTCTGCTGGAGAAGGACGGCAACAGTTGGAAGATCGTCGCCTTCACCTCCGAAGCACGGCCGATCTACCATCGCGACGACAAGAAGAAGGTCGTTGCCGATGTCGCCGACAAGAAGGAAGTCGTGGAGGCCGCCAAGACTGAGCATGAGGCAACGCTTGCCTATGTCCGCACACCTGTCGGCAAGACCTCCGCGCCGCTCTATTCCTACTTCGCGCTGGTCGCCGACGACCCGTCCGTGCAGATCGTTTCACAGGCACAGACCTGGTACATCAAGCAGATGCTGGCCGATACGCAGTTCAAGGATCTGCCGGTTCTTTCGGCCGCAGCGCCCTTCAAGGCCGGCGGTCGCGGCGGTGCCGAATACTATACGGACGTCCCGGCCGGCGATATCGCCATCAAGAATGTCGCCGATCTCTACCTCTATCCGAATACGGTTCAGGCCGTCGCCATCACCGGTGCGCAGGTGAAGAACTGGCTGGAAATGTCAGCCGGCATGTTCAACCACATCGAGCCCGGCTCAAAGGACGCGCTTCTGCTCAACAACGACTTCCCGTCCTACAATTTCGACGTCATCGACGGTGTGACCTATCAGATCGACCTGTCGCAGCCGCCGAAATATGATTCGTCGGGCAAGGCCGTCAATCCGGACTCCAACCGAATCCAGAACCTCGCCTTCGAGGGCAAGCCGATCGATCCGGCGCAGAAGTTCGTCGTCGTTTCCAACAACTACCGTGCAGGCGGCGGCGGCAGCTTCCCGGAAATCGCCTCCGATAAGGTGATCTTCCAGGCGCCGGATACCAACCGCGACGTCATCGTCCGCTTTGTCCATGATCAGGGTACGATCAACCCGTCCGCCGACGGCAACTGGACGTTCAAGCCCCTGCCCGGCACGACCGTCGTGTTCGAAAGCGGCCCGAAGGCCAAGCAGTACCTCGCCGACGTCAAGAGCGTGAAGATCGAAGATGCAGGCGAAGGCGCCGAGGGCTTCGCGAAGTTCAGGCTGGTCCTTTAGGCGAAGATATCGAGGAAGGCGCGGCGCCCGCGCCTTCCTTCATTCGGCCGCGAGCGGCATGCCGGGTTCACGTAATTCTGCAATCTGGGCGTGGAAATCGGCTTGGCTCGGGCAGGCGGAAAGCCTCGTACGGAACGCGTCGATCATCCAGGTGGCGGCGGGTCCGGGCGGGTTGGCGGGCCGGCGCATCGAATAGATCGGATATTCCCCCTGTTCGTAGGCATCCAGATCGAGATGGACGAGCGCGCCGCTCAGGAGATCGTCATGGATCAGGGACGCCGGAAGACCACCCCAACCAAGGCCGGCCTTGATGAGCTGGTGCTTCGTCGCAATATCGCTGACGCGCCATGTCTTGTAGGATAGAACGTTGAAATCACGCCCCTTCGTCAGGCCCGACGCATCGGTGACGACGAGCTGCACGTCCTCGCGCACGTCGCCGAGCGTGAGCGGCCGGTCGGCTCTGGCAAGCGGATGGTTCTGCGCGGCAACGGGCATCATGAAGGAATGGCCGATCCGCTCCGTGACGATCGAATCGTCCTGCTTCAGGACTGCGCCACCGATCCCGATCGTCGCCTTGCCGCTCAGGACGAGATCCATGACCATTCCGAGCTCGCCGACGTTGAGGCTTAACGAAACGGACGGAAACACCTCGCGGAATTCACGGAGCACGTCCACCATGGCCCGTGAAGGCACCATGACGCTGATGGCTACGGAAACCTCCGCTTCGAGCCCTTCTCTCAGGCCCTTGACGCGCGCCCGCATGACCTGCAGGTCGCCCAGGATGCGCCGCGCATCCTCCAGCATCGCCCTGCCCGCCTCCGTCAGCTTCGGCTGGCGCGCACCGGAACGCTCAAAAAGCGGCACTTCGAGCTGTGCCTCCAGATTGGCGATCGTATAGCTCACGACCGATTGCGCGCGGTTCAGTGCGCGCGAAGCCGCCGAAAAGCTGCCGGTTTCGGCAACGGTCAAAAACACCTGCAATTGGTCCAAGGTCGGGTTCGGAAGCATCTTCCATCCATTCCATCGATAATTTTGATCTACATTATCCCAGTTTTTTCGATAATGGGCCAGCCCTATTTCTTCTCTCGACGCAGCGGACTGCCGCTCCCAACGGGGCCGCTGAAACCCAATTCGAGAGGAAATTTAGCCATGTCTTCCATTCTTCTTCTGACGTCCAGCCCGCGTTCGGAGTCTCTTTCCACGTCGATCGCCGTGGAACTCTCCGAAAAGCTCAAGGTCCAGAACCCGGGCAGCGTCGTCATTCGCCGCGACCTCGCCGCAAACCCGCTGCCGCATATCGACGACCTGTTCACCGCCGCGATCCGCAAGCCGCCGGAAGCCCGCACGGCCCAGGAAGCCGCCGCCGTCAAGACTTCCGACGAGCTGGTCAACGAATTGCTCACAGCCGACAGCATCGTCATCGGTACCGGCCTGATCAACTTCAACATCTATTCGTCGCTGAAGACCTGGATCGATAACGTGGCCCGCGCCGGCCTCACCTTCAAGTACACTGAAAGTGGCCCGGTTGGCCTCGCCACCGGCAAGAAGGTCTATGTCGTCCTCGCTTCCGGCGGCGTCTATTCCCAGGGTCCGGCCGCCGGCATGAACCATGCCGTGCCGTATCTGAAGTCGGTTCTCGGCTTCCTCGGTATTGCCGACATTGAAACCATCTATGTCGAAGGCCTGGCCTTCGGCCCGGAAGCTGCGGAAAAGGCCATCGGCGCCGCCAAGTCGCGCGTCGAGGAACTCGCTCTCGCTGCCTAAAGCGTGTCGCGATCTTTCAGATCGCTTGCCACGCTTTAGATCTTTGTTCGATGCATGTCGTTATCGCAAAACCGCTGCACACTTTTGCGCGACATGCTTTAGCCGACAAATTCAAAAGTTCCACTCGAGGGGGCCGGTGCAAGCCGGCCCTTTCATTTTGCCGAGAAACCATCGACGAAGGACCGGACCGTCTCCAGGATTTCTTCAGAGAGTTTTTCGTCGTCGGCAATGCGTGCAAGGCCGATCGCCCCGGTCATCAGGCACGAAACGATGATTGCCTTGCGGCGCGCTTCCGCCTCGTCGGCCGCGTTCATACGGCCTGTCATATTTCCGAGATTCGTCTTCAGCTGATCGGTCGCAAGCGAGCGGCATTTCTCACCGCTGCGGGCAAGATCAGCGGTAAGCGCGGCAAAGGGGCAACCGCCGCTTACGTCATCGCGATGGACCTCGCTCAGGTAATTGGCGGAATATTCCGCCATCGGAATATCTGCCGGCGCCCTGCCCTCTGAACGCACCTTCGCTTCCCAGGAGCCGAAAGCCAGTTTCATGGCTTCGGCCACCATCTCGTCGCGCGACGCAAAATGCTTGTAGAAACCGCCGACCGTCAGGCCCGCCTCCTTCATCAGATCGGCCACGCCGAGCCCTTCCAGTCCTCTCTCTCGCAGGCGCTTCGAAGCGATCTCGACGATCCTGTCGTGCGTCTTCTGCTTTTCCAGTTGCGAATGACCCATCGAAAATCTCCCGATATGCGGACTTGACTCAAGTGGATTACAATCATAATCCTTATAGATGTCGATCATAATCCAGATCGAGCCATTTTCCAATAGGAGCCATTCCATGCGTCTCAAGAACAAGATCGCGCTCATTACCGGCGGTAACAGCGGCATCGGACTTGCCACCGCCAAGGTGTTTCTCGCCGAAGGTGCCAAGGTAATCATTACCGGCCGCAATCCGGAAACGCTCGCTGCAGCCGAAAAGGCGCTTGGTGGTCAGGTGCTGGCGCTGAAGATCGATCTCACCGACGTTGCGGCAGCGGAAAAGATCTTCGCCGAGGCCGCTTCAAAGGTCGGCAAGTTCGATATCGTCTTTGCCAATGCCGGCATTGGCGGCGCGACGCCTCTCGGTCAGACCTCGCTGGAACAGTTCGAGAAGATCATCAGCACCAACCTGACCTCGGTCTTCTTCACGGTCCAGTCCGCGTTGCCGCATCTGAACGATGGCGCTTCGGTTATTCTCAACGGCTCCGTCCACGCCGTTCTCGGTGCGCCGGGCTGGTCGGCCTATGCCGCCACGAAGGGCGCCGTGCGCTCCATGACCCGCAACCTCGCCTCCGAGCTTGCGCCGCGCGGCATCCGCGTCAATCAGGTAACGCCCGGCGGCACACGCACGCCGATCTGGTCGCCCTATGCGCAGTCGGAAGATGCGATGACGGCACTGGAAGAAAAGCTCGGGAACATGAGCGCGCTCGGCCGCATGAGCGAAGCAGACGAAATCGCAAAGGCCGCGCTCTATCTCGCCTCCGACGATTCCAGCAATGTCACGGGGATCGAAATTACCGTCGACGGCGGTATGACGAGCGCTCCCTCCGGCGCCAAGATTTTCCGCGCCGCCTGAGCGAACGGAAGCTAGCCGACTTTGACGACACCGGAGCGGCCGACAACACAGTTGCGGCCGCTCTTCTTTGCCTCGTAGAGGCGGCTGTCTGCCGCAGACAGCACGGTGGTGAAGCTGATGCCATCTTCGTCGGCGGTTGCAACCCCTATGCTCACCGATACCGATGCATCATCGGGCGTCTTTACACTGGTCACGATCGTCCAGCGCAGGCGCTCGGCGAGCAGCAAGCCTTCGTCATGACCCGTGCCGGGGCAAACGGCGACAAACTCTTCGCCGCCAAAACGGAAGATACGATCGCTCGAGCGCAGCGTCATTCCGAGCCTCGCGGCAATGGCCTTTAGAACCTCGTCGCCCTGTAGATGGCCGAAGCCATCATTGACGTCCTTGAAATGATCGGCATCGATGATGAGAACGGTGGCATACTGGCCCTGCCGAAGCGCCTCACGCACCATCAGCGGCGCCTCCAGCTCCATGCGGCTGCGATCATAGACGCCGGTCAGCATGTCGCGGCCGGTTCGCTCCAGTAGGTCGTTATAACGCTCACGGAATGTCAGATCGCCAAAGAGGTCGCTGATCGAGCGGGCGGAGGCGGCAACGCCGTCCCGGCGGATATGGTATTCATAGATGGCAAACATCAGAGAATAGAGGCAGACGGCCAGCATCTTGGCTTTCCATCCCGCCCAGAAGGCCGTCATCGGAACGCCCATGAAATAGTGCAGCCCGCTGAAGAATAAGATCTGGTCAAAGGTCAAAAGCACCAGGCCAGAGGTCATGAAACGCAGCACCACGCGCCGGCGCATGAAGTCGCCAAGCTTCTCGTAAAGCAGGATGATGCCGAGCGAGTCGAGATAGAGGATTGCCGTTCCCCACACCATCAGCCAGCCCATTTCCTTCAGGAAATTGACGTCTGCCGGATGGCCGGGCGACAGTTCCAGCGGCTGATGAAGCTGCAGCACCCAGGCAATGGCGACGGTCAGGAGATTACCGAGAAACAGACCATAGATCGGCTGGCGGACGGTTGCCGCATCCTCCTGCAGGTAGAGCATGAGGATCATCATCAGCTTACCGGAAAAGAAGATCGAAGACCCCGGCGAGACGTTCCCGAACGGCAGGGAAACATAGAAGACCGCGGCGAGATAGGTCTCCATGAAATGCATGACGCCGAGCGCAGTCAGGAAGACGCCCAATCCGAGGCGTTGGCGAAAATGCAGGAGACTGACCATCAGCACGAAATAGCCGACAGCTTCGACGATGAAGAGCCCGGCGTTGAAGAGCTCCATTACGGCCCTCCGCCGACAGGACCGCGCGAGACAGCCGCAGCCGCTGCGGCAGATCTTCTGGTCAATCGTCCGGAAAGTTCAAACACAAGCGGCGCCCTGCAAAACCTGCAGGCGCCACCTTCACCAAAATCCTTTAAGATTAGGTGAGCAAACCAGCAGTTTCCGTCACGGAAATGCTGTCATAGTTTTGAAAAACAACGGGAAATTTGGTCTTAAACAAGGCTTGCCGGCTAACGGCGCTCAGACCTGCCGAAGCTTCTCGCCATCGCCGAAGAGAGAAGGGCCGTGCTGATCAATGATCTGCTGCGCCTTGCGCACCGTGCATTCGATCGCATCATCGGACGAGGAAAAGAGATCGGCGCGAATGAACTTGCGCACAAGAACGTCCTCACCAACCTTCTTTTCGATGCGGCCGGCCAGACGATACTGGCCGCCTTCCTTCTGCGGCTCGGCATAGATAGTGCAATCGCCATAGAGCTGCGGCTCGCCGGAAGGACCCGCAGATGCCTCGTTGGAGGATTTACCGCCGCCGGAGAAGACCGAAAGAATGTTTGAAAGGAACGAAGCCATAATTCGCCTTTAGCACGCAGTGCAGTGGACGCAAAGTCAAATGATCAGGTTTGCGAGGATCTCGTTTTCGGTAATGTCCTCGAACCCCATGCCTGACCTTTCGAAATTGGCGACGAGCGTCGCGAAGTTTTCCGGAGCCGTCGTTTCGATGCCGATCAGGATCGAACCGAAATTGCGCGCCGATTTCTTGAGATATTCGAAGCGGGCGATATCGTCATGCGGTCCGAGAAGATTGAGGAAGTCGCGCAGCGCGCCGGGGCGTTGGGCAAGGCGCAGAATGAAGTATTTCTTCAAGCCGGCGTAGCGCATGGCGCGTTCCTTGACATCGGGCAGCCGCTCGAAATCGAAATTGCCACCCGAGACGACGGCAACGATCGTCTTGCCCTTGATGGCCTGGCGATCCATGGCGGCGATCGCCGTCAGCGACAGGGCGCCGGCCGGCTCCAGCACCACGCCTTCGACGTTCAGCATCTCCTGAATAGTGACACAGATGGCGTTTTCCGGCATCAGCCTGACCTGGTCGGGAGAAAACGTCTTCAACGCTGCGAAATTCAGGTCGCCGATACGAGCAACCGCTGCTCCATCGACGAAATTGTCGACTTTGGGCAGCGTCACCACCTGCCCCGCCTCGAGGCTGCGCCGCAGGCTCGGCGCGCCGGCAGGCTCGGCAAAAACGAAATCGGATGGCGGTACGATGCCATCGAGAAAGCCGGTGATGCCAGCCGCAAGACCGCCGCCGCCGACCGGCAGGACGACCATGTCAGGCACCGTGCCCTCGGGAAGCTGCTGCATGATTTCTGCGGCGACAGTCGCCTGCCCCTCGATGATATCGACGTGGTCGAATGGCGGCACCATGACGCCGCCGATTGCCTCAACGTGATCGCGGGCAGCCTGATAGCACTGGTCGAAGAAATCGCCGATGAGTTGGATAGTGATGAAACCGGCGCCGAACATGCGAGTCTTGTCGATCTTCTGCTGCGGCGTGGTGACCGGCATGAAGACGACACCCGGCACGCCGAAATGGCGGCACACGAACGCAAAACCCTGCGCGTGATTGCCGGCGGACGCGCAGACGAAGGTCTTGCCGCCCGCACCCTCGGCGATCGCCTTGCGGAAGAAATTGAACGCGCCGCGGATCTTGTAGGATCGCACCGGCGAAAGATCCTCGCGCTTCAGCCAGATATCGGCGCCATAGCGAGCGGAAAGGTGATCATTAAGCTGCAGCGGCGTGGCGGGGAAAAGGCTGCGCATCGCCTCTTCGGCGCCTTCGACATCGTGTCTTGTCACGTGCGTTCGTCCATTTTTCAGAAATCCAACGCCGCTATGACACAGCCAGCCAGCGGAAAGAAGCCCGTTTGCGCCATTTGCGGTTCGCTCGATGAAAGGCTTCCTTAAGTGCGTCTTCAGATCACGCCCACTATCCGCGTCACGTGGACGGCTTTTAACTTGATGGCGCATAGCGATTGCTAATATGACGATATCATGACATCCAAGATCGCAAAGCCACTGGCCTGGCTTCTTCTCGCCTTCATCGTGTTCGTGACAGTTTCGCCGATCGAATTGCGACCACACACGATCGAGACACCGGATATTGACCGTGCCGCGGCTTACCTGGCGGCAGGACTGGCTTTCGCTCTTGCTTATCCGAGACAATGGAAGACAGTCGCCGTGCTGCTGATCTTAGGTGCCATCGCGATCGAATATCTGCAGTACCTGTCGCCGACGCGGCATGCGCGCCTTCACGATGCAGGCGTCAAGGCAATGGGCGCGGCACTCGGCCTGATCGCTGGCTGGGTCTTCAACAAATGGCGTGAAGCGAAAACCGGGGCGGATGCCGCCGCGTAATTTGCCAGACGCTGACAAGGGACTTGGACGTTAAAGCCCGCGTATCTGCAAGGCCCAGAAGAACAGTGGCACTGCTGTCACCACCGTTGCCATTAGTAGAACGGCACTCATTTTGAAAAGTCTGACGCGCCGCGTTCTTGCTCCATCCCAATCGTAAACCATCGTCTTACTCCCACTAAGACAATACCTACTCAACCGCACAGTGCCTGCATTTCTTGCACCGTTGAGACCACAGACAAGCGCTGCCTATGGTTCATTCATCTTATACAAGCACATTCGAACGCGTTTATGAAGATGGTGCGAGCGACGGGGATCGAACCCGTATAGCCTAAGGCCGAGAGATTTTAAGTCTCTTGCGTCTACCAGTTTCGCCACGCTCGCGCGCCGTCCAGATCAACGACTTGGGCGGATTCGTCAAGAAAATGTTTGCGCGACCCCACGGCGACCGGAGAGCCTACCTAAGGTATCACCGTGTCAAAATAAAACGGCGGCCCCAAGGACCGCCGTCTCACAGAAAGATTTTAGCTGAATTCAGGCGAGCTTTGCAGTGATCTTGGCGACGTGTGCGCCCTGATACTTGGCAGCTTCAAGCTCGATTGCCGAAGGCTGGCGCGAGCCGTCGCCGTTGGTGATGGTGGATGCGCCGTAGGGCGAGCCGCCCTTGACTTCTTCCGTACCCATCTGCCCCTGGAAAGCATAGGGAAGGCCGACATAGGCCATGCCGTGATGCAGAAAGGTCGGGACGAAGCCGAGGATCGTCGATTCCTGGCCACCGTGCTGCGTGGCGGACGAGGTGAACATCGAGCCGACTTTGCCGACCAGCTTGCCGGTGAACCACAGGCTACCGGTCTGGTCCCAGAAATTGCGCATCTGCGAAGCGACCGTGCCAAAACGCGTGCCGGCGCCGACGATGATCGCATCGTAATCAGGCAGTTCGTCAACGGTGGCGATCGGCGCTGCCTGGTCGACCTTGTAGTAGGATGCCTTGGCGACTTCTTCCGAGACCAGTTCCGGAACGCGCTTGACGACGACATCAGCGCCGGCGGATTTCGCGCCTTCGGCTACGGCATATGCCATGGTTTCGATGTGGCCATAAGCCGAGTAGTAGAGGACGAGAATCTTCGCCATTGTTATCTCCATCAAAGGATTGATTGAATTTCCTGACCGCAACGGTTCTATCAGCGCATCCGGTTGAACACAGCCCTGCCCCGAAGAACTCACTGTTCACTGGCTGTAGACGAAAATTCACTTGCCCTTTCGTTTGGGGTTGAACGAGCCTTCAGTTTAGCCGCTTTGCCGTTTGCAAAACGGCCAAACGACGCTACCTATTTGCAAGCTTCACACCACGGAATATCCCCATGAGCAATGAGACCGTCGTTACCGCCGCCATGCTAGCCATCGGCGACGAGCTTCTTTCCGGCCGTACCAAGGACAAGAATATCGGCCACCTCGCCGACATGCTGACCATCTCGGGCATAGACCTGAAGGAGGTTCGCATCGTCGCCGACGAGGAGGATGCGATCGTCGAGGCGCTAAACGCGCTCCGCGGCAAATACGACTATGTCTTCACCTCCGGCGGCATCGGCCCGACGCATGACGATATCACCGCGGATGCCGTCTCGAAGGCTTTCGGCGTGCCCTGCGAACATGATGCGGCGGCGATGGTGCTGCTCGCCGAGATGTACAGGCGCCGCGAGATGGAATTCACCGAGGCTCGTCAGCGCATGGCACGCATGCCAAGCGGTGCAGCCCATATCGCCAACCCGGTTTCGACCGCGCCCGGTTTTGTCATCGGCAATGTCTATGTGATGGCCGGCGTTCCGCAGGTGTTTCAGGCGATGGTCGACAATGTGCTGCCGACGCTGCGGACGGGCACGCCCGTCGTCTCGCTCGCCATCGCCTGCCCATATGGCGAAGGGGAGATAGGCACGCCGCTGGCGGCGATCCAGAAGGCGCATCCGGAGACCAGCATCGGCTCCTATCCGCGTTACGTGGGGCAGAAATTTTCGACCGAGATCGTGGTGCGTGGTCGCTCGCAGGATATAGTCGAGGCTGCGGGTGCGGACGTGCGGGCCATGATCGAGGATATCAGACGCAGGAAGGACATTGCCGAAAACCATTCGGCGGAAGCGTGAAGACTGTGTGCGGCCTTGATCCCGGTCAAGGAACCGCCCCGCATTCCCGAGCATTTCTTTCCTCGCGGACCATCATTTCAGCCGCAACGGAGAATTGATATGTCTTATAAAACCATTCTCGCCATTCTGGATACAGCAGACAATAGTGGCGCTGTTGCCGATTTCGCCTTTGCCATCGCCGCAGAAAGCGGCGCCCATGTGATCGGCCTACATGCCGAAACGATCGCCGCCGTCCCGCTGGTCGCGCCGATGGAAATTCCCGATCCGGTCGCCGTGCAGGCGCTTCAGGACATGGCCCATGCCGAGACCATCGAGGTCGAGCGCATCTTCCGTGCCCGTGCCGATGCTGCAGGCGCTTCCTTCGAATGGCGAGCTTTTGTGACGTCGACCGGATACGGCTCTGCACCGCTGATCGAAAGCGCGCGCAGTGCCGACCTGCTGATCGCCTCGCAGGCTGATCCGGCACGGCCCTCCGACAGCCATGTGGACGTCGACGAATTCCTGTTCGAGAGCGGCCGGCCGGTGCTGATGATCCCCTACATCATCCGCCAGCCGAAGCCGATCAAGCGTGTGCTGATTGCCTGGAACGGCTCGAAGGAAGCGACGCGAGCCTGCTTCGATGCTCTGCCGATATTGAAGGCCGCTGAAGCCGTAGAGATCTTCTCCGTCGATCCGGCCGAGACCGCAACCCGATCGGCGACGACTGCCGGCGCGGAGATCGCCGCAACGCTTGCACGCCACGGCGTGAACGTGACGCTCGCCACGGCCGCAAGTGGCGACAAGAACGCCTCGCACGTCATCGAGAACCGGCTTTCGGACGACAGCATCGACCTTCTCGTCATGGGTGCCTACACGCATTCCTGGCTGTGGCAGACGATCTTCGGTGGCACGACGAAGACACTTTTGCAGTCCATGACGGCGCTGACATTGCTGTCGCGTTAACGTCGCTCTTGCGTTTTGCCTCCAAATCCCGCTAATTGCGGCGACCGATGATATCAGGCTTCGGCATCCATCGCGCAGTTCCGGCTGCGCGATTTGCGTTTTGCCAGCCGATACCCACGCGGTCGCCGGCAAACGGCGTGTTGTTTTTTCATGCCGCGGAGTAGCCCGATGTCCCTTCCCGATAAAGCCTTCCCCGTTTCCTGGGATCAGTTCCACCGTGATGCGCGTGCGCTTGCCTGGCGGCTTGCCGGACTCGGCCAGGAGTTCAAGGCGATCGTCTGTATCACCCGTGGCGGCCTCGTTCCGGCGGCGATTATTTCGCGCGAGTTGAACATCCGCCTCATTGAGACGGTCTGCGTCGCGTCCTATCACGACTACGTCAATCAAGGCGACATGGTGCTGCTCAAGGGCATTGCGCCTGAACTGATGGAAAACGGCGGCGAAGGCGTGCTTGTCGTCGACGATCTCACGGATACCGGCAAGACAGCCGCTCAGGTGCGTGGCATGCTGCCGAAGGCGCATTTCGCCTGCGTCTACGCCAAGCCGAAGGGCGTGCCGACGATCGATACCTTCATCACCGAAGTCAGCCAGGACACCTGGATCTACTTCCCCTGGGATATGGGCTTCACCTACCAGGAGCCGATCGCCAAGGGCGCTCGCGGCTAACAGCCCATGACGCGAGTAACCTCCGGCTTTACGACCGAAAATTGTCCCAATATTTGTCTCCCCGATAGCAGCTTCCAGCCCCGTTCGGTAACGTCCGTTTTATTTTATTAGCATAGGCTCAGGCAACTACCGGTCGCAATAACTGGATGTAAAGTGTAGCTGAATGCGGTTGGGGAAACGCAATGGCGTGCTGGGGCAAGATACGAACGGCAGCGGCCTTCGGGCTGATCGGCTGCCTGTTTCCCTATACTCCTGCCGGGGCCGAGCCGGCCTATATCAGCGTCGTGCGCGAATATGTCGAAACATTCGTCCGGCCGGTGGTTAAGGCTCCCGTCGTCCTGAAGGCGATCGAGGAGCAGAACGCCAGATTCAGCGATGTCAGCGAGATGGACATGCGGGTGCTGGACGAAACCTACCAGGCGGAGGTCGCCCAGGGCAATTTCCAGATGGTCAGGGCGCTGGTGGCGAAATCCGTCTCGCATTATCTCAAATCGAAGCAGGATGATTCGCAGGGAACGATCCTCGAATTCTTCGTCACCGACTGTCACGGGCTGAATGTCGGACAGAGCACCATCACGACAGACTACTGGCAGGGCGACGAGGATAAGTTTCTGCAAACCTTCGCCCGCGATTCGCAGGAGATCTATATCAGCCCGGCGGAGCGCGACGAGTCGACCCAGCTTCTGGAAACCCAGGCAAGCTTCGTGATCACCGACGAGGCGGGCAAGCCAATCGGCACGGCGACCGTCACGATTGCCATCGACGCCCTCTAGAAAGTGCTGATTTCCCTCAACGAATCGCCATGCGCATTTGCGTCTCAAAAGCCATCCCAACTTTTACCGCAGCCGGTTTTTTTGGCATTCCGGCCTCTTCCTAGCCTGGTCGTTGCTGCAAGCCCTTGTATTTTCAGGCTTACCCGACTTTCCCCAGTCTTCACAAGGCCATCCACAAGATGTTGTGGTTAGCATTCGGTTACGTTCCACCCCTTGACGGAATCAGCCGTTTCAAACTTAATGTTTCAGATGTTGCGGCGGCGACTGAACCGGAGGTAACGAGACCGGTTCTCCCAAGGAAAATTAAACGCAGAATCAGGGTGTTGGACCGCCGAACGCGGTGACGCCTGCAGGATTTTTTGCGCCTTTTTCCAGCCTCAAAAAGCGACATCGGGGACTGGTAAAAATAAGCTGTTAACACTATATTTAGTGTTTGCAGCCAGCCTCACCACAAGATACAGGACAGACATCTCCGGATGACATCCTGTCACAAGACGGAACGAGCACTGGCCGCGCGAAGGGACAACGCGTAGCCGGACGGGAATTTTGCGCCCTTTCGGGTGCCAACAAGAGGTTAAGAACATGCGCATCGAACGTCGGTTTACGAAGGCTGGTCAAGGCGCCTATGCGGATATCGAATTCCGCAAGGCGACGAGCGAGATCAAGAACCCGGATGGGTCGATCGTTTTCCGCCTCGAGAACATCGAAGTTCCCGCGCAGTTTTCCCAGGTCGCCACCGACGTCCTGGCGCAGAAATACTTCCGCAAGGCCGGTGTCCCTGCCCGCCTGAAGAAGGTCGAGGAGAACAGTGTCCCCTCCTTCCTGTGGCGCTCCGTTGCCGACGACGCTGCGCTGAAGGATTTGCCGAAGGACGAACAAACCGGCTCGGAAATCGATGCGCGCCAGGTCTTCGATCGTCTCGCCGGCACCTGGACCTATTGGGGTTGGAAGGGCGGCTATTTCTCTTCCGAGGAAGATGCGGCAGCGTTCAAGGATGAGCTTGCCTATATGCTTGCCACGCAGCGCGTTGCCCCGAACTCCCCGCAGTGGTTCAATACCGGCCTGCACTGGGCCTATGGCATCGACGGCCCCGGCCAGGGCCATTTTTATGTCGATCCCTTTACCGGCAAGATTACCAAGTCCAAGTCTGCCTACGAACATCCGCAGCCGCATGCCTGCTTCATTCAGTCCGTCGAAGACGATCTCGTCAACGAAGGCGGCATCATGGACCTCTGGGTTCGTGAAGCGCGTCTCTTCAAATACGGCTCCGGGACCGGCTCCAACTTCTCCATGCTGCGCGGCGAAGGCGAAAAGCTTTCCGGCGGCGGCCGCTCCTCCGGCCTTATGAGCTTCCTGAAAATCGGCGACCGGGCTGCCGGCGCCATCAAGTCTGGCGGTACGACACGCCGTGCGGCCAAGATGGTCGTCGTCGATATCGACCATCCCGATATCGAGGAATACATCAACTGGAAGGTCAAGGAAGAGCAGAAGGTTGCCGCTCTCGTGACCGGCTCCAAGGTCGTCGCCCAGCATCTGAAGGCGATCATGAAGGCCTGCGTCAATTGCGAAGGCGACAATGGCGACTGCTTCGACCCTGCCAAGAACCCCGCCCTGAAGCGCGAAATCCGCGCTGCCAAGAAGGATCAGGTTCCGGAAAACTATGTCCAGCGCGTCATCCAGTTCGCCCGCCAGGGCTACAAGGACATGGAGTTCAAGACCTACGACACGGACTGGGATTCGGAAGCCTACCTCACCGTTTCCGGCCAAAATTCCAACAACTCCGTCTCGATCAAGGACAACTTCCTGCGCGCTGTCGAAGAAGATGGCGACTGGAACCTGACCGCCCGCAAGGACGGAAGGGTGATGAAGACGCTGAAGGCCCGTGACCTCTGGGAAACGATTTCCTATGCCGCCTGGGCATCCGCCGATCCGGGCATTCACTTCAACACGACGATGAACGACTGGCACACGTCGCCGGCCGGCGGCCCGATCCGGGGCTCGAACCCGTGCTCGGAATATATGTTCCTCGACGACACCGCCTGCAATCTCGCCTCGCTGAACCTCCTGCAGTTCAAGGACAAGGCGACGAAGCGCATCAATATCGGCGACTACGAACATGCCGTTCGTCTGTGGACCGTCGTGCTCGAAGTCTCGGTCATGATGGCGCAGTTCCCGTCGAAGCGCATTGCCGAGCTTTCCTACGAATACCGCACGCTCGGCCTCGGCTACGCCAATATCGGCGGCCTGCTGATGTCGACGGGTATCCCTTATGACAGCTCCGAGGGCCGCGCCATTGCCGGTTCGCTGACGGCGATCATGACCGGCGTCTGCTACGCGACATCGGCCGAAATGGCTGCCGAACTCGGACCATTCCCGAACTTCGCGCCGAACCGCGAGCACATGCTGCGCGTCATCCGTAACCATCGCCGCGCTGCGCATGGCGAAAACACAGGCTACGAGGCGCTTTCCGTGAACCCGGTCGCGCTGATCCATTCGGAGAACCCCGACCAGGATCTCGTAGCCCATGCGAAGTCTGCCTGGGACAAGGCGCTTGAGCTCGGCGAAAAGCATGGCTACCGCAACGCGCAGGTCTCGGTTATCGCACCGACCGGCACGATCGGCCTCGTCATGGATTGCGACACGACCGGCATCGAGCCTGACTTCGCTCTGGTGAAGTTCAAGAAGCTCGCCGGCGGCGGCTACTTCAAGATCATCAACCGCGCCGTTCCGGATGCGCTGCGCACGCTCGGCTATTCCGAAAGCCAGATCGCCGAGATCGAAGCCTATGCTGTCGGCCACGGCAACCTGAACCAGGCTCCGGCCATCAATCCCTCGACGCTGAAGACCAAGGGCTTTACCGACGAGAAGGTGGAAGCCGTCAATGCCGCTCTGAAGAGCGCCTTCGATATCAAGTTCGTCTTCAACCAGTGGACGCTCGGCGCCGACTTCCTGAAGACCACTCTGAAGGTCTCCGACGAACAGCTCAGCGACATGAGCTTCAGCCTGCTCGACCATATCGGTTTCTCGAAGAAGGACATCGAGGCTGCCAACATCCATGTTTGCGGTGCGATGACGCTGGAAGGCGCGCCTTTCCTTAAGAAGGAGCACCTGCCGGTCTTCGATTGCGCCAATCCGTGCGGCAAGATCGGCAAGCGTTATCTCTCGGTCGAAAGCCATATCCGCATGATGGCGGTTGCCCAGCCCTTCATCTCGGGTGCGATCTCCAAGACGATCAACATGCCGAACGAGGCGACCGTCGAGGATTGCAAGAATGCCTATATGCTCTCGTGGAAGCTCGGCCTGAAGGCGAACGCCCTCTATCGTGACGGCTCCAAGCTGTCGCAGCCGCTCAACGCTTCGCTGATCGAGGACGACAACGATGAGGATGCGCTGGAGGATCTGATCCAGCAGCCGGCAGCGGCCCAGGCCGTGACGGTGACCGAAAAGATCATCGAGCGCGTGATCGAGCGTGTTTCCCGCGAACGCGAGAAGCTGCCGAACCGCCGCCAGGGCTACACCCAGAAGGCTGCCGTCGGTGGTCACAAGGTGTATCTGCGGACCGGCGAATTCGGTGACGGCCGCATCGGCGAGATCTTCATCGACATGCACAAGGAAGGCGCCGCCTTCCGCGCGATGATGAACAACTTCGCCATCGCCATCTCGCTTGGCCTGCAATATGGCGTGCCGCTGGAAGAATATGTGGAGGCCTTCACCTTCACCAAGTTCGAGCCGGCCGGCATCGTCATCGGCAACGACGCGATCAAGAACGCCACGTCGATCCTCGACTACGTGTTCCGCGAACTCGCGGTTTCCTATCTCGGCCGTCACGATCTGGCCCATGTCGATACGTCCGACTTCTCCAACACGGCGCTCGGCAAGGGTATCCAAGAAGGCAAGACGAACCTGCTCTCCACCGGCTGGACCCGCGGCTACAAGCCGACACTGGTCTCCAACACCGGTATCGAACGTCAGGGTGGCGAGCCGAAGGGTGCGGCAACCGCGGCCCCTGCCCGCGCCTCCTCGACCGGCTCGGTGACGTCGTTTGCTGGTGCTGCCGCCCGCAAGCTGGAGCCGACAGTGGCGATCTCGACTTCCGAAATCGTCGCCTTCAAGCGCGACTATGAAGAGCGCGCCAAGGAACTGGCCGAGGAGATCGCCGAAGAGGTGATCGAGGAAACCGGCACCGAGGCAACCGCCCTCTTCTCCGACAAGGCCGCAGCCGACGCTGCCTCCGCCAAGACGGAAGCCAAGAAGGTGGAAGCCGAACGCCGCGCCCGCTCGATCATGCAGGGCTACACCGGCAACATGTGCGGCGAGTGCCAGAACTTCACGATGGTGCGAAACGGCACCTGCGAGAAGTGTGACACATGCGGCGCGACGAGTGGCTGCAGCTGATTTCTTCGGGAAAATTCAGTGTAGCGCGCCACTAGGTTTTACATTGCGCCGCTGAGAATGACATTAAGTCGACCATTTTGGTCAAAACGCAAAACCTTCCGGGCACTTCAATGCCCGGAAAATGCCTCAAGGAACAAAACAGGAATCAACTAGACAGGCACGGTATTCGAGTATGGCAGACGCAGTGATTGCAAACTGGGACGGGCACGACTACCAGGCCCGGTTCTTTTGGATACATGCTTCAGGCCTTCGCAATCCGGAGACCCCGCATGTCGTCGAAGTCTCGTACGAGACTGACGGCCCGAAGGGCTTCGATGATGTCGTCGTGCGCTATAGCCCCGGCCAAACTGGGCGTCGTTCGTTCAGGGTCGAGGCTGCTCATCACCAGGTGAAATTCCACGTCAACCAGGCTGGTCGCTTCGGCTTCAAAGACCTGATTGAGCCCGAATTCATTGGAGCGACAGCCGTCTCGATCCTCGAGCGCCTAAAGGAGGCTGTGGAAAAGGCACCGCCCAATTCGACGTTTACGCTCGTCACGACCGACCGTGTGCGCGACGACGATCCTCTGTCCAAGCTTCTCAAAACAGCCGACAAGTCACTGGACGTGGAGAAGCTCGCTGTCGGAAAGACGGAGAGAAGCGAGATGGGCGAAGTCCGCGCTCTCTGGCGCAAGCATCTCAAGCTCGATACCGACGAGGAACTCTACGCCATCCTCGACACCTTCCACATCATGGAGGGCTACCACTCCCTGCAGGACATGAGGGAGCATGTGGATCTTCGGTTCCAGGTTGTCGGCCTGGCCAGCGGCGGAAACAGCCTCGAGTTCAAATTCGACGGCGCCGCCCGTGCCCTGAAAGTCACCCAGCGCAACAAGCTGACCAGGGAAGCCTTCGAAGAACTTTGCATCGAACAAGGCTGGATCAAACCCACGCAGCCGGAAGACCGGAAGAATATTTCCGTCAGGTCGTTCAGCGACGGCCCGGCGGACTATCTCGATGCGTCTCCCGAGAACACGCTGTCCCTGCTCCACATGTTTGACATCCGGCACCTGCAGCCGGGCGCCGACTGGAACACCGACGTCCGTCCCGCAGTGGAAGACTTTCTCAAGCGTGTTCGCGATACCGACAAGAACATCCGGTTGTTCCTCGACACCCACTCTTCCGTCGCCTTCCTCGCCGGGGCGATGCTTGGCTTCAAGACGAACACGCATGTGGAGCTCAATCAGAAAGGGCGCGGGCCGACGACGGTCTGGCGCTCCGATGATGGGAAGAAGGGACCACGGGCATCGACATCGGTAGTCGACATCGGTGACGGCGAGGAAATTGCTGTTGTCGTCAGCTTTTCCCGCAATGTCCTCGTCGACGTCGAAGAGTACGTGAAAGCGAAAGTACCGGGTATCGGACGGATCCTTCACGTCACTCCGGAAGGCGGGCCTGGCCAACAGTCGCTGACTGGCGGCGAGCATGCAGCCTTCCTCGCAGATCAGATAGCAGAGGCCGTTAGGGCGCTCCGTCCGGCCTTCGGATCGCAGCGGCACTTTTTTCTGTCGGGGCCGAACGCATTCGCATTTTTCTTGGGCCAGCATCGGGACGCGATGGGACCAGTCAAGCTGTACGAGTTCGATTTCAAGGGTGCCGTAGATGGTAGCTACCACCCCTCTTTCAGGATTGGTTGAGTATGGAACTTAGATCGCAATTCAGTGAATTCCTCCGCGAAATCCGTCCGACGGATCGGCAGAAGGAAAGTTGGAAAACAGGAGC
The DNA here is from genome assembly GCF_056400025.1 of Rhizobium sp. 01L419. NCBI lineage: Bacteria > Pseudomonadati > Pseudomonadota > Alphaproteobacteria > Hyphomicrobiales > Rhizobiaceae > Rhizobium > Rhizobium sp. 01L419. Next base: position 128,852 of record NZ_JBFTSM010000015.1, read on the forward strand.
GAGCACGCTCCGCTCACGCCTGTCGGCCGACGAGAACCTGAGCAAGATCGTCGTCGCCACCTTCCTGCAGGGAAGCATCCGGCGTTCGACAGCAATCCGACCGACCGGAGATAAACGGCCCGACGTGGATATCGTCGTGGTGACTGATATCGACTATCACGCCACGACCCCGCAGCAGGCTATGGACAAGTTCCTACCGTTCTTGGAACGCCACTATCCGGAAAAATGGCGTCCGCAGGGACGGTCGTTCGGCATCGAGTTGACTTATGTCGATATCGACCTGGTCATCACAGCGCTGCCGACCGATCCCGCGTCCCGGCAGGCGATGGAGAAATTGTACCGTTCACAGTCGGTTCTCACGACAGATACCCTGGAAGAAGACGCGAGCTGGCGCCTGAACGAGAGTTGGCAGCCCACACCTTTCGGGAACCAACCTCTGGCGATGGATGATGCGCCAGTCGCCAACTGGCGTCCGAACCCGTTGTTCTTGCCAGACCGCGATGTCGGCAACTGGGGGCGAACGCATCCGCTTGCCCAGATCCAATGGACGGCGGCAAAGAACCGCACATGCAATGGCCACTACGTCAACCTCGTGCGGGCGACGAAATGGTGGCGGCAGCAGAATCCCCTTATCGTGCCGAAGTATCCGAAAGGCTATCCGCTTGAACACATGATCGGGCACGTCCTCGAAAATGGCACCTCCTCGATTGCTACCGGCTTTGTGCAGGTGCTGGAATCAATGCGAGACACCTGGCGCCACCACGCATTGTACGGTTGGGTGCCGGAGCTTCCTGATCATGGCGTGCCAGAGCACAATGTCCTGAAGCGACTCTCTGCGGAGGATTTCGAAGCCTTCCATGGTGCAATCACGACAGCCGCCGGACAGGCTCGAGAGGCGCTGGATTCGGACGATGCGCAGAAGAGTGGCGAGTTGTGGCAGAAGCTGTTCGGCAGCAAGTTCCCTCTTCCCGGACCGAACGGTGGCGACCGTAAACCTGGCTTCTTCATTCCCCCGTCACAGCCTGCCGAGCCACGGAGGACCGATCGGTTCGCGTGAGGTGCTTCTAGTTGTTTGTCCCTGAAGTCCTTCAGAGCGTTGCAGACCGACTTGCGGATCATCCTCGAATTCGATGCACCAACACCTGGTCATCGGATTCGGAGGGTCGCTGGTTCCTGCCCTTCGTGGCCCTCTTGAGTGGCGATCCGACCAAGTTCATCTCGGCCGAGACGGCTTGGTATGTCGTCTTCATTCCGCGGATGAAAGACGTCACCGTTTACCCGGCGACGATCGGTGGGATTTCTGCGACCTTCCAGCACCAGTCCTTCAACCGCGAAGGAGCTGGATCGCTGCCGTGGAGGCTGGGAAATCCCTGCCTTGATCGTCCGGCGGCCGCATTCGGGCGCGCCTCGTGGAATGGCCAGCCCGATGCGATCGACGAGAAGATCGCCTGGCATCTGGAACGCCTGCTTATGTGGATTGACGCGGCGGCTATGGGCGAGTTGGCGATCGAAGGTGAACCGCTGGAGCTGCCGTCCGGAGCTGGGCAAACAAGCTTCCCAGTCGTCGGCTTCGTCGGTGCAAACGACGATTTGGCATTCTGGCAGGGTCGGGCCAATGAATGGGGATGGGTCGATCTCGCCAAGCTGCCGGCGGCGAAAACCAGCTATGCAATGACGACTTTCCGTGATCGCCAATTGGCGCCGATAAGAGAGTCGGCATGGGGGCGGGCAATAGCTGAAGCAACCCCAGCAAAAACTGGCCTCTGGATCGCGCTCGACAATCTGCCAGTGCTGGCGCCTTGGGAATTGCCGCGAACGTGGGCGGATCTTTCCGCTCAGCTCGCTTGTCAGGGCGTTAAGCTCGCTGAAGTGCTCGAGTTCGCTGGCGCCGATCGCCGGCGTCGAAAAGACGATCGGGGCATGGTGACGTTGTTCCTTGGATTTCCGATCTCGGAACTGATCGGTGGAACTCCCTCGAAATATCACTGGATCGCTGTAGGCTCGGTCGAACTGTCGGATCGGAAGACGAGGAAGAATGGCTTCCGCGCGAACGAGCACACGCGTCGCTTCATCGACCGGCTCCGGCCGACGGCGAATTCTTCATTGACCTGGCTGCGGACGGTCAATTGGGAGCCCGACCAGATCCGGACGCGCTCCGGCTTTGGCACTGGGATGGTTTCCAAGCGGGTGCTGGTTCTCGGCGCCGGGTCCCTCGGTGGCGCAGTGTCCGAAAATCTTGTCCGTATGGGCGTGACAAGGATGGGTATACTCGATCCTGATATATTGAATGTTGGAAACCTTACACGGCATGTACTTGGCATGGATGCAGTCGGCCACGACAAGGCTACCGCCCTTGCGCGCGCGCTCTCGTTGACCATGCCGGACGCCGATGTCCGAGGTATCGTCGCCAGCTTCCCTCCGGCTACCGGTGAACTCGCGGAGGAACTGCGCTCGTTTGATGTTATCATCGACTGCACCGGATCGGATGCGGTTCTCGATGCCATGGCCGAGTTCGACTGGGGCGGTGAGAAGATCTTCATCAGTCTGGCGATGACCTGGCGCGCCGAGGGCCTCCTCGTGTTCACTGCGTCAGAGTCCACCTTCCCGGCAATCGATGCGAAGGAGAGCTTTAACGAGATGAATGTGCCACCGACCGATTTCGGCGACGCCCGTATGGAAGGGATTGGTTGCTGGCATCCAGTGTTTCCGGCAACGGCCGCAGATGTCCGCATGTGGAGCGCTGTCGCGACGAGAACCATCCTAGAGGCAATCAGGTCGCCGAAACGCCGCTGCCAATATTTCCGGCAAGCGTTCGACGGCACGGTGGAGAAGCTCAATGGATGAAAAGATTGTGGTGGCATTTCAAGCTGCGAGCAAGACTGTCGAGGTTCGTCTGACAGACGCCGCCCTGCGATTGATCGAGAAGGAGGCGCTTGCGTCGGCCAACAAGGAGACGGGTGGCATCCTCATTGGTCGCTACGAGGAGGATGGGAACGTGGCGGTTGTCACCGCAGCGACAGAGCGTCCCGCTGATTCCAGCTCCGGAAGGGCCTGGTTTCAAAGGGGTATCAGTGGGCTGACGGCCAAACTTCGCGCCCGATGGGTCCGCGGTGAATACTATCTCGGCGAGTGGCACTCACACCCTGGCGGCGCCCCGGATCCTAGCAGCAACGACGTACGGGAAATGCGTTCGATCGCGATCGACACCAGCTACAAGTGCCCGAAGCCGATCATGGTCATCGCGGGGACGTTGGGGAACTCCATGCGCGTTTCGGTGAGTGTACTGGAGAACGGTGGGCTCATCAGGCTGAAACCTGCCCCTTCGCCACAAGGCAACGCGAGCGACAGCTCGCCGACCATCCTGGCCCCCGATTAGCCGCACAACATGATAGGCCACTCACCAAGGGTTCATTCCTATCGATCAGAAAAATCCCGCCGTTTACGGTTCGCCGGTGATTTCCTGCCAGTTTCCCTGGCGCCAGACGAATCCTTCGTCTGCGCCAGATAGGAAATGGAAAATGAACTTCATCATCACGACATGTGTCTTCAGCCAGTCGAGCAAACCGCGGCCGCTGGCCAGCGTGTCGGCGTTTCTCTCCAGCAACCGAATCTTCGTCACCCCATCAACTCTCGTCGACGTGGAACTTGGTATTGCAAGGCTCGCCGATGTTGATCCGGCAAAGGCTGTCAAGCTGCGAGAATGGCTCAAGTTCGAGAAGGACCGGTTTAAACTCGTCGCCGATCACAACGACGCCTACCGCAAGACAATCGCAAAATTTCTCGTCTGCAAGCCGATTCAGGGTCTATGGACGAATCAATCGGCTTCCAAGCAGCTCGCATTCCGTCACGCAGTATAGGTAGCCGCCGCTGCCCTGGCAAATGAACTGCCCATCGCGACGATGTCGCCGCGGATCTACGGCGAGATTGGCCAGCACTTTCCCCTGCCCGGCATCTACGATCCATCCGCTGATACCTGGTACACGCGCAAAACGTTCGCTCCAAAGCGGATGGCTTGAGAAAGCCATTGGCGGACAACGGTGCAACCGCGCCCGCCAATGTGATTTAACGAAAGCATTTCAAAGCAGGCTCGCGGATGGCGTCCGCGAGCTTACGCCCCCAAAACTTCGGCGCCCGGCGAACTCTAGGAAAAGCTGTCGGGCGCACTTGTTATCCCGGGAAAACCTTAACAGAACACCGGCGATCGCTCACCTCATCGCTTTCCACAATAATCAGCGTCAACGTCATCGCGCATGTGGAGGGGGAAACAGCCCACCTGCGCCGACAACGCACCGCTTGCGACCTAGGGAGACGTCCATGGGTCTGGGTTGTCAGACTTCAGCCCGATCCACCCTCGCCCAGCCATTTGCCGCCGGAATCATAGGCGTCGCATCGCTCCCGACCGAATGCGTTCCAAAGCATATCGAATGCAGGGAGCATTATGGCTGGAATGTCCACGTCCGCGTCATGCAGCAGGATCTCGGGCACCGCCAGGATTTCTCTTCCGGCAGGGCCTGTCTCGCCGTACCCGCCACCCGGCACCTCGTATCGGGTTACGGTCTTCGATGCGTTACAGATCGACAGGTTGATCGAGATGGGTAGTCCAGCTTCATAGGAATCGAGAACCTTCACGTACTGCCGAATCGTCTCGATGACCAACCGGGTCAACGACTCGCCTCTCAAGATCGACTTGCCTTCCCGATCAGTCTGGAGGTCGGCGACGCCTTCAATCGCCCCGTTACGGTGAAATTGTGCATATGCGCCCCGTTGCGTTCCATCTGACCGAGCGAAATTGACAAAGCCGTCGAAGTTGACGGTTGATTTCTTGATCAAACGAAGCTCGTCGGGGGGGAGAGGCACATGGGCGCCTTTCTCGATAATTCGCCATATGTCCGCGAGGCGTCCGTCCGCAAACGCCGGAATCGAGACGACATGGATCGCGAGTTTTCCGGATACGCTCATCGGAATGGGCGTATCCCCGGCGGTGATTTTGACCAGTCGGTCCAAGTGGAACGCTCTAACGCGCTCGCCAAGTTGAGGTCCGTTGGTGAAAAGTTGCCGAAGCTGCTCGACGTTCGGCTCGTACTTCATGGTTCCAGCACGTGCCCAGAAACGATTGCTTTTCCGTGCAATCACGCGATGCGGGGGCATGTAGCTTCTGGCGACGCGAACAATTATGACCGGTCCGCTGCTTGTTGGGATCGAACGCACTTTCAGACTAGCCAAGCGGGGTTCGATCCCGGTCATTGGAACTTGTTCGAGCCGAAGCATCTCCCTGTCGAGGTTACCTGGAAAGCCCACGATTTCGTCAGCAGCGCCATCTTGTTCGGCCAACCCAATGACAATATCGCCACCCACGGTATTCGCGAACGAGGAAATATCCTTAAGGTATTCGGAATTTCCGTCCTCCCCCGGATCGTAGCTCTCGCGCTTGTAATCCAGCACCAATGACTCGGCCACTCGCATGGTAACCAAATGCTCGATATCGGCCGCCGTAATTCTGTCGAGTGGAATATCCTGCAGCGACATGGTCTTCACCTCTCGAACCAGCAACGATCACCCAACGGTACCGTCCACGATCGGGCATCGCCTATAACGGGCCACGGTCGCGTTCAGCTGCGCCCGGGCCAGCCAAAGGATTGACGAAGATCGGCTTCAAAGCAAAGGAAGACGACCCAAGCCGCTTTGCGGACGCTTGACGCGGTATCCACCAGTCAGGCGGAAGGCCCCGTTCGCATTCCAGTCGCTTCCAAACTCCTTCGGTCGTCACGACGCTCGTACACAACCCAGGAGCCTACGAATTTAGTCAAAGGGCACAATACGAAGTCGTTGGATTAAATCCCGCGCATATTCAAAGGTTGATAAGTGTTTCGTGGTCAGCTCGACCGGTATCGTCTCACAGACGGGCTGCGACAGGTTGCTCGCGTGAATTCGAAACTCTATCGCACCTCGACCCTTGTCGGAACGGCTGAGATTCAGACGCGCCGTGAATGTTTCAGGTTTGAGTCCATGGCGCCACAGCTCGCAGTCGAGTTCCAATCGCTCGTGGGCCTTCGTGAAGTCGCGCTTCCTGTAATAGAAGCCTTCCGCCTCGCGGGGCTTCGGTATCCTAGGCATCAATACATCGTAACCGTAAACATTCTTGCGACCGCCAGCCAAGTTCTCCATAGCACGGAACGAAGCATACATATCTAGCAGCGCTCCCTTCGGCTCTGCGGGAGGAGATGGAAGGCTTTCGATATCCTGGTCCTGCCGCTCATCCTGGGATACCTGCAGCAAGCCAGTCGCGACGATCTCGACAAATACGTCATTTGCCGGGCGAGTTCCTACGTTTTCGGCGATGAACGAGATCTTCGGCCAAACGTCATGTTCCGCCAGCAGGATCCGATGGGCCGCCGTCAGAATCCTTGCCATTTCTTCGGTCCACCGATCGTAGGCACGATTGTAGGCGGCGATCTGTTCTGTGGTTGGCGGCACGTCGAGACCCATCAAGGATGCGAGAACAATTCCTTGCGGTCCCGATTTCGGAGAGCGCCCGTTGTTGACGCTGAAGTCCTGCTTCTTCGGAAACCGCGAAGTTGCGATCTCCAGAAGGCTGTCGATTTCGGGCTTCGTCAATGGATGCGCTACAGGAACTTCGAACTCAAGTGCGCCCTTCCTTTCGACATCTTCCGAACATCTCACCCGGAAAATCGGTTCCTGCAGCTGAAGCTTCTTGATTTCAGCATGCGCGGCTTTCAACTCCTTCGCCTCGTTTGTAGACGGGACTTGAAGCCTCCAGTGCTCCGGGATCGCTTTGAAATTCAACTGCGTTGCGCTCGCCGAGGCCATTACCCCTGTGTCATCAGTCAGAATTGCAACTTCGAGATCTAAGTCGGATGCTGCGAAACCGTGTGCAATGCCGACGAGGATGTCGTCAGGTTCGGCATAGTTGAGCGTACTTGCTAAGGTGGGATCAGGCCTTAGGTCGAGCCGAAGCGATAGCGTAACCTGTGGATCTGCATCGCGGATCAATAGCGGGGCGCGATCAGTAATTATGGATCGCAGTAGGCTGGAGGCATCTCGGGCTCTGCGCTGCCGTCTATCGTTTCCGCCGCTTTTATGGAGGTCAATCTCCTTCTGAACCGGACGAGGGACAAGGACTTCTATTTCACTGAAGTCACCGAGTTCGCGCCACGGAAGCTCCTGCAGCGTTCGGCACTGAAGGAAAAGATTTGTATCGGGAAAGACAGTGAGACGCCTGCTTCGTTCCATGGTCCGACCATGACGTTTAGCCCGGTGCGTGTCCAGACCGTCTGTGCCCAATCACATGGGAATTCAACTCGAAGTTTGTTGAGTGCGACTACAGTCACCGAGCCTCGAATTCAGGACTGGCAACCATCTTCTCGCATGCAAGCCCTGTCCTCATCATCTTCGGTAAGGTCAAGGAGATGATCAATGAACCAATACCACCCTGTCCGCTATCGAGCCCTGCAGACCACCATCAACGTTGCCCAGGCACAGCTCAACGAACAGATGCGCGAACTTGCCGAGAAGTACGGCCCCGGAACAGCAGAGTTTAGGGAAGCCGCCCATAGGATCGCAGACGAGGCAGTCGCGCGTGAAATTCATTTTGGGGGCGTCCTTAAGATGAAGAAGTTCATGGATCAGCAGCACGACCTCTGGGAAGAGGCCGGGTGCGCGGTCTACGATATGACCACCCTCAAAGGCGGAGATGCTTTCGATTGGAATACCGCCAAGGAAATGGATTTCACCCTCCTGGAAGAGAATTATTACATCCATCTCGGTAGGGAGGCTGGCTATTCGCTGGAACAGTGCCCCGCGCTCTTCTTCGATGGCATGTATTTGCACACAACGTCGCGGAACGACGAGCGGGGCTTAAAGATCACGTTCGTGTGCCATGATGCCATCCCTCGCCCGTTCAACTATGGAGATTCGATGGTGAGCGCCGCTCGGTTCGCAACCGGGTGGGGGCCCTTCGGCAGCCCGGTCTCCACGTCCTTGCGGGAACTTGGCATGGGTGGTGATCTCACGCTGCTGAACGACCCTACGATTCTGCGGGTGATCGATGATGTCAGCGAAGTCTTCGGCAGGCTATGTGCTGCCGAAGGAGTGATGACTCAAAAAAATGCTGCGGGCTTGCATTAGCTGGGATGGTTGGAGCCATCGATCAAGCAGCAGCTTGCAGGTTCAGTGTTTTTTCAAGAGCAGGCTCGATGACCCAGTCGTAGGCAGCCTGCCGGACAGCTTCAAAGTCCCCGACGCCGCTTGCAGGAAAATCAGGTCCGGTTTGCTCGGCTTCGAAACAACGGATGTCCGGGTTCCAGACTTCGAAGCTACCGAAGGCGCGCCATCCGCCGTCCTCTTCGTAGAGCCGAACCCAACGGTGCGTGTTGAAACGGACACTAATCGCGGCGTCGATCCATCCTTGTTCGATGCCGCCCCAGATCCGCAGCGCCACGTCACGATGAAAGTCGAATTCGACCTCCCCTTCCGTGATGTAGCCATAGGCGATCTTTTCGGCATGAGCGTACGTTAGGTTTTTGTCGACACCCACCACCATGCCCTGCCAGCAATATTCTTCATCCTCGGCCACTTTATCGAGGACGACAGTCCAACCCTGATAGCCCGACGGCTCCATGATCCACGCTCGCGCGAGAGCGTGGTCGCGCTCACCGGAAGCACAGATCCACTTTCCGTTTTCAGCGAAGAACATTCCTCCGTAGTGTCGTCCCCAGAAGAAGCCCTGCTCAATCTCGTCCAGCATGTCGATCGTCCTGTTTGTCGAGGATGGTCGTAGCGACGAACCCGGAAAAATTTTGCAACCAAGGATACCTAATCATCCTCTAAGATCGCAGTGAAAAGTGTTGCATGCATTTGCACGATTTCCAAACGCCTGCCGTGTAGAACGGCTGCAGTTACTAAGGGCAAGCGGATGTCGAGCAACCAGATCCACACCTTCGCCATCGGCGATGTCCACGGCCGTGCGGACCTTCTGAAGGCGCTCCTGAGCGATATCGCAAAGAAGGCGAGCCGCCTCGTCGATGGATATCGAGTCATCTTCCTGGGGGAAATCATCGACCGCGGGCCGGGGAGCCGAAAGGCCCTGGGCCTCGTCGCCGAAACCTTGTCAACGGTTCCAGGCTCGCGCCTGGTTCTTGGCAATCACGATTCCTATCCGCTGCGTATAATCGACGAGACCGACCCCTTCCGAAAGCAGGCATTGCTGCTGCACTGGATCTCGCAGATGGGCGGCGCAGCCACGCTCGCGTCATATGGTTTCGACTTCGGGGAAGCGACCTTGAATTTCGCCGCTGAAGTAATCGACCAAGAGCATATCGATGTCCTTCGGGCTGCGCAGCACTATGTGGAGCTAGATCACCACATTCTCGTGCACGCAGAGGTCTGGAACCCGGCGTCCCCCTCCGGAGTCAGGCCCCCTATAAGCTGATGTGGATCCGCGAACCTTTTCTCGACTATGCCGGAAGCTTCGAGAAACTCGTGGTCCACGGGCATACTCCGAACGACACGATGTGGGTCCAGCAACTTCCGAACCGGATCGCCATCGACACTGGAGCATATGAGTCCGGTCGGCTGTCGACGCTCCACATTCATCCCTCAGCACGCACCGAGGTCGGTCAGGCCTATTCGGTGGCCGGGATGATTGCCGTATCGCACGGATTGCCGACGCCGATCGAGCGTAGGAGACCCCAAAACTTTGCCTACAGCTATCAACTAAGGGAATAAACCATTGCGAACTGCTGCACTTGTACTAGCCTTCATCCTTTCCGTGTTTATCGCGATCGACGTACTGTCATCTTGGTTTGGCATGTTCACCGAGACGAGTTCGAACGCCAAAGCTTTCCTGTTCGTCGTGGCGTTGGTCATGGGTGGCCTCTCACTGCTTGACCTCTCCCATCTTTGGACTGGATCGTTGACGCTGCCTGTCGTCCTGCTTACGACCGCCACTACGCTAGTCGTTTGGTATGTAACAAGCGAAGGTACCGCGGCGGCCAAACGCGCCATCCATAGTGAAGAAAAAAGGAGCACAGACTCGGGCAATCAGATGCGGGCTGTGGAGAAAAACCTGGGGATCGGCAACTGACCATCGCCAGCGAACCGGTACGCAGGAACCTAGGCGCCGCTTGGCCGTTGACGGTCTCTATGGTCGGACCGAGAAGTTCTGGCGGTGGCAACGGCAGCGCGTCTCTGAGACCTGCGATTTCGACGTCCAACAACTCAACGATACGGATCTTAGGAGGCGGCAGCTTCGACGAGACGCCCGCCGAATCCATCATCTGCGACCAGAGCGACGCCACTTGGCTCGCGTTCTGTCCATGCTGCGTCGATGCCTAGAACCGCTCTCAACGCCGCTCTCCTCGCAGTCCAGTATAATCGGTTCCGCAGATAGCTCTTCCGCCCGTTGTCAGAGATGCAATAGCGCCCGCCACGCGGTCCCGTGCAATATGCTGCCGATCTGCAGGAGCACTCGCCGCTTACCGTTGGAGCCATTTCTGATCTAGTGCCGCCTAGCAGGTCTCCGGCATGAGATAAAGGCCGGGAGAACATCCGACCTTGATCATTTGAGCTTTTTGATTCTGGTCGTCTTCTTCGGCTCGAAGGCGATTGCATAGGTATCGACTTCCATCTTTCGGACGGGGATTTTGAGCGGCTGGAGCTCTGCTCGTATTATTCTCTCATGCTCTTCTGATATGCGCGATCCTAAATATACGGACGTGACGGCCGTCCGTAACTCGTAGGGGGCCGCCCCGATCGTCGGCCGGATTAATCTCCATTCTCTTTCGCTGGCCCATCTGACCGATTTGCATGAGAGGATCATCTTGGCACGGTTCTCGGCCGTCTCTCGATCTCGGTACAGCATCGGCGCTTTCTCGCCGTAGGTCATGCGAACGAGTTCGTTCTCATTGCCGAGATTGTCGAGAAGCCGCTTCACATTGTACTCGACACAAATCCCAGAGAAATCTTTTGCATAGTGAGCCCACATTGGTTCATGATCCATCGTCTCCGAGAACGAAGCGATACCCAGAGTATCGATGACTTGCCGCACTTCGGCAACGGTTCGATCGTGGCGGACGCTGCCCTTTAGGAGCGCGGATTCTCGATGGCTGCCCTCCATGGGGTCATTCATGGACTTGTAGCCTGGGCAATAGACGTGCCCCTGGACTACCGCGTCTAGCTCTTGCCGAAACTTCTGCAGCTTGTCCCCAACGAGCGATCGATATCGATAAAGTTGGCGCGGCCGTGCATAAGCTTTGATTTTTGCGACCATCGGTTCTCCCGCATAACGTGCTTTCTGCCGCTTACATACGAAGATGACTAGAAGGGAATATCCTTCTCGAGGTCGGTATTGTAGGCAGGAATAATGTTCACCGATATCTCGCCGTCAATTACGCCAAAGGAAGCTGCTTTATCGACGATGTGGTGCCTCCTGGCGACGCGCTGCGCGGCTTCGGTGAACGCACTCTGGCCATCTGTGGTGGAAACCATCAGCCCAGCCTCAGTGTAGTAGGCGATCAACCTATCCAAAGTTCCGCGGGAGATCGTGAACAGGTTCGTCGTGTCCACCCACGACAGTTCTCCTGCAATGGAGGATCCGAGAGCAACGCAGGATTTTTCGTGTTCGATATGCCAATAGTATTCCCCGTTCCAATCACCCGTCTGGACCACAAGGTTTGAGAAGAACAACGGAAAGAAGGATATCCAGGATCCTTGAATTTTTGCCGAGCTCCCCTCCCGCTTCTCACCGGACCGGTACTTTAATGTCAGAGGGATCAGGTTCAACACCGTCATGTCGCTGACCGCAGGGATCTGGGGCAAGGGAATATCCACGGCTAGGTTGCCCAGAGCCTCCTTGAATTTTTCGTTTTCCTTTCGGACTTCATTAAGCTCTTCGAGGGCGGTGAAACTGGCGATGGTGTCGCCACGGACCCATCCCGTCCTGGGCTTTGCCCTCTTTGCGTGATCGAGAGCTTCCCTGACGGCGAGCTTCAGGTCACCAAGCGTCTCCCAATCTTTTCGAATACGCTTGTGCTGTGCCTCGCCGATGAACTCTTTGAGCTTCTTTCGGCCTTCGTCCGTTTTCTCGGTCTTTCCGGATGCAATGTTTTCGGGCTTGCCGTGGATCATCACTAGGACAGGAACTTCCTTCTCGACTGCATACCGAAATTCCTGATGGGTGAAGCTCAGGCCGCCATCATCAATGGTTCCGTACCGGCCGCCAATAATCAGCACGTAGTAGTCGCTCTGCTCAATGAGCGGCTTGATGAAATCCATCTGCGTTTCGTCGGTCGCTGGGAACGACTCCATCTGCACCGGGAAATCGCCCATAGAAATTACGGCGTCCTGGACCGCTCGGCGCTCTTCTTGGAGATCTGTGAAGGTGCTGCTGATAAAAATCTGGTAGCGCTTGTCGGTCATGGAATTGCTCGGTGAGTCCTGTGCGCACACGATAGTTGTCCATGTGGAAAAGTCTACAATCGCCCTTGTGGATGAGAGCTACTATTCTGCTGACTCGAGGTCCTCTTGCCAGTCGCCTGCGGGGCCGATCCCGCCTTCCTCGCTCATCATCAGCATCGCGCGCTTGCCGGAGTCGTACCGGATGATGTGCGCATGCGCCCACGAAGTCTTTGTGACCTTCGTCAAACATAACAATGTTGACTTGCACCGAAGACTTCCCGACTGATCCCCGCAGGTCGTCGCTGAGTACCTTCGTGATATCGAACCCGTCCTCGAGGTCTTTCAGTTTGCCGTTTGACTTGCGAAGTGGGAGTCCGGTCGCCGGATCGTAGGCGATCCTGACAAGTCGATGGCTTCCTTCGTTCACCTCGCACGGGTCACCTCTCTTGTCGGCGTGCGAACCCGAGACATAGTAGAAGGCACCGTCGGCTGCGACCGCTTCCGCGTCCATTTCACTGTCGTCAGGACCAAGATCGATCGATTTCTTTCGAACTTCGTATTCGGTCTCGTTGATAGCAATGGTTCGGGCTGCGGCCCCCTCATCGAAGGCGACAAGGCAGACGTGCTTCCCTTCTACCGCGACAGGACATGCAACGCCGCTCAAGGATCTACGCGTCTTCTTCTCCAGATCGAAGTCGCCAGTAGTTGGCAGGGGTCCGACGATGACCTTGATTTCGGCACGAGAAGACGCAGCCGGCATCCACGAAATACCGAGCAAGGCCACAACGCTGAGGATCGTAACATCGTATTTGCCCAGATCTTTGGTTGATCAAGCAAAGCACATTTTCGCGCAATGGTAGAGCTTGAAATCCTTCGAAAGGCTTATTCTCTAGCAATAAACGGCGAAATATTGCCATAGGATGACAAGTGGGTTGTCTGCAGACTACAACCTTAAAGTAGATGTAGCTGCTGTCGATTTGCCTAGTCTCGGCGATTCAACCTTCCACGGTCAGAGCTTCCAGGATACGCGTCCAGATGCTCCCGCGGCCCAATGGTTCGAGCTCATTGTGAGGGCTTCAGACTGACAACGGTCCCGCTGTCGACGACGATCCAGAGAGTCCGGACCATATCTGCCGCTTCGCGAAGGGTTGCCGAAATATTCGCTTGGGAGATTGTGACGACGCCTTTCGCCACGGTGTCCAGCGGACGATCGCATCGTGTTCGGTACCACTTCCAGGGATGCCAGCTTGCTCGCGCAGATCGCGCACCGTGGTCATCGCACGAAGCAACAAGCTCTCGATTTCGCCCGCGGTCAGGCGGTCGGTTTCATTCGCCGCCCTCACGAGTTCTGCGACGAACTCCGGGGCGCTGCTCGTCTCCGCAGTTATCGTCATCACCCCTCGAATTCAGCGCCGGGCAGCCAACCGCGCGTATAGCCCTTGCTGATGCACTCCCGGGCGATTGCAAGCTGTTCGCACAGTCGTTCGCGATCCCTAAGCAAAGCGTCGATGGTTGCGCGCGGATCGCCTCCGTGCCAGGCCATAGCAGCGTCGACGGGGTTGGATTCCGGTGTCGTAGGACGTTCAGCAAGCATGTCGGATCCTCGTCAGTTCAAGAAGAGCATGCTCGGAGACAATGTTGCGGCAGCGAACTGCGTCATGCAACGGAGCGCGGATGCTCGAGCATCGAAAGGCTAGACACCAGAACGAGTCGTAGCAAGGATTTCGTTGAACGCTTAGCAGGTCACAAGATGCGGCGTGTCCTGACGGTTGAATTCCCCTTCCTGCCGGAGCAAAGATGGGGACGGGGGAAAATCGATGAAAACGCTAATAATGCTTGCAGTCGGAATGGTGGCGTTCGATGCCGTCGCCGCAGACTATCCCACCAATGGCATGCTCTATAACCAGCAGGAGGATTCCTCGCTGACGTATAGCTGCAAGCTTCAGGCGGGCCAACAGCGCCTCAGGTGCGACTTCCTCCAGACGGCCGTTCGCAAGAAAGTGAAGGCTGCCGATCTGGAAAAGAAGCTCGACGAAGCACGCAAGAGCTTCCCCGAGGCGGCGAAGGAATTCTCCGATCCCAAGGAATGCAACATGATGGGGGCGTGGCTCGGCATGGCCACCGGTCAGATTTCCATTGATGACGCTCTCGCCCGCAATCCTGGAATCGCGACGGATGCCGCGGAGTTTAAGGAAGGCATGGTCCGTCTGCGAGAGGACGCGAAGGCAAACCCCAGTATGCTCGAGACGCTCCGCGCTCTCGCTGGCATGTGCGATCATCCAACCGAGGAGAACTTCCTGACGATCACCAGGGCTGACCACGCGAAGGATATTCGGACCTGCCAGGTCAGCTCGAACGCGTTCACGCAGGAGTTCGTCTGGGTTTCCGACTTCGCGAGTAGTGGAGCTTGGGTCGTATCATCGCAGCCCGAAGGTCCATGCGGTGTCGTCCAACTCTCTCGTATCGAGAAAGACCAGTCCGACATCTCGGGTTTGTTCTGGCGATACATCGCTCGGAAAGCGGCGACCAATCCATCCGGTACCGTTTTGCCTGGAATGATCGGCTCGGCAATCGACCAGGGTGAATATGTCTATGACTGGAAGAAGACGCGGTCGGATCACATGCAGTGCGAATTCGTCGAGTTCAGCCCGATCTGATTTGCCTGTCAATGCACTGAGCTCGAAGATGGCGCGTTAACGCGCGTGGCGGCCAGCCCGACGTAAGTGCCGATCAAAACGGTCGCCATCTCTTCTACCGAGCGACAGCCCTCATTGTAGAGTTCGATGGCGGCATCACACAAAAACGAGGAAGCTTGATCGTCCCACTCCACCTCGTAGTACCGATACCATTCACGGACCGCCTTCGACATTAGCAGGTGGTCTTCCTGTGTGCTCTTGGACATGCGTTACTCCAGACGTGGAGGCGGCAGGCCTGTGTGGCTATGATTGCTTCGTTACGACACTGCGGCGTCGCCATGATCCCAGACTACAAAAGACAGGACATCCACGGGGACCTGTCCCGTCCGACCACGCCGCTCGGCCGCCTAACGGCGACCAATCTCGGCCTCGACCTTCTTCCGTGAGTTTCCAGCGCTCTTCACGGCCTTTTTGACGGCATCTTTCGAGACGCCTTTCTTCGTTGCTTCGTACTTGACCTCGTGATCCTGACCGCCGGCCACGCGGGCTCGATCCTGTGCGTGGCCGCGGGATGTCGGTGTCTGTGCCATCGGGCTTCTCCTTCGAATGAACGTCCGCAGTAGAAACTCACTACGATTCCGGTGGTTCCCCGGAGATATTGATGATGATGGTGCGCTTGAAGCGGCCACGGAATTCCCCAAGCGGTGCCCGGCATTGTGCTGGAGGAAGGTGGTTGCCGTGCCTCCCGAACTGAACAGATATTCACCGCTTTCCACCACCGTCGGACGCAATTCGATGAGCGTGGGCGGCTGAATCAATTTGAGAGAGAAATTCGGTAAAGTATTGAAAAATGATTCGTTTTGAGTCGGAACGAATCAACCTGACACGTCTTTGAGTCGCGTATTAGTGATTCGGAGATTTTGTCATGCCGTCAGGACAGCGTGCACAGTGGAAAGGCTTTCTGAAGTTCGGTGAGGTAAGCTGCGGCGTCGCTCTCTACACGGCAGCCTCGACCAGCGACCGCATCACCTTCAACACCATCAACAAGGCAACGGGCAACCGCGTCAACCGCATCTTCATAGACAGCGAGACCGAGGATCCTGTGCCGAAGGAAGCCCAGACCAAGGGCTTCGAGATCGACAACGGCCAGTACATCATCATCGATCCTGAGGAAGTTTCCGCCGCGATCCCTGAAAGCAACAAGACGCTAGAGATTGAGGCSTTCATCCCSTGCTCCGACGTCGACGACGTCTACTTCGACAAGCCGTACTATCTCACGCCCGACAAGATGGGCGGAGACGCGTTCGCGGCTCTCCGSGAKGCGATGAAGAAGTCGATGGTCGYWGCCATCGCCCGCACCGTCCTATTCCGTCGAATGCGTACGGTGCTGATACGGCCGCACGGCAAGGGCCTAATCGCCAGCACGCTTAACTACGACTACGAGGTTCGTTCCTCCGAAAAGGCTTTCGAGGAGATGCCCAAGCTCAAGATCCAGGGCGAGATGCTCGAACTCGCCAAGCACATCATCAGCACCAAGAAGGGCGAGTTCGATCCCGCGACGTTCGACGACCGCTACGAGGCCGCCCTCGCCGATCTGGTGAAAGCCAAGCTCGAAGGCAGGTCGCTTCCGAAGCCGAAGAAGGTCGAGGTGTCGAAGCCCAGCGATCTGCTGACCGCGCTCCGAGAGAGTGCTGGAATGATGAAGGCCGTTGACGACAAACCGAAACGCACTGCGGCCAATGCCAATCAAGGCACTGGCAGGCAGCGCGCCGCGCGCGGAGTGGCTTCGAAAGCCGCCTCTTCCGGGGCCGCTCCGCGGCGCAAGGCCAGCTAGGGAGATAGGTCATGGCTCCGAAATATTACTGGAAAGGCTATCTCAAACTCTCCCTCGTCACCTGCCCCGTGGCTATGACCCCGGCTACCAGCGAAAGCGAGAAGGTTCGCTTCCATACACTCAACAAGGAGACGGGCAACCGCGTCGTCTCCCGGTACATCGATTCCGTCACGGGCAAGCCCGTCAAGGACGAGAACGAAGCCAAAGGCTACGCTCGCGGGGAGAACGACTACGTTATCCTCACAGAGGACGATCTGGATGCCGTTGCCCTCGACACAGTGAAGACGATCGACATCGACAAGTTCGTCCCGGCCGACAGCATCGAGTGGATCTACCTTGAGAAGCCGCATTACCTGATGCCGGACGACGCCGTCGGCAACGAGGCATTTGCGGTGATCAGGGATGCCATGAAGGCCGACAAGGTTTTCGGCGTGTCGAAGCTCGTGATGGGCCGCCGAGAACGGGCGGTCGTCCTGGAACCGCGCGGCGAAGGCATCGTGCTCTGGACGCTGCGTTTCGGCGACGAGGTTCGACCGGAGGCGAATTACTTCGAGGAGATCGACGAGAAAGCAGATCCGGATCTCATTCCGCTCGTCCAGAAGCTCATCAAGCAGAAGACCGCGCGCTGGTCGCCGGACATGGTCAGCGATCCCATTCAGACCAGTCTGCTAAAGCTCATTGATGAGAAGAAAAAGGCGTTGAAACCGAAAAAAACGGCGAAGGGGAAAACTGCCGAATCCGCTCAGACGTCGAATGTGGTCAACATCATGGATGCGCTGCGGAAGAGCGTCGAGGCCGATCTCAAAGGCAGGAAGGCCGGGTAGTCACATGCACTTGCTGGAAACCAAAGTTGCACATGAGAAAACGGGCTGGCGGATAGATTTCGTCGGAGACGGCGGGGAAGTGGTGTCGATCAAGGTCGCGGACGGTCACGCTGGAAGCGAAGACGAGGCCATTGAGCGTGCGAAAGAGGTCATGGTTCAGTTGACGGCATATGGCACGCGTGGCGGCGGTCGGAGCATCAACCCGTACGATGCCGCCAGCAATGGAAACTTTGACGACGAGCCGTTGCTGGATACGTGGCACTGATCCCCCTGAGGAAACCCCAGCCTCTCAGGCAACAAAAAAGGCCGGGCGGAACCCCAGCCACTAACCCAATGGAATCAGGGTGAACACTCAGCAATAACCCCTATAATGCTGGTTATCGGAGAGGCTGGCGAAGATTTCTTCGGACGTGGCAGGTCCATAGGAAACCTTGAGTATAACGCGTCTCGACGGGATGAAGAGTTGCGGCCACTACAGCCCACCGCCGACCCACAGTCGAGACGGGGGATTTCCGATGAGCGCCGGGTTGCCCACTCGGACTGAGCGGGTTCTCCGCAGCAATCCTTTCTTCGCCGTAGTGTATCGCTGACAAAAAAGCACGCCGATTTCGGCTTGGGCCTCACCAGCTTCAACGCAAATAGCGTCCCATTTGCGCCCTTCAAGCGTGATGAATCCGTCCCAAGCTATCGCATACATTGCTGTCGCCCCAGTCGGCACGACACTATTCTTGGCGGCTTGCACACCATCTTCGAGCTTGTCCATGGCAAAGCGGGTGAGCTTTTTTTGACCCGTTGGGTCCACAAGCATTGTAAACGGAACAAGCGGACCCCCACCATTTTCAACACTCGCGAAGCCGTGGTCGATGGCAAGAAAGAAAAAGTCAGCGAAGGCTTGGGATGGATTGAAGTTGTTCATATTCCGCATTCAGGGCTTTGCGTCGGCTGAAAAGGTTTTAAAGCTCATCTGCTTACTGACCAGAAACACAAACCTGAAAACTTTTATTATTTCCACATTTTCGTTAGTGGCTGGGGGCGGAACCGCACCGACCTTCCTCATCATTGCCTTCTTACCGGTGCCAGTACATCGGATTGGAAGCAAGGAAGGTTTTACCGTGAGCAATTTTCGCTTCGTTGCGCTCGCTTTGATCGCGGGTTTTATTTCCCTAAACATAATCGGTTTTTGTTATGAGAAAATTTCCTTCTTTACTAACGGACGACTTATCGAGATAGGAATTGATAGAGTTTTGTCTGACGAAAGGAACACAATTCCCTCTGACATTACGACAGCAGAACAATTTCTGGATACGTTTAAAGATTGTTGCTCTGCGAGCTCCGGACAAAGTCCAATCGAATCGGTATTGCCCTTGATACTTGGAATAAGAGAAACGAGAGTCGACATCGGCTATACGTTCAGTAGAGACGGAAAAACATACATGTCCGATACGACATTCTTCTTGAATTGTTGCGGAATCGTCGGCGAGAGATGGCACGATACACAGAAAATGTAAAATATTGAGATCTGGAGATGACAGCGATAGGTGTCCAATCTACCGTCGAATTATCGATGTCACTCAGCTGCTGATTTCCCTGAAAACCGATAAGATCCTTGGGCGGCAATCAAACCGGACTGAACCGCTCCTGATGCCGCGCCACATACGCCGGATGCGGCCGCAGCCTCGCGTCCTTCGGCAAATGGATCGATAGTCGTCAGTCAGCGAAATCAGATGACGGTCGAACAGCCAGTGCACCGTGGCCGAGAGCGCGATCCCGTTCTGAACGACATCCGGCCCGCCCTCGGCCAACCGCGAAGGTGATCGTAGACGACCTCTGCGACAAAGGCGTTCTTGTTAGAGGTGCCGAGAGTGACGACAGCTACAGCTTGAGTGCAGCCGAGATAGAATGGATGTCGTTTCCCATTGCAGAGATCTGATCGCTTATTCTTCCAACTCCACGGGAAGCGATTTATCGTCGGCGGCAACACCGGGAGGCTATCCGATGAAAACATACGCCGTCATCAGCATCGCAGCTGCGGCACTCTTCTATGCGTCAACCACGCAGGCTGCCTGCTATGACGTCTCCAAGCAGCAACCCTCGCAACTTAGCGGCCATCTCAGCCATCGAATCTTCGCTGGGCCGCCAAACTTCGAGGACGTCCAAAAGGGCGACACACCAGAGCCGGGCTATATTCTCAAGCTTGATCATCCGATCTGCATCACGGGAGACGATTTCGCCGATCCGAAGCACATCTTCGATGAAGTTCAGCTGGTTCCGAACGAGGAAACCGAAAAGGAGATGACGCGCCTTCGAGACACGGATGTCTTCGTCGAAGTCGTCAATCCAATGCCTGCGATGACCGGGCATCATCATCGCCCTCTCCTCGCATGGGCGAAGTCCATCTCGCCCGACCGCGATATCACAGAAAGCTACGGAACAGCGGCGACCACGATCGAAGCATTCTATGCCGCCCTGCATTCCGGCGACGGCAGGCTTGCGTCGACTTTCGTCGTTCCAGAGAAGACGAAGGAGGGTGCGTTCAGTCCGAGGGCGCTGACTGGCTTCTACGGCGCTCTATCTGAGCCCATTACGCTGGTCGACATCCAAAGGACCGGCGACAGTCGTTTTGCCGTGCGCTATCGGTTCCGCAATGGGAAACAGACCTGCGACGGTTCCGCGACGGTGACCACTGTGAAGCGCGATGGGCGAGATTTCATTCAAGCGATCCACGCAGAAAACGGCTGCTAGGTCAGAGACCCGGGATGCGAACTTAAATCGGGGATCCAGATCGCGGACTCGTCATCTCCAAACGCCCTCGCCTTTCGGTCCATCACGCATGCTCCTACCCAGGCACAGACGACCGCATCGAGCGCGTCCTCGAACGCCTTCAGTTCGAATCCTCGAGCGGCAAGAACGGGCAGCGGAAGTGCCTTCGCTGCGCCTTGAACCCTGGCGTCGAGAAGAGCGATGATCTCGGCCCAGACTTTGATCAGATTCTCGCGCCGCGCACCCGAAACGGCGCCGGGCCAATATTTGCCGATCTTCGAAAGCTTGTATGGTAGCCGTCTGTTGGCGGCCGCAAGTTCTATAAGGGCCGGATGCGGGTACACTTCCACCAGCGCTTGTCCTTCGAATTCTGACACTGCCAGCGGATAGCCAATCGTCTCGAAGCCGATCCGAAGGTCGTCACTGATCCTTCCCGGGCGGGTGATGCTAGGCGTATGGGTGCTCGCGTGCCTTGCGCCATAGATCCTTGATACCTCGTTGTCAGACGCGCGTCGGCCGACGATCGGAGACATGGCCAATGGCATATCGATCGCAATGACATTGATCGGGGTGCCGATCTTGCTCGTGGCAGTCTGGACGATGGCTGACGCATCGGGAATTGATCCGCGATGTCTAGCAATCTTTTGGAATTGGTCGATCCGGGTGAACGCATCATAGGACGATGTGACATCCACGAGCCTCCAACCGGAGCCATCATCCGAGATCAACGCGACGCCGCTGGGCTCGCGTTCTGTCCAAGCGGCATCGATTCCAAGAACCGATCTCACTCCAGGTCCCTTCCTCGTCCGCAAACGACGTGTGAAAGAAGCGCTCGCCTTATGCCGCGCGTTCAATGCCTCAGATAACTTTTTTGCCCATTGTCAGTCATGCAGTACTGCCCTCCTCGGGGACCGGTGCAATATGCACCCGATCGACTGTCCGTCGACAGCAGGGGTCATTTGAGGCGATGCCCCTCCGAGAAGGCCAACAGCGCCTCCCATGTACGCCGAACACGATCGCTTGCTCGCGCTGACCGAGCCGTCGTTGCAAATAAACGTTTCGCCTTGGCAACTTGCAATACCGCCCTTCCGGCCGCTACAAGGAGTATTCGTGGCCTGGGCGGCCACCATGGCCGCCAGAAGAAACGCGGAAGCCCCCACGATCAGACGCATACGGCCGGATCTCTTCAACGGGCTTTCCAATTCATAACCTTTTCGGAATCGAAATATTGATCAAGAACGTTGGCGACGCTGCGCAGTTTCGTATCGGGCGGGACGAGGTCGATGTCGCGGATCATGTCGTAGATCCAATCGCCTGTTGAGGGCGCGATCATGTCGCTGTCGGTTGACAAAGTCATAAGATCGCCCTTTCCCTTGAAACTCGCGAACAACTCCTCGACCGATCCCGCGGCCTTGTAAAAGGTTTTGAGATCGGAGGGATCGGGGGCGAACAGGCACCAGACGAAATTCTTGCCATCTGCGGTCTTGGCGATTGGAAGGTAAGCCACCCACGTCCTGATAGCGCCCTGTCGGAACTGGTGCGTTCCGAATGCGATCTTGTCCTCGCCGTTTTCCATGAGCTGAGAGCCTTCGATGAACTCGTCAATCGTCGCTTTGGCGACTGCAAAGCCTTCTTGGCTGCTTCTCCGGTTGAGATGGTAGTATCGGTTCACGCATCCGTTCACGATCATTGAGCGTGTGATCCCGGGCTTGTTCCGCATCTGATATGAACGCTCGTCATAGTCGATGCCCAAGACTCGGACGCTGTCTGCATTGTCGGCAACGAAGAGTTCGTCCTTCGTCGGCGCAAGGAGCTTCGGCAATTCTGCGGGAACGACGTAAAGCCTGTCCGCAATTGCGACCAGCCTCGATATGCCGAGCACCGCCGAACGATATGCGTCGGCGACCGTCGCCGCATCGTAACTGTCGTTCGGGACGTCAAGGTAGGGAGCATGAAACCCGAGCACGGCTCCCGGTTCAAGAGATCGGTCCGGTAGCTGGTCCGGCAGGGGATCATCTTCGCCTACCGGGTTGGGATCCTTCGGAAGTTCGGCCCCGCCGAGAAAGGCGATCGCGCAGGCGGAGAGGCACTGATCGCCGGAGCGCACCACCGTGGACAGCCCTCTTCGACGAAACGCGAGGGCGAGATCGAGTCCTTCGTGGTAGGAGCCGCCCGGACTGTCGAGCGACACGACCATCTTGCGCCAAGGATCCTGCGCATGGGTGATCCCTGAGACCTGAATGGCCGCATCCAACCGTTGGACGTCACCTTCATCTATCTCGCCCTTCAATTTGAAGCGCGCTTCAGTGATTGGCCCGTTCTTCACACCCTCGAAGGAGAATTCAGCAGATGCTGCAGGATTCGATAGCGCGGATATCAACCCGAAAATTGCCAGCGTCAAAGGCCTTCCGGGGCTCATTTCGCGATGCCCGGACAGAGTTGCTGGAATATCGTGAGGGCCACGCCGTATCCGGATGCCGAGGATCCATCGAGGACCTCTCCTGACTTAAGGTCACGCACAGCATAGTCCGCCATGATGTCCGAACTCTTGGGTTTGCCCTCGAAAGCGTAGGACTGCCCGTACATGTCAGTCCAGGTGCGCTTTACACAATTGCCTGTCACCCGGTCGCCGACCTTGACCTCCGCCATAGTGCGCTTCACGCAAGCCATCGAGTTGTCCTGGTCATATTCGACGCAGACCGCCTTCGCGTCCTTGGGCGTGTGCTTGACCATGATCACGGCATTGGCGGTTCCGATGCCACTCTTTGAGATCGTCGTCAGATGCATGCCCGCCCGTGACCCGTAGTAAATCGAGTGATCTTCCGCCGAGAATGCCGGGACAGCGCTGAACACGATAACGAGCGCGGCCAGGGAGACCTGAAGATTTCGAAACGTCGCTCTCATAACTTTCCTTTCAATGAACCGATGTCAGTCGCAGCACACCTTGCGGACGTATGTGTTTCCGTAGGTCACCATCGCGTCTTTCGCGATCAGCCCATGGGCTTTCAAGGCGTTGGACAAATCTTTCGCTTCCTGCTCTCCGTAGACGTCATGCAGGGTGACAGCGATCCAACCGTTTGCGGCCAGATGGGCAGAGAGCGGGATCGGCGCACCCCTGATAAACGAGCGAGCCTCATCAAGGGCATGGAAGCTTTTTACCTGCACGAACCGTCCGTCACCCGCTGGTTCCTCGAACTGATTCACGCGCACCCACGAGTAGTGCATGTACCCGGCGGATCCGCCAACGAGGACGCGATACCAGTCGTCGCGCAGTTCCAGAACCTCGACTGGGCTTCCGTTGGATGCCTGCCCGATTGTCTTAGCGTCGCCGTTGGCCGCCGACTTGATGGGTGCAACTCCCTTGGGATGACGTACGAATCCGCTCCGAGCGCGCGGAACCTCAAGGGAAGGTTCATTGGTCACCGCGCTCTCCGTCGGTAGGTTGACCGAACTCGCCGGCGGCTGTGTTTGCACTGTGTTCGGTGCTTCGGACGGCACAGCCGCTACCTGCGCGTCAGCGCGTGGGTAGCACAGTATCTGAAAGACCGAAGGCGTGACACGATCCGCTAGATCGGCCGTCGACAAGGAGGCCATATTTTCAGTATTGTCAGCAACTTGTTCGGCGAGGCTCTGAGATTGCATGAAGAGCTCGGCGACCGAGGCACGGATCGCAAAATTGACATTCTGCGCAGTGATGCCGATCTCGTCCGCAGTCCTTTTGGACAGCGTGGCGGTGGTGATGCCAAGGAGGTATCCATTCCGATCGACGACCGGGCCTCCGGAGTTTCCAGGCTGGATGGGTGTCGAAATCTGGATGTATCTGGTGTCGTTGCGGATCCCGGCGAGAGCGTTCACGTTCCCTGTGGTTATCTTGACCGAGTCCGCAAGCAGCGTGGCCAGAGGGTAGCCAACAGCAACGATGTCCTCGCCGAGCCTTGTCGGGGATTTTCGGAATGAAAGCGGCTTGAAGGGATCACTGCCGGAGATCTTGACCACCGCCAGATCATTGATTTCATCGATGCGAGGATCGGTGGCATCGCCCTTCCCCTTCACTTCGATCCGCCCGCAATCCTGGACCACGTGGGCGTTGGTCAGGATCCAGCCGTCTGGGGTCACGGCAAAACCGGTTCCCGAGGAGCTGGACTCATCGGCGAAGCAGTGCGAAGCGACGGCCATGGACATGCCAGCGGCTATGATTGCGCGGTACGAGACAAACATGCGGATTCCCCAGACGCCGAAAACTAGAGCTTCCGTCGCATCCGTTTCAACCTATTCTTGCGGAGTTGATTAATTGTCAGCGTATACTGTTACCGACCTGCATCACACGTATGGCAGCGCCGTCAAGAGGTCGAGCTTGCTGGCGCAGAATCTCATTGTTGATGCTCCTCCAGACTGGGGGCGCTTGCCAGGTAAAGCGTGAGCTATTCTTATCGCTCGCACGAAGGTCGCAACTTTCTCTACAACGCCATGGCATTATTGTGCGGGAGACCATCGATCGATTGGGCTTTTTCGGCCGAGGCACCGGGATTCACCCTTGATGCCTCGCGCCTTCGACTACTTAGGCGGCTTCCCAAACCTGATTGAGGATTCGCGCAGCCAGCGCCGCCTTATCCTGCGGGAGGAAGCGACCATAGTGTTTCGCCACCATGTCTGCTGTGTCCTGAATGGCGTAACTCGCCTGCTCGTAGGACCCGGTTTGCTTGAGAATGTGGGTCGCTAAGACATCGCGGACATTGTGAGGGCCATGAGGTAGCAGGCCCTTAATCGCGCCCCTGCCCGTGTACGGATTGTAGATGCCGTAGCGTTGAATAATCAGACGCCAAGCCTCGTAGAAGGTTGTGATGTCATAGGCGGCGTTCGTGCTGGTGGTCTTCACCGTCTTTACGAAGAATGTCCCCGGATCTGATGCGTTGCGCAACAAGACCGACCGATGACGCTCGACGTAAGCATCGATGTATTTGTAGAGGTCGAGCAGATCCGGAAGAAGCAAGCGAAATGGCTTGTCACCGAAGAATGACGAATGGGCGTTCTTGAACGCAATCGCAGGGATCAGGACTTCCCAGCCACCTTCACGATCATTCCAACGGATTTCCCCACGCTTCGTCTTTTCGAGCAAACGCTCCGACCTCGGCATCTCACCACGTGGGCAGAGCATCAGTTGGCGCAGGTTCTTCTGCCGAAGACCGAGATGCAGTCCGAGGCGCAGCATCAAGAAGGACCGCACCGCTTCAGCGGCCGGACGCGGATAACGATCCTCATCCGGCATCAAGCGAAGGATCTCCTCCGTGATCTTACGGTACTCACCAACAGGACTTGCCGCCTCGAGGACTGGCATGATCGGCTCGAATGGATCGCGATGAACGCGGGCGATGCGCTGGATTTCTTTCACCCTGTGAGACGCATGCTTGTGAAAATCATCGCAGGCGCCGTGCCAGTCCTCTCGTGCGTAGTCGATTTCATTCTGGGAGACGAGGCCAGGGATCGGCTGGACGCGCTGCAGAAGCTCCGGATGCTGCCGGAGCCAACCGGTGCCTTGCTTGGTGATGGCCAAAGCGATGCGCAACATGTCCACTTCCCACGCGGTGTAGAAGCCGCGGCGGCTTTCCCGCCATTGCAGATACCAGTCCCAAATGCCGGGAAACAGAAGCAAGCCGAATGTCAGTTGGCGAAGGGGCACGCCATATCCGCCGACCTCACCTTGCTTCGACGCCGCCAATGCGCCGAACATGAGCCCCAGATGTTCGATCTTCTGTGATGCCGTGTCCTCCCCCCACACGCCATTGCGCTGGAAACCGATCGAGGTGAGCGCCGAGGTCTTGAAACGAACGAGGTCGGCCATTTCCATGGCAAGGGCTGGCGGCGCATCGATCACGCCGGACAGAAGGTCGGGATCCTCGATCCAGGTTTGCTCGTGGTCGGCGGGAACGCTAATCTTGCCATCTCCCAACGCCCGTGCTCCATACGAGACGCCCGGAAAACGGATCGCGTATCGCTGCTTTGATGCAGCCGCCTGGAATTTTCGGTAGTCGGTCGATCCGCTGATGATCACCCGGCGAACCCAGTCAATGATTTCCTCGCGCTTCTGAAATGGCAACGAATTGAAGTCTTCCGGCAGATGCCACGCGATACGCCGCCGCTCGGCGGGGTCGATCTCGGAAAGATTGAAACCGGATGCGGAACGTGACGGATGCGGCAATTTGGCCTTGAAATATCCTTCCGGCAGGCGATAACGTCGCTCGATGCGACGCAGGATATCGAAGCTGTCGGTGCTACGTGGCACGCGACGGCCTTCTATCCAGCTTAGCAGGGTGCCCTTGTCCATCGCCTCATCAGGGCCGACGATCGCGCGATGAAGCTTCCAATATGTCTCGCCATGCCGACGAAGATGCAATTGAAGCGCCTGAGCGAAATCGTTGGGCTCGATCCATTGATCAAACAATGGCGTGGGAAATTCCACAAATCCGACGTTTGCCGGAGCCGATCCTCCTGAAGAGGGTTGGACGATCGGCTGTCTCGATACAGTCTGCGCTCGCGCCGCGTCTGATTGTGCCGCTCGCTTTGGCTTTACCTTCGTTGTCATCTTCTCCTTCGACGTACCAACAGGTTTTGTTGGCGCTTTGCCGGACAAAGAAGCACTCCGGATCCAGCGAGCGACAGCATCCAAGCCTGGGTCGATGAGCCGGGCATTGGTCGAGAGGATCTCCTTCTTTACGCCGCAAGAACGCGAAACCGACGACCAGTCAGTCTGACCGTGGACGCGCGGCGGGAGACTGCAGGTTTGGATGAGCGTGCGCATGTAACCCTGGAATCGGTCGAGCTCTTCGGCCGTCAGGAATTGCGCACAACGCAGGTGGCAGAACGCATCGATTTTGCGTTGGAAGGCTTTCGCAGAAAAATTGTCAGTCATTTCAATTCGCATAGTTGTTGTTGTTCGGTCCCGCAGCGCGGGGCGAGCGGACTATGCGATGCGGATTAAGTTTAGGTTCGACTCCTAGTCGCCGAACGTGAAACGAACTCGGGCGCAGATTGTAGTCGGCAGTTAAGCATTTTTATCAACCGACAATCCTGTATTCGCGGATCGATGATCTGACGGAATTGCTAGGGTCGAGAGACTGCTTCCGGAAAGGCATTGTCGAATACTTCGAGGGGCCAAAGGTGACGCCTCGCCAGAGTCTCGGCATGAGGATTCTCAACTGGGCCTTCGGCAAGGAGGCCGCGCCGAAGCGGTTCCGATATTTCTGCAATGCATGCGCAGCAGTGGATCGACGACTTGAAAATCTGCCGGAGCATGTCTCATCGGTTTCGCCAAACAGCTAGGCCCTCAGGAACGTCGAAGATGCAAACGATATTGACAGAATAGTAAAAATAGAACAAAAGAAGAACATAAGACTCGGAGGTGACCATGAGCGACATCGAGCGGAAAACTTTATCAGACGCGCCTATCCTGATCGCCAGGAAATGTCACTGCGGAGATTGGGCTGGCTTCGGATTCACGAAGGGAGACCGTGACGATTGGTGGTGCTGGAAACATTATCCTTACAAGACGTCTGCTCGACTTGAGGCCGCCGAGATCGCCGCGGAGTTCGGCAACAGGGCTGCGTAGCGCAGGCGTCTTGCTCAAGTTGAACCGCCGCAACCCTTGGTGCCAATGTAGGCGAGCAAGCCGTGGCTGGTTTCGATGAATAGGTCGGTCATTTTAGGTAGTTCCCGCTGATGCCTATTTGCGGGCATTCAACAGGCTTAAACGACCACGTCAAGATTGGCGATTCTCCGAACTCTTGCGAAAGGCATGCGACGCGCCCGGCGCATCCGATTTAAAGCGCGCTTTCGAGGTCTGAGCCAGGAATTCTGGCAACAAAAAGGCCGGGGCGAAAACGCACCGACCTTCAATACCGGAGGATCCTGAAAAAGGAACCAGACTGCCCCCTTAAGACGTGGTCCCGCGGGTCTAACCATACGACAAGATAGTAGGAGTTCGGCCCAATTTGGCCTAAACTCGTCCGAGCGCGGTCAACTTTATCAATTGGAAATGGCAGAAGACCATAAGAATTCGGGGCGCGACCCCTCGCAGCTTATCGTTGGAACTTTCCTGCTTCTGTCCGTCGGAGTGCTGCTCTCCGAGATCCTGGACTATATCGAAACTGGAACGTGGATGAATATGTCGGTCATGGATTTTCTGGATCTACTGACTGAAAATCGTGAAACAGCAGATGCTCGATCCCAGCTTTTGGGTCTTCGCTCTTTGTTTGGGATCTTGCCTATACTCCCTTTGGTCCTGATGTCCGGATTGCTTGCGATGTTGTGGACGCTTTTCAAGGGCCATAGACGGTCGCACGACCCTCGGTGAACTTCGTCCTTGTGGCCGACATCGTACGTCATGCCGCGAATATCCGTCATGTCGAAGGGCCTCGTGATCCTCGCTCTGGTCGCCGCATCAACAGAAGACGAGCTGAAATCGCATTGATCGGTGCCGCCCATGATCGTTTACATCCGCTGCAGTTTAATCCTGTCGTCGCTCAACAGGTGTCCACGGGGGTTCGCCCGCGAGCCAAAACCATACAGATGTATGGGATCCATTTTGCACCAAACATGCTATG
The DNA here is from genome assembly GCF_056400025.1 of Rhizobium sp. 01L419. Taxonomy (NCBI): domain Bacteria; kingdom Pseudomonadati; phylum Pseudomonadota; class Alphaproteobacteria; order Hyphomicrobiales; family Rhizobiaceae; genus Rhizobium; species Rhizobium sp. 01L419. The sequence goes on from NZ_JBFTSM010000015.1 coordinate 157,917, forward strand.
TCTAGGAGATCCAAATACCGATAACGATCCAGAGACCGCAGATGAAACGCGTCGGCTTCATTGTCAGTCCGAATTTTCAGATGATGAGCCTCGCAGCCCTCCCGGTTTTCGAGTTCGCCAACCGTGTGATGGAGCAGCCATTCTATCAGCTCGAGGTGCTCTCGGAGTCCGGCGGTCTTGTTTCGTCATCTTTCGGGGTGGCAATCGACACGAAGCCATTCGACGATCCCGAGTTCGACACGCTTCTCGTGGGTGGCGGCACCGAGATCGAGCCCACGAGCCCGGAACTTCTTTCCTTCCTCGGCAAAGCTCGCGCTTCATCGAGAAGGATCGCGTCGATCTGTGCAGGCGCGTTCGTTCTGGCTGATGCAGGCCTTCTCGACGGCCGGAGTGCGACGACGCACTGGTACAACGTGCCGGAATTCGAAAAGCGCTACCCGGGCGTCCGCATGGAAGGCGACAAGATCTTCGTCGTCGACGGTCCGATCTGGAGTTCCGCAGGCATGAGCTCCGGCATCGACCTCGCCCTTGCTCTTGTGGAGAGCGATATTGGTGCGGAGGCGACGAAAATGATCGCAAAGCTGCTGGTCGTCTACCATCGCCGCCTCGGGGGCCAGCTCCAGTTCTCGGCCATGCTCGACATGGAACCGAAGACCGATCGCATCCAGCGGGCACTTGTCTTCGCAAGATCGAATCTGACGGGCGATCTCTCCGTCGAACGTCTCGCCGAAGCCGCGAGCCTTAGTGTTCGGCAGTTCAACCGGGCCTTCCAGGCTGAAATTGGTCAGACCCCTGCCCGCGCCGTCGAGGCGCTGCGTGTGGAGGCCGCACGGCTACTTCTCGAGGGCGGCAGATTGCCAATGGAAGAGATTGCGGACCAGACCGGACTTGGGGACGCAGAGAGGATGCGGCGTTCCTTCCTCAAGATCTATGGAACGACACCGCAGACAATTCGCCGGAATGCGAGATCGTCGGACGAGATCTTCGACCTGGCCAGCATGAGACCGAACGCGTTCAGATCAGGCGCCGATCAGGTGAACGCGTAATTCGAGAGTTCCCTTCCTTGACGATCCCGGGTGACGTGTCCGGGTGCGAGGAGGCGTGCGTTCAGTAACCGGAGTACGTGCAGCCATTCCGCCCGATTCAGAAGCTTCGTGTAGCGGGCGTAGGATTGGAATTCCTTGGGGAGGGATGGAACGAGCCTCCAGACATGCCTGAGGCGCCCGATACCTTCGGGTACCATCAGGCATGTAAGCCGATCTGCATGAACGGCTTTTAATCCCGGAGTCGGTGTGGCGGCACAACAGTCTCGGTCTTCCCCGTCGCCACGTCGTAGACAAGACCCGCAACGGTGAAGCCGGAAGAGACGACCGTTGCCTCCTTCAGCGCCCTAACGTCGATCTCGACCGCCTTGTAAGGATCCATGACCGCCAGCTCTTCGAGCTTCCCAGTCGGAACCTGCATGTATTTGGCGAGCAGATCGGGCGCGTTCTTGTAGCATCCTTTGATGCCGCAATCGGTATGATGGAGGACGACGAGGTTCCAACCCTCGCCAACTTCCTTTCCGGCGACCTTTGCCACCGTTGCAAGGATATCGATGGTTTCGACGATCTCTTCGTTCACGCGGCCGCCGACGTTGCGGATGACCGCTGCCTCGCCCTGCTCGAGCTTGAAGATCTCCACCGGATCCACGCGGGGGTCCACACAGCCGATAATGACGGCGCGCTTGTGCGGAAGCATTTTGAGTTCGGGCTGGAATTTCTCGGCAGCGAACTCGGCATTACGCGATGTCAGTGATTCAACGTAGTCCATTTTTGATCTCCTCGAATAGTGATGGCGCTGCCCGGCTGCCGGGATGCGGTCTGGATGCACGGGTTGCAGAGAAACGGATTGCGCCCGCGGCATCGGCTACTGCTTCGCGTTCAGCACGTCGGCATGACGCCTTGCGTACTCGGCGACGGTCATCGGGCGTTCGCCCGTGAGCTGCTCGATGTTGTTGTCAGCTCCCGACATGTGTCCGTGCTGGTAGTCCAGCATCGCGCCGCTGAAGTGTTGCAGTACGTATGCCGGAACGCCCATCTGCTTGAGTGAGGCGATATATTCCTCGATGGGCAAATCCTGGAAGACGATCTTCCGTCCGAGAGCTTCGGTCAGTTCTGCGGCCATCTGCTCATGATTCATTTCCACGGGACCGGACAGCGGAATAGTCTCGCCGATGTGTTCTTCCGGGTTCTTCAGCAGGGAGGCGATGGCGCGCGCCTGGTCGGCTGCCGCGATCGGCGAATGGCGGCCCTTTCCGACTGGCATCCGTAGGACGCCCTGCTGAAGGAATGGGAGCTGCCAGGGGTAGAGGAGCCATTCTAGGAAATAGGTCGGACGCAGGTGGATAACCGGGATACCGGACCAGTTAAACACCTGCTCCGAGATGTAAGTATCCCGGCAGGAGTCGCTGTTCGAGTGACGGTCGGCGGAACGCTGCGAGAGATTGAGGACAGCCTTCGTTCCGACTTCTTTTGCAGCCTGCGCGAAGTTGACCGTCGCGTTGATCAATCCAGGTGCCACGGGCCAGACGAAGTAGGCCGCCTCGGCTCCCTCGAGAGCGGGAACCAGCGTGTTTATGTCGTTGAGATCGCCAACAACGACTTCGGCGCCCTGTTTGGCGAGAGCGTCGGAGCGTTCGTCGATCTTGCGAACCATTGCACGGACGTCGAGGCCCAGTGCGAGGGATTCCTTTACAGCCGCGCGACCGGTATCGCCTGCGGCGCCTGTGATGAGTACTTTCTTGGACATGACTGGAGATCCTTCGGAATCGAGGGTTCGGTTGATCGGTACTGCTGTCGTTTCGGATCCTGTTTGCTCGTGAGACGCTTCAGGATCCGATGGAGTAAAGATCTGTCGGTCAATGATACGGAAGGAGCACTCACGGCAGCGCTTGGGGTAACCTCGACGACTTCCTGGGCCTGCCGGGAAGACATCGACCGTGGAAGGCTCGTCAAACTGCTTCCGGATTGGAAGACTGCCAACATTCCGGTCACGCCTACTTCCCCGTCGCGCGGGCAATGCGGCTGTCCGTTAGATCCTTCGTGGGCTTTCTGGTCGAGAGCTGGCAACGCATCCTGTGTGACCTCCCTACATTCATTGCCTTGATTAGGACGCCGCTACCGGGGAAGAAGATACCTATCTATGAAGATGGTTGGACGTCTCTTGACGACCGATCACCTCTGCATCGAAAACCGCGTCAGAAAAGTCGTAAGTGCCATCGGTGCACGCGGAGATCCCGAGCACGCCTTCGATAAGTCGGCGTCCGTAGACTTTCACGCGGCCCACTGCTGTCGGATTTCATAAAGGACCTGATAGCGTTCGAATTCAGCGGCCCGGTATGCAATTTCGACAGCGTCTGCGGTTGGTATGCGCTCGATCAGGAAGTGACTTTCCCTGACTGCGCAAAGATCGCTGAACACAAGACGACAAACCCTCCAGGTCACGACCATACATTCGTATAGGTGGCGGAGCTGCCTGAGCGCGCCGACAATCTCGCAACACGGATACCCCGGAACGAACGCGGTTGCGGCTGGGCCACTTCACGCCCGGCAGCATTGGAGGGCGGCATGTCAGATCATCACCACGACCATGAGCACACGGAACCACCTTCAGAGCTGGAACTCAGGGTGAAGGCGCTCGAGTCCCTGCTCGTCGAGAAGAACCTGGTCGATCTTGCCGGGCTCGACGCGATCGTCGATGCGTACGAAAACAGGATCGGCCCTCGGAATGGCGCCGCAGTGGTCGCGAGAGCTTGGGAGGACCCAGAGTTCAAGAAGCGACTTCTCTCCAGCGAAAGCACGGCGGCCATCGCCGAACTCGGCTTCTCCGGACTTCAGGGCGAAGACATGGCCGTGGTTGAGAACACGTCGACCGTCCATAATCTTATCGTTTGCACGCTGTGCTCCTGCTATCCTTGGCCGCTCCTCGGTCTGCCGCCCTCCTGGTACAAGTCAGCTCCGTATCGCTCGAGAGCGGTCATCGACCCGCGCGGCGTCCTCAAGGAGATGGGCGTCGATATTCCCGCCCACAAGGAAATCCGGGTCTGGGACAGCACGGCCGAGACACGTTATCTCGTCCTCCCGGAACGTCCTGCTGGAACTGATGGCTGGGGCGAAAACCATCTCGCAGACCTCGTCACACGGGATTCGATGATCGGCGCGGGCTTCCCCAAGGATGCCGAATGGAACCATTGCTAGGAGAGTCAAATGAATGGTGTCCATGACATGGGTGGCATGCACGGCCTCGGCCCGATCGCTCATACACCCAAGGAACCCGCATTCTTTCAGCCATGGGAAGGTCGTGTGTTCGCGATGCTCGTTTCTGTGAACGGTGTCGGGCACTTCAATACTGACGAATTCCGGCACGCGATGGAGCGAATGCATCCGGTCGAATACATGACTGTCAGCTACTACGAACACTGGCTTCACGCGACCGAGACGCTCCTTCAGGAAAAGGGACTGATCACGGCCGAGGAGCTGGCAGCGACGTTGGCCAAGGTAAAGGAGGAATACTCGTGACTATGGTTCTCACTGCTGACATCGTGCCGTTTGCCCTGAGCCGTGGCACGCCCACGCGGGTGGATCTTCCGATCGAACCAGCATTCACGGTCGGCCAGCGAATTCGGACGAAGAAGATACAGCCGATCGGCCATACTAGACTCGTCCGCTATGCCCGCGGTCGCGAGGGCGTCATCGCAGCGGATCTCGGTGTCTTCACGCTGCCGGATACGATGGCCCATGGCGACATACCGTCTCCACAGCACGTCTATAGCATCAGCTTCACCGCTCAGGAGCTATGGGGACCGAACGCCGATCCTTTGAACACGCTTCGGCTCGGACTTTGGGAAGAATACCTCGAGCCGATCGGAGGAGCCGCCGAATGATGATCGACAACAAGCGGGTACCCACCCCGAACGGCGGAAAATCGTTCGAGCACCCGTCGCATGCTCAAGCCTTCGCGATGGTGGTCCGCCTGAACGAGACTGGACTGTTCGCATGGGACGAGTGGGTGGAGATCTTCAGCGAAGAAATCAAGCGCGCGCCCGCGGGACCTGGTGAAAGTCCCGATCAGGCCTACTACAGACAATGGGTCTCTGCGATGAACCACCTGCTGATCTCGCTAGGCATTCTGACTGAGGGCGACGTGGCCGAACGCGCTGCCGTGTGGCGTCAAGCGTACCTGAACACGCCGCATGGCGAACCTATCGCTCTCGTCAACGCGACCTGCATTCCCCGGCACACTCACCATCATTCGCGAGTACGTGGCCCGATCGCAGTGAGCACAGCCAGCGTTCAAGACCCCAAAACCAGTGCCGCATAGGAGACGACATCATGACGGAAGCTATCGCCATACCAGTCGCAGGCACCCTGCCCGCGCCGATACCGATCCGTGAGCTGATCCCCTGGGCCATCTTTGGCGGCCTTCTCTTCATGCTCGCCATCTACTTCGTCGGCGCCGAGGAAGGCGCCACCGCCATCTTCGACAGCATGTACGTGCATGAGTTCGTCCACGACGGACGTCACTTGCTTGGGTTCCCGTGCCACTAGCAGGCCATCAGATCGACTATTGCCGACTACGGCTCAGTAACAAAAGGAAGTGACAGATATGAAGATTGTTCGCAACGGTTCCGCAGAATGGGCTGGCGGCATGAAGGACGGCAAGGGCTCCATCTCGACCGCGAGTGGCGCGCTCAATGCCTATCCCTATGGGTTTTCGTCCCGCTTCGGCGACGTGGAGGGAAGCAATCCGGAGGAGCTCGTTGGTGCCGCGCATGCGAGCTGCTTCTCGATGGCATTTTCGCTCGTTCTCGGAGAGGCCCAACTCGTCGCCACCAGCATCAAGACAAAATCCTCGGTCGCGATCGAAAGCGTTGGCGAGGGATTTGCCATCACCTCTGCCCATTTGACGGTGGAAGCGCAGATCCCCGGAGCGACCGACGAGCTCTTCCAGAAGCTCGCTACGGCCGCCAAGGAGAACTGCCCGGTTTCGAAGCTGCTGAATGCGAACATCACCATGGACGCCGTCCTCTTCGGCTGAAAACAGCGCGCGGCCGCGAACGGTTCTCCCGCGGCAGCTTCTATCCAGACCCAGACAGGTAATCCAATGACCGACTTCGTCGAGCAACACGTTGAACGTCGAACACAAGAAGATCGGCTCTCCCAAGCCATTCGAAGAAACTGTAGCGGCCTTGGAAGCGCAAGTCCCACACATCGATGATGGCATTTGGGATCGACTTGCTAAGGGCGACGCAGAGGCTGTCCGACGCGAACTTGAAGCCGGGCCACCGCTGCTGATTTTTGTGAAGCGCGATCATGGGATCGCCAACGAGATGATCGACCGCCGAAGGAAGATCGTCCAGTATGAAATCGGAAATCCTCTCACCGCATCCAAGATGACCAGCAAGGTCTGTGCCGCGGGCATCTACGCCCCGCTTCGCATCGTTCTTTACGAGGACGCGTCGGGCGGTTCGACCTTTGAATACGATCTTCCCTCGGCGCAGTTCGGTCAGTTCGAGAACGCTGATGTTCTCGAAGTCGGCAAGATGCTGGATCAAGAGATCGAGAAGGCGCTGAAGATGGCTGCCAGCTGAGCTGACGATCATTCGCCCACAGCTTGAAAATTCCCAAGTTTGAGGCATTCTCGGATCCCATCGCATACACGCTCTGGGGGCAAATTTGACCGGGACTAGGACGGCGATCGTTGAGGCTGCGGCGGCGGCGACGCCGCTGGCGTTTGTGTACTTCAGCGGCTGGGCGTATCTGTCGGCATACTTGGGCAAATTCGACATCGATGCGACGCAGGTCGACGTTTCTCTCGCGACCGTCTTGGTCTACGCCTTCGTGCCACTCAATTCCTGGCCCGTTCTTCTCACGATTGCTGGTCTCGCTGTCGTTTATCTGCTGTCGGCGTTTGTTCGGCCGCTCGTGAAACCCGTCAGGCGAACGGGGCTCGTTCTGATGCTTGCGGCTCTGGTCGCGTTGCTTTTCGTTGTCAGGAATTCAGCGGATGCGGCTGCCGAGGAGATGGCGGACTTGGTGTGGTTTGGGCAGAAGTCGATCACCAACGCCGTAGTCAAGCCTCCTGACAAGGCAGATCAGAGTTATGAGGAATACGCGCGTTGCAGGGATTCTCGCCGCTTGCGCCAGATACTCGGGACGACCGATACGATGTACCTACTATGCCGAAACGATGTCCTGCCTTGTTGGCATGCGGTGCTCTTTGCAGTCCGGAACGATGGGGCGATAGCGTATTCCGCCGAGAGAAGGAGGAACAACGATGGCAATATGGCAAGCTGCAAGAACTGAGTTCTGTGCCGTAGCACTGGCGTTCGTCGGTTGGACCGGTGCCGTCCTCGCGCAAGACCTGCAGCGTTTTGAAGCGAAGATCGACATCCGGAAACTCATGATCGTCGACGGACCGTACGAACTCCAGGGATCCACTGGGATCTACGGGTTCGTTGTCGCGCGTTCGGGAGGCAAGGCCACGTTTCGCCCTTGCACCGGGCCGATGGTCGATGTGGACGACAACAGACTCAAGCGGACGAAATCGACCTGCGCGGACGAGCCCCCTACCGATGGCAATCCCTTCAGCGTCGGCTGTGGCGGAGGTGTCGAAGTGCCCTCGCAGGTCAAGGCCGCGATCGCCAAGGAGGGGCCAACAAGTGCTTTAGGCACGATCTTCGAGATGGGGAGCACGTCCGAGGTCCAGGTCTACGCCACGTACGACAACACTGCTGCAAGCAAGATCAAAGGAATCGACCGCATGGCGACGTGTGGTGACTGGAACATCGGCTTCGACGCGAGCGGTGCCGACATCATGCACTTCCTTTCGAAGGACAATGCGACCACGGGAAATTACGGCGACCTGAAGCAATGAACTTCGTCATCGTTCTCACTTCACGCCTGCAAACAGCATGTTCAGCCCTTCGGAAATCGTCGGGTGAGCAAATATGCCATCTCTGGGGCGGTATAAGGAAGTCCTCCCATCATGGCCGTCTGCACGACGGTCATGACCTCGCCCGCGTTCTCCCCAGCATCTGAAATCATCCGTCCGTTCCTGTTCGCGGGAGTTGAATTTGAACTCATCCGCGGCATACCACGTAACCTATACGTTCATATAGTTCGTCACCGGAGGCTTTCCCTTTAAACCAGTTGCCACAAGATCCAGCAGGGTCGGCACGACTTGATGATTGTCCAGGGAGGGATGCAGATGGTCGAGAAGCGGAAGGTTGAGGAATACTACAGGAGCGACGCCCTGATGGACCGCCTTCAGGCGGCGCTGTCGGATGCGGGTCTGGACGACGGGAAATTGACCATCGAGCAACTGGCTCCGCTGGATCAGTTTCATTCCCGTGGGCTGCTGGCGACGGTCGAGCTGGCGAAGGCGCTTTCCACCCGTCCAAACGAACGCGTGCTCGATATTGGATGCGGCCTCGGTGGCCCGTCGAGATATCTGGCGGCAACGTACGGATGCGTCGTCGCCGGGATCGATCTGAGTGACAGCTTCGTCGCCGCAGCGACATATCTTGCCGAACGTGCAGGCTTGGGCGAAATGGTCTCGTACCAGAAGGGTGACGCCCTCGCCCTTCCCTTCGATGACGAAGAGTTCGACATTGCGTGGACCCAGCACGTTGCCATGAACATCGCCGATCGGACGGGGTTCTACTCGGAGGCGAGCCGCGTCCTGCGACCGGGCGGTCGTCTCGCCATCTACGATGTTCTTGCAGGAGGCGGAGGCCCGCTCGTCTATCCGGTTCCGTGGTCCAAGACCCCGGAGGGGAGCTATCTGCTCACGCAGGACGAGATGAAATCCCATTTGGCAAAGGCAGGCCTTGAGATCATGACTTGGACAGATCGAACCGATGCCTCCCTCGCCTGGTTTCAGGCGCTCCACAAGCAACAGGCTGCTCAACCTGTCCCGCCCCTGGGACTCCATCTCGCCATGGGGACGGAATTCAAGGCCGCGACAGCCAACCTCGCTCGCAATCTCGACGAAGGACGAGCCGTGCTGATTGAGGCAATTGCCGTTAAGCGCAGAGCGCCCGGCTCACGGTAAACAGCTTACTAAGCGTTCCAGGGGATGGGGGAACTCATACATGCGATGAACGCCCTGTCGGAAAGCGTCGAGGATCTCAGGACGTTCCGTGGAGTAATAGATCGCGTCCTTGGCATACACCTGGACCATGTCATTCAAAAACTTGGTCTCGTCTCGGGTTGCGACGAACGTCATGAACCTCGGCTCGGTCGAGTACATTGTCGGTCTCGCGTACAGCATTGAGATATGTGGGGTGAGCGGTGCGAGGATCCGAGGTGCTATCGTAAGATTGACGGTCGTGATGTTGTGGAAGAATCCGTCTCCAAAGATAAACTCACGATCAGGCGAGTAAATTGCCAGGAATTTCCCACGAACTCCGATATCCTTGACGGCAGCTTTATGCATGTTACGCATATTCAGGCCAATGATGCGATTCCGCTCGCGGGTCTCGAGGCGGCCCCTTAGACGCTCCGCAAGCGAGACGGCTGCTTCGCGAGTCATCGGGCTGCGTACCGCCAGCGAAACCAGGCATTCCGCGAGAAGTGCGATTTTGTTGTCCGGCGCGGGAAATGGATCGAATCTCTCTTCCAAGCGTCCCTCCCGCTTCTTCCGAGGCAGCGCTTCAAGCCATTCAATAACGTACTTGAAGTTAGAATCGGCGGTGTCGAAATGGCCCTCGAAGGATTCGTCCCAAACCGTTTCCTCATTGGGGTTGGAGCTAAATTTGATGTGATGCCCATTTCCGATCACACCTAATTGCTTTGCAGGGAGGACTTTTTCGCTACCGTCCGGACGGAGCCAGTGCACGCCCCCTTGGCTGTTTTTCCAGAATTCGGAAACCGTCTCCGGCCACCAGTGATGCCTTTCAGATTTCAATTTTTTCATCGTTGATCAACACCGCCACCTAATCTCGACCGCGCACATTGCCGCACCCGATAGGATTAAAATGGGCATCCTTATGTTTATGCACCTCGATAGCACGCCCGAATCGTCGAAAGGGCTCTTCCCCGCAACGGTTTATTTTGTCATCGGCCTGCGGCGCCATGGAGCCTGGCGGCTACGGAGACATTGAAAAATAAGGCCGACAGAAGGCGGCTGCTGCGATGGCGCCTATCGACCGGCCCCCTGCTTCAAAAAGCTATTTGCAGAGAGTTTATTCTACTTTTTCAGTCCTTGATCGCACGAACGACGCGCCCGACACATATGCCAAATGGTGAGTTGTTGTTTCCCAATCTCAATGGAATTTTGTCTGAGCAGTCGAAATCCGCCCATCTGAAGCACATCTCGACCTCTTGATCTTGCCTTTTGGTCGTGTCGTTTAAACTTATAGGAAGGAAGGTCTCAAGAAGCTTTCGTTTTGCGCCCGGACTGCACTCCTGCTCTGGATCTTGGCGCCTCAGGAGAGCCCCGGTTTGCCCGGGCACAATATCAGCGGATTCCCCGACAATCTCAGTCCATCCACCCGGTGAGGGGGGCTGCCAATACACACGTCCGGCATCGACCCGAAGTAAGTTTTGCTCTTCCCAGATCGGAGTCCCGTTCACATCCACCGCATTGATTGTGAGAATTCGGTTTGCTCGATCACTGGGCCAACGGCCCGTCTTGCGGTCAACAGCCGAGTAAGCCGTTTCGTCTATCCATTTAACGTAAGACAGTCGCCGAGGTAGACAACCGCGCCGCGGTTGCGACCTGTCTGGCGCGTCGTTGACGGGTTCGTAGGGATAACAAACCTGAGATCCGAAGACGCCGCCCACCGCTTCTCGAAGTTGAGGTACGAATGCGAACATGGCGGCGATCGCAGCAAGCACCAAAAGCGTCACGTATTTCAAACGAAAAAGAGAAAGCGCCTGTAGCCACGCTGGTGGATCTTCGGGATCCGAGGCTCCGTCGACGATCACTCCCTCCCGGAAAAACGGGACCCAAAACTTCCGACAGAATACCGGATCGAGGAAATAACCGTGCCGGGCGCCCGTATGCCATCGGTCACGGATCCTCGGTCTATGAAACCCGTACGTTCCCGCTGAACCATAGCCCCACGTCACGGACTCTGCCAAAGCTGGCCAAATGTCTTTAGTGCCGACTTCGTTCAAGATTGGAGGGGTAAATCTTTCCGTCAATTGCTCGAAAGGAAAATTGTACTTAATAACACTGCCACAAAACACTACACGAAACGCTTTGAAATCGAACTCTCTACTTAAAATATTCGCTAATATATACGTTCCAAAGCTGTGAGCTACAAAGGAAAATTTTGCCTTCGGATACTCCTTCTTTACATCTCTGATTTGATCCCAAACGCTTTCAATGGCGTTGTCTCGGAAGTAGGCAATTGGGATTAAAAAACGTAAAAGATCAAATCGGCCGTAGTTTGTTGATTTGACGATGAAGTGTTCCGCCAATACGCCTCGGATTCGTTCCTGCCAAAGAGCATAGTCTCTGATCCCGTGAACCAGAATGATGACATGGGCATTCGATGGCACTTGTTGCCTCCCGTGTCTGCTGCGGAATGGACTTCAAGATATCCCTAAATAAATAATGAACCAACGTTGCCCAGGCTTGTTGGCAAGAGGATTGCCCAAACCGTGCTAACGCGATGGCTGTGGCTACGAAGGCGCGATAGCTGACGGACAATTACGGTAAATCAACCTCAGGAGCATGCAAGCTATATTCCTTCCAGATGTCTGGTTACATCCGGCGGCCCGGAGGCTGGCGCCGCAGAGACCCTAAGTCTCCTCATGGAGCACATTCAGCCTACCCATGATGGACCCGGGCGCCAGCGGGACTGTTACAGATCTGAGAATTCGATGAAAGCTGCTCCGAGTTTGGTTTCAAGGCAGGGATCCGCGACGGGGTCGATCTGCCTTGCCTTTTACCCTCCGCCAGACGGCGATAGCAAGACGAAGCAGTCTGTATCTTACAAGCCCCGTTGTACGACGTGATACCTGTTGAGCAGTATCTGCACGTCCGAACCTGTTGGCATCTTCGAACGCGTCGAGACCAAGTTCGGCGGCTATCGGACAGCTGCATGGCGGGCCAAGATTTACGGCCCGCCATAGCGAGGTTGCAGCGGTTTTCATTGAGTGCTTCCGGCCGAACAGGTTCTTATCGTTGTGGTTGCCGAAGCCGCGCTCAAGCGATCCGGCGCGTGCCCTTGAAGCTTAGATAGCCTATGACGAGCGCGGCGATGAACAGCACAGTCTGGGATACGAGAACGGCAGGCTCGTTGCCAACGGGAGCAAGATCGTGAAGACCTGGGACCTTCTGGAACGACTGGACGATCAGCACAAGACAATTGAAGTACAGCAGTGCAAGCGCGCCGATGACGAACGTGGCGTTCCAAAGGCGAGCCATCGATGCCCTTTTCCAGGCGAACACCGTCACGATAAGAATGGCCACATTCAGGACGCCGATCACGATTGCCGGGGTCACGCCGTGGAACGGGAAGAGAAAGCCCCCGAAGAGTGTGATGGCCGCAGTGATGAGGAAGAGCTTCGTCCATCCGTCAGCTGGGCGTCGGCTAATGAATGCAGCGACCATCGCAATTCCCGCGACGATTTCGACGAGGCTGACGAGCACATGAAAGATTGTGTAGGCGAAAAGGAGGTTCATTGTACGATCTCCGTTGATGGGCGGCCGAGTGTGGGCTCGTTGCTTCAGGATTTGCAGCTATACAAATGGATGGATTTTCAGGCAGCGCAGATCGCTTTCGGGAGAGACGAAAGGATCCGCGCCGCCGAGGCGATTCTCAGGCTGCAGCTGAGACTTCGCCAATCTTGGTGTCATTTGCGGCGGACTGCTCAGCCTGTTCAGGCTCGGATACTGGCGGGCGGACCCGGTACCAGATCGCATAGAGCGCTGGCAGGAAGACCAGGATGATCACCGTCCCGACCGCCGTGCCGCCGATCAGGGTGTAGGCGAGCGCTCCCCAGAAGACCGAAAAGGTCAGAGGGATGAAGGCCAGGACGGCTGCCAGCGCGGTCAGTATAACTGGGCGGGCACGCTGCACGGTGGCCTCGACGACAGCATGGTAGGTATCGAGCCCCTCGTGCATGTTCGTCTTGATCTGTCCCATCAGGATGAGCGTGTTGCGCATCAGGATCCCGGAGAGGCCGATCAGGGCGAGGATTGCCGTGAAACCGAAGGGCTGGTGAAAGACGATCAGCGTCGGCACAGCGCCAAGCAGGCCAAGAGGAGCCGTCAGCAGCACCATGAACATCGCTGAGAACGACCGGACTTGGAGCATGATGACGAGCATCGTCAGCACGATCATGATCGGGAAGACCTTGGCCAGCGCCACGTTGGCCTTCAGAGACTCCTCGACGTCTGCACCGACCTGGATCTTGTAGCCTGCCGGAAGCGACTGCATCAGAGGCTGCAGCGACTTGGTGATTTCGGCGGCCACGTCCGGAGGCTGGACACCTTCCTGCACGTCACTCCGGACAGTAATGGTCGGAGTGCGGTCACGGCGCTTCAGGATCGGGTCCTCCGTCGTCACTTCCATCTTGCCGATCTGATCGAGCGGGATGGTTTTCCCATCAGGCGCGACCAGAGTGAAGTCGCCGAGACGGGCGGGATCGAGGCGTTCCTCGCCATCGCTGCGAGCGACCACGGCTACGTTGCGGATGTCTTCGCGGACCGAGGTGACGTTCACACCAGTCAGGAGGAACTGCAGCTGCTGGGCGGCCTGTACCGGAGAGAGACCGATGAGCTTGAGGCGTTCCTGGTCGAACACGAACTTCACGGAAGCGACGCGTTCACCCCAGTCACGGTTGACGGTGCGGGTATGCGGGTTGGCGCGCATGACTTCGAGAACCTGGTCAGCAATGTCGCGGACCTTGGCTTCGTCGGGACCCATGACGCGGTATGCCACGGGGAACTGCGAGTACGGGCCGAATACGAGCTGGGTGACGCGGATACGACCTTCCGGAGCGAGACCGTCGGCCACCTTTTCGCGGAGGCGGATCTTCAGTGCCTCGCGGGCCTTCGCGTCAGGCGTCAGGACGACTATCTTTGCGAAGGACGGGTCGGGAAGCTCAGGCGCATAAGAGAAAAAGAAGCGGGGAGCGCCCTGCCCGACATAGGAAGTGACGATCTTGGCTTCGGGCTGTGTGCGGACATAGTCCTCGACCTTCTTCACGGCGCGTTCGGTTGCCTCGATGCTCGTGCCTTCAGGCATCTGCACTTCGAGCAGCAGTTCGGGACGGTCGGAGGCCGGGAAGAACTGCTTCTTGACAACGGTCATGCCAGCGCCGGCGGCGACGAACATGACGAATACGACGGATGCGACGAGGAACTTGCGACGGACGGCCCACTTCACGATGGCGCGCAGTCGACGGTAGTTCGGGGTGTTGTAGATCGCCTCATGACCGCCTTCGACTGGCTTGATGGTCGGCAGGAGCTTGACGCCCAGGTAGGGAGTGAATGCTACGGCGACGAACCACGAAGCCATCAGCGCGAAACCGACGATCCAGAAGATGTTCCCGGCGTATTCGCCCGAGCTGGACTTCGCGAAGCCCACGGGCATCAGGCCGATGATCGTGACAAGCGTTCCCGACAGCATCGGGGCAGCCGTATGGCTCCATGCATAGGCGGCAGCATGGATGCGATCCATGCCTTCTTCCATCTTCACGACCATGATCTCGATCGCGATGATGGCGTCGTCGACAAGGAGCCCCAGTGATAGGATCAGCGCGCCTAGGGTGATGCGGTCGAACGCACGGTCCGTCGCCATCATGACGAGGAAGACGATGGCGAGCGTGAGCGGGATGGCGGCGGCCACGATGATGCCGCTTCTCCAACCGAGGCTGAGGAGGCTGACGAGAAGAACCACGCCAAGGGCGACGAAGAACTTCAGCATGAACTCGTCGACGGCCTCGGAGATGTTCACAGCCTGGTCCGTCACCTTCTCCAGGCTGACACCGAGAGGAAGCGACGAGGTCAGTTCGGACGCCTTCTGCTCAAGGGCGGCACCCAGGTTCAGGCCATTCCAGCCGTCCTGCATGACGACGCTGAGCATCAGTGCATCCTCGCCCTGATGACGGATGCGATAGGTTGCCGGATCCTCGTAACCGTGGCGAACGACAGCCAGATCGGACAGCTTCATGTTGCGAGTGCCGACGACGATCGGGGAATCCTTGATCTTCTGGACATCGTCATAGCCGCCATCGACACGGAGGTACACTTGTGGGCCGTTGGTGTCGATCGAACCAGCCGGGGCGACGTTGTTCTGGAGCTGGAGGCTCTGGAAGACAGCCTGGGGGCTGATGCCGAGGCCAGCGAGGCGAGCGTAGGAGAATTCGACGAAGATCTTCTCCGCCTGCTCCCCGAGGATGTTGACCTTCTTCACGCCGGGCACGTGTAGGAATTCCTGACGCAGGTCTTCGGCCTGGCGGACCAGCTCGCGGGCTGGCATGCCCTCGGCCTTGAGAGCATACAGGGCGAAGCTCACGTCCGAATACTCGTCGTTGATGTAGGGGCCGATCACGCCGCTTGGCAGTTTCAAGGACTCGTCACCGACCTTCTTGCGGGCCTGGTAGAACTCCTCAGGCACGCTCGAAGGCGGCATGCTGTCGAGCAGGCTCACGGTCATGTAGATGGCGCCTGGCCGCGCGATCGTTTCGACGCGGTCGTAGTAGCGCAGTTCCTGAAGTCGCTTCTCGAGAGGTTCGGCGACGAGCTGCTGCATTTCCTTTGCGGTGGCACCCGGCCATACGGCGGTGACCGTGAACTGCTTGATGGTGAAGAGCGGATCTTCCGCTCTGCCGAGTTTTAGGAAGGCGAAACCGCCTGCGATCGCGATGGCGATGATGAGGAAGAGCGTGATGGCACGTTCCTTGACGGCGAAAGCCGAGAGATTGAAGCCGCTCATTTCGAAGCAATCCTTTCGTCGCCAACGCGGACCGACATGCCTTCGTTGATAAGATTGACACCTACGGCCACCACGACGGCGCCGCGCTCGAGACCTGTGACAACTGCGTTTTCTTCGCCGATCTTCAGAACCTTGACGGGTTCGAAGGCGACCTTGTCGGTCTTCACGACCCACACTCCAGTGCCGGAACCGCGGTCGAATACGGAGCCGATCGGAACGTCCACCGCGGGTTCGGCCGAAGCATTTGTCTGGAGACCGATGGAGACCTTGATGGTCGATCCCAACGGAACGTCGGCAGCATTCTGTAGGACGTAGCGGGCTTCGAACGTCCTCGTAGCCGGATCGGCTGCGCTGGAGAGCTGGCGAAGGCGGACTTCGATAGGATTCTCATCCTGGCCGTACATGGTCGCCGTTCCGGTCGATCCGATGGCCGGTCGCACGGTCTCGGGAAGGTTGACGCTTGCCTCGCGCTCGCCGCCATGTGCAAGCTTCACCACGGGCTGTCCTGCGGCGACCACCTGGCCCGGTTCCGCAAGGGTTTCGGTAATGACGCCATCGGAGTCGGCGACGAGGACCGCGTAGGAGGACTCGTTCTTGGCGAAGTCGGCATCTGCGACCGCGGCATCGAGCTGTGCTACGTCTGTGTCGTACGCTTGCTTGGCCTGATCGTAGAGCTGCTTGGAAGCGGCACCGACCGCCAGCAGTCTGGCAAAACGCTTCTCGTCTGCTTCGCTACGGGCAAGTGCCGCCTTGGCTGAGGTGACGGCGTTCTCTTTCGCGCGCAGGGCGAGACCGAGGTCAATGTCGTCGAGACGCATCAGAGGCTGGCCCTTCCGGACAGTCTCACCGACATCGACGAGGCGCTCGACGACCTTGCCGTTCACTCGGAAGCCGAGGTTGCTCTCGACGCGGGCCATTACGATCCCGGTGAAGGAACGCTTCCCTGCGATGATTTCCTTGGCAAGCGCTGTCCTGACCAACGGCGCCCTCAGACGCGGATCGCCTGCATCGTCGGCGAACGCCGGAAGGGCCATCATGATCGTCGATACGAGGGTCGCTTTCTTGAGGAAGGACAATACGCTGCCTCCCCCGATCTGCTCCATGTTCTTCATTTCACTCTCTCCTATGTAGGTTGATATCAACCTATTTTGACAATGTTTTCGGATATGTTATCAGTTGTTTGCGGCGTAGTGGCATGCGCTCCGGCATCCCGGGATACCCTGCGCGAATGCGTGGTTCGCCATATCTTCAGTCCCTGCCCTAGTAACTCCCGCCCGCCTTCAGTGAGAGCGACCGCGCCTCTGCGTGCGCCACGGGACGGAAGCTTTCTTATTGCCTTCCGCTGCTCGAGCGGACGGAGTGTCGCGGCGACCGTCAGACGGTCCATGACGAGCGCGAAGCCGATCTCGGAGTCGGTCGCGCTCTCTTCGAGCTCGATGACGTAGAGTGTTGCCAGCTGCCAGTTCGTGAGTCCGACCGGGGTCAGAACTTCGTCGTGAGAGACGGCTTCGCTAGGGGTTACCCTCTGGAGGCTCAGCCCCCTCCCTTCATCGAAGGTGTAGATCCTCTTGAGGGCCATTGACCCGTCTCCATATGGGTTGATATCAACATATATTATCCGGCGAAATCACGCGTTTCTTGCGGTGATGGAAGCCAGGGCATTTAGGACGCTATCTTTGTCGGAAGCCACGGCGGAGCTGATCTCAGCATTGACGGCTTGCCAGACTGGATACGTTTCCTTGAGTACCGAAATCCCGCTCTCGGTAATTTCGATACGGCGTGCACGCGCGTCGTCCTCGTCCACCTTGATCGTAATCAGCCCCATCCTCTCCAAAGGCTTCACATTCGCGGTTATAGTGGTCCGATCGACGACTAGCGACCGGGCCAGCTCGCTGACGCTAAGTCCGCCCGGGACGTTGATCGTCATCAGCAGGGCGAACTGCCAATGGTTCACCCCCGCGGTACGGAAGGCATCGTCGAACTTCTTCGCGACGGCCCGCCCTGCCCTGTGGATGTTCAGGCCGAAGCAGTTCCGGTCGACCAACAATCTTGCTTGAAAGTCCAGCTTCTGTGTCATTCTCGCAAAATAGGATGATATCAACGTATCGTCAAGTGGTCGGAGATTCTTTCCTTTTCCTCCCAGTTGACGACCTTCTTCATCCGTAGCGCAACCTTAAGATCGGCGCGGTCGCGTCTCGTAGCCTGATCACGGACGACCTTATCGAGAGTTTGAAAAAAGGGGCTCGCGCACGTGTCCTGAGTTTTCGGTCGAAGGTCATGTCCGAAATCGCAGTGTTCTACGACATTGCGACATGAGTGTCTGCTCGGTACCCGTTGAGCGCAGACTGGCGGCCGCCAGCGCGAGCCGCGAGTGACAGCCATGGCTCGCGGTTGGAGGTCGTTCGAGTTGAACGCTGCCTAAGCGGTGGCCGGGAATGAAGCCGAGCTCAGGCGTTGTGTTGCCTGAAGTCCGGCAGGCAGTGATCGAAATTCCCTCTTCTTTGTAAGGACATCAATATGACGGACTATAACCTCCCCATCCTCATCACCGGAGCCGCTGGCTCAATCGGCTCCGTCGGGCGCACTGCAGCTGAGCTCCTACTGAAGCGCGGATACAAGGTCCGTGCACATGTACGGACCGACGACGACCGTGCTGCGGCGCTACGCAACCTCGGCGCCGAAATCGTCGTAGGCGACCTGCTCGATCTCGAAGCGGTACACCGCGCGGTCGAGGGATGCGAACGCGTCTACTTCAGCATGTCGCTCTCGCCGAGCTATCTGGAAGCGACCGCCAACATGGCGGCCGTCGCGAAGCACTACGGTGTGAAGGCGTTCGTGAACATGTCGCAGATGACTGTCAAGGAGATGGATGTCTTCAACACGACCAGCAGTCCGCAGCAAAAGCAGCACTGGCTCGCCGAGCAGATCCTGGAATGGTCCGGCCTTCCGGTCGTCACCATTCGGCCGACCGCCTTTCTTGAAGCGCTTTACCTTCAGAATGCCTCGGCCGTCGGCGCCACCGGAAGAATTCTGGCTCCCTTCGGGAGTGGCAAGAATTCAGCCATCGCTGCCTACGACGTCGCGCGCGTCGTCGCCGAGGTCCTGAGTGATCCGGAGAAGCACGTTGGCAACACCTACCATCTTACTGGCCCTGTTTCTCAGGACATGGAAAGCGTGGCGAAGGAATTCTCAGAGGCGCTCGGCCGCGAGATTACCTACACAGACGTCCCGGTCGCCATCTGGAAAGAGAAGTTCGCCAGCTTCGGTCTTCCGCTGCACACGGTCTCCCACGTGACTACGATGGCGGAACTGCACAAGGCGAACCGCTACGACCGTTACAGCGACGACGTCGAGAAGGTCACGGGTGTGCGACCGATGAGCGTCAAGGACTTCGTCGAGAAGCATGCCAAGGCGTTCTCTGCAACCGCACAGTAAGTTGATGAAGAATTCGGTCAGCGTCCGGACGAAATTTATCGAGAAGTTGCGGATGCGGCAGCGCGAGTTGTAATGCAGCGACAAGGGCAGCAGCGGAGATCGTCCTCTACCATCAACTCTTAAAATCCTCGATCGAGCGGCAAAGGACGCCTTTGTCCGGAATCGCATGTGTTTACGTCGTTGCCCGAATCCAACCGGGCGCTCTACCCATTAGCTGTGGCAACAGGATTCGGTAACTAGGGGAAATCCATGAAAGTACAGTCCGCTAACGGTACCACAATCATGAATCCAACATTCTTGAGGACGGAGAAGGCGCCGAGAGCAGAGGCTCTCGGATCCTTTGCGTCAGCGCTCGCGAATACGGCTGAGATGCCAGTCGTTCCGATCGAGCCTGAGGATGAATCATCGGACACTGGACTCGCCGAGAAGTCCAAGCATGACGCCAAATCGGTCATCGACGAATTCACCAAGTGGGCGCACATGACGCCCCCGGAACGAATCCGGGCGCCATACTTGGAGGCTCATGGCATGTCTGAAGGAGATCTGTCGCACCTTCCGCCGGACGTTCAGCAGGAAATCGAGGACGAGATCAAGAAGCAAATCGAGCAGCAGACCCAGGACCAAACGAAATCCCAGCTCAGCGGGCTCTAACTGTTATCGGCGGCTCGCCGCTATGGTCGCCGAGACGAGCCGCCAGAGATGTAAAACTTGGCTGTCTACTAGGCGACCTTGCCTTCCTGCCGACGACCATTGACGAGGCGAGGCAGTGTGCCAGCAGCTTCGCCAACTTCCTTTGGCAGGAGCTGTGTCGGCAGGTTCTGATATGAGACGGGTCTCAGGAAACGCCTTATCGCCATCGTTCCTACCGAGGTCGTCCGGCTATCCGACGTTGCGGGGAATGGTCCGCCATGGACCATTGCATCCGAAACTTCGACACCAGTCGGCCAGCCATTGGCCAAGATGCGGCCAACCTTGCGCTCCAGGATCGGGATCAGACGCAATGCGTCGTCGTAATCGTTCTCGTCGATATGGAGTGTCGCCGTCAGCTGGCCTTCAAGGCTTTCGGCGACCGCCGTGAACTCCTCGATGTTGGCACAGCGGACAAGAAGACTGCTTGCGCCGAAGACCTCCTCTGCGAGACGTGGATCCCCGACGAATTCCTCGACGCTGGTCTCGAAGAAGACTGCCGGACTGCGGTTCGCTCCATTGGTTGGCTTCCCGGTGGCCACCTTGCGGACGCCATCATGGGACCGGAGTGCCTCGACACCACGGTCGAATGCGGCATGGATCCCGCTTGTGAGCATTGGCCCCGCTTCCTGCTCCGCGATCATCCCCGCGCTGACCTTCATGAAGCCGTCGAGGGCCGGGCCATCCACGGCGACGAGGATCCCGGGATTGGTGCAGAGCTGACCTGCGCCGACTGTCAGTGAACCCACGAAGCCCGTTGCAAGCACGTCGGTACGGTTCTCGAGCGCGGCAGGGAACAGAAACACAGGATTGACACTCGACATCTCGGCGTAGACCGGGATCGGCTCAGGGCGGCGGGCAGCGATCTCCCCTAGCGCGAGGCCGCCGGCGCGCGATCCCGTGAAGCCAACTGCCTTGATTGCCGGATGACGGACCAGTGCTGCTCCGGTCTCGTTCGCACCCGGCAGCAGCGAGAAGGTTCCGTCCGGAAAACCGGATTCCGCTACGGCCTTGCGAACTGCCCGACCAGCCAGTTCGCCAGTTCCCGGGTGAGCAAGATGTCCCTTCACGACGACCGGACAGCCAGCGGCAAATGCGGACGCCGTATCACCGCCTGCGACAGAGAATGCGAGTGGGAAATTGCTGGACCCGAAAACGGCAACGGGTCCCAGGCCAATCTGTCTCAGGCGCAGATCTGGACGCGGCATGGGCTGCCTGTCCGGCATCGCTTCGTCGACGCGGAGGTCGAGCCACTCCCCATCCCGCACAACCCGCGCGAAGAGCCGAAGCTGATTGACCGTGCGCGTCAACTCCCCTTCCAGACGAAACCTCGGCAGGCCCGTTTCCTCGACTGCCTTATCGAGAAGGTCCTGTCCAACGGAAAGCAGGTTTTCTGCGATCCCTTCGAGGAAGGCCGCCCGCTCCTCCAAGCTCGTTGAGCGAAACGTGTCAAAGGCCGCCACTGCAAGGCGACAGGCTCTGTCGACGTCCTCCGGAGTGGCAAGGGCGAATGCCTGCTCGATACGGTTTCCTGTGGCTGGGTTGGTGGCGTGGAACAGCTTCTCGCTTTGTGAGGCTCCGCTCAGGCCGCCGATGAGTGGTTCGCCTTTAATCTGAATGGTCAACGGGTGCTCCTTGAGTGTAAAATGGTCTTGGCGCGCGCTTCCGCGTCGACAGGGTACGTGTCCGCGCTCGCGCCAAGGATATGCCTAACGGCGGTGGCCCAATGTGGCCAAATTTAGGGTATTACCGAACCCATACGCATGTATAGCTAGGGATTTTCGTGTTGCGGTGGGATGGGGCTTCACGGAGCCTGAACGCGTCGCTAAAGCTCGATGAACTGGAAAGTTTCGCATGCCCAAGGTCGGACTTGTCATCTATCCCGGATTTGCGGTCATGAGCTTCGCCGCCATGACGGCTTTCGAGATAGTAAACCTTCGCCGGGGTCGCAGCGTCTACGAGATCGGAATGGTTTCGCAGAACGGCGGTCCAGTTCGCAGCTCGCTGGGTGCAGACGTTGAGACGACGCCGCTCGCCGACGCGGGACTCGATACGCTCATCGTTGCTGGCGCCGACCGCTTGCAGGAATACGATCCCGCAATGATATCCGGCATCCGAGAGTCGGCACCCATGCGAAGCCGCACGGCTGCCATGTGCACGGGAACGTTCGCCCTCGCCGAGACCGGACTGCTGAACGGGCGCCGCGCCACCACTCACTGGGCCTACGCGAACGAGTTCCGTACCCGCTACCCGGATGTCCGGATGGACGAAGACCGGATCTTCATCCACGACGGATCCTATTGGACGTCTGCAGGGATGTCGGCGGGTACCGACATGGCTATCGCGATGATCGAAGAAGACCTCGGCACCGATACCGCCAAGGAAGTGGCGAGGCTGCTGGTCGTTCAGAGCAGACGATCAGGAGGCCAGCTCCAGTTTTCCGCCCTTCTCGAGCTGGACGCCAAGACGGATCGAATTCAGAACGCTGTGAACTATGCGCGCGCGCACCTTGGCAGCGCGCTGACGGTGGATGACCTGGCGCGCGTCGCGAATTTGAGCTCGCGTCAATTCAGCCGCGCTTTCCGAGATGAAACGGGGCAGTCCCCTGCAAAGGCAATCGAACGGATGCGTGCCGAAGCCGCCCGGCAAATGCTCGAGGAAGGAAGACACCCGATCGAGTTCATCGCGCGCGAGACAGGTTTCACCGACAGGGACCGCATGCGCAAAGCATTCATCGCGCTTTTCGGCCAGCCGCCCCAGACGATCCGCCGGACCGTTCGCGCCGAACGCGTCTAGGCTGAAAGCCCTTACGCTCGTATAGTTGTCACCTGACGGCGATGTTTGACATCTTGTCTCAACCAACGCGCTTTATCCTCCCACACGTTGGAGTCCGTCCCGGTCGGTCCGCCCCTCCAGCCGACTGCGGACGGGCCGCGCAATCGGCGCGCGTCCCAACCATACATGCGTATAGCTACTCATCGCCCCATCCCTCCGTAATCTTCCGACATTCCGAACCGCAACCATTCAGGTGCGTCAATGACGAATGCCAATGCGGCAGTGGCACCCGCAACTTCTGCAACTGCGGTGCCAGCCGACAAGCTGCTCTTTCTGGTGCTGGCGCTGAGCGGCTCCTTCATGGTGACGCTCACTGCCCAGTTCGTCTCGACGAACATCGCCGATCTGCAGGGCGCCATTGGAGCGACACCGGACGAGGCGTCTTGGCTGTCCACCGCCTACACGATGGCAAATTTCGCAGGAATCGTGTGCGCAGCGCCGCTCGTTCGAACGTTCGGCATCGGCCCCTATGCGTTCGTGAACGCCGTGGTCCTATGTGTGACGGCAACCCTTTGTGCGGGATCGCCGCCACTCGAGATCTTTATTGGCCTGCGGGCTGTTCAGGGGATGGCTGCTGGTTGCTTCGGACCCGTGGCGTTCATGTCGGTTTTCATCGTCCTTGGCGGCCCTCGCCTGCCGAAAGGTTTGTTCTGCCTGGCATTCGTTCTTCTGTTCCCGACAACACTTGGGCCTGTGGTGTCCGGATACCTTGAGGAATATGTCGGATGGCAGGCTTTGTTTGTCGTTCAGGCCACCATAGGTGGGCTTCTTGCAATCGGATCTCTGCTCTTCTACCCGTGGCCCACCGCCAAGTTGGAGGCGCTCCGCTTCGACTGGCTCGCAGTGCTTCTCCTGTCATCGGGTCTCGCGCTGATGGTGCTCGTAGCTAACCAAGGCACGCGGCGCTTCTGGTACGAGAACGATATGATTGGCTGGGCGACGGTCGGCAGCTTGGCATCGTTCGCTGGCTTCGCGTTCCTTTGCGCCTTCTCGCCGAAGCCGATCATCTCGCCAAGCCTATTCCTTGACAGAAACTTCGGCCCACCAGTTGCCCTCAACCTGATCTTCCGGGCCGGGTTCGCAGTGACCACCTACCTCATCCCTCAATTCCTCGGGATCGTCCAGGGATATCGTCCGCTCGAGATCGCCAACCTCCTGATGTGGGGAGCACTCGCCCAGCTTCTTGCCATGCCATTGGTCTGGTGGCTCCTTCAGGTCGTCGAAACGCGGGTTGTCATGGCACTCGGTCTCTTGCTGTGTTGTGTTGCCACCGGGATGCTGCTGGACAGCACCACCCTCACCGCTTCCGACCAGCTTCTCCTGCCAGTCGTCGTCTTCGGCATAGGCCAGATTATGTTTCTGGCTCCGGACGTCATCATCGGCGCCATGGCGATCACGCCAGCCGACGCCCCCACTGCCTCGTTCGGCTTCAACATGGGCACGCTTGGCGGGACGACCATCGGCGTCGGACTTGTGAGCGATCTCGTGACGGAGCGTGAGAAATTCCATTCAAGCCTCCTCACCGAGACGATATCCCTGTTCGACTATCTGGACGATTCCAGGATCAGTGGGCTCGCGGCTGGACTGACGAGCAAGCTTCCGAACGAGCATGCAGCAAACGTGCAGGCTGTCGTTGTCGTAGCAAACGCAGCTCGACGCCAGGCTTGGGTACTTGCGTTCAACGACGGGTTTCTGGTCGTCGCGGGAGTGCTCATCGTCAGCGCGCTCGGCGTCCTCCTCATTGGTCACCACCCTCCACTCGCAAAGCTCGGAGAGGAGCATCCATGAAGTTCGGCTATGCATTGACAGGTGGCGTGCTGGTGGCCGCTTCGACGTTCCTCGTTGCCGCGGCAGCGCTGGTGCCAGGAGACTGGCTCCCCAGCCTGAGATCCGACCGGACTGACGACGCCTACGTCCGTGGAGAAATCACGCCGATCAGCCCGAAGATATCGGGCTATCTCGTGAAGGTGCTTGTTCAGGACAACCAGGCCGTCAAGAGCGGGGATGTCCTCTTCCGGATCGATGACACAGACTTCAAGGCGAAGGTCCTCCAGGCGCAGGCGCAGCTTTCCGCCGACAAGGCTGCCATCGACAACCTCGACAGCGAAATCGACCTGCAGAAAGCCGTCGTCCGCCAGACCAACGCAGCCCTGCAGGGAGCCAACGCCGAAGCATACCGGGCAAAACGCGACTTCGATCGGGCGACTAACCTTTCGACCTCCGGATCGGGTTCCGAGGCGAACGTGGATCTGACCCAGGCAGCCAGCCTGCGAGCGGACGCGGCGGTTGCGGCCGCACAGGCAAACGTGGAAGCCGCACGCAGACAGGTTCACGTGTTCGAGACGAAGCGCCCGCAGCTGCTGGCGGCGATCTCAGCAGCTGAGGCGGCGGTGAAGCTGGCGGAGTTCGACCTCGATGGAACGACGGTCAAATCGCCCGAAAACGGACGGGTGGGCGCCCGTCAGGCACAGCTGGGTCAGTACGTGAAGCCAGGAGGTCTCCTTATACCCTTCGTTTCGAACGATGTCTGGGTCGTTGCGAACTTCAAGGAAACCCAGCTGCCGCGTATCAAGCTTGGTCAGGAAGTCGAAGTGGTCTTTGACGGTATTGACGCTCCCGCGTTCAAGGGTCATGTCGAAAGCCCGTCTCCGGCGAGCGGCGCCCAGTTTGCGCTGCTTCCGCCGGACAACGCGACCGGGAACTTCACGCGCATAGCACAGCGCGTCCCCGTCCGCATCGGGATCGATCCCGGCCAGCCGAAACGAGACCAGCTCCGTCCGGGCATGTCGGCGACCATCAGGCTGTCAAAGGATCGCTCTCAGTAAAATGTCAGGTTGCCGATCCTGATCTCTGCGAAGATGACAGGATCCGGCTTCTCCAGCTCGGTCGTGCGGTACATTGTCCGCCGTGTCGCGAACTCGATCCCCTGGATGCTTTGGAAATCGCGCAGTACGCTGGTGACCGGGGCATCCATCAGGTCGAACCTGAAGTCCTGCCATCGCATGGTGCCGTCCGGCGCGATATTGCAGACGATCTTTGGGGCGTGCGACGCGACATGCGAAGGGAACGAGACCTCCGCGCGGCGCAGCGTTTCCTTTCCGACGATGGTCGGCGGCAGCTCGCTGACGGAAAACCCGTTCATGCCGAAGATGAAGGGCTGGGTCACGACATTCCAGATCGAGTAGCTCGAAATGTAGGCAAGTTGGAAATCGTCCCATGGCATGTCGGGTCCCCGCTCCGCGAACGAGGAGCGGGGGTTGTACTGCGTCTCCACGAAGCCGCCGTCGCATGCCGCGATAGCGAGTATCGTAGGGGTGAATGTGCTTTCGATGCGACGGGGTGTCGAGCAGTGGAGTTCGACCGACTGCTCGACCAGCTTCAACTCGAAGCGTCCGCCAACGAGACCGGGCGGACCGCCTCTCGTCGACCAGATGTCTCCTTCGATCTCGAACTCGCCCTGCGCGCGCCTGAACCTGGCGAACCGATCCTGCCCGCCATGAGCGTCAAGGATCTCCTCAAGGAGACTGCTGCCTCTCACGGGTATGCCTTCAGGCCGCGGGATTGAAACCGATGTTTCGGCACAGGAGATTTGCGATGCGTCCATATCGGTTAGCCTCCGATCGTGGGTATCGAAACTGCGTCAATTGAATCGGCTATCTTCTTGATGTCGGATACAGAATGGGAAAATGAGCGAAGTCTTCGCTTTTGCATATGACATTTTTGACCGTTATTTCGGCCATCAGGCTCCGAGGGCCAACCGCAGGCATTCGAGGAGGATCTCGTCGTCGACAGGTTTCTCGAGAAAAGCCTGTGCTCCAGCGGCAAGGGCCGCCTTCTTCATGTCCTCGTGGAAATGCGATGTCAGAAAGATTATCGGCGGCTCGTTTCCAGCGCAGACCAATTCGCCCTGCAACTCCAGGCCGGACATTCCGGTCATCTTCATATCGAGGATAACGCAGCCAAAACTACGCCGACCGCGCTCGGCAAGGAACGCTTCCGCCGACGCAAAGCATCGCGTGGCGTAGCCGCAAGATCGGAGCAGATCCTGCAAGGCTTCTCTTATCGCGGAATCGTCATCGACGATTGCGATTTCAAGTGAATTTGCCATTTCAGGCGCCCTCTACCCGCTCACTGCTCTCGGCCGCGTTGCTCTCAGAGGGCAAAAGCGGTGGGAAGGCCTTCCAGTACGCGTATATGATCTCGGCCTTGCGGACGAGATCGGGAAGCGTTCGGGATTTCAGCTTCTTCATCAGGCTGGCGCGGTGAAGCTTCACGGTGATCTCGGTCAGGCTCATCTCGTAAGCTATCTGCTTGTTCATCAGGCCTTTCACGACATGGCCCATGCATTCCTTTTCCCGCTTCGTCAAAGTCTTCGAGAGGGCGATTACCACATCCAGCTCGGCCTCCCTCTCACGCCGCTCTTTGTCGTGAGCAAGTGCTCTTCGGACCGCGTTGAACAGGTCCTCGTCGTCGAATGGTTTGGTCAGGAAATCGATGGCGCCAGCTCTCATCGCGTGCACGGTCATGGGAATGTCGCCGAAGCCGGTAACAAAGACGATGGGCATGCGATACCCCAGCGAGACCAACTGATGCTGGAGTTCAAGACCATCCGTTCCGGGCATCCGGACGTCGAGCAGGATGCATCCGGGGCTGGTCGAGGGTACGGCCGCCAGAAAAGCTGCGGCGCTGTCGAACGACGTGGCCGCGACATCGATCGATCTGAGGATGTCTGAAATTGCGGCGCGCATATGCTCGTCGTCATCGATGATGAACACTTGTGGCAACGGCGTAGATGGCTCAGACATTTGCCGCCTCCACAGGTAGCGTGACCTGAAAAACGGCCCCTCCAGTTTCGTGGTTCCGTCCGGTCAGCCTTCCACCCTGCGACTCCACAACGGCCCGACAGATCGACAGACCGATTCCCATTCCGGCCTCTTTGGTTGTGAAGAACGGATCGAACAGCTTGGGAAGTGCGTTCGGATCGATACCCTTTCCATGATCCCGAACGTTTATGACAACGGTATCTTCACCTTCCATGGAGCACTCAATCGACACCTTCTTTTCCCTGCCTCCACCCGAGTTGATCGATTGGATGCCGTTGTTCAAAAGGTTTACCAGCACCTGCTGGATTTCAGCTTTAGCGAGCTTCACAGGGGGCATATGCGACGGAATTCTTGTCTGCAGGACGATGGACCCATTGGTGAGCTCGTGTTCAAGCAGAAGACAAGTCTCGCCGATGAGCTTTCCGACATCTGTCACCTCACCCCGCACCGGGTTTCGCATGATCATCTGCCGGGTGCTTTTGAGAATTCCCGCAATCCGGTGGGCATCCCGTACGATCCGCTCAGCCGCGTCCGAAGCAGATGGTAGGTCCGGGGYATCGCGTCTCAGCCAGCGGAGGCATGATTGAGCGTTGAGGACAATGGCTCCGATAGGCTGGTTGAGCTCGTGTGCCAGCGAAGCCGACAATGCTCCCACCATGGCCACCCGCGAGACCTTGGCCATTTCTGCCTGAGCCGCAATCAGCGCCTGCTGCGCTCTATCCCGCTCGGTAACGTCGAACATGCCGACGACGACGCGGTCAAGACCGACGCCGTCCTCGGGGAAGCTGAGGACAAGAAGTACGGACAGGGTGCTTCCGTCCGGCCGGACGATCTTGCCCTTTCCTTCGAACCTGGTGCGTCCATGGAATAGGCAATCAACGATGCCGAGGAGACAATCCTCGTCCTTGGGCAGGAATTTTCGTATTGGGCCAGATACTTCTTCGGAATTCCTGCCAAGTAGCTCAAGCGTTGCATCGTTGACCGAGACACTCTGGATTAGGTCCGCACACTCGAGAAGGAACATCGGCGACGATGCGGAGTGTCGACGAAGATTGCTCACTCCGCTGCCCCTCAGGTCATCGAGCTTTTCCTTCAGCTTCGTGAAATCCTGCTCCCACAGTGCGACACGGCTCTGCTCGAACATGGCGCGGAAGCGTTTCTCGCTTCGCTGCAACGCGCTGTTCGTCTGCTTGAGATGGTCGGTCCCAATCCGGTTGCGCATCAGCACCGCCGCAGTGGTCGCTATCGCTCCTAGCGACACTATCGCCCGGAAACTTCCTGACGGAAAAATGGCTCCATGGGTGACTCCGAACGAAACGACGGTCAGCAAAGCGCAGATGGTCGCGGCTACAAGAATTCCGAATGCGGAGAGCGCCTCTGAAGCAAGAAGCAACGCCAGACCGTATAGAACCGCGATGGCACTTTCGGCCTCGGTGAAGGTGTCGATGTAGAAAATCAGGCATGCCAGCGCGGCGAAAGACAGCAAGTTGACAATACGTCCCGCCTGCCAGCCGGGCGCCAGCATCGCTTCCATTCGAAGTCCGCCGTCACTCATCGTAACCTCACTCCCATCCCGGCTGCTGGTTCGCGACGACCTGCTCCGCCAGGTCAATCGATGATAGCGCGTCCCTCCCCGGTCTGCGACGGCTATCCTGCGACGTGCGGGACTCGTGCGAGTGGCCGCATTTCACGGTTGATGAGATCACCGCCTTCGACTGAAGCTGCTTCGACCTTGATCAGGACATCGTCGCGACCACAAATTGGGTCCGCCACCTCTTCGAACCTGAAGACCTCCGGACCGCCGTTTTCATAGTACACCGCCACCCTCATCAGCCCGCTCTTTCATCGATCAAGGATGCCGCCGCCCCAGGGATTGTCCACGACGACCTTCCAGCCGCCGTCCGCCTGCTGCCTGAGAACATCCGATGTCACGCCACCAACTTCCACGGGCTCGCCCTTCTCGCCGACGGACTGGGCGCTCCAGCGCGAGTGATGGAGCGCGACGGTTCCTGATTGGACGACCGTCCTCTCGGAAATGTGGAACACCGGAAAGACCTTCGACATTGCGATAAGGCCCTGCTTCACGGCGTTTCTCCCGATTGCGGGAGAACCCGGCTGCACGACCAGGACGCCATCGTCTTCGAAGTAGGCCGCCGCTTCGTCCATCTTACCCTGCTGCCGCAGCGCTACTATGGTCGCCATTGTTTCTTCCGGAGTCATGGGCGCGGTTTCCTGCATTCTAGGCCGCCGTTAACGATGGTCATCAGTACTCCTGTGGGTGCGCGTGCTCGTGGTGATTGCGGAATAGTCGCGACTGACCGACTGCCGTCCACCTATACATGTGTATGGTCCCGTATCGGCCCGACGGTCTCATCTCGGCTGCCCTGGTCCGTGCGAGAAACGCGGCTCCAATCATGGCATCAGACCTATAGCGGGCGTCTCGGGCCGGCGGCTGTCGTTCAATCCTGACAGTTTTTGACAGTGGGACGGGCTAATGATCGACAGCCGCATGCATTGCCATCAAAGGAAATTGAAATGGTTTCGTTTTCACCGTCCGCGTTCAACGCCTTTTTGAGTGAAGACGACGATACTGCCATAACGATGTTGAATCTTATTCGGTTTGCACCCGACGGCGGCCGAGAAAGGTACTTGGAGTATTTGCGAATGGCTGAGCCGATCCTGGCTCGGTTCGGTGCCAGAATTCTTTTCGGCGGTGATGGCCTGCCTGTTCTTACGGCAGGTGAGGCCGAAGGATGGGACGCCGCAGTTTTGGTTCAGTACCCGCGCCGATCCGCATTCAACGACATGATCGGCGATCCGGAGTACCAAGTAGCGTTCAAGGTTGGTGAAGCGGCGATCGCTGAGATTGTGCTCCAACCTCTGAAGGCCATGGAGAGCCTGTCGTGAAGTTACGAAGTGCCGCGCCGACCGTTAGCTAAGCTAGCGTCTGCGCGGCGCACTTCGTAACCCAAGCCCAAGAAGCATTCCCTTGCCGAAAGCGTTACGAAACCTTGCGAACGTGATCCACGACGATCGAAGGTTTCTGCAGATGGGGGTAGTGTGAAATTCCGGGAAGGATCTCAAGCGGGGCTGCGATTCGCTTCGCCAGCTCCTCGCCCATCTTCTTGTTGATGTAGGCATCCTTCTCGCCCCAGATCACCTTCACTGGGGTCTTGAGGTTGTCGATGTGCTGCTCGAAGAATTCCTGGTCGCGGTTAAAATGCGAGTAGTAGAAATAGAATGCGTCGCCAGAGCTGAAGTCGCCGTTCGCCCAGCCCTTTGTCATGTCCTCAAGAACCTCCGGCAGGAGCTCGTACTGCTCTTCGGGCGACAACCCCGCGCGATGAGCGTTCGCAGGAATCATGACTCCGGCTTTCCTGAAGTATTCGCGGGCCCCGGACGCGGTCGGTTCGCTCTTCAGGTTCTGTAAGTTCTCGCTCATGTACTCAGGCCTGTTGAAAGGCGCGAAGTCGCCGACAAAGATGTTCCTGGCGATATCAGGTTCGTCGAGTGCCGCCAGAAGCACCGGCAGCGATCCGATGTCGGTAGCGTAAATCGTTAGTTTCGAGCGGTCGATGCCAGCAGCCTTGATGTAAGCTTTCAGAACGTCAGCATAATCCTTCGGGGCATATGCGAACTCTTCGCGCGAAGGCCGCGAGGATTGGCCATATCCCGGCCAGTCGAAGGCGTGAACCTCGTATTCGCTCGACAGCTCGCGTGCGATCTTGTTCCAGACGAACAACGTCTCCGGGAAGCCATGAAGAAACAGGACGGTGCCCTTGGTGTTGCCGCTGCCACCTACCAGGCGCCTCAGCTTGATCTCCGGCGTGACCTTCAGATGGCTAATTGTAATCCCGTCGCTAACGGGTGCCGAGCCTAGTTCGTCGGGCGGACTTCTAGGGATAGCGGAGTGCATTTGAGTGTGTCGTCTTAGCATTTCTGTTTCCTTTGGGTCTGGTTCTTGTGAGTGCGCGCGACCGCGGGTTCAGGAAAGCATGATCTCGGCGACCTTCTTGCCTTCATCGATTTGGACCCAGTGACCCGCGTCGACGAGATGCAGGGACGAGTTCTGCAGGTTTGCGTGAAAATCCTTGGCCGTCGCGACAGTCAGATAAGGATCGCGTTCGCCCCAAATGATCTTGGTGGGCACCTCGAGCTTGTTCAGCTGCGGCAGTCGCTTCGTGTTTTCGGCGATCACGTCATAGAAGCCGGAGGCCATCTGCATAAAAGCAGGCCCGCTGCTGGGAGGCGTGCGGAAGTTGGCGTCGATCAAGGGCCCGAGGAAGTCCACGTAGATCTTCACGTGTTTTTCAGACAACGCGGCCTGAAATAGCGAACGCTGCAGGTTGAGGAGCGACCCCATGAATTCCGGCTTCTGGGCAATCATCAGGGCAACCTGCTTTAGGTTAGCCGTGGCAAACACCTCGATGAGCTCTGGGACCCTATCGCCCGGCACGTCGCTGTAGACCGAATTCAGGATCACGAGCTCGGCTACGTCGTCGGGCTGATCGATTGCGAAATTTACTCCCGGAACGCCCGCGGAGTCGTGGACGACCGGGATAATCTTCCCAAGGCCCAACGCCTCGACCACGCGCTTCAGGTCGCCCTGCTGCTGCGGAAACGAGTATTTCGCCCCATCGGGCTTGTCGGATGCTCCGAAGCCGAGGAAGTCGAAGGTCACAACACGGCGGCCCGCGTCTACGAGATAAGGAACGAGGAAATCGTAGATGCCAAGATTATCCGGAAAGCCGTGCATGAGAACGAATGCTGGTCCTTCGCCCGCATAGTCCCGGACGAAGAGTTTCCCCTGCCCCTGTTCGATGCGGTGTTCCGTGAAGGCTCGCGCATTGTCGCCATAGCTTGGAAATGGTGTGCTCATTGTCGTGTCCTTTCATGCAGGAGTCGGCCCCGCTTGCTGTCGGGCGAAGCCGATTTTCAACGGCATGCGCCAGCGACGGCCACAGCGGGCGGCCACGCGCGATACTGAACCTATTGATGTCGGGGTAAACTATACGGATGGATGGTGGCGGGCTTCGCGCGCGCCACCCGATGCCTGCGCTCCGGCTCCTCCACCGGAGGTGCGGTTCTGATGGCCATGGAACCTCAGCGCGCTGTCATGCTCGGACAAATCTCAGAGATCGCCGACGGGGACATCGTCGCGAGAGCCCGTCTCTGGGCCGAACCTTCCTCGCAGGTTGCGGCGCCTGACCGAAGAAGGCGATCTCGCTCAGACTGCCTGACCGCTGTCGATCCATACAGATGTATGGGTTCACTCACGCCCGCGAACGCAACTAATCCGCGTTCCTGGAGAATTGCGGAAGCAATCCTGCTTACCAGAGCATACGAGGATGAATGACGATCGAACTACACGGATTCCACACGGGCAACTGTCTCAGGGTTGCTGTTGCGCTGGAGGAAGCTGAGCTTCCCTATGCGGTCCACAACGTCAACCTCGCAGCAGGCGACCATTACCGCCCAGGTCATCTCGCACTGAACCCGCACGGCAAGGTGCCCGTGATCGTTGATCGTTCCGACCATCCGCCCTTCGTCTTGACGCAGTCGAACGCAATCATGATGTACATCGACCAGAAGGCACCAGGCAGAATCCTACCGATCGCGCCGAAGGAACGGGCAATCGCTATCGAGCGGCTGTTCTACTTCGTGACTGACGTGATCGCACCAGGCATGTCGGCATTCCGTGTCAGGGGCAGCGAGGACGCGCAGGCGTCCCTCCTCCACTCCGCACTGGAAGCATGGAGCGACTCGAGCCGTTTTCTTGAAAACTCTCGCTACATGGCCGGGGACACCTTCTCGGCAGCTGACATCGCCGCGGGCGTCTTCATCCAGAGCTATCGCCGCCATGTAGACTGGTCGACCGTCCCCACGCTGGAACGTTGGCTCACCGACGTTATGGCACGTCCATCGTTCCAGAAAGGTCTGCAGGCATTCGGCTGACGCTCATCGAAGGAAATTGGATTTGGCAAGGTCGATGACCTCGTTGCCCCGGCCACTGAGGACGACCTTCGCCATCCAGAGACTGAACCCCGTGACCTGTTCTACATTCAGCTTCGGCGGCATGATCAGCTCGTCGTGATTGGTGACGACATCCACCAACGCGGGACCGTCGTGGGCGAACGCGGTCGTCAAAGCCTCTCTCAATTCCGAAGGCTTCTCGACCCTGATCCCCAGCGCGCCAGCAGATGTCGCCACCTGAGCGAAGTTGGGATTGTTGAGGTCTGTGTTGCTGGGAAGTAATCCGGCCGCCTTCATCTCGAGGTCCACGAAGCCCAGACGCCGTTGTTGAAGACGACGACCTTCACTGGAAGCTTCTCCTGCAAGAGCGTGAGGAAATCACCCATCAGCATAGCGAACCCGCCATCTCTGGCCAGCGCAATTGCTTGCCGATCGGGAAACGCTGCTTTTGTACCGATACCCTGAGCCAGGGCATTGGCCATCGAACCATGCACGGATGAACCCAGAAGTCGGCGCCGACCGTTCATCTTCAGATATCTTGCAGCCCAGACGGTGGGCGTAAGAGCCGCTGCTTAGCCGAGGTATCGAGCGGGCTCACGATTCATGGCTCGGAGGCGTTGGGGAAGATCTCATGAAAGACGAAATGCTGTCTGCGGGCGAACCGCTGCCACCCCCCGAAAAGGTTGAAGCCATGGGAGATCGGAAAGTTCGGGTTACGTGGGTTTCCGGCGAGATCAGCGAGGTCGACCTCATGCCTGGAATAGCCGCCGCGTCGACAAGCCATTGCCCCACGACGACCTGTTTTTGTCGCTCCGGATCAGCGAGCACGGAACAGCAATCCGGTGGAATGACGGTCTCGACATTTCGGCGGTCTGGCTTCGCCGCATCTCGGACGCGACAAAAAATCAAGACGGCCATACATACGTATAGGTACCCAAACAGGTGCCACCGGAGAAAACTCCCGCTAGAAACGAGGAGAACTCCAATGCCGCGATCCGTCTCGACCGTCCGATGCCTGGCTCTGACAACCTCAATCATTTTGGCCGCAGGCTATGCACACGCACAATCCGCACCCGATCCGAAACTGCTGGACGTACCCACCACCAAGGTGCTKGCCATCGGATCGTTCACACCAAAGACCTCGCCGAAGGAATGGCTTCCGATGGTCCCGAGGGAAGCCAAGGAGACGGCTGACCTCTACTTCGATGGCAAGATCGACCAATGGTTCGTCAAGCAGGACAAGACCGGGGTCGTGTTC
>NZ_JBFTSM010000016.1:0-189907 GCF_056400025.1 Rhizobium sp. 01L419
CGCCAATTCGCTTGATTTCTTTAGAACGAAAGACTTCGTCGCCAGCAGCGCCGCCGCCCTCGTTCAGTGAGTGGGCTTATAATCCCACACCCTCGAAACAGTCAACACATCCCAACCAACTTTTTTGACATTTTTGTAACAGGTTGATTTTGCTTGCAGTTTTATCGCCTCCCGTTGGAAGGGGAGGTTTCCCGGTCAAAATCACCCCATTTCGATCGATTTTTCCGATTTCGACCGATCAGCGTGGGCCTTGGCGTGCATCGTTTATATGGGAGGCACGCGCCCGATTTCCAGGAAGCTTGCCTCGACCGTTCCAATCGGTAGTTTGACAAGGATATATCCATGCCCTTGCGGAGCTCAGAATGCTTGTCCTCGACGAAGACCAGACCCGGTCTGCCCTACCCTGGGCGCAGCTTATCGATGCGATCGAGGCTATGTTCCGAAGCGATTGCGTCGCGCCCGTCCGCCATCATCATGACATGGAGGTTCCGGGAGAGGAGAGTGCAACCCTGCTGCTGATGCCGGCGTGGCTTCCCGGAGAGTATGCGGGGATCAAGATGGTTTCGGTCTTTCCAGGCAACATGCGCCGAAGCCTGCCGGCGATTTTCGGAAGCTACCTGCTTTCCTCTGCCGCATCAGGACAGATGTTGGCCGTCATAGAGGGCGGAGAACTGACGGCGCGGCGGACTGCGGCAACTTCGGCTTTGGCTTCACGCTATCTGTCCCGGCCGGATGCCGCGGAGATGCTGGTCTGCGGTACCGGTCGGCTTTCGCTCAATCTCATGCAGGCACATGGAACAGTCAGGCCGATCCAGCGCTACAATATCTGGGGACGCAATAGCGAGGCGGCGGAGAAGGTTGCCGAGGAAGCGCGGGCACTTGGGCTGCAGGCCGAAGCTGTGAGCAACATTGAGGCGGCGGCGAGAACGGCCGATATTATTTCCTGTGCGACACTCTCCAGCGAGCCGCTTGTTCAGGGCGAGTGGCTAAAGCCCGGTGCTCATCTCGATCTGGTCGGCGCTTTCAAGCCCAGCATGCGTGAAAGCGACGATGCGGCCGTCCTGCGCTCCGCCGTCTATGTCGATACAAGAGCGGGCGCGCTGAGCGAAGGCGGCGACATCGTCCAGCCTTTGAAAACCGGGCTGCTAAAGGAAAGCGACATACGCGGCGACCTGACAGAGCTGATATCGGGTGCCTGTGACGGGCGGAAAGATGCGCAAGAAATCACGCTCTTCAAATCCGTCGGCGCAGCGCTTGAGGATTTGGCCGCCGCCATCCTCGCCTATGAAATGGTGACGAGCGGAAAGTGAAGAACCTGCCTTCCTTGCCGGAGCTTCCGGTTTCGCACGTGCTGCCCGATATCAGTGCGGCGCTTGGCAAAGAGAAGCGTGCCGTGCTTTCAGCGCCACCCGGCGCCGGCAAGACGACGCTCGTGCCGCTGCACCTGCTTGGCCAACCCTGGCGCGATGACGGGAAGATCATCCTGCTGGAGCCGCGCCGGCTGGCGGCCCGTGCCGCAGCGAGCCGCATGGCGTCCTTGCTTGGCGAGCAGGTGGGCGAAACTGTCGGTTACCGCATGCGCCTCGACAACCGGATATCGGCCAAGACACGGATAGAGGTTGTTACCGAGGGCGTCTTTGCCCGCATGATCCTCGATGATCCCGAACTTTCCGGTATCTCGACCGTCATCTTTGATGAGTTTCACGAGCGATCGCTGGATGCCGATTTCGGCCTTGCGCTGGCGATTGACGTTCAATCGGCGCTTCGCGAGGATTTGCGTATCCTTGTCATGTCGGCCACGCTCGATGTCGAACGGGTCGCTGCGCTACTCGATCATCCGCCCGTTATCGAAAGCACGGGACGAAGCTTTCCGATCGATATCCGCTATCAGGACCGGGCGGGTGGCGAGCGTATCGAAGACGTAATGGTTCGGGCGATCGCCGATTTTCATGCGAGCGAATCCGGATCGATTCTCGCTTTCCTTCCCGGCCAGGCGGAAATCACCCGGACGGTAGAGCGGCTTCAAGGACGATTCGGCTCAGAGACGCTGATTGCGCCGCTCTACGGCAATCTCAGCCAGAAGGAGCAGGACGCGGCGATCCGCCCCGCGGCACCAGGCGCACGTAAAATCGTGCTTGCGACCTCGATTGCCGAAACCTCGATCACCATCGACGGCGTACGGATCGTCATCGACAGCGGGCTGCAGCGATTGCCAGTTTTCGAGGCATCGACGGGCATCACGCGGCTGGAGACCGTTCGGGTGTCGCGCGCTTCGGCCGATCAGCGCGCCGGCCGCGCTGGACGAACGGAGCCAGGCATCGCCATCCGCCTGTGGCATCAGGGCCAGACGGCGGCACTTCCGGCCTTCACGCCGCCCCAGATTCTTTCGAGCGATCTTTCCGGTCTCGTGCTCGATCTTGCCGATTGGGGCGTTCAGGACACCAAATCGCTCGCCTTCGTCGATCAGCCGCCGGAGACAACGATCAAGGAAGCGCGAGCATTGTTGGTGCAGCTTGGGGCGCTGGACACGGACAGCGCATTGACGGCGCGGGGAAAGGTGATGCGCGACCTCGCCCTGCCGCCGCGGCTCGCGGCCATGGTGGTCTCGGCTGGTGAAGCAGGACATGCGAAGGATGCGGCGCTGATATCCGTGCTGCTGACGGAGCAGGGGCTTGGCGGCACCAGCATTGATCTTGAAGAGCGGCTCAGGCGCTTCAAGAGCGAGAAAGGCGAAAGGGCCGAGGCTTCGCGGCGGCTGGCGGGGCGGCTCGCGGAAGGGCTCAATTCCATTTCGAGTACTGAACCTGCGCTCGCGGGACGGCTTCTGCTGCATGCTTTCCCGGATCGAGCAGCACTTCAGCGCGGTGGGCGCGGGCGCTATGTCATGGCGAACGGTCGGGGTGCCGAGCTTGCGGAAACCGAACGGTTGGCAGGCAGCCAGATGCTTGTGATCGCCGATCTGACCGGCCGGGCGGCACGGGGAAGAATTCTGGCAGCGGCGGAAATCTCCCGCGCCGACATCGAAGCCGAACTACCGGGCGAAATCCGGACGGACGACCAGACCTTCTTCGACAGACAGAGCCGGCAGGTGCGTGCACGGCGCGCGACAAGGCTCGGCGCCATTGTTTTCGAGGAAGCTCCGCTTCCGCGTCCCTCAGGCGAGGCGGTGGTGCGGGCGCTCGCAGACGGCTTGCGGGAGCTGGGGCTCGATCAGCTTCCCTTTTCCAAGGAGGCGCTGCAGTTGCGGGAGCGAATCGGCTTCCTGCACCGAACGATCGGCGAACCGTGGTCCGATATGAGCGATGAGGCGCTCCTCAATCGCATGGAAGACTGGTTCATCCCTTTCCAGTCAGACGCGCGGGGGCTTTCGGATATTTCCGCCTCCGGCCTCTCCAACGGGCTAATGGCACTCGTTCCACACGATCTGCAGCGCGATCTCGCACGCTTCGCACCGACGCACTTCGAGGCACCAACAGGTCAACGCCACCCGATCCAGTATGATGGCGAAGAACCGACGCTGACGATCCGTGTGCAGGAGCTCTTCGGCCTCAAGCAGCATCCGGTGGTCGCCGGCGGGCGATTGCCCCTGGTGCTGGAGCTTACCTCGCCGGCTCACAGGCCGATCCAGACGACCCGGGACCTGCCGGGTTTCTGGGCGGGCTCATGGAAGGATGTACGCGCGGACATGCGCGGACGTTATCCCCGGCATCCCTGGCCGGAAAAACCTGATGAGGCGGCGCCGACGACAAGGGCAAAGCCCCGTGGTACATAATCCGCCGGCCTTAGCGCGCCATGCGTCCATTTGGGCACACCAAGGACGTTCCAACCCTTCGAATCTATGCATCGGGATTCCGAAAATTGATCCCGATTATCGGGCCGATGCTGTAGGAGTGTGGCGTGATTGAAAAGACCGAAGTCCAGACACAAGAAGACAGGCTGAGCAGCCGGCGGCTGCGTTTGCAGACTTTGGTGCGGTTGCGATGGCTGGCGGTCATCGGCCAGGCAGTAACGGTCTTCATCGTCGCTTTTCTCTTGAAGTTCCCTCTGCCCTTGGTCGCGAGTTGCTCCCTTATTGCCGCACTCGCCTGGGTGAATTTCTATCTGACGCTCCGTTACCCACCGACGCACCGGCTGGAGCCGCCCGCCGCTTTCGCGCTCCTTGGTTTCGATCTGTTGCAGCTGTGTGCGCTGCTTTTCATTACCGGCGGCCTCGCCAATCCGTTCGCGGCGTTGGTCTGCGTTCCCGTCATCATTTCCTTCGCTTCGCAGCCGATCCGCTACAGTACGGCATTGATCGGCTTTGCGATGGTCTGCATCACGGTACTGGCCTTCTCTCCCTTTCCGCTGCCCTGGTTCGACGGGGTGGAAATCAATGTCCACAACGTCATGCAGTTCGGCGTGTGGTGCTCGATCGCTTCGACCATGGCCTTTGCCGCCTTCTATGCCTACCGGGTTTCGATGGAAGCGAGCCAGCTCGCGGATGCGCTTGCGGCGACCGAACTGGTGCTGCTGCGGGAAAAGCATCTCTCGCAGCTCGATGGGCTGGCGGCTGCCGCAGCCCATGAGCTCGGCACGCCACTTGCTACGATCAGCGTCGTCGCCAAGGAAATGGAGCGCGAACTTAAGGACGACGACCGGTTCCGAGAGGATGTGCAGCTTCTGCGCAGCCAGAGCGAGCGCTGTCGCGACATTCTTCGCCGGCTGACGACATTGTCTGCGGAGGGCGAAGCGCATATGCGCCGACTGCCCCTCTCTTCGATGATGGAGGAAATCGTCGCACCGCATCGCGAATTCGGTATTAATCTGGAACTCGTGGAGAAGAGCCCGCGTAAGGGCGAACCAGTCACAGACCGCAACGCCGGCATCATGTACGGGCTCGGCAACCTGATCGAGAACGCCGTCGACTATGCGCGGGAGAAGGTGACGGTCACGGTCGAGCACGATCACGAAAAGGTGCTCATCATCATCGAGGATGACGGCAACGGCTATGCGGCCGATATTCTGACGCGGATTGGCGAACCCTACGTTACCAAACGGCAAAAGGAAGATACCGCTGGAGGCCTGGGACTGGGGCTTTTCATTGCCAAAACGCTACTGGAGCGCTCCGGAGCATCGCTGGTTTTTGAAAATCGTGATCCGGAAAACGCGGGTGCCCGCATCCGGATCGAATGGCCGCGGGTGTTGATCGACGCAAATTCGACAAAATGACTTTGTCGGCATAAACAGGATATAAGCGGTTGACGCATTTCGGACGCTCAACCGCCGGGACCGTAGCGATGACAGATCAGAATCACGAGATTTCCGCCGGCTCCAACGAGGAGCATATCGGGCCCGACCCGAGCCTGCTTATCGTCGACGACGACGGCCCCTTCCTGCGTCGCCTGGCACGGGCGATGGAGGCGCGCGGCTTTCATGTGGAAACGGCCGAATCGGTAGCGGAAGGCGTGGCGAAATCGAGAGGCCGGCCACCGAAATATGCCGTGGTCGACTTGCGGCTCGGCGACGGCAACGGCCTCGACGTTATCGAGGCTATCCGCCAGCGCCGCGACGACACGCGAATCATCGTGCTAACGGGTTACGGCAATATCGCCACGGCGGTGACGGCGGTGAAGCTCGGGGCTGTGGATTACCTGGCAAAACCCGCCGACGCTGACGATGTGTTTGCCGCGCTCACGCAGCGACCGGGCGAAAAGGCAGAACTGCCGGAAAACCCCATGTCGGCGGACCGGGTGCGGTGGGAACACATCCAGCGTGTCTATGAAATGTGCGAGCGCAATGTGTCGGAAACGGCGCGCCGGCTCAATATGCACCGCCGCACACTGCAGCGCATCCTCGCCAAACGCGCGCCGAAATAACTAGACATCATCCAGGTTGAACGGCTTGCCGTTTGCCCACTCGGCCATCATCAGCCGCTGTGCGGCAGCGCGCGAAAAGTTGAGCGTGACGGCTTTGCGCGTAGCTGGCGGCAGGCGGTGTTCCGGCGCCTCGCGCAGCATATGTGCGCCGTAACCATCTGAAAGAAAAAGGCCGCACTCTTCCGGGAAGATATCGACAGGCACATCCTTGTGTGTCGCAAAGAACAGACGGTCGCAATGCAGGCGGTAATCCGGCCATTTGCGATCGACCCTAAAGTCCTCGATCGACGTCTTGATCTCGATGATCCAGACCTCTCCCTTTTCTGAAATCGTGATCAGATCGGCGCGGCGGCCGCTTGCCAGCGGCAGTTCCGGCAACACGGCAAGGCGCATATCGTGGAGCAAAACCTGCATGCCACGGCGCACCATCATGGCCCTGTCCGATTGCCGGCCATCGATTAACGGATTGTTATTGTAAACGCTCAAAATCGTCATGGATAACCGTCAAGTGGGGTTGGCCGTTGTTGCAAAAAAGCCATGCGCTTTTAATTTGCGTCGCAGATGGATTTTGTCGCACCGCAGCAGCCTTGCAAAGGCAAAGTTAATCGAAAATAAACCATAAATAACGATGGTCGAAAGACTGTCCCCTCCTTGCCCCAAAACCTTCACGAGTCATCCATGCGCATCCGCAATGCATTCCCTGTATTTGGCCTGCTGGCGACCCTGGCACTGGCCGGCTGCTCCACGACGTCCGAATCCGCGTCCGTCGACAGCGCAGGTCCGACCGTTCAGACGGCACAAATCTTCAATGACGCCTATGGCTTAACGTCGGATGCCGGATACTCCCTGCCGGCAATCCCGATTGACCGCGTCAAGCCGGAATTCCGCCGCCAGATCGTCGGCTACCAGAGCGACGAGCGTCCCGGTACGATCATCGTCAATACGCGCGAGCGTCACCTCTATTATATCCTCCCCAACGACAAGGCCGTCCGCTACGGCATCGGAGTCGGCAAGCAGGGCTTCGCATGGTCCGGCACGGCCTATGTCGCCTGGAAGCAGGAATGGCCAAACTGGCATCCACCCAAGGAAATGGCCGTCCGTCGTCCCGAAATTGCCAAGTATGTCGAAGACGGCATGGGTCCAGGCCTCACCAACCCGCTCGGCGCACGTGCCATGTACCTCTTCAATGAAGAGGGCAAGGACACGCTCTTCCGCCTGCACGGCACTCCGGAATGGGCCTCGATCGGAACTGCCGCTTCGTCGGGCTGCATCCGCCTGATGAACCAGGACGTGATCGATCTCTACAGCCGCGTCCGTCCGGGCAAGACCACTTCCAAGGTCATCGTTATCCAGTAAGCTAAAAGCTGAATTCGGTATAAAAAAGGCCGCCGGACTTTTGAGCCCGGCGGCCTTTTTGTATCTGGCATGCTCTGGCTCAAGCAGTCTGCTTTGCCTTGAGCTCGATGCGGCGGCGATGCAGGACCGGCTCGGTGTAGCCGTTCGGCTGTTCCCTGCCCTTCAGGACCAGATCAAGCGCTGCCTGGAAGGCGATCGAACCATCGAAATTTCCGGCCATCCGGATGTAGGCCGAATCGCCGGCATTCTGCTGGTCGACGACGGCGGCCATACGTTTCATCGTTTCGACGATCTGCTCCTGCGTGACGACCTTGTGGTGCAGCCAGTTCGACATGTGCTGGGCAGAAATGCGTAAAGTCGCACGGTCCTCCATGAGGCCGACATTGTTGATGTCAGGCACCTTGGAGCAACCGATGCCCTGGTCGACCCAACGCACGACGTAACCCAGAATGCCCTGGGCATTGTTGTCGAGTTCGCGCTGGATTTCTTCCGGCGTCCAGTTCGGCCGTACAACGACCGGCACCGAAAGAATATCGGAGAGCTTGGCGCGGGCGCGATCCTTCAAGCCTTCCTGCACCTTGGCGACATTGATCTGGTGATAATGCGTAGCATGCAGAGTGGCGGCCGTCGGCGACGGCACCCAGGCAGTGTTGGCGCCAGCCTTCGGATGGGCGATCTTCTGTTCCAGCATGGCGGCCATAAGATCCGGCATGGCCCACATGCCCTTGCCGATCTGCGCGTGACCGGAGAGGCCGCATTCGAGACCGATATCGACGTTCCAGTTTTCGTAGGCGGCAATCCAGGCGGCCTGTTTCATGTCGCCCTTGCGGATCATCGGTCCGGCTTCCATCGAAGTATGGATTTCATCGCCGGTGCGATCGAGGAAGCCGGTATTGATGAAGACGACACGTTCGCGGGCCGCACGGATGCATTCCTTGAGATTGACGGTCGTGCGGCGTTCCTCGTCCATGATACCCATCTTGATCGTGTTACGTGGCATGCCCAAGGCATCTTCGACGTGCGAGAAGATCTCGGCGGCGAAGGCCACCTCTTCAGGGCCGTGCATCTTCGGCTTGACGACATACATGGAGCCGGCACGTGAATTCTTGCGGCGTCCCGATGGACCGACGTCGTAGAGCGCAACCAGGCCAGTGATCACGGCATCCATGATGCCTTCCGGAACCTCGTTGCCGTCGCGATCGACGATCGCCGGATTGGTCATGAGGTGGCCGACATTGCGCACCAACATCAGTGAGCGGCGATGCAGCTCGAACTCCTGCCCTCCGGGCGCCGTGTAAGCGATATCCGGATTGAGCTTGCGAACGAATGTCGAACCGGCCTTGGCCACTTCCTCCTGCAGGTCGCCCTTCATCAGGCCGAGCCAGTTGCGGTAGACGACGACCTTGTCCTCGGCATCGACGGCTGCAATGGAATCTTCGCAGTCCATGATCGTGGTGATGGCCGATTCCAGCCAGACGTCGGAAATATGAGCCGGATCGGTCTTGCCGATCGGGGTCGAGGCATCGAGCACGATTTCGATATGGATGCCGTTATTCTTCAGGAGAATATGGGTCGGCGCGTTCGCATCGCCGCGATAGCCGGCGAAATGCCCGATATCCTTCAAGGCGAGAGCTTTGCCATCGACGGCAGCAATCGCCAGAGCACCGTTCTTGACGGCGAGGGAGCCGACATTCTTCCAGGAGCCGTCATCGAAGGGAACGGCGGAATCGAGGAAATTGCGCACCCA
Organism: Rhizobium sp. 01L419; assembly: GCF_056400025.1. Lineage (NCBI taxonomy): Bacteria > Pseudomonadati > Pseudomonadota > Alphaproteobacteria > Hyphomicrobiales > Rhizobiaceae > Rhizobium > Rhizobium sp. 01L419. The sequence goes on from NZ_JBFTSM010000016.1 coordinate 8,959, forward strand.
GGCGATGACCCTTTCGCCGCGCTTGGGGTTGTAGCCCCTGCCCTTTTCGGCACCGTCCGTTTCCGGGATGGCATCGGTGCCATAGAGCGCGTCATAGAGCGAACCCCAGCGAGCATTGGCGGCATTCAATGCGTAGCGGGCGTTCATGACGGGAACGACGAGCTGGGGGCCGGCAAGAGAGGCGATCTCGGCATCGACATTGGCAGTCGAAACCTGAAAATCCGGCCCCTCGGGCAGGAGATAGCTGATCTCTTTCAGGAAGGACTGATAGGCGTCCATATCCGTCGGTGCGCCGTTCTGGCGATACCAGTCGTCGATCTTTGCCTGCAGCTGATCGCGTTTCAAAAGCAGCGCGCGGTTCTTCGGCGCGAGATCATGCACGATCGCCGAGAAATCGGCGAAGAACTTGTCCGCATCGATTTCGAGGCCCGGCAACGCCTCCTTCACAAGGAAATCATGGAGGACGGCTTCGATGAAGAGACCATTCTTTTCAATGCGGCTCATGCGGTGTCTCCTTGCAGTGGCAGCTTTTCATGCTGTCACTTTGCCCGGCTTTCATTCACAGTCAATTCAGCAACAATTCGAAAGATTTATGCAGGTTTGGAAACAGTCCGGCGGCTCACGCGCATCGGAAGACCATTTTGCGGCTGCGTCGTCAGCTTCTGCACCGGCCAGGGATTCGTCTGATCGGTCGAATCGAAACGGTGGTGCTGCATCAGGACCGCCAGCGCGATAACCGCCTCCTGAAGCGCAAAGGAGGCACCGATGCAGACGCGCGGGCCGGCGCCGAAGGGCAGGAACTGAAAACGGCCTATGGAAGCACGGTTTTCCGGCAGGAAGCGTTCCGGCATGTAGGCGCGCGGCCGATCCCAATGGAGCTCATGCCGATGCAGCGTCCAGGGCATGACGAGCACGGTGACTCCGGCCTCGATCTCGACGCGTTCTCCCTTGGGGCTTGTCCAGGAATCATCCGCTATTGCGGCGCGATTGATCGACGGGGCTGGCGGATAGAGCCGCAAAGCCTCCTCAAAGGCAGCGTGGGTGTGCGGCAGCAGATCCGGCCATTCGACCGGTTCTGCGCCTGACGCGAGCACTCTATCGATCTCCTCTTCCATCGCCTCGCGGATATGCGGGCTATTGGAGACGCAATAGAGCGTCCAGGCGAGCGCACGAGCGGTCGTCTCGTGGCCGGCACCGATGAAGGTCAGGATATTGTCCTCGATCTCTTCCTTCGTCAGTCCATCCGGCCCGGCCTGCTCCAGGAGCAGGGTGAGAAAATCGTTCGGCGCCTTGCTGCGGTCGGCCTTCATCTTGGCAAGCCGCATATCCATGGTATTGCGCACGATGGCGCGGAATTTCTCCAGCACTTTCTGGCCGCCGATGCGTGTCACACGTGGAACCCAGGAGGGCGCACGCAGCAAGTCCATCGGATCAACACGGCCCATGCGGTGCAGCAGTTGGTTGACGTCGTCGGCGAAATGGCCGCTGGATGTGACGATCTCACCGGAAAACAACGTATCTGCGAGAATGGCGAAGGTCAGTTCCGTCATGTCGGTGCTGATATCGAAAATCGTGCCGGACTCGCCCACATCGGCATATTTGCGGGCGTAGTCTTCCGACTGGCGCAGCATCTGCCCGGCGAAGCCCTTGGCATGGCGGGGCGTGAAGACGGGGGCGACGGCCTTGCGCGAGCGTTTCCAGACGGGGCCTTCAGCAGTCAGAAGCCCGTCGCGAAGGATCGGGCGCAGCACGAGCTGCCGGATATCAGACATGCGGTAATTATTGGCGTTATCGACCAGCACATGTTTGATGAGGCCGGGATCGTTGACGATCAGCGTTCTCTGACCGAAGAAACTGGTGTGGATCCAGGGCAGCGTATAGGATGGCTCGCCCCAGAGCTCGAGCGGATTGCGGAAAATCGTCCTGATGATTTCGAGCCGCGACGGCGGAACGGTACGCGGCAGCGGTGCCGGCGGAACAAAGGGGTCCGGACGCATGTCCATGAGCATAGCCTTTCGCGGGAGATATCGTCTTCCCGGCAGGCCTGAAGGTTAGAGCAGGCCCTTCAGCTCGTCCAGTTTGTCGTTGATCAGCCAGCCGTAATAATTCTCTTCCGGCCACACCGTCGTGCCGGAGAAGCGATTCTTTGCGGCAAGGGCTGCGGCACGCTGGCGGGAATTGCCGACATTATAAAGCGTCGCCGTAACCCCCGGATTGCCAGAGATATCCACGCCGGCAATCTCCTTGTAATCGTCGATCGATCTGCGGATCGAGGCGGCAACGAAGGCGAGCGAGATATCGGGGTCCATGATTGCCTTGTAGACCGAGCCGGCATTCTTCTCGTTCAGCTTCGGATAGCCGGAAACGCGGGATACCAGATCGGACAGCATCAGCGCCGTCAGCGGGTTGACCTGACCGAGACCGAACGTCTGGCCGGCATAGAAAGGCTGAAAGAAGACCGCACTGAAACGGTTGTTCGGGAAACTCTTGCCCCCTACGGTCTTGCCACGGAAATCGCTTTCCCAAACGTCCTCGCGGCAACTCCAGAGCGTGTATGAATCGCTCTTGCCATTGCAGGCGGCAAATTGTGGCCGGTCGACGAATTCATCGACGCTCTCACCATCATAGGCGAAACGGAAGCTCTCGCCGGCATAGGAGGCGGCCTTCACATAATAGGCCTGAAGGCGGTCATAGGCATCGACATTATAGGTATGTTCGCCAACGATAGCGCCGATCACATGGATCGGGTTGATGCCGTAAGCGTTCGAGACCTTCTTGATCTTGCCCATGAGCTCACGGTCGGTCGACAGGAGGTCGTAGACCTTCTCATATTTGAGATCGAACGTCGTCTTGGTGCCCTTGGTGCGGCGGACCGATGCGCCTGGAATATCCGGCTGCTCGGCATGACGGTTGCCGGGCGGAACGACCTGCGCTGCAAGCGCAGGAACCGAGCCCGCGATGGTCATGGCAATCACAAGGCTTGTCAAAAGGCGTCGCACGATCTGCTTTCCCGTCTTTCCCTGTCGTCTTTGTGAAGCGGCTGACTGGACCAGAATCTTGTCCGAATAAAGCCGGTACAAAAAAACAAAACGGGCCTTTCACTAAAAAGTAAAAGGCCCGCTGTCGAGAGTTCAGATCGTCAAAGTTTCGGCATTATCTGCGCAAAGGCAGAAAACGGTGTTTTCCGATCACAGGATGAAGCGCGAGAGATCGGTGTTCTGTGCGAGGTCGCCGACATGCTCGCGCACATAAGCGGCATCGATCTTCACATCGGTCCCGGCGCGATCGGGGGCATTGTAGGAGATATCGTCCAGCACCCTCTCCATGACCGTCTGCAGACGGCGCGCGCCGATATTTTCGACGGAGGAGTTCAGGTGGACGGCGACATCGGCGAGAGCGTCGATCGCGTCATCGGTGAAGTCGAGTGTCAGGCTTTCCGTTTCCATCAGTGCCTTATACTGGCGGATGAGGCTTGCCTCGGTTTCCGTCAGGATGCGGCGGAAGTCTTCCTTGTTCAGCGGACGAAGCTCGACGCGGATCGGCAGGCGGCCCTGCAGTTCGGGCAGCAGGTCCGACGGCTTGGAAACATGGAAGGCGCCGGAAGCGATGAAGAGGATGTGGTCCGTCTTCACCGGGCCATACTTGGTCGAAACCGTCGTACCTTCGACGAGCGGCAGCAGGTCGCGCTGGACACCTTCGCGGGAAACGCCGGCGCCGGCGCCACCGTCGCGAGCAGCAATCTTGTCGATTTCATCGAGGAAGACGATGCCGTCATTCTCGACCGAACGAACGGCCTCGCGCTGAATGACTTCATTGTCGATCAGCTTGTCGGACTCGTCGCGGACCAGGTCGGTGTAGGAGGCCTTGACCGTGGTGCGCACCTTCTTGGTGCGGCCACCCATCGCCTTGCCGAACATTTCCGACAGGTTCAGTACGCCGATATTGGCGCCCGGCATGCCGGGGATATCGAAACCGCCCATGCCGGAGCCGGTATCGGCCACTTCGATATCGATTTCCTTGTCGTCGAGTTCGCCGTTGCGCAGCTTCTTGCGGAAGCTTTCACGTGTGGCGGGCGAGGCCGTCGCACCGACCAGCGCATCGAGAACGCGCTCTTCGGCACTCATATGGGCCTTGGCCTGGACTTCCGTCCGCTTCTTTTCGCGCACCAGGCCGATGCCGACCTCGACGAGATCGCGGATGATCTGCTCGACATCGCGGCCGACATAACCGACTTCGGTGAACTTCGTCGCCTCGACCTTGATGAAAGGCGCGCCGGCGAGCTTGGCGAGGCGACGGGAGATTTCCGTCTTGCCGACGCCGGTCGGGCCAATCATCAGAATATTCTTCGGCATGACCTCGTCACGCAGGCTCGGATCGAGCTGATGACGGCGCCAGCGGTTGCGCAACGCAATCGCCACGGCGCGCTTGGCCTCATGCTGGCCGATGATGTAGCGGTCGAGCTCGGAAACGATCTCGCGGGGAGAAAAGGTGGTCATTGTCTGTCATTCTCCTGGCGGTCCAGGGCCATGAGGAGTGCCCGGCCGTAATTCGTATTTGTTTCGCCAAGTCTTTGAAAGCCTGCCTTGGTATAGGCTCTGATTGCGAAAATGTTGTCCGGATGCGGGTCGACCAGCACGCGGTTTTTTCCCCTTTCGAAAAGCTCCTGGCAGAAGCGGGCCATAAAGGCCGGGCCGTGACCTTTTCCCAAGAGCGTTTCGACACCGATGAACTGATCGATGCCGCAGGTGCCTTCAGGCTGACCATCCAGCGCAGCGTCATCTTCCATGTCGAGATCCGCCACCTGAATATAGGCGAAATCCCGGCCGTCCAGCATCACCATGTAGGGTTCGACGGCCGCATCACGCAGATGTTTCTCGATCGAAACCAATGCTTCCCCATGGTCGCCCCACCAGCGGCGAACATGCGGGCGCTCCAGCCATGCAGCCAGAAGCGTCAGGTCAGCCACAGTGACAGCACGGAAGGCATAGTCAGTCATTCCGCATCCAGTGTTTCCACGATGACGTTGTGGTTCGTATAGACGCAAATGTCGGCCGCGATATCGAGCGCGCGGCGGGCGATCTCTTCAGCGGACTTATCGGTGTCGGCCAGCGCCAGAGCTGCGGCAAGTGCGAAATTACCCCCCGAACCAATGGCCATGACGCCATGTTCGGGTTCCAGCACGTCGCCGTTGCCGGTGATGGCAAGCGTCACCGACTTGTCGGCGACAAGCATCATGGCTTCGAGATTGCGCAGGTAACGGTCGGTACGCCAGTCCTTGGCGAGTTCGACAGCGGCGCGCATAAGCTGGCCCGGATACTGCTCCAGCTTCTTTTCGAGCCTTTCCAGGAGGGTGAAGGCGTCAGCGGTCGCACCGGCGAAACCGGCGATCACTTCGCCCTTGCCGATGCGGCGAACCTTGCGGGCGTTGCCCTTCATGACGGTCTGGCCGAGGCTGACCTGGCCATCGCCAGCCACAATGACCTTGCCGCCTTTTCGAACTGTAATAATTGTCGTCATCAAACACCTGTTGCCCCAACTCACGGGCGGTTCCGGCGGGCCGAACATCGGCCCCGTTGAACCCTATGTAAGGGGGCTCGCCGCGATTGCAAATGGCCTTCCTTTTGTGGCCCTGCGCTGCTGGATATTTCGCAATGCGCCTGATAAGGAACCACCTTGATTTCAAGGAGAAAGCCATATGGCCGAGACCGCAGCAAGCCGCACGGGCAGCGTTTCCCGCAAGACCAACGAGACGTCCATTTCCGTTTCCGTCAATCTCGACGGCACTGGCAAATCGACGATTTCGACCGGCGTTGGCTTCTTCGACCATATGCTGGAACAGCTTTCGCGTCATTCGCTGATCGACATGGACATCGAAGCCAAGGGCGACCTGCATATCGATGACCATCACACGGTCGAGGATACCGGCATCGCAATCGGCCAGGCGATTTCGAAGGCGCTCGGTGACCGCCGTGGCATCACCCGCTACGCCTCGATCGATCTCGCCATGGACGAGACGATGACGAAGGCGGCCGTCGATCTCTCCGGCCGTCCGTTCCTCGTCTGGAACGTTTCGTTCAGCGCGCCGAAAATCGGCACTTTCGACACGGAACTGGTGCGCGAATTCTTCCATGCGCTCGCGCAGAATGCCGGGATCACCCTGCATATTCTTAATCACTATGGTGCCAACAACCACCATATTTCAGAGACATGTTTCAAGGCCGTCGCCCGCGTTCTGCGCACGGCGACAGAGATCGATCCGAGACAGGCGGGCCGTGTTCCCTCCACCAAGGGCACGCTCGTCTGAGCCCCATCAGGGAGCTTCAAATGGCATCCAGCTTTGTTTTTCTTGTTCCGCCTGATGGTCAGCGCGAGAATACGCGCACGATCCGCGACGGTTTCTCATGGCTTGCCTTCCTCTTTCCCTGGATCTGGCTGCTCGCGCATCGCCTCTGGTTTTATGCGGCTATTGCCTTCGCGCTGCAGGCGATCAGCGGCGTGCTTATCGAAGAGCCAGGCTTTGGGCCGGCGGGCATGGCGCTCGCCTTCGCCGTCAACCTGTTCGTCGGGTTCGAAGGGCAGAATTTCCGCATCCGCAATCTCGCCTCCCGTGGCTGGCGCGAGGAGGCCGCGATCGGCGCTTCCTCGATCGATCTTGCGGAAGAAATCTATTTTTCCAACATCGAGACCGGCGCCGATTTGAAGGCGCCTGAATGGAACCAGGCTTCCAGCCCGCAGGCGCGGCAGGGCCATTCCACTTCGCTCGGTCTCTTCGGTTTTGATGGAGGACGCAAATAATGCGCGTCGCAATTATAGACTACGGCTCGGGCAACCTGCGCTCGGCTACCAAGGCTTTCGAACGCGCCGCTCGTGAGGCCGGCATCGAGGCAGAGATCAATCTGACGGACAAGGCCGAGATCGTCGCCGCGGCCGACCGCATCGTGCTGCCGGGCGTCGGCGCTTATGCCGATTGCCGCCGCGGACTCGATGCCGTGCCCGGCATGACGGAAGCCCTGCTCGAAGTCGTCGAGAAGAAGGCTCGTCCCTTCCTCGGCATTTGCGTCGGCATGCAGCTCATGTCCTCACGTGGTCTTGAAAAGACGACGACCCAAGGCTTCGGCTGGATTCCCGGCGATGTTGTGGAGATGACGCCTGGCGATCCGGAGCTGAAAATCCCGCAGATCGGCTGGAATACGCTTGACCTGAAACATGAGCATCCGCTTTTCGACGGCATCCCGACCGGGCCTGATGGCCTGCACGCCTATTTCGTGCACTCCTACCATCTCGCCGCCGAAAATGCCGGTGACGTCATTGCCACCACCGACTATGGCGGGCCTATGACGGCCTTTGTCGGGCGGGATAATATGGCCGGTTCGCAGTTCCACCCGGAAAAAAGCCAGAAGCTTGGGCTGGCGCTGATCGCGAATTTCCTTCGTTGGGCGCCGTAAGGTCTGGCTTTTAATACGCGCGCCTTATTTCCCCTGTAAGGGAAAGGGCAGTTACAGGAGCGCGCTCGATGCCGGCTTCGCAAAAGGCAGGAAGGATATTTTACAGGCTGCGGCCTGCCAGAGAGGGCCAGCCGCCGTTTGTCGATATCAGGCTCCCCGGCGGGACGATCATCCGCCAGGTCGACGAGGCTCTGCATCGCAAAGCTCTCTCCAATGCTGCCAAGACCTTGAAAGAAAGGCTCGGCCGCTGATGCAGGAGACCTTTCCGGGAAAAGAGAATTCGAGGCTGAGATCGGACGAGATAAGCGCCAGCGATCTCGCCGAAGCCGTGCTGGAATTCTATATAGAAGGCGAGGACGACCTCATCGGCCTGCTTGCCTACGCGCTTTACGAGCGCCAAAAGCGTGATTTCATCGTCAGCTATCGCAAGCGCAATGCCGGCCGTTCGCCCATTGAGGCGGAAATCGCGGCAGTGACGAGCAATTACCTTTCGTCCGACCTGCGCAACACGTTGCGCGACCGTGCTTCGCAGATCCTTTCAAGCTATGCCGAGACCTATGTCGAGGCCATGGAGCCGCAGATCCAGCTCGTTGCCACCAACAGCGAGGCGCTGCGGAAGGTGCGCGATATTGATAAGTCCATGAAGAAACGCACCGGCTTCTGGCGCCAGGTCCGAGTCGGCTTCACCGTGACGCTGCTGCTGATCGCCCTTTTCGCCGCTCTTACCATTGCCGCTGTCTTTTTTCGTTCGGATATCGTAGATGCGTGGAATGCACTGATGGTGCCCACGACGCTACGGACCTGAGACGAATGATCCTTTTTCCCGCGATCGACCTGAAGGGCGGACAATGCGTTCGCCTGAAGCTCGGCGACATGCAACAGGCGACGGTCTACAACACCGATCCGGCTGCCCAGGCGAAATCCTTCGAAGAACAGGGTTTCGAATGGCTGCATGTGGTCGATCTCGATGGCGCCTTCGCGGGACATTCGGCCAATGGCGGTGCGGTAGAGGCGATCCTTAAGGCCACGAAAAATCCCGTACAGCTCGGCGGCGGTATCCGTACGCTCGAGCATATCGAGAACTGGCTGTCGCGCGGGCTGCGCCGCGTGATCCTCGGCACGGTTGCCGTGCGCGATCCAGCGCTCGTCATCGAAGCCTGCAAGATGTTCCCGGGTCAGGTTGCCGTCGGCATCGATGCCAAGGGCGGCAAGGTGGCTGTCGAAGGCTGGGCGGAAGCATCCGAACTCGGCATCATCGAACTCGCGAAGAAATTCGAAGGCGCCGGTGTTGCCGCGATCATCTATACCGATATCGATCGCGACGGCATCCTGGCCGGCATCAACTGGACCTCGACACTGGAGCTGGCAGATGCTGTCTCCATTCCGGTCATCGCGTCAGGTGGACTTGCCTCGATAGACGACATCAAGCGCATGCTGAAGCCGGATGCTCGCAAGCTTGAAGGCGCAATCTCAGGCCGCGCCCTTTACGACGGCCGGATCGATCCCACGGAGGCGCTCGATCTCATCAAGGCAGCACGGGCGAAGGAGACGGCATAATGACCCTGAAAGCCCGCGTGATCCCCTGCCTCGACGTCAAGGACGGCCGTGTCGTCAAGGGCGTCAATTTCCTCAATCTGGTCGATGCCGGCGATCCCGTCGAAGCGGCCAAGGCCTATGATGCGGCCGGTGCCGACGAGCTCTGCTTCCTCGACATTACCGCATCCTCGGATAATCGCGAGACGATCTTCGATGTCGTCGCACGCACCGCCGAGCAGTGTTTCATGCCGCTCACCGTCGGCGGCGGTGTGCGGACCATCGCCGATATCCGCAAGCTGCTGCTCTGCGGCGCCGACAAGGTTTCGATCAATTCGGCGGCGGTCAACAATCCGGATTTCGTGGCTGAAGCCGCCGACAAATTCGGAGACCAGTGCATCGTCGTTTCGATCGATGCCAAGCGCCGTCGCACACAACAGGTCGGCGGCGACAATCTCAGCGCCTGGGAAATCTATACGCATGGCGGCCGCAACGCGACCGGCATCGATGCCGTCGAGTTCGCGCAGAGGATGGTCGACCGCGGCGCCGGCGAACTGCTTGTCACCTCCATGGACCGCGACGGCACCAAGATCGGCTATGATCTGGAGCTGACACGCGCGATTGCCGATTCCGTCCGGGTTCCCGTTATCGCCTCGGGCGGTGTCGGTGATCTCGACGATCTCGTGGCCGGGGTGACGGATGGCCATGCCAACGCGGTGCTCGCTGCGTCAATATTCCATTTCGGCACCTATTCCGTCGGCGAAGCGAAGCGCTATATGTCAGAACGCGGCATCGCGATGCGGCTCGACTGAGTTTGAAAGCAGTATCATGAGCGGATTTTCCCTTTCCGACCTCGAGCGGATCGTCGAAGAGCGGGCGAAGGCCTCACCTGAGGAATCCTGGACCGCCAGGATGGTGGCCGGCGGGCAGCAGAAAGCGGCCAAAAAACTCGGCGAGGAAGCGATCGAAGCTGTCATGGCGGCCGTCACCAACGACCGCGATAACCTCACCTATGAAGCAGCTGACGTTCTCTATCATCTAATGGTCGTATTGAAGATTGCTGAAATACCGCTAGAGAATGTCATGACCGAACTTGCGCGGCGGACCGCGCAATCCGGCCTCAAGGAAAAGGCCAGCCGGCAGAGTTCATGAGTATCGCGACGCAGATTATCGGGGTGGCGGAAAAGATGGATCATTTCCAGACCGCTTCCTATTCCCCCTACCACTTCTTCACATCAGAACAGTGGGCGAAGTTTCGCGCCGACACGCCGATGACATTGAAGGCCGACGAGGTCAAGCGGCTCCGCTCCATGGGCGATCCGATTGATCTCGACGAAGTCAGGCGCATCTACCTGTCGCTGTCGCGCCTGCTTTCCGCGCATGTGGAATCCTCACAGCTGCTGTTCGAGCAACGCAACCGCTTCCTCAGCCTGTCGGATGTGACGAAGACCCCTTTCGTGATCGGCATTGCAGGATCGGTGGCTGTCGGAAAATCCACGACGGCGCGTATCCTCAAGGAGCTGCTCGGCCGCTGGCCCTCCAGCCCGAAGGTCGACCTCGTCACTACGGACGGTTTTCTCTATCCGAACGCGGTGCTGAAGCGCGAGAACCTGATGCAGCGCAAGGGTTTTCCGGAAAGTTACGACACCGGCGCGATCCTGCGTTTCCTGTCGGCGATCAAGGCCGGCCTGACAGACGTCAAAGCGCCTTCCTATTCGCATCTCGTCTATGATGTACTGCCGGACGAGCACAAAATCGTCGACCGGCCTGATATCCTGATTTTCGAGGGCATCAACGTTCTGCAGTCGCGCGACCTGCCAGCCGACGGCAAGATTGTGCCGATGGTTTCCGACTTCTTCGACTTCTCGATCTATATCGATGCCGAGGAAACGCAGATCCACAACTGGTATGTGACGCGTTTCATGCGGCTCAGGGAAACGGCCTTCCGGGATCCGAATTCCTACTTCCACCGTTACGCATCAATCAGCGACGAGGAAGCGGTTGCAATCGCCGAAGACCTTTGGGCGAACATCAATCTGAAGAACCTGCGCCAGAACATCCTGCCGACGCGGCCGCGCGCCGATCTTATCCTGCGCAAGGGCAAGGATCACCTGATCGAGCAGGTGGCGTTGCGCAAGCTATAGGGCTGCTGGATTTACGGGTTGACCCGGCGGAGCGTCAGGTTGATGCGGCCGCCGTTCTTCAGAAGCGTGGAAGTGGCCGGATAGATACGGTCGACGCCATGGAAGCAGAGCCGCCCCTCTCCACCGAGAATAACCAGATCCCCGCTCGACAACTTGAAAGACATGGTCTTGTCGTTGCGGTTCAGGCCGCCGACGCGGAAGAGGCAGGCATTGCCGAGTGAAATCGAGACGACCGGCGCCTTCAGGTCGTTCTCGTCCCTGTCCTGATGCAGGCCCATGCGTGCTTCGTCCGAATAGAAATTGACGAGACAGGCCTCCGGCGGCTTGTCATAGCCCGAAACATTGTTCCAGATTTGCAGCAATTCCTGCGGGATTGCCGGCCATGGCTTGCCGGTTGCCGGATGCATAGGCTGATAGCGGTAGCCGCGCTCCTTGTCCGTTACCCAGCCGAGCGAGCCGCAATTGGTCATGCGCACCGACATCGGCTTGCCCATGCCGGGCATGACCGGCACGTAGAGTGGCGCTTCTGCAACGATATTCCTGATGATGCCGACCAGCGTCTCCTGGCGGATGCGATCCAGATATTCGGGAAGATGGCGGATACCGCTCAAGAGTTCCGGCATATCATTCTCCGCCCGCCGGACGGCCACGCATCTTCTTGACATCCGAGCGGCCGGATTTTTCCTTCAGGCGCCGTTCGATCGAGCCCTTGGTCGGCTTGGTTTTCTTGCGGGGTGGCGGTGGCGGCTTGGCAGCCTCCAGGACCAGCTCCTTCAGCCGCTCGCGTGCGTCTTCACGATTACGGTCCTGACTGCGGAAGCGGCTTGCCTCAATCATCAGCACGCCTTCCTTCGACATCCGCCTGCCGGCAAGCTTGATCGCATTGGCTTTGACCCGCTCGTTGAGCGAGGGCGAATTCGGGATGTTGAAGAAGAGCTGGACGGCCGTCGAGACCTTGTTGACGTTTTGACCGCCGGGACCGCCTGCCAGAACGAACTGTTCCGTCAGCTCCCATCCGGCGATGGTAATCCTGTCATTGATATAGAGCGCGTCGCTGGCCATGCCGCGTTCTAGCGCATAATGGCTACGAATTGGAAGCGGATGAAACCCGGCGCTTGAGCGACCGGGTTTCACGTGAATCGCCAAAGGTTTGTTGGCGTATTATTCGGCAGCGACCTTGATGCCGGGCGCCGCATCGCGCACGCCGCCATCGACATGATCCTCGAACTTGGCAAAGTTCGTGATGAACATGGAGACCAGCTTTTCGGCCTGCGCGTCATAGGCCGGCTTGTCGGCCCAGGTCGAGCGTGGATCAAGGATGCCGGTATCGACGCCTTCGACTGCGACCGGTACGGCAAAGCCGAAATTCGGGTCAGCGCGGAGCTCGGCCTTGGCGAGTTCGCCCGAAAGAGCGGCCGTCAGCAGCGCACGGGTCGCCTTGATCGGCATACGCTTGCCGATGCCGTAAGCGCCGCCAGTCCAACCGGTGTTGACGAGCCAGCATTCGACGCCATGGCGGCTGATGAGCTCCTTCAGCAGATTGCCGTATTCTGCCGGATGGCGCGGCATGAAGGGCGCGCCGAAGCAGGTCGAGAAGGTCGCTTCCGGCTCGACGACCCCCTTTTCCGTGCCCGCCACCTTGGCGGTGTAGCCGGACAGGAAGTGGTACATGGCCTGATCCGGCGTCAGCTTGGCAATCGGCGGCATTACACCGAAGGCATCGGCCGTCAGCATGATGATGGTCTTCGGATGACCCGCAAGGCCGGTTTCCGATGCATTCGGGATGAAGTCCATCGGATAGGCACAGCGGGTGTTTTCCGTCAGCGACGCATCGTCGAAATCCGGCTCGCGGTCTTCGTTCAGAACGACGTTTTCAAGCACCGTGCCAAACCGCTGGGTGGTGGCATAGATTTCTGGCTCGGCCTCTGCCGAGAGGCGAATTGTCTTGGCATAGCAGCCACCTTCGAAATTGAAGATGCCGTTCTCGCTCCAACCGTGCTCGTCATCCCCGATCAGCGTACGGGCAGGATCGGCCGAGAGCGTCGTCTTACCTGTACCGGACAGGCCGAAGAAGACCGCAGCATCACCCGCCGGGCCGACATTGGCCGAGCAGTGCATCGGCATGACGCCCCTGGCCGGCAGCAGGTAGTTCAGCACGGTGAAGACGGACTTCTTCATCTCGCCGGCATAGGAGGTGCCGGCGATCAGAACGATGCCGTTCGTCAGGTCGCAGGCGATCACCGTTTCGGTGCGGCAGCCATAACGTTCCGGATCGGCCTTGAAGCTCGGCAGATCGATGATTGTCAGCTTCGGCGCAAAGCCTGCAAGCGCATCGGGCTTCGGGCGGATCAGCAGGTTGCGGATGAAGAGCGAATGCCAGGCGAACTCGGTCACGACGCGGGTCGGGAGCGCCTGACCGGCATCGGCACCGCCGACGAGATCCTGGACGAAAAGGTCCTTGCCGGTGGCGTGGGCAAGCATATCCTTGTGCAGCAGGGCGAAATGCTCCGGCGACATCGGCTTGTTGTTGTCCCACCAGATCTGGTCATCGGTGTTTTCATCGCGGACGACGAACTTGTCCTTCGGCGAACGGCCTGTGTGCTGGCCGGTGGTCGCGCGAAGGGCACCCTGGGCTGTCAGTTCGGCCTCTCCCCGGCGAATCGATTCCTCGTAGAGAAGAGCGGCGGAGAGGTTGTAACGTACGCTCCGTACGTCGCTGAAACCGATCGTCGCCAGCTCGATTGCCTGGTTATGAACTCCGAACATCTCCATAGCTTTTCCCTTCGCTGAGGCGCCTTGGCCGTTAAAATTAACGCGAAAATAAGAGGAGAAATTTTAAATGGCAATAGGCTAAAACTTAGAAAATATAACGATATCAAATAATTAATCGATTTAAATTCTAAGCGGCCGTTTTAAATCGTTTGAAGACCTGCTGTTGAAACAACTTGTCGCACCACTTTTAATTGCGGCTTGCGAGGGCTGGCAATCTACCCCTTTATCTTTGCCACAATTTGTTCCACCTTTATCCTCCATAAGCGCAACCGGTCACGAAGACCGCCTGGGGAGACGAAATCCGGGAGATTGCGCACTGATGACGGAGACGAACACCATGCCGACAATCGCGCTCGTTGACGACGACCGCAACATCCTCACTTCCGTGTCGATTGCACTGGAAGCAGAAGGATATAAGGTCGAGACCTACACGGACGGCGCTTCCGCGCTGGATGGCCTGCTCGCGCGCCCGCCACAGCTGGCGATCTTCGATATCAAGATGCCGCGCATGGATGGCATGGAGCTGCTTCGCCGGCTTCGCCAGAAGTCGGACATTCCGGTCATCTTCCTGACTTCCAAGGATGAGGAGATCGACGAGCTCTTCGGCCTGAAGATGGGCGCCGACGATTTCATCACCAAGCCCTTCTCCCAGCGTCTGCTGGTCGAGCGCGTTCGCGCGGTATTGCGCCGCGCTTCGAGCCGCGAGGCGGCAGCGGCCGGCGGCAGCACAACTGTCGGCGCGCCAAAGGCAGGCGCTGTTCAGCAGGCCCGTTCGCTCGAGCGCGGCCAGCTGGTCATGGACCAGGAACGCCACACCTGCACCTGGAAGGGCGAGGCGGTCACCCTCACCGTCACCGAATTCCTGATCCTGCATTCGCTGGCCCAGCGACCAGGTGTGGTGAAAAGCCGCGACGCCCTGATGGATGCCGCCTATGACGAACAGGTGTATGTTGATGACCGCACCATCGACAGCCACATCAAGCGGCTGCGCAAGAAGTTCAAGATGGTCGATACTGACTTTGATATGATTGAAACGCTTTACGGTGTGGGTTACCGCTTCCGCGAAGCAGCCTGACGCCAAAAGGCGCGGCAAGATACGATTGAGGGCGGCGGGCCGGTCGAGCTGGCCCCGCCCTTCCGAAAGGGCCGTCATTGGCACAGTTAGTGCAGGAAAGAGATCTGGATGATGCGGAGGGCGTGAGCACCCGACGCGTCAGGGGCCGGCGTTGGTCGCATCCCTTCACCCTGATCCGCCGCATCTTCGGCAATGCGGTCTTTTCGAGCCTGACGCGCCGCATCGTCTTCTTCAACCTTGCAGCTCTGCTCGTCCTTGTCGGTGGCATTCTCTATCTCAACCAGTTCCGCGAAGGCCTGATCGACGCACGTGTCGAAAGCCTGCTGACGCAGGGTGAAATCATCGCCGGTGCGGTTTCGGCTTCGGCTTCCGTCGATACGAACTCGATCACCATCGATCCGCAGAAGCTGCTCGAACTGCAGGCCGGCCAGAGCATCACGCCGGTGCCGAACGACGAGGATCTCGAATTCCCGATCGATCCGGAAAAGGTGGCACCGGTTCTTCGGCGGCTGATCTCACCGACCCGCACTCGCGCCCGCATCTTCGATGCCGATGCCAATCTGCTGCTTGATTCCCGGCATCTCTATTCGCGTGGCCAGGTTCTGCGTTTCGACCTGCCGCCGGTGGAAGAAGAAAAACAGACCTGGAGCGAATGGTTCACGGCCCTTTTCAACAAGGCGCTACAGCCGGGCAATCTTCCGGTCTACAAGGAAGCGCCGGGTGGCGACGGCTCTATCTATCCCGAGGTGATGAACGCGCTGACGGGTGTACGCGGCGCAGTCGTGCGCACGACGGAAAAGGGTGAGCTCATCGTTTCGGTTGCCGTGCCGATCCAGCGTTTCCGCGCCGTCCTCGGCGTGCTGCTGCTGTCAACTCAGGCCGGCGATATCGACAATATCGTGCATGCCGAGCGTCTCGCAATTATGCGCGTCTTCGGCGTTGCGACGCTCGTCAACGTGCTGATGGCGCTCGTGCTTTCCTCGACCATCGCCAATCCGCTGCGCCGGCTTTCGGCGGCGGCCATCCGGGTGCGCCGCGGCGCCAAGGAGCGCGAGGAAATTCCAGACTTTTCGGCGCGTCAGGACGAAATCGGCAACCTTTCCATAGCACTCCGCGAAATGACGACGGCCCTCTACGACAGGATCGATGCTATCGAGAGCTTTGCGGCCGATGTCAGCCACGAGTTGAAGAACCCGCTGACCTCGCTGCGCAGCGCCGTCGAAACACTGCCGCTCGCCAAATCCGACGATTCCAAGAAGCGACTGATGGATGTCATCCAGCACGATGTCCGTCGCCTCGACCGTCTGATCAGCGATATCTCGGACGCATCCCGTCTCGATGCCGAGCTTGCGCGCGTCGATGCCGGATCTGTCGATCTGGAAGTATTTCTGCGCGACCTCGTCGACCTGTCACGCCAGATCCGCAGCACCAAGAAGAAGGTCGAGATCGAATATGCCGTCGATCGCAAGCCGAACGTCAAGACGCGCTTTGTCATCAAAGGACATGACCTGCGTATCGGCCAAATCATCACCAACCTGATTGAAAATGCCCGTTCCTTCGTGCCGGAGCAAAACGGCAGGATCACGGTGCGTCTGGTCCGTACCCGCTCCCGTTGCGTCGTCTATATCGAAGACAACGGTCCGGGCATCCAGGCCGAGAATATCGACCGCATCTTCGAACGCTTTTATACCGACCGGCCGGAGTCCGAAGGCTTCGGTCAGAATTCCGGCCTCGGGCTTTCCATCAGCCGACAGATCGCCGAGGCGCATGGCGGTTCATTGCGGGCCGAAAACATTGTCGATGACGAAAGCGGCAAGCTGCTCGGCGCCCGCTTCATCCTGGCTCTTCCGGCCGATGCCGCGGCATGATCAATATCCACGCCACCGCGATCGTCGTCGGAAAGACCGGCCTGCTGTTCACCGGTCCCTCAGGCTGGGGCAAGTCGATGACCGCCTTTACCTGTATGGCGGAGGCGCAGCGGCAGGGTGTCTTTTCTACCCTCGTAGCCGATGATCAGGTACTTCTTTCGAAACGGGACGGAGCAATCATTGCCGCCTGTCCGGCCGCTATTGCCGGGCTCATCGAATTGCGCGGCACCGGGATCGTAAAACACGATCATATTGCGCAGGCGGCAATGCATTTTGCAGTCCTGCCGGCCAGCGCCACAGGAGAGAACCGGCTCCCTGCGGAGAGGGAGACCGTCGTTCTTGCCGGGGGCTTCGAGTTGCCTGTATTGCGATTGTTGCCCAACCTTCCCCTGCCCCTTGCCGTGTTGATGGCAAAAGCGCCGGAAATCGGAAGCTGAGGACTTCCGGACGGCCCGATACGGCCTATATATTTGTATTTTTATCTTGCACTTCGGCTTTTGATCGCCAAGATGTGCCCCCACCGGTGGACGTAATTGCTGCGTTGCGATATTGGGGCCACGGGTTGCGTATGCCATGGGAGCAGTAATATCATGATCGGACTTGTGCTTGTCACTCATGGCAAGCTGGCTGAAGAGTTTCGTCATGCCGTAGAGCACGTCGTCGGTCCTCAGAAATTCATCGAAACGGTCTGCATCGGACCGGAAGACGATATGGACCAAAGACGACAGGACATTCTCGAAGCCGTTTCCGGCGCAGACGACGGCCATGGCGTCGTCATTCTCACCGACATGTTCGGCGGTACACCTTCCAATCTCGCAATCTCGGTGATGAGCAGCGGCCACACCGAAGTCATCGCCGGCGTCAACCTGCCGATGTTGATCAAGCTCGCCGGCGTGCGCGGCGAAAACAATATGGAAAAGGCGCTTGCCGAGGCTTCCGAGGCGGGCCGCAAATACATCAACGTTGCGAGCCGGGTTCTGAGCGGAAAGTAAGAAGCCGAAATGACACCGCTCTCCCGGGAACTCCTCATCATCAACAAGCGTGGCCTGCACGCGCGCGCTTCGGCAAAGTTCGTCCAGACGGTCGATGCCTTCGACGCGACGATCACCGTTTCCAAGGACGGCATGACGGTTGGCGGCACCTCCATCATGGGCCTTATGATGCTTGCGGCAAGCCCGGGCTCCAGCGTCGTCGTCTCGGCGACCGGCAACCAGGCTGCCGAAGCACTGAATGCCCTCGATCAGCTCATCCAGAACAAGTTCGGCGAAGAAATCTAATCTTCAGCGTCATATAAAGATATAAAGACTTCTTTATATCCCCGTTGCCTTCCCGGCCGAAGCCTGCTAAACGGCGAGCATGACGTGCATTCCGCACCCGTTCGATCCGTTGCGGTCATCGTCGCGTCCTTGCGATGTTTTTGAGACGTTTCAGCCTGGAGGGCCTTATGAGCACTGAAAAAGATTATGTTGTCGCCGATATCGGCCTTGCAGATTTCGGTCGCAAGGAAATCACCATCGCCGAAACCGAAATGCCAGGCCTCATGTCCTGCCGTGCCGAATTCGGTGAATCCAAGCCGCTGAAGGGTGCACGTATCACCGGCTCGCTGCACATGACGATCCAGACGGCCGTTCTCATTGAAACCCTGGTGGCTCTCGGCGCCGAAGTCCGCTGGGCATCGTGCAACATCTTCTCGACTCAGGACCATGCCGCTGCAGCGATCGCAGCTTCCGGCGTTCCGGTCTTCGCGATCAAGGGCGAATCTCTCGAGGATTACTGGGTTTACACCGACAAGATCTTCCAGTGGGCCGATGGCGGCCTCTCCAACATGATCCTTGATGATGGCGGCGACGCCACCATGTACATCCTTCTCGGCGCTCGTGCCGAAGCCGGCGAGGACGTGCTCTCTCACCCGCATTCCGAAGAAGAGGAAATCCTCTTCGCACAGATCAAGAAGCGTCTTGCCGCTTCACCGGGCTGGTTCACAAAGCAGCGCGACGCCATCAAGGGCGTTACCGAAGAAACCACGACGGGCGTCAACCGCCTCTACCAGCTCAGCCAGAAGGGCTTGCTGCCGTTCCCGGCCATCAATGTCAACGACTCCGTTACCAAGTCGAAGTTCGACAACAAGTATGGCTGCAAGGAATCGCTGGTTGACGGCATCCGCCGTGGCACCGACGTCATGATGGCAGGCAAGGTTGCCGTCGTCTGCGGTTATGGCGACGTCGGCAAGGGTTCTGCCGCTTCGCTTTCCGGCGCCGGCGCCCGCGTCAAGGTTACGGAAGCCGATCCGATCTGCGCATTGCAGGCTGCGATGGACGGTTATGAAGTCGTTCTGCTGGAGGACGTCGTTTCTTCCGCCGATATTTTCATCACCACCACGGGCAACAAGGACGTCATCCGCATCGACCATATGCGTCAGATGAAGGATATGGCGATCGTCGGCAATATCGGTCACTTCGACAACGAAATCGAAGTTGCCGCGCTGCGTAACCTGAAATGGACCAACGTCAAGCCGCAGGTCGACCTGATCGAGTTCCCGAAGGGCAACCGCATCATCCTTCTCTCCGAGGGCCGCCTTCTGAACCTCGGCAACGCGACGGGCCATCCGTCCTTCGTCATGTCGGCCTCTTTCACCAACCAGACGCTGGCGCAGATCGAGCTCTTCACCAAGCCCGACCAGTACGAGAGCAAGGTCTACATCCTGCCGAAGCATCTGGACGAGAAGGTTGCGCGCCTGCACCTCGACAAGCTCGGCGTGAAGCTTACCCAGCTCAGCGAAGAGCAGGCTGCCTATATCGGCGTAAAGCCGCAGGGTCCTTTCAAGGCAGACCACTACAGGTACTGATCTAATCTTAGATATCCACAAGATGTGGTAGCCCCGACATTGACAAATGCCGGGGCTTATTTTTTGAGCGCTCCCTTTCCGCCGATTCCCTTCCGAAGTATTGTTTTAAGACTTGATTCGTGGCTTCGGACCTCTCCGTTTCCCACGAAAATGGGATGTCTTGTCGTGATGCGGCACATTAAAGGACGGAGACAGACCTCTGATGTCGGAAATGAAACACAGCCTGCTTAGCCAGGCGGAGGGCAGCTCTTATGGCGCTGACCGTCCGCTTCGGGCAGGCCAAAAATATAAATTTGCCGCGGCCCCTGTGACCGCACGGCAAAAACATTGGTCTTTGGCACGTATTGCAAAGCTGTGCGCTGCCAGCACCGCAGCTGTTTCTGCATGGCCAGTTCTGGCGCTGGCGCAGACGGGCATTGGCGCGTCTGCGCATCTTTTCACCTCCTCTCAGGTTGTCGGCCTTTCTGTCGTCATCGGCGTTATTTCGGCCGCCCTGCTTTCGACGCTCTGGCTGGTGCGCCAGCGTGGCAATCTCGAAAATGAAAGCCGCGAGATCCGCTCGGCGCTTTCGGATGCACAGCAGCGCATTTCGCAATATCAGGCACTCATTGCCGACAAGAACCGGCGCATCGTCATCTGGGATGGCGTCGCCCGGCCAGAACTGCTCGGCCAGCTTCCACCGGAAACCGGCGCGCCGCAGGACAACGAATTCCTCGCCTTCGGCCTCTGGCTGAAGGCGCGATCCGCATCCGAGCTGGAGCGGGCGATCGGCCGCCTTCGTGAACAGGCGGAAAGCTTCGACATGGTGGTCGAGACCATCAGGGATGAGGTACTCGAAGCACAGGGCCGGGTTTCCGGCGGTCGCGCCTTCGTTCGCTTCGTGGCGCTCAATAATCTGCGCGCCGAACTGGCCGAACTCAAGATAGAGCGCGACCGTCTGATGACGTCGATCTCAGCCTTCCAGAGCATGCTCGACGCGATCGACATGCCGGCCTGGCAGCGCGACATCGCTGGGCGTCTGACCTGGGTAAACCATGCCTATGGCGATGCCGTGGAGGCGCAATCACCGGATCAGGCGGTAAACGAGGGCCGTGAGATCCTGACGACCATCGCCCGTGAGCGCATACGCGCCACCGCGACGTCGGAATCGCCCTTCCACGACAAGATTTCGACCGTCGTGCGCGGCAACCGCACTTTCTTCGATGTCGTCGATGTAAAGGTTCCGAGTGGCTCAGCCGGCATTGCCCTCGATGTTTCCGATGTCGAAGCGGTTCGCGCCGAGCTGGAACGCACGCTGAAAAGCCATGCCGAGACGCTCGATCATCTCGCGACACCCGTTGCCATCTTCGACGGCGACCGCCGGCTGCAATTCTACAACCAGGCCTTCGTTTCGCTCTGGGAGCTCGATATCGCGTTCCTCGAAAGCAAACCTGACAACAGCGAGCTTCTGGAACGCCTTCGTGCTGCCAAGAAGCTGCCTGACCAGTTGAACTGGAAATCGTGGAAGGAAACGGCGCTTTCGGTCTATCGTTCGCTCGATACGCAGTCCGACCTCTGGCACCTGCCGAACGGGCAGACGCTGCGCGTCTTCGCTACTGCGCATCCACAGGGCGGCGCGACCTGGGTCTTTGAGAACCTGACCGAACAGGTGGATCTCGAAACACGCTACAACACGCTGGTGAAGGTGCAGGGCGAAACGATCGACCATCTGTCGGAAGGCGTTGCCGTCTTCGGGCCTGATGGCCGTATCCGCCTTTCCAACCCGGCCTTCCGTGCGCTGTGGGGTATCACCGAAACGGAAGCCAAGCCCGGCACGCATATCCGCGCCATCGGCGAAGCCTGCTCTCCATCCTATGACCAGGCGGATGGCTGGAAGACCTTTGCCGAGCTGATTACCAGCTTCGACGACGAGCGTCGTTCCAGCCAGGGAACGCTCGAACTGTTGTCCGGCCTCGTGCTCGACTTCGCGGTGATCCCGTTGCCGAACGCACAGACCATGCTGACCTTCGTCAACATGACTGACAGCGTCCGTGCCGAACGGGCGCTGACGGAAAAGAACGAGGCGCTGCGCAAGGCCGATGAGCTGAAGAACGACTTCGTACAGCATGTCTCCTATGAGCTGCGTTCGCCGCTGACGAATATTATCGGCTTTACCGATCTGCTGCGCACGCCGGGCGTTGGCCCGCTTAACGAGCGGCAGACCGAATATATCGACCATATCGCCACCTCATCCTCGGTGCTGCTGACACTCGTCAACGACATCCTTGATCTGGCGACTGTCGATGCCGGCATCATGCGGCTCAACTATGCGGAAATTGATCTCGCCGATCTGCTCGACGATGTCTCCATGCAGATCGCCGACCGGCTGCAGGAAAGCGGCGTTTCGCTCGAGATCACTGCGCCCGCCTATCTCGGTTCGATCGTTGCCGATCCGCAGCGCCTGAAGCAGATCCTGCTGAAGCTTTTGGCCAATGCTGCCAATTTCTCGCCGGAAGGTGCGTCCATCGCTCTGGAATGCCGCCGGGAAGGCACGGATTTCGTCTTCTCGGTCCGGGATAGCGGCCCCGGCATTTCGCCCGACATGATCAATACCGTCTTCGACCGCTTCGCGACCGGCGCTAAAAGCGGAAAGCGCGGCGGCGCCGGGCTTGGCCTTTCGATCGTCGACAGCTTCGTCAGCCTGCATAATGGCGAGGTCGGCATCGACAGCGAACCGGGCAAGGGAACGACAGTGACCTGCCGCATCCCTTCCATCAACCTGCCGCATTCCGTCGCCGCCGAATGACGCAAAGCGACGTCATCTCGCTTTTCCTGGAAGACGAAGCGGCAACCCTCCGCCTCGGCAATGATTTAGCGCTAGCGCTAAAAACGGGCGATTGCCTGGCACTGTCGGGCGATCTAGGCGCCGGAAAATCCTCGCTGGCGCGGGCTTTCCTGCGCACGATGGCTGATGATGACAGGCTGGAAGTTCCGAGCCCCACCTTTACGCTGGTGCAATCCTACGAGCTGCGCATTCCCGTCTCGCATTTCGATCTCTACCGGCTCGGCGATCCCTCGGAACTGACGGAGCTCGGATTCGACGAAGCGCTTGAGAACGGCATCTGCATCGTCGAATGGCCGGAGATGGCGGAAGGTGAGTTGCCCGTAGCGCGCATCTCTCTGCAGCTCGAACATGAAGGTGCCGGCCGTCGCGCTACGATCACGGCACCGGAGAAAACTGTAGCTCGTATCCATCGCGTGCTGGCGATCCGCAGCTTCCTCGCGGATGCCGGCTATGGCGATGCAGAACGGCGATTCCTGACCGGTGACGCCTCGTTTCGGGTCTACGAATATTTCCGTCTCGGTGACGGTTCGCGGAAAATCCTCATGGACTGGCGGCCGCATCCCGAGGGGCCGCCAGTCCATGACGGCAAACCCTATCCGAAGGTCGCGCATCTGGCGCAGGACGCTTATCCTTTCGTGGCCATCGCCGATGCCTTGCGCGAGCGGGGCCTTGCAACGCCGGAAATCTATAAGGTCGACTATGATCAGGGCATCCTGCTGATCGAGGATCTCGGCACCGAGGGCGTGCTGGACGATGACGGACGGCCGATCGCCGAGCGTTACCGGCAAAGCGTGGCCTGCCTCGCCCATCTTCATTCGATGCAGATCCCGCGGGATATTCCGGTTTCGGCCACGCATACGCATCATATCCCGGACTTCGATCGCACGGCGATGAAGATGGAGGTGCGGCTTGTGCTCGACTGGCATATTGCCTGGAGGCGCAGCACAGGACCCACGGATGTGGAGCGCGAAGAGTATCTCGCAATCTGGGATCATCTGATCGACGAGCTGCAACCAGCCGAAACCAATCTGTTGTTGCGCGACTTTCATTCGCCCAACCTCATCTGGCGCGAGCACGAGAGCGGCATTCGCAGGATCGGCATCATCGACTTCCAGGATGCGATGATCGGACCGACCGCCTATGATCTCGCCTCCGTCATTCAAGACGCCCGTGTCACGATCGAGCCGGACCTCTTCCGACAGCTGATGGACGACTATCTTTCGCTGCGGCGCGTGGAGGACAGTTTCGACGAAGCCAAATTCATGAAGGCCTGGTCTATCATGTCGGCGCAGCGCAACTGCAAGCTTGCCGGCCTTTGGGTACGTCTCTTGCAGCGAGACGGCAAGCCTGACTATCTGCAGCATATGCCGCGCACGCTTTCCTATTTGAAAGTGGCGCTGGAACATGAGGCGCTTGCCCCCTTGCGCGAATGGTGCACAAGGGCTGGAATACTGCCAGCCGAATCATAAATCCGGATCAGCATGACCGTCAGACAAGCCATGGTATTGGCCGCGGGACTCGGAACCCGCATGCGCCCGATTACCGATACGATTCCGAAGCCACTGGTGAAAATCGGCGGCAAGCCGATGATCGACTATGCACTGGGTTCACTCGTCGAAGCCGGCGTGGAACGCGCTGCAGTCAATGTCCATCATTTTGCCGACCAGATGGAAGATCATCTCAATGCCTATCGCCGGCTCGATATCGTCATTTCCGACGAGCGTAGCGCGCTGATGGATTCCGGAGGCGGGCTGGCGAAGGGACTGAAGCTGCTCGCCCGTGAGCCGGTTTTCGTCATGAATGCCGACCTTTTCTGGATCGGCGAGCCCGCGGGCCGACCAAGCAATCTCCGGCGCTTAGCCGGATTCTTCGATATTGAACGCATGGATATGGCGCTGCTCTGCGTGCGCATCGAAGATACGACCGGCCATAACGGCAGGAACGATTTCAGCCTTGGCGCCGACGGTCGCCTTACGCGCTACCGCGACGATCCCTCAAATCCGGTTGTCTATGCCGGTGCGATCGTCATGAGCCCCGCGCTGCTGGACGATGCGCCCGATGGCCCCTTCAATCTGAATATCTATTTCGACAGGGCGATCGCCCGCGGTCGGCTTTTCGGCATGATGATGGAAGGTCATTGGCTGACGGTCGGCACGCCTGATGCGATTGACGATGCGGAGGAAACGATCCGCCGGTTCCGGACGTTTGCGTGACGCATGACGGAGCGGCACCGGCCACGCATTCTGACGATCCCATCCGGCCTTCCCTTTCTGAAGACGCTGGCAAGTTCGCTTTGTGACGGACGCCTGACACCGCTTTTCCGGCATGATCCCGCCGATCCGCTATCCCTTGCCAAGGTGACGATCTATCTGCCGACCCGGCGCGCCGTACGCGTGCTGCGTTCGGAATTCGTCGATCTTCTCGGCGGCTGCTCGGCGATCCTGCCTGTCATTCGCCCTCTGGGAGAAACGGATGACGACAGCGGCTATTTCGACGAGGCGCTGCCGGCAACGATCGATCTTGCCCAACCGCTTTCCAATACGGCCCGCCTTCTGGAACTGGCGCGGCTGATCCTTGCCTGGCGTAACAAGCTGCCGGAGATCGTTCGACATATCCATTCGGAATCGCCACTGGTAGCGCCGGCAAGCCCGGCGGACGCAATCTGGCTCGCCCGCAATCTGGCGGAACTGATCGATTCGATCGAAACCGAGGATCTTGCTTGGTCGGAACTCGGTAAACTCGATACCGGCGACTATGCGGCCTGGTGGCAATTGACGGCGGAATTCCTGCAGATCGCCAGTGCCTTCTGGCCGGAACGTCTGGTCGAACTCGGCCGTTCGTCGCCAGCCCGCCACCGCAATGCGATTTTGCGCGCCGAGGCCGGCCGGCTCTCGACGATGACGCCTACCGGTCCGATCATCATTGCCGGTTCGACTGGTTCGCTTCCCGCCACGGCCGATCTGATCGGTGCCGTAGCCAAATTGCCGGAAGGCGTGATCGTGCTGCCCGGCCTCGATCTTTCCATGCCGGAGGAACATTGGCGGCTGGTCGCGCCCGATCTTCTGCCAGGCCAAAGGGCCAATCCGGCAAGCCGCACACATCCGCAATATGGTCTCTCCGTGCTGCTGAAGCGGCTGAAACTGACCCGCGAGGATGTTCAGCCGATCCAGGAAGCGGAAGCCAATCTGCGCTCTCGCGCGGAAATCCTCTCGCGGGCGCTTACTCCATCGGAAGCCACGAGTGGCTGGGGCGAATGGAAAAAAGACCTGCCGGAAGGGATGGTAGCCGAGGCATTCGCGGACGTATCGATGATCGAAGCCGCCAACGAGCGCGAAGAAGCGACGGCGATTGCCGTTGCTCTGCGGCTTGCGCTTGAACAGCCGGGCAGAGATGGCGAAAGCAGGGCTGCCCTCATTACGCCAGACCGCAATCTGGCGCGTCGGGTTATGGCGGAGCTTTCCCGCTTCGGCATTCTCGCCGACGATTCAGCCGGTACGCCACTTTCGGCAACGCCTCAGGGCACGCTGCTGCAATTGGTGCTGGAATCGACACTGCGTCCCGGCGATCCTGTCGCCATTGTTTCGCTACTCAAACATCCGCTTGCCCGCTTCGGGCTGGAACGTGGCTTTCTGACTGAGGCTGTCGAGGCATTGGAGTTGCTGGCGCTGCGCGGCGGCGTGGCAGAAGTGGATATCGGATCGCTCGAACAGCTGCTCGACCACCAACTTTCAGAGCAGGCGCTCGACAGGCACGCGCCAGCCTGGCGCAAATCGCTGCCATCTGAGGCTGCGGAGATGGCCCGCAGGTTAGCCCGGAAAGTTGAGCGTGCCGTGGAGCCGCTAATATCGGCGCTCATGCGATATCGTGGGGGTGATGATGGCCTGACGGGCATCTCGCTCTCGCAATGGGCCGAACGGACGGGCCGCGCTCTGGAAAGTGTCGCTGCCGACGAACACGGCAATCTGGCCGGCCTCTGGTCGGGCGAGACGGGCGATGCTCTTGCAAATCTGCTCGGCGAAGTCATTGATACCGACGGCCAGATGGAAGCGGACGGACCGCAATGGATCGATATCACGCAGGCGCTGTCGGCCGGGCACGCCGTTAAACCCGGCGCACTTAGCCACCCTCGCCTCTTCATCTTCGGTACGCTCGAAGCCCGCCTGCAGAACGTCGATACGCTGATCCTCGGCAGCCTCAATGAAGGATCATGGCCAGGACAGACCGCCAACAATCCCTTTGTCTCCCGTATGATGAAGACAGAAATCGGGCTGGAGCCGCCGGAGCGGCGCATTGGGCAGTTGGCGCATGACTTCGAGATGGCGAACGGTACCCGTCATCTGATCTATTCACGCGCATTGCGCCAGGGCTCGACACCCACTGTCGCCTCCCGATGGCTGCAGCGGCTTCTGGCGTTGGGCGGCGAGGATTTCGAAGAGAAATTACGCCAGCGGGGCGCGCGTTTCGTTCACTGGGCAAACCAGATCGATCTGGGTGAAAATCAGGCGCCGGCGCAACGGCCCTCCCCCAAGCCGCCAAGGGACCTACAGCCCAGATCCTATTCCTTCAGCGAGGTGGGGCGACTGCGCCGCGATCCCTATGCGATCTATGCACGACGCCTGCTGCGGCTTGATCCCGTCGATCCATTCAATCGCGATCCGGGCGCGGCTGAGCGTGGCACGCTCTATCACAGGATCATCGATCGCTTTGTCCGCGAAGGCCATATCGCAGGAACGCCCGAGGCAGCAACGGCGATGGAAGTCATTCTGACCGAACTCTTCGACATGGAGAGCTTGCCGCCGCATATCGATGCCGTCTGGCGGCCGCGCTTCCGTGAGGTCGCGCGTGCATTCCTCAATTGGGAGGCCGAGCGGCAGCCTAATGTTCAGAAAAGGCTGACGGAGGTCAGAGGCGGAGTCGAACTTGAGGGTATCGATATCCGGCTCACTGGCGTTGCCGACCGCATCGATATCAAAGGACCTGATAGCGCCGACATCATCGATTACAAGACGGGCTACAATCCCTCTCCGACGCAGGCCCGCGTATTGCTCGACCCACAGCTTGCACTTGAGGCAGCGGCCCTTCATGCCGGCGCTTTTCGCGATGCGGGCAGCCGGGTACCAAACGATCTGCTCTATGTCCGCCTGCGACCTGGCAGCCGCTTCCTGGTCGACAAGGTCAACAATGAGGATGCAAACAGCGACAAGGCGAAATCGGCGATGCAGCTCGCGGAGGAATCGATCGACCAGCTGGTAAAATTTGTTACCCTGCTGCAGTCGGGCGAAAGAGGCTTTACCTCGCGGCTGATCCCGGCGCAGCAATTCGATTTCGGTGGCGATTACGACCATCTCGCCCGCGTTGCGGAATGGGCAACTGCCGATTCGGTTGGAGGCGGCGATGATTGATCCGACCGCGCTTCCCGACGGGGATGATCCTGGCACCTGGATCGGATGGACAACGATCCAGCAGGCGATCGCTTCCGATCCGACCCGTTCTGCCTGGGTCTCGGCCAATGCCGGTTCCGGCAAGACACATGTTTTGACCCAGCGCGTGATTCGGCTACTGCTCGCCGGTGCGCGGCCTTCCGCTATTCTCTGCCTCACCTATACGAAGGCTGCCGCCTCCGAAATGTCGAACCGCGTTTTCGAGCGGCTGGCGGAATGGGCCATTTTTCCGGATGAGGAACTCGCCAAGCGCATCGCCGCAATCGAAGGTCGTGAGCCGGATTCCCTGAAACTTGCAGAAGCCCGGCGACTGTTCGCCAAGGCGCTGGAAACGCCGGGTGGGCTGAAGATCCAGACGATTCACGCCTTCTGCGAAGCGCTGCTGCACCAGTTTCCGCTGGAAGCAAATGTCGCCGGGCATTTCTCCGTTCTCGATGACCGGGCGGCCGCGACGCTGCTTGCCGATGCGCGCCGTTCACTGCTGACGGCAACATCGCCGGAGAATAACCGGGATCTCGCCGATGCCTTCGCCTATGTGCTCAATCTGGGCGATGAATCCGGGCTTGAAAATCTGCTCGGCGAGATCGTTGCCAACAGAAATGCCATCCGCCGCTTCATGTTCGCAGCCGAACAGCATGGCGGCGCCGACCATCTGCTTCGCATGAAGCTTGGCCTGGCGCCCGACGATACGGAAGAGAGATTGGCCGAACGGTATTGGCCACTACCGGGGCTTTCGGGTGCAACGCTGGAACTTTACCTGTCGCTGGCCGCCGGAAAGGGTGGAGCGAAGGCGCAGGACGTTGCCGACGGTTTGCGTCGCGCTGGGCGCGAACGGGATGTCACGGCGCAAGCGCCGCTTCTGGAGAAGGTCTTCCTGACGGTAAAGGGTGAGCCAAAGACGGACGGGCAGTTCTTCGTCAAAGCGATGCTCGCGGAAGCGCCGCAGCTTGCCGATGCGATCGCCGCAGCCCGCGCCCATGTCGTCGATTGCCGGAATCGGCTGAAGATGATGCGGATGCATACGGCAACGCGTGCCGCTCTCATGCTCGCGGACCGCTTAAATAGCGGCTACGAGGAACTGAAAAAGCAGCGCAGTCATCTCGACTTCGAGGATCTGATTACCCGCACTGCCGACCTGCTCACCAAGAGCGGCGTCGGCCCGTGGATCCACTACAAGCTCGATCAGGGTATCGACCACATCCTCGTCGACGAAGCACAAGATACCAGCCCCATTCAATGGAGCGTCATCCAGTCGCTGGCGGAGGATTTCTTCTCCGGTGAAAGTTCGCGGCCTGTCGTCCGTACACTGTTTGCCGTCGGGGATGAGAAACAGTCGATCTATTCCTTTCAGGGCGCGCGGCCGGAGCGGTTTTCCGAGGAGAAGGAACGGACGCAGCGTCGCGTGCAGAACAGCGGCCTCGCCTTCTCGACCGTTCGCCTGCCGCTGTCCTTCCGCTCCACCTCCGACGTGCTGCTCGCCGTCGATCATATCTTTACCCCACCAGAGAATGCGCGTGGCCTCGGCACCGAGCCGGTCGTTCATCGTTCCAGCCGCATCGGCCATCCAGGTGCGGTCGACCTCTGGGAAATGGTCGTGCCCGATGTCGTGGTAAAGGACGAGGACTGGACCGCTCCCTTCGACGCGACACCCGAGAGCGCGCCGGCCGCCGTCCTGGCACGGCGCATCGCTCACACGATCGGTACTCTCGTCGGCCGCGAAACGATCGTCGAAAAGGGTAGGGAACGCTTTATCGAAGCCGGCGACATCCTCGTTCTCGTCCGCAAACGCGACGCCTTCGTTAATGCGCTGACACGTGAACTGAAACGGCGCGGCGACATTCCCGTTGCCGGCGCGGACCGGCTGGTGCTTACCAGCCATATCGCAGTGCAGGATCTGCTGGCGCTCGGCCGTTTTCTACTCCTGCCGGAAGACGATCTTTCGCTCGCCGCGCTCCTGAAAAGCCCGCTCTTCAATCTCTTGGAAGAGGATATTTTTGCTGTTGCAGCGCTCCGCGGCGACCATGAAAGCGTCTGGCACCATCTTCGCAAATATGCAGCCGACGGCAATGAACGTCTCGGCGCGGCCGTCGCAAGGCTGGAACTATTTCTCGCACAATCCCGAAGCCTTTCTGTCCACGACTTTTATGCCCGCGTCCTCGGCAGCCATGGCGGCCGGCGGCAATTTCTGGCGCGCCTCGGCACCGAAGTCAGCGATATCCTTGACGAATTCCTGACCTTTGCGCTGGACCACGAAACGTCTGGTATCCCCGGCCTGCAATCCTTCATCTCGACGATGGAGCTTGAAGCGCCGGAAGTGAAGCGCGAGCAGGACAAAGGCCGCAACGAGGTGCGCATCATGACGGTGCATGCCTCCAAAGGTCTCGAAGCACCAATCGTCTTTCTGGTCGATGGCGGATCCAAGGCTTTTACCCATACCCACCTGCCAAAGCTCCGGTTGCTGGAGACTGGACCGGAAGAGCCTCCGATGCCGGTCTGGGTTCCCGTCAGCGACCTCGGCAATTCGCTGACATTGACCGATGCAGCACGCATCCAGCTGCTTGCGGAGGAGGAGTATCGGCGCCTGCTCTATGTGGCGATGACGCGTGCGGCTGATCGGTTGATCGTCTGCGGCTATCGCGGCGTGCGGCTGAACGCCGACACCTGGCATATGATGATCTCCACCGCGCTCGACGCAGAGCATCCGCATGTCGAGAAGGCGACGTTCTCGGGGCCGGATGGAGAGTGGGACGGCATGCGCTGGCGCGTGCCGCAGGTCGAGCGCAGCTTCGAGCGAATGGACCGTGCTCCTGAACAGGCAACCGTCGAAACGGTCCCCCCGGACCTTTTCCGCCCTCTGCCGCCGCAGAAACAACTGCCGCGGCCGCTTAGCCCTTCCGGTGCCGGTACGATCATTGACGAGGAGGCCGATGACCTGCTGGTGACCTCGCCGCTCTTCAGCGATCAAGAGAGCAGCGACCGTTCACTGGAAAAGGGCCGCCTCATCCATCGAATGCTTCAGGCCCTTCCCGATATTCCGGCAGACGAGCGGGCCGATGCAGCGAAGCGTTATGCCGAACGCGCCGCGCGATTCTGGCCGGCTATAGAGCGCCAGGCTTTAGTCGATTCGGTTGTGAAACTCTTGCAGGATGGAAGGCTTGAAGCCGTCTTCAGCGTTCATGCCCAGGCAGAAATCTCGATCATGGGAACCTTGAGGCTGGAAGGCAGGGAATATGCCGTTTCCGGCCGGATTGACCGCCTTGCTGTCATGCCAGACAGCGTCGTCGTTCTGGATTACAAGACAAATCGCGTTCCACCGACAATCGAAGACAAAATCCCTTTTGCGCACAAGGCGCAGCTTGCGATCTATCGGGAAATCCTGAAGCCGCTCTATCCTACCAAACGGATCGATTGCATGCTGGTCTATACGGAAAACGCGACGATCCATACCCTCAGTGAGCAGGCCTTGGCTTCTGCACTTGCAGGACTCAACACAAAGTGAAATATCGGACATTGAAATTCCGGCACCGCACCCTCACATCTTATCCAACACCAAATCCGGTAAAGGAGCAGCCTATGGCTACCGTTAAGGTCGATATCAACAACTTCCAGTCGGAAGTTCTGGAGTCCGTAGAACCCGTCGTCGTCGATTTCTGGGCTGAGTGGTGTGGTCCGTGCAAAATGATTGCTCCGAGCCTCGAAGAAATCGCTACGGAACTGGCCGGCAAGGTAAAGGTCGTCAAGCTCAACATTGATGAGAACCCGGAACTGGCAGCCCAGTTCGGTGTTCGCTCGATCCCGACCCTTGCGATCTTCAAGGGCGGCGAAGTCGCCGACATCTCCGTCGGCGCAAAGCCGAAGACGGCGCTTTCCAACTGGATCTCCAGCGCAGCCTGACGATATCGACAGATTCAATGTGAAAAGCCCGGCATCTGCCGGGCTTTTTCATTTGGGCGGTGTACCGTTTTCTGCCAGAACATCGCCAACGAGATAAAGGGAGCCACCGATCAGAATGCGGGGTGGCGGGCCTTCGGGGTCGACGACCGAAGAAATAGCGTCCAGAGCATCGGTGACTGATGACATCGGTTCGGCCACAAGGCCGGCTTCATAGGCGGTATTGGCGAGAATGACCGGATCGATCATCGCTTCGCTACCGCGGATCGGCACACAATAGACCTTTTCCACCAATCCAGTGAAGGCCTTGAAATAACCGACCGGATCCTTGGTGTTGATCATGCCCGAGATCAGGAACAGCGGACGTGGCTGACGCTCTTCGAAATTCGCCATGGCCTCGGCGATCACCTCACCGGCGCCCGGATTGTGGCCTCCATCGATCCAGATTTCCGATTTCGCCGGCGCATGGCTCAACAGCCTGCCTTCCGTCAGTTTCTGCAGGCGGCCCGGCCATTCCACCGTTCCCATCGCTTTTTCCATCATCGGATCGGTGACCGTGAAGCCCGCAGCCTTGACGGCGCGAATGGCAGCAGCAGCGTTGGCATATTGATGACGGCCAGGAAGGCGCGGCAGGGGCAGGTCCGCCAAGCCGAATTCATCCTGATAGATCAGCCGGCCGTATTCCTCATGCGCCATGAAATCCTGGCCGAAGATGGCGCTCGGGCAGTTCAGCCGCTCGGCGGTCGACATCAGCATGTCAAGCGCCGCGTCATAGTCCTGATGGCCGATGACCACGGGACGACCGCGCTTCATGATGCCGGCCTTTTCGGCCGCGATGAGTTCCACCCGGTCGCCGAGATAGGGCTGGTGATCCAGCGAAATCGGCATGATGACCGAAACGGCGGGATCCTGAATGACATTGGTGGCATCGAAGCGTCCACCGAGGCCAACCTCGATGATCGCGGCATCGGCTGCATGTTCGGAAAAAAGGATGAAAGTGACTGCCGTCAGGATTTCGAAGACGGTGATCTTCTGACCGCCATTGGCCTCGGCCACACGCCTTAAAGCTTCAGCGAAGACAGCGTCGTCGACCAGTTGCCCGCGCCCGCCCGCAACACCCATGCGGTAACGCTCATGCCAGTTGACGAGATGCGGAGAGGTATGGACGTGCACGCTATAACCGCCCGCTTCCAGCAGCGCGCGGCAGAAAGCTGTTGTCGAGCCCTTGCCGTTGGTGCCGGCAACATGGACGACAGGCGGGAGATTGCGCTCGGGATTGCCGAGCGCCTCAAGAAGGCGCTGAATGCGGTCCAGGGACAGATCGTAGCCCTTGGGATGCAATCCCATGAGCTTTTCGATCTCCTGTGCCGCCTCACTCACCGCGACCTGGCCTCTGTCTGTCATCGGCCCGCCCTATCCTATCGGAACCGTGGCTCAGGCGCTCGCCGCCAGAGCAATCACGCCATTTGCATCATTTGCAGCCGAAACCGGCTTCTTGGTCAGGATCTTCAAGAGGCGCGCCAGCGTCTCGGGGATATCGTGACGCTTGACGACCATATCGACCACGCCGTGTTCCAGCAGATATTCCGATGTCTGGAAGCCTTCCGGGAGCTTTTCCCGCAGCGTCTGTTCGATGACGCGCTTGCCGGCAAAGCCGATTTCGGCGCCCGGCTCGGCCAGATGAATATCGCCGAGCATGGCGTAGGATGCGGTCACGCCGCCGGTGGTCGGATTGGTCAGAACCACGATATAGGGCTGGCCCGCTTCCTTCAGCATATCGACGGCAACCGTCGTGCGCGGAAGCTGCATCAACGAAAGGATGCCTTCCTGCATGCGCGCGCCGCCCGAAGCCGGAAACATGACAAGCGGGCACTTTTCAGCGATCGCGCGTTCGAAGGCTTTGACGATCGCTTCGCCGGCAGCCATCCCGAGCGAGCCGCCGATGAAGTTGAATTCGTGAACGATCGCGACGAGCTTCAGGCCCTTTACACTGCCGAGACCGGCGAGGATCGTATCCTCCTGCTCCGTCTTGAGGCGGCTGTCGCGCAGACGGTCACTGTATTTCTTGGAATCGCGGAACTTCAGCGGGTCCTGGGCGACCTTCGGCTGCGGCAGGGCTTCATAGTCGCCATTGTCGAACAGATCGGCAAGACGCGCCTTCGCCGGCATTTTCATGTGATAGCCGGAGGCGGGAATGACCCACTTATTGCCTTCGAGGTCTTTGTGAAAGACCATCTCGCCCGTTTCCGGGCACTTGATCCAGAGGTTCTCCGGCACTTCGCGACGGCCCAGCATGGAATTGATCCGCGGGCGAACGTAGTTAGTGATCCAGTTCAACTCGAATACTCCTGATTGACCAGTGCCAATGTGGGGAAACTATTCGGCAGCAACAAGGCGTGCCGATCGCGTTCCTGTGGAAAGACCGCGAACCAGCGTCGCAACGGCCTGAACCGTGTCCGCCGTCGCCTTTCCATCCGCCGTCAGGCTGGTGGCTACCTGATTGACGATTGCCGTGCCGACGACCACGCCATCGGCCGAGCCGCCGATGACCTTGGCGTGTTCGGCCGTCTTGACGCCGAAACCGACGCAGACCGGCAGTTCGGTGTGCTGCTTGATACGCTTGACCGCACCCGAAACCAGCGACGGATCCGGCAGGGCCGAACCGGTAATGCCGTTCATCGAGACATAATAGACGAAGCCCGACGTGTTTTTCAGAACGGTCGGCAGGCGTTTTTCGTCCGTCGTCGGCGTTGCCAGACGAATGAAATTGATGCCTTTCCTCAGCGCCGGGATGCAGAGTTCGTCATCCATTTCCGGCGGCAGGTCGACAACGATCAAGCCGTCGATACCGGAAGCAAGTGCATCATCAAGGAATTTTTCGACGCCGTAGACGTAGATCGGATTGTAGTAACCCATCATCACGATCGGCGTTGCGTCATTCGTCTTGCGGAAATCGGCAGCGAGCAGCAGCGTCTTCTGCAGCGTCTGGCCGCCTTTCAGCGCGCGCTGTCCAGCCAGCTGGATCGCCGGGCCATCGGCCATAGGGTCGGAGAAGGGCATGCCGAGCTCGATGACGTCGGCGCCGGCTTCCGGCAGTGCCTTCATGATGCCGAGCGAGGTCGCGTAGTCGGGATCGCCGCCCATGAAGTAGGTTACGAGCGCCGGGCGACCTTCTGCCTTCAGATCGGCAAAGCGTTTATCCATACGTGCGGTCATGTCTATTACAGTCCCATTCCCAGGATCTTGCCGACGGTGAAGATATCCTTATCGCCACGGCCAGAGAGGTTCATCAGGATGATCTCTTCCTTGCCCATAGTGGGCGCACGCTTGATGACTTCGGCAAGCGCATGCGAAGGCTCGAGCGCCGGGATGATGCCTTCGAGGCGCGTCAGCGTCTGGAAGGCTTCGAGCGCCTCGTGATCCATGATCGGCACGTATTCGGCGCGGCCGATATCGTTCAGCCACGAATGCTCCGGGCCGATGCCGGGGTAATCGAGGCCAGCCGAGATCGAATGGCCTTCCTTGATCTGCCCGTCATTGTCCTGCAGTAGATAGGTGCGGTTGCCGTGCAACACGCCGGGCGAGCCGGCGGTGATCGAAGCGCAGTGCTCGTCGCCCTGCAGACCCTTGCCGCCGGCTTCGACGCCGACGATCTTCACACCCTCGTCATCGAGGAAGGGATGGAAGATGCCGATCGCATTCGAACCGCCGCCGACAGCAGCGATGACGAGATCCGGCAAACGGCCTTCAGCCTCAAGCATCTGCTGCTTGGCTTCCGTGCCGATCACGGCCTGGAAGTCACGCACCATTTCCGGATAGGGATGCGGGCCGGCAGCAGTGCCGATCAGGTAATAGGTATCGTCGACGTTGGTGACCCAGTCACGCAGCGCCTCGTTCATCGCATCCTTCAGCGTGCCGCTACCGGCCGTAACCGGCTTTACCTCAGCCCCCAGCAACTTCATGCGGAAAACATTCGGCGCCTGGCGCTCGACGTCGGTTGCGCCCATGTAGACGACACAAGGAAAGCCGAAACGGGCGGCAACGGTTGCCGATGCAACCCCGTGCTGACCGGCGCCGGTTTCAGCGATGATGCGCGTCTTGCCCATGCGCTTGGCGAGCAGGATCTGGCCGATGCAATTGTTGATCTTGTGCGAGCCGGTATGGTTCAACTCTTCGCGCTTGAAATAGATCTTGGCGCCGCCGAGATGCTGCGTGAGGCGCTCTGCGAAATAGAGCGGGCTCGGACGGCCGATATAATGGGTACCGAGATGCTTCAGTTCCGCCTGGAATTCCGGGTCCTTCTTCGCTTTTTCCCACTCGTCCTGCAGCTCGAGGATCAGGGGCATCAGGGTTTCGGCCACGAAGCGGCCCCCGTAAATGCCAAAGCGTCCATCTTCATCCGGACCGGACCGGAAGGAATTCGGTTTAGGCGTCTGGTTCACTTTCAACTCCCTGAGGTCGTTTCAGGCAAACATGCCTCTTCGACCGCATCGAAAAACTCATCGATCATCGCTACGCTTTTCACACCCGGCGCACTCTCGACACCCGAGGCAGTATCGACACCCGGCGCCCTGGTAATTGCAAGTGCTTGCCCGACATTGGCCTTGTTGAGCCCACCGGAAAGCATGTAGTCGACACTGCCGTCAAGCCAGCTGAGCAGGCTCCAATCAAAGGAAACGCCGTTACCACCAGGCAGTTCAGAGCCTTTCGGCGGCTTGGCATCAAAGAGGAAACGGTCGGCGATGCCGATATAGGCTTCCACCCTTTTCAGGTCATCGGCGGTACGAACAGGCAATGCCTTGATGACAGGGATGCCGTAGACCGCCTTGACGGTCAGCACCCGCTCCGGGCTTTCGCTGCCGTGCAACTGCAGCATATCGGGACGCAAAAGCGCAACGATTTCATCGAGATCGTCGTTGCTCGGATCGACCACGACGGCAACGATCTTCGCCTTGCCGCGCGCCGGTTCGGCGAGCTTGCCGGCAATATCAGGCTCGACGTAACGAGGGCTCTTTTGAAAGAAGTTAAAGCCGAGATGTGTCGCGCCACGCTTCAATGCGCGTTCGATGGCCTCAGGCGTCTTCAAACCACAGATTTTGATATCCGGTCTCATGGCAGCGAAGTGACATGAAACGGGCAAAGAGTCGAGCCAATTTGCGATGCGGCCTGAATTTAAGGCGGCGGGATTTAATCGAAGTCTATGGCGTGCAACTGGCTGCCCTGGCGCTTCAGCCAGGACTTTGCCTCTTCCATATGGGGGCAAAGTTTCTTGCAGAGCGCCCAGAAGTGCGGGCCATGGTTCATTTCCTTCAGATGCGCCACTTCATGGGCGGCAAGGTAGTCGACCACCGAAGGCGGCGCCATGACGATACGCCAGGAGAAGCTCAGATTTCCCTCCGAAGAACAGGAGCCCCAGCGGCTGCGAGTATCCTTCATGGAGATGGAGCGGATCGGCGCCTTGATGGAGGCGGCATGCATGCGCGACAATCTTTCGAGATCGACGCGAGCTTCCTTCTTGAAAAAGGCAGCGATGCGGCGGCCGACATGTTCCGGCAGGCCGCTTACGCGAAGGACAGATCTGCCATCCACCACCACCGCTTCGGTCAGTCCGCGCAGGCTGCCGGTGTGCTCGATGCGATGTTTGATACCGCGGAAGAGAATTTCGCCGCCATGCCGCAGGTTCGTTTCGGTTGAGAATTTCGCGAGCTTGGTCAGCAGCCAGCCTTGATGACGATCGAGGAAGGCGTTGACTTCGCGGGCGGCAAGTCCCTTCGGGACCGTCATTTTCAGCGCCCGGCCGCCCGGCTCGATACGAAGCGTGATGCGGGTGGCGCGATCATGCTGCTTGATCGTCAAGGGCATCAGACGACCGGCAACATCGAGCGTCCGCGTTTCAGGCGGCGCCGGTTTTCTTGTCGGACGGCGGATCTTTAGAAGCGGAAACATAGGGATTTTCTATACGATTCGTCGGAAATCCGGGCAAAGAAAAACCGGCATCGGAAGCGATGCCGGTCATAGATTTTCTGTGATCACGCTTTACGGCGTCTGGTACTCTGCGACCGGGCCATTATCGTCGCGCCGGTTGTTCTTGCGCTCGCGCATGAAGCGATCGAATTCTTCCTGATCCTTGGCGCGGCGAAGCTCGCGCAGGTAGGAATCGAATTCCTCACGCATTTCATCAAGCTTGCGGCGCTCTTCCTCCATGCGATCGAGCTCGGCCTTGCGCCAATCGTCAAAGGCGACGTTGCCCGTCGAGAAGTGCGGGCGGTGACGGCCATGCGAACGGCGGCAGCCTGCAAAGAAGCCATCCGTTGCTTGATTAACGTCACGCTTGAAGCCGCGCAGACGCTCGCCGAAGATGATGTAGGCAAGCATGGCCAGCCCCAGAGGCCAGAAAACCATGAAGCCGAGGATCATCAAGGCAACGGTAGCCGGAGTCCAATCCGGGCGAAGCAATGCTGACTGGTTCATCGTGCGGTATCCTCGCGTTCAGCACCCGACACTATGCCGAGTGCTGAAAAAACAGATGGTTACCGCTGAACCGGCCTTCAAGACGATTTGAGGTTAAATCGAACAAGGCCTTGAATCGATGACATTAAATCAGCGTTTTCTAACTCACGCCGATTTGCCGCCCTTGATGACGCGCTGAACCGGCGGTTTCTTCGCGCGGGAATGCTGGCGCGTGAAGTTGACGATGCGGGGCGCAATCTCGCGGCGGAAGCGCGATCCGTTGAAGACGCCGTAGTGGCCGACATCCGGCTGCAGGTAATGCATACGCATCTCCTCAGGGATATTCACGCATATGGTCTGGGCCGCCTCGGTCTGGCCAACACCCGAGATGTCGTCGTTCTCACCTTCGACCGTCAGCAATGCTACGTTGCGAATTGCGGCGGGATCGACGCGCCTGCCGCGATGCATGAGTTCGCCCTTCGGCAGCGCATGCTTCATGAAGACCTGTTCGACCGTCTGCAGGTAGAACTCCGCGGTCAGGTCCATGACCGCAAGGTATTCGTCGTAGAAATCGCGGTGCTTTTCCGGCTCGCCGTCGTTCTTCACGAGATGCATGAAGAACTCCTTGTGGGCGATCAGATGCCGGTCGAGGTTCATCGACATGAAGCCGGAGAGCTGCAGGAAACCCGGATAAACAGGACGCATGAAGCCTGGTTGCGGCCAGGGCACGTTCATGACGACGTTATCGGCAAACCATTCGAGCGGGCGCTCCTTGGCAAGCTTGTTGACGGCTGTCGGATTGATGCGGGTATCGATCGGCCCACCCATCAGCGTCATGGACGACGGCGCAAGCGGATCCTTGGCTTCTTCCATGATTGCGGCAGCGGCCAAGACCGGCACGGAAGGCTGACAGACGGCGATGACATGGGTGTCATGACCGAGGAAATGCAGCATCTCGATGACGTAGTCGATATAATCGGAAAGGTCGAAGGTACCCTCCGTCATCGGTACCATGCGCGCATCGATCCAGTCGGTGATGTAGATATCGGCGTTCGGCAGCAATGCCTCGACAGTACCCCGCAGGAGGGTCGCATAGTGGCCGGACATCGGCGCCACGATGAGGATGCGCGGATCGCCGCCGTGACCAGCCGGGACATCGCGCGAAAAATGCAGGAGGTTACAGAAGGATCGTGCCCAGACGATTTCCTCGCGTACCGCAACCTTCTTGCCGCCAATCGAGGTTTCGTTGAGCCCGAATTCCGGCTTGCCGTAACGGCGAGTCGTTCGCTCGAACATTTCGAGACTGGCTGAAATGGTGCGGCCCATCGGGGTCTGCGAGAAGGGGTTCAGCGGATTTGAGTAGGCGAACCGCATAATATCGGCTGCAGCGCGGAACGGTGCCAAGGCTGCATGGTTCAATTCATAAAGCTGGTAAAACATGAGGGGGCGCCACCTTTCTCTATCCGGCAAAGACGACGCTGATTGAAGGGCGCCGGACTCTTTCCGTTAACGCTGGCACATCAACGCAGGCTAACAGGTTTTTGTTGCACAGCAACATAACATTCGTCCTGCAAAGAAAAATGCCGGAAAATTGACCTCCGGCATTAGCTTGGCGCACAAAGTTTAAGCTTCCCTGCAGAAATGTCGTTACCGGTCCGCTACGAAGAGCTGTTTCTGGGTGCCGAGGCCTTCGATACCGAGTTCGACGACATCACCATCCCTCAGGAAGCGCGGCGGCTTCATGCCCATGCCGACGCCCGGAGGCGTGCCGGTCGAGATGACATCGCCCGGGTGCAGGGACATGAACTGGCTGAGATAAGACACGACGAAAGCCACGCCATAGACCATCGTCTTGGTGGAACCGTTCTGCATCGTCTGACCATTGACCTTGAGCCACATGTTGAGGTTCTGCGGATCGGCAATTTCATCCTTCGTGACGAGCCAGGGGCCGATCGGGCCGAAAGTGTCACAGGACTTGCCCTTGGTCCACTGGCCCGAACGCTCGCTCTGGAAGGCGCGCTCGGAAACGTCGTCGGAAACGCAGTAACCAGCGACGTAATCCAGCGCTTCGGCCTCGCTCACATATTTCGCGGTCTTGCCGATAACGACACCAAGTTCGACTTCCCAGTCGGTCTTTTCAGAACCACGCGGGATCAGCACATTGTCGTTGGGACCGACGATCGCCGAGGTCGCCTTCATGAAAATGACGGGTTCGGGCGGCACGGTCGCGCCGGTTTCGGCTGCATGGTCCGAGTAGTTCAGGCCGATGCAGATGAATTTGCCGGTGCCGGCAATACAGGCGCCGATGCGGCCGGGCGCCAGCTCCGGCAGGCTTTTCGGATCAAGGGCCGCAATCTTCGCAAGACCTGCCGGCGTGATTGCCTCGCCGCCGATATCGGCTACGTGAGCGGAAAGATCACGGATCTTGCCATCGGCATCGAGCAGAGCCGGCTTTTCGTGGCCCGCTTCTCCAACGCGCATCAGCTTCATGAATGTCCTCCTCAATGGAAAGCAGATGCGCCACCTATGAACGAATTATTCATCGGTGTCATTATGACTTGCCGCGGAAGCGGTACGCCCGCTTAGAAAATTTCCGCCAGCGACGGACCAACCGGGACGATGTGTGTCGGGTTGAGGCTCTCGATCGAATAGTACCCGCGCTTGATGTGATCAAAATTCACCGTCCCCGCGATGCCGGGCCAATCCAGCATCCGGCGGCAAAAAGCCTTGAGATTGGCGTAATCGGAAAGACGCCGAAGATTGCATTTGAAAAGGCCATGATAGGCGACATCGAAACGTACGAGCGTGACGAACAGGCGGATATCGGCTTCCGTCGGATGGTCGGCAAACAGGAAGCCGTGCCCTTCAAGCTGCGGTTCGATCCAGTCGAGGCAGCCAAAGACCTCGGCAAAAGCCTCCTCATAGGCAAGCTGGGTCGTCGCAAAGCCGGTGCGGTAAACACCGTTGTTCAATGACGGATAGATGCGATCGTTGAAAGCGTCTATCTCGGCCCGTCGAGCAAGGGGATAGAGATCGATGTCACCGTCGGCGAGATCGCCAAAACCATTATTCAGCATGCGCAGGATATCGGACGATTCGTTGTTGACGATTGTTTCGCGTTTCTTGTCCCACAATACCGGCACCGTGGCGCGTCCCGTGAAATCAGGATCCGCTTTCGTATAGATTTCATGGATGTAAGTGGCACCGTTCAGCTCATCGGCGGTAGCTCCGGGATAATCTCCAAAACGCCAGCCCTGCTTGCTGAGCGCTGGTTCGACGATCGAAACCGAGATGACGTTCTCAAGCCCCTTAAGCTTGCGGCCTATCAGCGTTCGCGAAGCCCAGGGGCAGATATAGGCGACATAGAGGTGGTAGCGGCCTGCTTCGGCGACAAAACCGCCCTCACCCGTCGCGCCTGCATTGCCGTCGAGTGTCACCCAATTGCGGAAGCTCGATATCTGGCGGACGAAGCCGCCCTTCTCATCCTTCGCCTGGACCGGTTGCCAGTCCTCGGTCCATTTGCCATTCACCAGCATCGCCGCATCTCCTGATCTATCGGATTTGAGGCTGCTTTACCGAGACTTCTTCGCGCGCGTAAGCCCAGTTTCTGGAAACAGATTGTACACTCGCTACGATCAAAGGATGCTTGCCAAGCGAGCAGGCACGGAAATATCACTATGTGATCTCCGCTGTGGAATCCCCATCCATCGCCAACTTCCGGAAGCCAGCATGACAAAAACCAATAGCCGCGAATCCGAATATCCTGTCGATCCGATGTTTCTGGATCGCTGGTCACCGCGCGCCTTCACAGGCGCGATCATCCAAGAAGCCGAGCTTCTGACACTGCTCGATGCGGCGCACTGGGCGCCATCCTCTGCAAACAACCAGCCATGGCGGTTTATCTACGCTCTGAAGGGTTCCGAGCACTGGGAGAAATTCGTTAGCCTGCTCAATGAATCCAATCAGGAATGGGCGAAGAACGCTTCGGCACTGATATTCGTGGTCTCGCGCAGCTTCAACGGCGCCCGCGGCACCAGTGAAGAACGACCGAGCTACACGCACTCCTTCGATGCCGGGACCGCCTGGGGATACCTCGCTATCCAAGCCCGCATCTCCGGCTTCTATGCGCATGGCATGGGCGGCATCAAGCATGACGAGATCAAGGAAAAGCTTGACGTTCCTGATGGTTATCGCGTCGAAGCCGGCATTGCCGTCGGCCGTATCGCCGACAAGAGTGTTCTTTCAGAACGCAATCAGGAACGTGAATTCCCAAGCCAGCGCAAGCCGCTCTCCGAGATTGCCTCCAACGGCCATTTCGTCGGCAACGGATGATCGAGAACAAAAAAGCCCCGCGAGCCTGTTGGCTGCGGGGCTTATTGTGATCGGCTTCCGATCAGATATCGAGGTTTGCAACGCTCAGGGCGTTTTCCTGGATGAATTCGCGGCGTGGTTCGACTTCATCACCCATCAGGCGGGCAAACAGACCGTCGGCATCGGTCGCATCATTGACCTTAACCTGCAGCAGCGAGCGGACGTTCGGATCGAGCGTCGTTTCCCACAGCTGTTCGGCATTCATTTCGCCGAGACCCTTGTAACGCTGCATCGTCAGGCCTTTGCGGCCGCTGGCGAAAACCGCATCGAGCAGTGCGCGTGGACCGGAAATTTCCTGATCGCCGTCCCGTCGGCTGAGGACCGGCGGAGTCTGATAGATTTCCTTCATACGCGGCGTGAGCTGGTCGATAAAACGGGCATCCTGCGAGCCGATCAACGCCATATCGAGCACGATGACTTCCTTGACGCCGCGGACCATGCGCTCCAGACGGATACCCCCCTCGCTGGTGAGGCTGCCTTCCCAGCCGCGCTCGGTTTCCTCGGCAATGATATCAAGCCGCCTGGCCACTTCGATCGCCAGTTCCTGAGCGCGTTCGGCATTGCTGACCAATTCGGCATTGAGCGCACCGGCTATAGCTGCCTGTTCGACGACCGCACGATTGTAACGCGAATGCAGATTGTCGAGCAGTGCGCGCAAGCGCAGGGCGTCGTGAATAACCTCGTTCAAATCCTGTCCAACACGAACTTCGCCGCTGGCGAGCTTGAGTGCGGCATCATCCAGACCCTGACCGATCAAATAGTCTTCGAGTGCCTTTTCATTCTTGACGTAC
Source organism: Rhizobium sp. 01L419 (assembly GCF_056400025.1). Taxonomy (NCBI): domain Bacteria; kingdom Pseudomonadati; phylum Pseudomonadota; class Alphaproteobacteria; order Hyphomicrobiales; family Rhizobiaceae; genus Rhizobium; species Rhizobium sp. 01L419. Next base: position 52,409 of record NZ_JBFTSM010000016.1, read on the forward strand.
TGTACCGACTTGCCACGCGAGACCTTATAGAGCGGCGGCTGGGCGATATAGAGATGGCCGCGTTCGATCAGCTCCGGCATCTGGCGGAAGAAGAAGGTGAGCAACAGCGTGCGAATATGGGCGCCATCGACGTCTGCATCCGTCATGATGATGATCTTGTGGTACCGCAGCTTTTCAACGTTGAATTCGTCCTTGCCGATGCCGGTGCCGAGTGCGGTAATCAGCGTGCCGATTTCCTGACTCGACAGCATCTTGTCGAAGCGAGCGCGTTCGACATTCAGAATCTTGCCGCGCAGCGGCAGGATCGCCTGATTTTCGCGCGACCGCCCCTGTTTGGCCGAACCGCCTGCCGAGTCACCCTCGACGAGGAAAACTTCAGACTTGGCCGGATCGCGCTCAGAGCAGTCAGCCAGCTTGCCGGGCAGCGAAGCGATATCGAGCGCACCCTTACGGCGCGTCAGTTCGCGCGCCTTGCGGGCCGCTTCGCGGGCGGCAGCGGCTTCAACCACCTTGCCGACGAGAACCTTGGCTTCGCTGGGATGTTCCTCAAGCCAGGTGCCGAGGGCCTCATTGACGAGGCTTTCGACAACGGGACGGACCTCCGAAGAAACGAGCTTGTCCTTGGTCTGCGACGAGAACTTGGGATCCGGTACCTTGACCGAGAGCACGGCAGTCAAGCCTTCGCGACAATCGTCACCGGTGAACGTCACCTTCTCCCTCTTGGTGATACCCGAGGTGTCGGCATAGGAGGTGATCTGACGCGTCAGCGCGGCGCGGAAGCCGGCCATATGCGTGCCGCCGTCGCGCTGGGGAATGTTGTTGGTGAAGCAGAGCACGTTCTCATGGTAGCTGTCGTTCCACCACATGGCGACTTCGACGGTGATGCCATCCTTTTCGCCGCGGATCGCGACCGGCTTTTCGACGAGCGGCTTCTTGGCGCGGTCGAGATAGGAGACGAAGGCCTCGAGGCCACCGTCATACATCATCTCTTCCTGCTTGATGTCGGAGTGACGCTTGTCCGTCAGCAGGATGCGGACGCCGGAGTTGAGGAAGGCCAACTCGCGCAGACGGTGCTCAAGTGTGCCGTAGTCGAACTCCGTCATGGTGAAGGTGCCGGTGCTCGGCATGAAGCTCACTTCCGTGCCGGTCTCGTTTGGAGCCTCGCCCGTCACCTTCAGCGGAGCATCGGCGACGCCATGCGTGAAGCTCATCTCGTGGATCTTGCCCTGGCGACGGATCTTCAGCTTCAGCCAGACGGAAAGCGCGTTGACGACCGAAACACCGACGCCGTGCAGACCGCCTGAAACCTTATAGGAATTCTGGTCGAACTTACCGCCGGCATGCAGCTGGGTCATGATGACCTCGGCCGCCGAAACGCCTTCGCCAGTATGGATATCCGTCGGAATACCGCGGCCGTTATCCGTCACGGTGACCGAACCATCGGGATTGAGCGCGACGGTCACGATATCGGCATGGCCGGCCAGCGCTTCGTCGATCGCGTTATCGACGACTTCGTAGACCATATGATGAAGGCCGGAGCCATCATCGGTGTCGCCGATATACATGCCCGGGCGCTTGCGCACGGCATCAAGTCCCTTCAGGACCTTGATGGAATCTGCGCCATATTCGGTGTTTACGCCGTTTTCCGTCGCGGGTGCATCGGTCATTCTGTTGAGATTTTCCCTGTTGTCGTAAGCAACGGCGCGCCTTGCGAATCACCGGCTTTTTCAATGTCGAATATAGGTTTTTTGCAGCGAGTTCCCAATGGCAAGGCCCTAAAACAAGGCATAAATCAGGGGATTATGACGCTTTTCCGTCCCCTTTGCCGCCATTTTCAAGAAACGCGGATAGCCGGGCGATATCGGCGCTGTCAAGGTTGCGAATCCGCTTTGCGAGACGATTGGCAAATGCGGTATATTCGGGGGGCAGACCTGACGTATCCACGATCACACGCGGATCGGAAGAGCCGGCAACAAGGAAGAGTTCCTCGGCCTCGTCCCAGATGATGTTGAAGTAACCGGCGATGCGCTGCAGAAGGTCGAAACTCGGTACACCGCGCTTTCCGTGCTCGAGAGCGGAGAGATAGGCCGGCGAAACATTCAGAGCGGCCGCCATCTGTTTCTGCGTCACGCCCTTGCGGGCGCGCAGCTTGCGGACTGCCTCTGCAAACGGCGTCAAGATGTTTCCCCGGCACGTCGGGAGAGGCGGATATAGAGTGCGCCCTCGCCGCCGTGATGCGGGGCGGCCGATTCATAGGAAGAAATCAGAAAACGGAATTCCGGTTTGGAAAACCAGAGCGGCACAGCGCGTTTCAAGGCACCTTCACTGCCCATGGAACTGCCCTTGCCGGTAATGACGAGGACATGCCGCATGCCCCGCTCATGGGCCCGGATCAGGAAATCGAGCAGGAAGGAATGCGCTTGGCTCTGCACCATGCCGTGAAGGTCGATGCGCGCTTCAAGAGCCAGCTTGCCCTTGGCGATCTTGCGCTTGACCGGCCGCTCCAGTGGATGGTGGACGCCCGACGGCTGCTTTGCAGGCACCTGTACTGCAGTTTGCTGAGGAACGGGTGAAGTCGTCTTCTGCTTTTCGGCCTTATCCCGCTCTACCGCCGCCTCGGCTTCCAGCAGAAAGGCGTCGAGCGCGGTCAATTCATCCGTCTTTCCGGGCATGGGCCGGGTGCTGCGGGCCACCCTGCCCCAGAGAATTCTCTCGTCCGAGCTCAGCTTGCGGTCTTTCGCCACTAGTGGAACCTCGCAGCGGCGGCATTCGGAACGAGAATTGCAAAATCGGCATCGTTGCGCACCGTTCCTGCCAGTTCGCCCGCAGCGTAACCCGAACCGGTAAAGATGTCGCCGCGCGCAGGACCGACGATTGCCGAACCAGTGTCCAGCGCCAGCATCAGCCGTTGAAACGGCTTGCCGCCATCGAGATGTGTCAGGGTCGCAGAGCGGATGAAGAACGGAAAGCCAAATGTGTGGATCAGACGATCGACGGCAAGCGAACGCCCCGCGAGCAGCGGTACCTTTGCCGCGGCGATCGGCCCCGCATTCGGATCATCCACGGATGCTTCGCGAAAAAAGATATAGGAACGGTTATGCCAGAGGATTTCGTCGACCTGGTCCGGATGGGCAGCGAGCCAGGCGCGGATCGACTGCATGGATATGTCTGCACGGTCGATTTCGCCGCGGTCGATCAGTAGCTTGCCGATAGCTGAAAAAGGGTGGCCGGCTTTTGCGGCATAAGTGATGCGACCGATACTGCCATCCGGATAGCGCAGGCGGGCGGCGCCCTGCACATGAACGAAGAAAAGATCGACCTTCGATTTTGCCCATGCAATCTCCAGACCGCGATTGTCCAGATAGCCTTGATCAATGGCACGGCGATCCGGATAGGCATCGATCAGACCATCACGCAGGCGTGCGAATGCGTAAGTGCTGTCCAGTGTCGCGGGGCGGTTCTGATCGTCGAGGTCAATAAGATCGTCCGGGCGCCGGTAGATCGGAAAACGGAACGCAGCATCTGGTGTAGCGGAAACTTCGATTTCCGGTTCGTAGAAGGCAGTGACGAAACCACTGATGCCGTCGGCCCGGACAATCCGGAACGGCTGACAACGCTTCTCGAAAAAGGCGCGCGCCTCCCTTGCCGAAGACGGATGAAATGTCTCGGCTTCCTCCAGCAACGGAAGGAGATCGGCCGAAGTCAGCCGCAGCGACCCAGTGCGATAGGGTTTTGTTTCGAAAATATGGCGCCGACAGTTAGCCATCACTTCAAAAAGGCTGGAGGGATCATCATCCCCCCAGCCTTCCAATGCATCGAAACCGACTGCCTGAAGGGCGAAGTCCGCTATGTCACTCATGTTCCGATTCGGTTGCCACGAGTTTCCAGTTGGGATCACGCGAACGAGTGTCGCGCGCGAAGGTCCAGAGATCGTTGACCTCGGCGACATTCTCGGCATCGCCGTCAATCAACGTCTCATTCTTGTCATAGGTGGCAGAGATCAACTGGCTGATGATGCGGACTGTGATCTGGGCTTCACTGCCCTTCGTCTCGGCGTGAGTGATCTCCGCCTTGTCGATGCCGACAAAAGTGGACTTCATCTTTTCGCCCTTGTTTTCGCGATCGGTGATCGCCGCGTCGAAGCCGTCATAGACTTCGCGGGAGAGAAGGTTCTTCAGAGTTTTCCGGTCACCATCCGCGAAGGCCATGACGATCATCTCGTATGCCATTCGGGCGCCGTTCAGGAATTCCTTCGGATTGAAAGACGGATCGGACCTGTTGAGCGCGCGCAGAGATTCGTTCAGCGGCGTGCCGGCCGGCGCAAAAGCGTCAATTGCGGAGAATCGCTCTTCCTCTTCGCCATTCGCATCACGTCGCGGCAGGGTTACGACCTTGCCGGCATCGGCGGTATCGTTCTGCGCGGCATCCCGTGGCGTATAGAGATCACGCGGCGGCTTCTCATTTCCCGTGCGGCGTCCAAGAACGGACCGGAGCTGAAAGAAAATCAGCACCGCCGCCACCAGAAAAAATAATGTAATGAAGTCGTTTGAACTCATATCCCGCCGCTATTCGCTGTTAACATCCCTGATTTCTATCACCATATAGTCCGGCTACACGGATGATTCAAATCATGGCTGGTATCTTCGCCAGTGCCAAGAGGAGCCCGAGCACTCGGGATAGATAGATGCGTTTTTCCATGCTGCCGGTTTTTGTGCTGCTTTTGCCGCTCGCCGAGATCGCCGGCTTCGTGATTGTCGGCCGCGCGATCGGGCTTGCAGCGACTCTGGCGCTTGTCGTGCTGGGCTTTGTCGTCGGCTCATTCCTCCTGCGTCGGCAGGGTATCGGCATATTGCGACGCATGTCCGCCGAAGGTCGCAATGGCACCATGCCCGGACGCGAGTTGCTCGATCCGGCGATGAATGTGATTGCCTCGCTACTTTTCATCATCCCGGGCTTTCTCTCCGATATCCTGGCGATCCTGCTCCTCATTCCGCAGGTTCGCAATCTGCTTTGGCGGTCGATCGCCAAGCGCTTCGTCGTTGTCGGCACCGGTGGCACTGGATCTTCCGCGTCCTCGCGTCCGGATTTTCGAAGCCGGCCGGGTAATTCGAGCGATTCAAAGGTGGTCGATCTCGATGAAGAGGACTATCATCGGGAACCGGACGGCAAGTCGCCCTGGTCCGGCAAACAGCTCGGCGACTGATGCGGCGACGTATTGCTGCGCCGGGCGCCCAGGGTTGTAAGCCCATCCCCGAAATGTTAGATGGCGGCACCATCCAATGCCCCTCGAGGAAAATCCCATGGCAGACGACAACAACAGCAACGGTGCAGCGAGCCCGACCCTTTCGATCCTTGCCCAATACGTCAAGGATCTTTCCTTCGAAAATCCGGGCGCACCGCGTTCGCTTCAGGCTCGTGACAAGGCACCGGCGATCAACATCAATGTGAACGTCAATGCCAATCCGCTGTCCGATACGGATTTCGATGTCGTGCTTTCGCTGATCGCTGAAGCCAAGGAAGGCGACAAGACGGTATTCCATACCGAGCTCGTCTATGGCGGCGTCTTCCGCGTTGCCGGCTTCCCGCAGGAGCACATGCTGCCGGTTCTCTTCATCGAGTGCCCGCGTATGCTCTTCCCGTTTGCACGCCAGATCATTGCCGACGTCACGCGCAATGGCGGCTTCCCGCCGCTGATGATCGATCCGATCGATTTCGCGCAGATGTTTGCGCAGCGCGTTGCCGAGGAACAGACCCGTTCCAAGGTTCAGGCCGTTCCGAACTAAGCGGTCTTACCAGACGGATATTCAATGCCCGGGTTTTGCCCGGGCATTTTTGTTTTCAGTTGAGCTGATCGTATTTCGACCAGACCGCCTTTTGACCAAGCTTGGCGATCAAGGCGTCGTGGGCCTCGGCCTCCGCTTCGCTCAATCGCGGCGCCAGTGGACGGGGCCGCTCGATGATGGCGGCGATCACGACCTCCTCGACCGAGACGTCATCAGCGCGCTGTCTCGCGGGGCCGGCAAGACCGAGTGCTGTCTGCCGACCACCGATCATCTCGATATAAACTTCGGCGAGAAGCTCGGAGTCGAGAAGGGCGCCGTGTTTCGTACGGTGCGAGTTGTCGATGCCATAACGACGGCAGAGAGCATCCAGCGAATTCGGACCCATCGGATGCTTGCGTCGAGCAAGCGACAGGGTATCGATGACGCGATCCGGCAGGATCGGCGGCAGGCTGATCCGGGCTAGTTCGGAGTTGATGAAGCCCATATCGAAGGTAGCGTTGTGGGCGATCCATTTGCCGTCGCCGAAGAATTCCAGGACCTGCTCGACGACATCGGCAAAAGGCGGTTTGTCCTTCAGGAATTCATCTGTGATGCCGTGGACGGCGAGTGCGTCGGGATGAACTTTCTGATCGCCCGGATTGACGAAAAGGTGGATCGTCCTGCCTGTCGGAAAATGGTTGAAGAGCTCAATGCCGCCAATTTCGATGATACGGTCCGTGCGATTGTCGAGGCCGGTGGTTTCCGTATCGAAAATGATTTCACGCATGCGGGGCTTCTTCCTTCGCTATCCGTCTTTTCAGGTCGGCGATGATCTCAGCCACCTGTTTTCTTGCCGCCTCGATGCCGTGGCCGGTATCCACGATATAGTCAGCCCGGCGACGCTTTTCCGCATCTGATATCTGGCGGGAGAGAATCATATTGAATTTTTCCTCCGTCATGTTCGGACGCGCAAGCACTCTTTCGCGCTGAATCTGTGGATCAGCGCTGACGACGACGATTGCATCGACCCTTTGTTCGGCGCCGGTTTCGAAAAGCAGGGGTATATCGAGCACCACCATGTCCGCGCCCGCCTGTCGCTGTCGGTCCAGGAATTCGCTTTCTCGTTTGCGGACCAGCGGATGAACGATTTGTTCGAGCCGTTTGAAACTGTCCGGGTTTTGCGCGAGCTGACGGCCGAGCTCCTGACGGTCGACGGCACTGCTTTTCATCGTGCCGGGAAACGCGGCATCGACCAGGGGGGCTGCCTCGCCGGCATACAGATCATGCACGACAGCATCGGAATCGTTGACGGGCACATCGGCTTCGGCAAAGAGCTTCGCCGTCGTCGACTTGCCCATCCCGATAGAGCCAGTCAGGCCGATCCTCAGCATCAGTGTTTTTCCATATCCGCGATGATCAGAGCTCGCAGCGTTTCATCGACGACCGGCCGTTTGCCGAACCATTTTTCAAACCCGGGCGCGGCCTGGTGCAGCAGCATGCCGAGACCATCGACGATGGCGAAACCCTGTTGCGCCGCCTGAGCGAGGATCGGCGTTTTCAGCGGCACGTAGACGATGTCGGTGACCACGGCATCCGAGGCAAGCGGCGAGAAGTCGATCGCGGGCGCCGCCTCGCCATCCATCCCGAGCGATGTGGTATTGATGAACAGCCCCGCACCTTTCATGACTTCACCAAGTGCGCCCGTCGGATGGCCATGGACTTTCGAGCCAAAGCGATCGGCCAGTTCACGTGCTCTCTCGACCGTACGATTGACGACGTGGATTTCTCTGAAGCCGCGCTCGCGAACAGCCTGGATGACAGCACGGCTCGCGCCCCCCGCGCCGAAGATGACGACCTTGTCATGACGGTCCCAGCCGGGGTGACGGTCGTCGAGATTGGCGGTGAAACCGCGGCCATCGGTGTTGGTGGCAAGAAGTCTTCCATCCTCCAGCCACAGCGTGTTCGACGCGCCAAGCTCTTCCGAGAGCTCGTCCGGCTGGTCGGCAAGTTTGGTCGCCAGTTCCTTGTGAGGGATCGTGACGTTGCCGCCGACAAAACCGGCGCTGCCATCCCGCAATGAAGTGATGAAATCCCCAAAGGCTTCCGGGGCAACTTCATGGGCTCGGTAGCTGCCGGGCAGATTGAGCGTTTTCAGCCAATGTCCATGGATCAATGGCGAGCGCGAGTGCTTGACGGGAAAGCCCGTGACAAACGCTTTCGGCCCATGTGTTTCACGTGAATCATCCATCGATCGCTTCCAGTTTCCGGAGTTTTGCAAGAAGGGGTAACATCGGCAGGCCAAGGATCGTGAAATAATCGCCGTCGATCTTCTCGAACAGCTGGATCCCCTCCCCTTCGAGCTGATAGGCGCCGACACTCGCCAGTGCTTTTGTGCCAACGCGTTCCAGATGACGCGCGATAAAATCATCCGCCAATGGGCGCATCGTCAGTTCGGCGTGCGCAACGTACCGCCACAAGACTTCTGCGCCACGGACGATTGCGATTGCGCTATTCAAGCGATGCGTCTTACCCGCGAGTACACGCAGATGATTGGCAGCATCATCCATATCCTTCGGCTTGTGAAAAACCCGCGAACCGAGTGACATTGTCTGGTCGGAACCAATGACCAGCGCGCCGCTGAAACGCCGGCTGACGTCGTTCGCCTTTGCTTGCGCGAGAACGAGCGCCACCTCATCCGGCGTTGCACCCGATTTTTCCAGCGGCGCCTCGATTGACCGTTCGTCGATTTGAGCGGCATGCGCTTCAAACGCAAGGCCCGCATTTTCCATCAGCATCCGCCGGAACGGGCTCGACGATGCAAGAACGAGCTTCGGTGTCATCAAATCCTCGGCAGCGATTCGGTTATTCAGCGCTTAACGTAGCTTCGGCCGCAGGGCAACGATGGCCGCTGCCGTTTCCTCGATCGAGCGTCGCGTCACATCGATCATCGGCCAATTATGCCGGGCGCAGAGAGATCGTGCATATTTCAGCTCCTCGGAGATTGCGGCACGATCAGTGTAGTGTTCGCGGTCGAAACCGGGAGTCGTTCCGAGCAGGCGATTTTCGCGAACTTGAGAAATCCGGTCGGTGGTAGCGATGAGGCAGACGACAAGAGGTTTGGTCGCGGTCAGCAAGCCCTCCGGCAAAGGCACGCCATAGACGATGGGTATGTTCGCAGTCTTGATGCCGCGGTTTGCGAGATAGATGCTGGTCGGCGTCTTCGACGTACGACTGATGCCGACGATGACGACGTCAGCTTCATTATAATCCTCATGCATCTGACCGTCGTCATGATCCATGGTGAAATTCAGGGCTTCGATCCGGGCGAAATATCCGGCGTTCATGACGTGCTGGGCGCCGACGCGACGCCTTGATGGCGCACCAAGATAGATCTGGAACGCACCGATGACTGGCTCCAGGACATTGACCGATGCTACGCCCATCTCCGCGCAACGCTCATCTATGAGGGTTGCGAGTTCGCGGTCGACGATCGTGTAGAGCACGATGCCGGGTTCATTGTCGATTGCCTGTAGGACCGGCAGCAGCTGTTTGCGATTCCTGATCAGCGGGTAGACATGTTCGATTGGCTGGCTTGACTTGAACTGCGCCGATGCAGCGCGGCCGGCAGAGATGAGAGTCTCTCCCGTCGAGTCAGAAATCAGATGCAGATGGAAGAAGTTCGTTCTGTTCTCCACGCTATTTTCCGTCGCCTGTTGAAAAGACTGGATGGCGAAGAGCTAATGGGCCGGGGTGGACCGAGGCAAGGGAAAACCTGCCTCCTTATCCACATTCCGGTTTTTGCGATGTCATATCTTCGATGCTTGTGGATGACGGGGACGATATCGATATGTCCTACATTCATCCACAGTCTATCCACAGAGAGGGTTTCAAACCGGTATCGACGAAGCCTCTGGAATCTCTTCAGGATTCGAATTTTCCATAGTTTTTGAAACGATAGGCGATTTTTTATTCGAGTTGTTCCGGGCTGCGTGACAATTGGCGTCGGCGGTGGATGGATTTTAATCCTTGATAGACACCGACTCTAAGAAATAGAAACCTTTTAAAATATCTTTGATTTTTTATAGGGAAGAAGCGCTTGAGCGAAACGCGCCGGAAAATTATGCGGGTTCTCGATGGTGAGACCCTCACGCCCCCTCCCCTCTGGTTGATGAGGCAGGCAGGTCGTTATCTGCCGGAATACAGGCAAACACGCGCCAAGGCAGGAAGTTTCCTCGATCTCTGTTATTCGCCCGACTATGCGGTGGAGGTCACGCTTCAGCCGATACGGCGCTATGGCTTTGACGCAGCCATCTTGTTTTCCGATATCCTGGTCATCCCTGATGCGATGAAGCGCAATGTGCGCTTTACCGAAGGGCATGGTCCGGAAATGGATCCGATCGATGAGACAGGCATCGCCGGACTGGATGGAGAATATGTCGTGGATTATCTGCAGCCAGTCCTGGAGACGGTGAAGCGTCTGAGGGACGAGCTTCCTCCAGAGACGACGCTCCTCGGCTTCTGTGGCGCTCCCTGGACGGTTGCGACCTATATGATTGCCGGTCACGGCACCCCGGACCAGGCGCCTGCCCGTCTGTTCGCCTACAAGCATCCGCGCGCGTTCGAGCATTTATTGATGCTGCTTGCCGATGTCTCCGCCGACTATCTCGTGGCGCAGATCGATGCCGGCGCCGATGCAGTCCAGATCTTCGATTCCTGGGCCGGCGTTCTCGGCGAGAGGGAATTCGAAGCCTTTGCTATCCGTCCGGTTGCCCGCATGATTGCTTCGATCAAGGCTCGGCGGCCGCAAGCGCGGATCATCGCCTTTGCCAAAGGTGCCGGCTACCAGCTGAAGACCTATCGGCAGAAGACGGGCGCAGATGCGATCGGGCTCGATTGGTCTGTACCGCTTGCCTTTGCGGCCGAGTTGCAGAAGGACGGACCGGTTCAAGGCAATCTCGATCCGATGCGTGTTGTGGCGGGCGGCCGTTCGCTTGAGGATGGTATCGATGATATTCTTCAGGCGCTTGGAAACGGGCCGCTGATCTTCAATCTCGGTCATGGCATTACGCCACAGGCGGACCCGGAGAACGTGCGCCTGCTTGTCGAGCGCGTGCGTGGCGCTGGGGTTGCGTGATGGAAAAGCAGACGGATCAAAAACCGGGTGCCTATGCCCGCCGGCGTGCCCATTTTGCGCTCGCCTTTTTCGCTCTTCTTGCAGTCGGCCTCTTCGTCTGGACCCCCGACAATCTCTATCTCTGGATCAAGGCGCTGCATATCATCGCCGTGATCTCGTGGATGGCCGGGCTTTTCTACATGCCCCGCCTTTTCATCTACCACACGGATGCGGAACCCGGTTCGATTCAATCCGAGACCTTCAAGGTGATGGAACGCCGGTTGCTCAAGATCATCATGAACCCGGCGATGATGCTGACCTGGATCTTTGGCCTTTATCTTGCCTGGTCGGTTTATGATTTCCAGGGCGGGTGGCTGCATGCAAAGATCGGACTGGTTGTTCTCCTGACGGTCGTCCATGTCTTTTTCAGCAGGGCTGTGCGGGCCTTCGAGCGCGATGAAAACCGTCGTTCGGCGCGTTACTGGCGCTTCATGAATGAAGCGCCAACAGCCCTAATGATCCTCATCGTCATCCTGGTGGTGGTGAAGCCTTTTTGAAGCCCAGGAGTTGCTGCAGTTAAATTTCAGTCATTTTAAGCAGCCCCCTTGCGGGAGGGGTTCTGACTCGCTATTTTCCGGCCACCTCATCTTCGTGGCATGTGTGTAGAGTTCAGTCGCCTGCGAGCCCTTTCGCAGTACCGAAAACGACCCAACATCGCCTTTCCCCTTATAAAATAACGAGTATTGGTCACTTCATGGCTGAAATGAAGCTTCAGGAACTTAAGAGTAAATCCCCGACGGATCTTCTGGCTTTCGCCGAATCGCTCGAGGTCGAGAATGCGAGCACGATGCGCAAGCAGGAGCTCATGTTTGCAATCCTCAAGGTTCTTGCCAGCCAGGACATCGAAATCATCGGCGAAGGCGTCGTTGAAGTCCTGCAGGATGGTTTCGGGTTCCTGCGCTCTGCAAATGCTAACTATCTTCCCGGTCCGGACGATATCTATATCTCCCCGTCCCAGATCCGCCGCTTCTCGCTGAAGACCGGCGATACTGTCGAGGGTCCGATCCGCGGTCCGAAAGAGGGCGAACGTTATTTTGCGCTCCTGAAGGTCAACACAATCAACTTCGACGATCCGGAAAAGATCCGTCACAAGGTTCACTTCGACAATCTGACGCCGCTCTATCCGAACGAGCGCTTTAAGATGGAACTGGATGTCCCGACCACCAAGGATCTTTCGCCTCGCGTGATCGATCTCGTGGCGCCTCTCGGCAAGGGCCAGCGCGGCCTGATCGTTGCTCCGCCCCGTACGGGTAAAACGGTTCTCTTGCAGAACATCGCTCACTCAATTACCGCGAACCATCCGGAATGCTATCTGATTGTTCTATTGATCGATGAACGCCCGGAGGAAGTCACGGACATGCAGCGGTCGGTCCGCGGCGAAGTCATTTCTTCCACATTCGACGAGCCGGCCGTCCGCCACGTTCAGGTCGCCGAGATGGTGATCGAAAAGGCTAAGCGCCTCGTGGAACATGGCCGCGATGTTGTCATCCTGCTCGACTCGATCACCCGCCTTGGCCGAGCCTACAATACGGTCGTACCTTCTTCTGGCAAGGTTCTGACCGGTGGTGTTGACGCAAACGCGCTGCAGCGCCCGAAGCGCTTCTTCGGTGCGGCACGTAACATCGAAGAAGGTGGTTCACTGACCATCATTGCGACGGCTCTGATCGACACCGGCAGCCGTATGGACGAAGTCATCTTCGAAGAGTTCAAGGGTACCGGCAACTCGGAAATCGTTCTTGATCGTAAGGTCGCGGACAAGCGTATCTTCCCGGCAATGGATATTCTCAAGTCCGGCACACGTAAGGAAGACCTGCTGGTTCCCCGTCAGGATCTGCAGAAGATCTTCGTTCTCCGTCGTATCCTTGCCCCGATGGGCACTACCGATGCGATCGAATTCCTTATCGACAAGCTGAAGCAGACGAAGAATAATGGTGACTTCTTCGAGTCGATGAATACCTGATTATTAGCCGGATTCTTCGGATCGAGGCTGGTGAGTCGTTCGTGCGACCGCCAGCCTTTTCTGTTTTGAATTGATTCGGAAACGAACCGATAGGCCGAACACAATATGGAAATGTGGAACGACACCATATTCGCTCTCTCCAGCGGTGCTCCTCCGTCAGGCGTATCTGTCGTTCGTGTCAGTGGAGTACAGAGCCAGGAAATCCTTCAGAGACTGATCGGGGAGATCCCGTCACCGCGAAATGCTGCTTATCGAACGATTCGGACTCGGAACGGTTTGCCGATCGACGCCGGACTGGTCCTTTTCTTTCCTGGTCCAGCGTCTTTCACCGGTGAAGACTCTGTGGAATTCCAGATACATGGTTCAAGAGCGGTCATATCGGCTCTCTTGGGCGAATTGGCAACATTTCCCGGGACCCGGCTAGCAATGGAAGGCGAGTTCAGTCGTCGCGCATTCGAAAACGGCAAGCTTGATCTTGTTGAAGTTGAAGGCCTAGCGGACCTAATCGCGGCCGAGACCGAAATGCAGCGTCGTTTGGCGCTCGAGCAGAGCTTAGGTGGTTTGTCGCGCCTATACGATTCGTGGGCGGAACGAATTACGCGATCTCGTGCTCTGATCGAAGCGGAACTTGATTTTCCGGACGAGGATGACATCCCCGGATCTGTTTCCGACCAGGTCTGGGCGTCGTTAATGGAGCTGCGCGGGCAGATAGAGAATCATGTTTCCTATGCCGCAGTAGGAGAGATTGTCCGCGACGGTTTTAAAATTGTCATTGCTGGCGCGCCCAATGCAGGCAAGTCCAGCTTGATGAACTGGTTTGCTCAACGGGACGTGGCAATCGTCACTGATATCGCCGGTACGACACGCGATGTGCTCCATGTTGATATCAATCTGAACGGCTATCTGGTGAGGCTCTACGACACCGCGGGGTTACGAGAGACAGCCGATATCGTCGAGCAGGAAGGCGTCAGGAGAGCACATGTTGCGGTGGGCAATGCCGATCTCGTCGTCTTTTTGGCGGATATGGGATCTCCATCGCCGATAAATCCTTCCGACTTGGAGCGAGCATCGTCGCATGTTATTGTCGGCACCAAGCGAGACCTATATCCTTCCGCTGCCTTATATGACCTTCAAATTTCGACAGTGACGGGTGACGGCCTACTCGAGCTTCGGAGCTTTGTTTCTTCCTTCATCGAGCAGAAGTTCGGAGGATTGTCTTTGTCTGTACCCACCAGGCAGCGACACAGAAATTCGCTCTTTGAATGTTTGAGTGCTTTGTCGATGGCGATTGATCAGACGGGCCAGAGCTTGGAGATCAGAGCGGAGTCTTTAAGACTTGCAGGCGATCATCTGGGGCGTATTACCGGACGGGTTGACGTGGAAGATCTTCTTGGCGTGATCTTCTCGGAATTCTGTGTCGGAAAATGATTCACGTGGAACAATATTCGTCGAGGTCGCGAATAGTTTCACGTGAAACCTTTTGTGGAGTTGCGCATGAGCGCCAATAATTTTGATGTTATCGTAATCGGCGGTGGTCACGCTGGATCCGAAGCAGCTGCGGCTGCGGCGCGGATGGGTGCAAAAACCGCTTTGATCACGCATCGACGCGATACGATAGGTGTCATGTCCTGCAACCCGGCCATTGGCGGCCTGGGTAAAGGACATCTGGTTCGTGAGATCGACGCCATGGATGGCCTTATGGGCCGAATCGCTGATGCTGCCGGAATTCAATTCCGGATGCTGAATAAGAAAAAGGGTGCAGCGGTTCGCGGTCCACGCACCCAGGCGGATCGAAAGCTCTACCGCCTGGCGATGCTGGAGGCGATTGAATCCATCGCGAACCTTGAAGTTGTCGAGGGCGATGCGTTCGATCTCGATGTGAAGGAAAATCGAGTCGCTGGCGTAATAATGCAGGATGGGAGGCTCTTCTCGAGCCCTTCGGTTGTCATTACCACAGGAACGTTTCTGCGGGGACTGATCCATATCGGAAGTGAAAAGACTCCCGCAGGCCGCACCGGAGAGCCGCCTTCGACTGGACTTTCAGCGACACTTGGTCGATTGGGCCTGAAGTTGGGTCGACTGAAGACCGGAACTCCTGCGCGGCTAAGTGGAAAGACGATCGATTGGGATTCGGTCGGGCGCCAGGCGGCGGATGAGGAACTGGTTCCCTTTTCTTTCATGACGGATCGCATTGTGAATCCGCAGGTCGATTGCGGCGTGACGCGGACGACCGAGGCAACGCATCGTATCATCGTCGAGAATCTGCAAAAATCGGCGATGTATTCGGGGCAGATCGAAGGTGTTGGCCCTCGTTATTGCCCTTCGATTGAGGACAAGCTTGTTAAGTTTGGGGAGAGAGACGGTCATCAGATATTCCTGGAGCCAGAGGGGCTGGATGACGATACCGTTTACCCGAACGGGATTTCTACCTCGCTTCCCGCCGACGTGCAGGCGGCGTTCATCCATACAATTCCTGGCCTCGAACGCGTAGAGATCCTGCACCCCGGCTACGCCATTGAATATGACCACGTTGATCCGCGGGAGCTGTCGGCCACATTGGAGGTCAAGAAGCTTCCGGGTCTTTTTCTGGCCGGCCAGATTAATGGGACAACGGGCTACGAGGAAGCTGGTGCGCAAGGGCTCGCGGCTGGCCTTAACGCGGCACTTTCGAGCAGCAACTCAGCGCCCTTTGTCTTCAGTCGCACCAACTCCTATATCGGTGTGATGATTGATGATCTGACATCGCGCGGTGTTACGGAACCGTATCGAATGTTCACTTCACGCGCGGAATATCGGTTGACTCTTCGCGCAGACAACGCCGATGCACGGCTTACGCCGGTTGCACTTGAGCTTGGATGTATTTCCGCTGAGCGAAACAAGCGGTTTACCGACTATCGGGAGATGCTCGATAGCGGCCGGTCGCTGCTTCAGTCGTTGGCGGTGACGCCTACCGAAGCCCGCAAAGCTGGTCTTAATCTAAACCTGGATGGTCAGCGCCGTAGCGCCTATGAACTTCTTTCCTACCCCGAGTATGGCCTGGGTGACCTGGTCAGAGTGTGGAACGACCTAGGCTCTTTCTCCAAAAGGGTGGCGGAAGCACTAGAGATTGAGGCGAGCTACTCGGTTTATATGGATCGCCAGGCAGCTGCTATCGAGATACAACGTCGAGACGAGAGTCGATTGATCCCCGATGGCTTTGATTACAGCACACTATCGGGACTTTCAAACGAGCTGAAAAACAAGCTTGGCGCCCAAAAGCCTTCGAATATCGCGCAAGCTATGAAAGTGGATGGCATGACGCCAGCGGCAATTTCCCTCTTGTTGGTGCATATTCGTCGCCGCCAGGATGGCGGTAAGCATGTTGCGTAGTGACTGCACGGTTTGAGAGTCGGCTGGAATGGAATTAAACGGATTGCGTGTTTCACGTGAAACACAGGAACGGCTACAGCATTTCGCTGATCTCTTCACGAAATGGGCCAAGGCGATCAACCTTGTTGCTCCATCGACCATGGGGGATATGTGGAGCCGGCATATCTCAGATAGTGCTCAGATATTCCAAATCTCCCCTCACCCTCAAAACTGGGTCGATCTTGGAAGTGGCGGTGGCTTTCCCGGCATAATTACGGCGATCTTTCTGGCTGAGCAGCAGGGTGGCTGGGTCCATATGGTGGAAAGCAATAATAAGAAGGCAGCATTTCTGCGAACCGCTCTGCGAGAAACCGGCGCACGAGGCGAGGTGCATGCGATCAGGATCGAGGATGCAGCAGCGGCAATACCCGCTTGCGATGCCATTTCCGCCCGTGCACTGGCTGATCTCGATAAGCTGATCGAATATGCTGCGCCCTGGATGGTCGGTAAGGAAAATACCCGCGCTTTTTTTCACAAAGGGCGAGATTACCAGAGGGAAACCCAGAAAGCGCGTGGTCGCTGGGTCTTCGATCTGCTAGAACATAATAGCGCTGTTGAGCAAGATTCTGTAATTCTCGAAATATCGAAGCTCCAGCGCTTGTTTTAACAAATTGGATAATGCGGCAATGGTTGGCGAACGTAATCGGATTATCACCATAGCAAATCAAAAAGGTGGCGTGGGGAAAACGACCACCGCGATCAATTTGGCCACCGCTCTCGCCGCCATCGGCGAGCGGGTTCTAATTATCGATTTGGACCCACAAGGCAATGCAAGCACTGGTTTGGGAATCGACCGCCGCAATCGTAAGCTTTCCTCTTACGATTTGATGGTCGGGGAAGCTGGTGTCGCTCAGACCGCGCTTGAAACGGCTGTTCCTAATCTTTTCATCATTCCGTCGACGATGGATCTGCTCGGTGTCGAGATGGAAATCTCCCAGGACAGCGATCGCGTCTTCAAGCTCAGGAAGGCATTGTCTTCCTCTGAAGCTCTGGCCTTTTCTTATATTCTTCTCGACTGCCCGCCCTCGTTCAATCTCTTGACGATGAACGCCATGGCGGCAGCTCATTCTGTGCTGGTGCCGTTGCAGTGCGAGTTCTTCGCGCTTGAAGGTTTGAGTCAGCTTCTGGAGACCGTTAATCAGGTCCGTCGAACAGTCAATCCGCAGTTGGATATCCAGGGCATTGTGTTGACGATGTTCGACGCTCGCAACAATCTGGCGCAGCAGGTCGTCAACGATGTTCGGACCCACCTTGGTGAGAAGGTGTATCACACGCTCATCCCGCGGAATGTCCGTGTCTCCGAAGCACCCTCATATGGTAAACCGGCAATTCTCTACGATCTTAAATGCGCCGGTAGCCAAGCCTATCTGCAGCTTGCATCCGAAGTTATCCAGCGGGAGCGGCAAAGACTGGCAGCTTGAAAGAGTGTATGACACAGTAGGCGAGTTTAGACATGAATGACGATACATCAAAAAGACGGCTGGGCCGCGGTCTCGCAGCCCTTATAGGCGAAATGGATCAGCCAGTCGCTGCTGAAACAGATCGGCCGTCGGTGAGCGCCGACCGGATGATCCCGATCGAGTTCGTCACTCGCAACCCTCGCAACCCTCGCCGTTTCTTTGATGATTCCGAACTTCACGACCTCGCGAGTTCGATCCGCCAGCACGGAATCGTGCAGCCGATCGTCGTTAGGACACTCGCCCGGGATCGTTACGAAATCATTGCCGGCGAAAGACGTTGGCGTGCCGCCCAGCTTGCAGGTTTGATCGAAATCCCTGTCATTATCAGGGACGTGGATGATAAGACGGCGCTGGAAATCGCGATTGTTGAGAATGTCCAGCGTTCCGATCTCAACGCACTTGAAGAGGCGCTCGGCTATGAGCAGCTGATAGCCGAATATGGATACACCCAAAACGATCTCGGCGAAATTATCGGCAAGAGCCGAAGCCATGTCGCTAATTCCCTGCGCCTGCTGAAACTGCCGGAACCTGTCCGTGATATGCTGGCCGCTGGCAGCCTTTCGGCGGGTCATGCCCGTGCACTGGTTTCGACGTCGGATCCCTCCGCATTGGCGCGTACAATCGTCTCCAAGGGCATGTCAGTACGCGATGCTGAGAAGCTTGCGCAGAACGACATCAAAGCCCAGTCGGAGCCGCAGGTATCCGTTCAGAAGAATCAGAAGGATTCCGATACGTTGGCTTTAGAGCGTACGCTATCGGATACGCTTGGGCTTGATGTCTCCATCAATCATAAAGCCAGCGGCGGTCAGATCCGGATTTCTTATAAGTCCCTGGAGCAACTCGAGGAAGTCTGCCGACTTCTTGAACGGCGCTGATCAGGCCTGGGGGCGCCTTCCAGATTGCAGTGTCGTGGAGAGCAGCGTCTGCAGGGCGATGCTATCCTCCAGTATTTGGCGTTGTCTCGTTTGCAGTACGGCTGCCTGCAGACGTTTTGTTTCACGAGAAATGGCGTCTGCGCTCCAGGTTTTTAGCGCCTGTTCTATGATCGGCTTGCGACGGAAATGAAGATGCCTGCCCAAGGCCTGCATGATTTGCGCTGCCGGCAGTCTTTTCTCATCCATCTCCGCACGCATCGTGTCGAGAAGCTGGAATTGTCGAAGGCAAGCTTGAAGAACCAGAAAAACCGAGGTTTTGGAACTGGTGATCTTCTGCATCGCGTGTAGGAAGTTATTGCTATTGCCGGTCAATATCGCGTCGACTGCATCATCGACCGAAATGGCGCTGGCGTCACCGATTATTTCGGTAACGTGATGATCTTCAATCGTTCCCATGCCGCGGCAATAGAGAGCCAGTTTGCGAATCTCATTTCTGGACGCGATTCTGTCGCCGCCAATCAGCATGACGAGGGCCTGCCTGGCAGCCGGCGTAATGCCCAGTCCTTCAGGGGCGAGCTCACTGTCTATCAGCGCGTTCAACGCGCGGCCGTCGTCAGCGTAGCAGGGGATGGCGACGGCGATGCGGGCAGCTTCGACCGCCTTGCGCAAGGCCGATCCCTTCTTCAGGTCACCTGCTTCAACGATGATGCTGGCGGCCTCGAGCGAAGCACCTGATAGAAATGAGATAGCGTCGACGAGGTATTTCTCGTTTGCAGCACCCCTCACCCATATCAGCTTTTCACCGCCGAAAAGACCCATGGACTGGGCTTCATCGACCAGCCGTCCGGGCTCTTTCTGGAGATCGCCGACATCGAGCTTGGTGACGGAAAAGGGATCATTCTGATCGATTCCCGTTTTTCCAGCAATCATGCCCGCGCGCTCAGAAACAAGCCCGCGGTCTGGGCCATAGATCAGATAAATGCGATACTGGCGTGAGGATCTCTGCAGAAACCCTTCGAACTCATGGGATTTGATTTCCGCCACGCCACCGCTCCCCTAGCGGCTGAGCGCAGCAGCGAGGTCCGCTCCCACGAATTCGGCCGCCTGATTGGCGGCGCGATTTTCGGCATCGCGGATGGCGCGCTGCTTTGCAAATTCCTGACTTGGAAAGTCTACCAGGGCCGTCGCTTCGCGTCTGCCAGCCTTGATCACCTGATCGTCTTTGGTGGTGCGCAAAGTGTAGCTGACCGAAACAGTCGCACGGCCTGCGCGAGACGTATCCGAGGACTGAACAAGCAAAGTATCGGCAACGTAGGACGAAACCTGCATATCAACCATGTAATCGGGCTTGTCCGGTTCACCAGCACCGCGTGAAGCCAGGAAGATCAGATGGTTGCGAACTTCCTGTCCGACGCGCGTACCTGCTTCGGAAAAGCCAACGGAGCCGAGCTTCTCGTTAACCCCGGTGTTTTCGGAATAGAGTGGCCGAACCTGGCAGGCGGAAACGAACGCCGTGGACACAAGGATCGTGACGATGCCGGCGCGGCGCGCAAGCTTGCGGGCGAAATCAGACGACAATGTTTACAATCCTCTGTGGAACCACGATGATCTTCTTCGGTGCCTGACCGTTCAGGACATTCTTCACCGCGTCCAATTCCAGCACGGCTTCGGTGACGGCATTTTGATCTGCGTCGCGAGAAATTGTCAATTCGGCGCGCTTCTTGCCGTTGATCTGGACGGGCAGGATCACGTCGTTCTCCACGACGAGCGATTCGTCGTAGTCCGGCCAGGCCGCGTGGGCGATAAGATCCTTGTTGCCAAGGGTCAACCAGCATTCTTCGGCCAGATGTGGCGTCATGGGCGCAACGAGCTGGATCAGGATCTCGGCCGCGTTTCGGATGGCAGCCCGATAGCCTGCGTCGCCCTCCCCGGCTGCAACCTTCGTCAGCGGGCCTGCCAGCGCGTTGACCAGTTCGTAGATGCGAGCGACCGCTTTATTAAACCAGAGCCTGTCGTAGTCGTTCTGCACCGCCTTCAGCGTCTTGTGGGCGAGTTGCGAGATCGCCAGCGCTTCGCCTTCCTGTGCCGGCTTGGGTTCGACGGTGGACAGCGCCTCCGCCGCTTCCGACACCAGGCGCCAGAGGCGCTGCGTGAAGCGATGAGCGCCCTCCACGCCGGCTTCGGACCAGATGACGTCACGATCGGGCGGGGAGTCCGACAGAACGAAGAAACGCGCGGTATCGGCGCCGTATGAGGCGATGATATCGTCGGGGTCTACAACGTTCTTCTTCGACTTCGACATCTTTTCGATCGAGCCGATTGCGATTTCTTCGCCGCCTTCCAGCAGATAGGCGCAGCGCTTCCCGTCGATCTCCTCGATGCGAATGTCGGCAGGCGAAATCCATTCGCGGTGCATGCCGGCACCGCGGCTGTAGGTTTCGTGAACCACCATGCCCTGCGTGAAGAGGCCCTTGAACGGCTCCTTGACGTCTACATGGCCGGTCTCGCGCATCGCGCGGGTGAAGAAACGTGAATAGAGCAGGTGCAGGATCGCGTGTTCGATACCGCCGATATATTGGTCGACGGGCAGCCAGCGGTTCGCCGCAGCCGGATCTGTCGGCTGCTTCTCCCAAGGTGCCGTAAAGCGGGTGAAATACCAGCTCGAATCGACGAAGGTGTCCATCGTATCCGTCTCGCGGCGCGCATCCTTGCCGCATTGCGGGCAGGCGACGTGCCGCCAGGTCGGGTGGCGGTCCAGCGGGTTGCCAGGCTGATCGAAAGTCACATCCTGCGGCAGCTTAACGGGCAGGTCCTTCTTCGGAACCGGTATGACGCCGCAATCATCGCAATGAATGACCGGGATGGGGCAACCCCAGTAACGCTGCCGGGAAATGCCCCAGTCGCGCAGGCGGAAATTGACCCTGCGTTCGCCTTGTGGCGCATTGCCAAGAAGAGAGGAAGACAGCTTGTCGGCAACGGCCTGGAAGGCTTCGTCCGTCGTCTTGCCATCGAGGAAGCGCGAGTTGATCATCACACCCTCGCCGTCATAGGCGGTATCGCCGACGGTGAAGCTTGCGGCATCGCCATCCCTGGGCATGACAACCGGAACGACCGGCAGACCGTATTTACGAGCGAAATCCAGATCCCGCTGGTCGCCGGAGGGGCAGCCGAAGATGGCGCCCGTGCCGTAATCCATCAGAACGAAGTTGGCGACATAGACCGGCAGCTCCCAGGAAGCATCCAGCGGATGCTTGACGCGGATACCGGTATCCATGCCCTTCTTTTCGGCCGTCTCAAGGGCGGCAAGAGAGGTACCGGCGCGGCGGCATTCTTCACAGAAGGCTTCGATATCGGGATTCTTGCCCGCTATTTCCTTGGCAAGCGGATGGTCGGCAGCGATCGCCAAGAAGGACGCGCCGAACAGCGTATCCGGGCGCGTTGTATAGACTATGACCTCGGTTTCGCCTGCGGGGGCGGTTTCCGGAACGATTTCCCAGCGGATCGTCAGCCCTTCGGAGCGACCGATCCAGTTCTTCTGCATCAGGCGTACTTTTTCCGGCCATTGGTCGAGCGTGTCGAGCGCGTCCAGCAGGTCCTGGCTGAAATCGGTGATCTTGAAGAACCACTGCGTCAGCTCGCGCTGTTCGACCAGCGCGCCGGAACGCCAGCCCCGGCCGTCGATGACCTGTTCATTGGCGAGAACGGTGTTGTCGACCGGATCCCAATTCACCTTGGACTGCTTGCGGTAGACGAGGCCCTTTTCCAGGAAGTCCAGGAAAAGGTGCTGCTGCTGCTGATAGTATTCGACATCGCAGGTCGCGAATTCGCGCGACCAATCCAGCGACAAACCCATCGCCTTCAGCTGCGCTTTCATCGAGCCGATGTTCTGATAGGTCCAGGATGCGGGGTGTACGCCGCGCTCCATAGCCGCATTTTCTGCCGGCATGCCAAAAGCGTCCCAACCCATCGGATGGAGAACGTTGTAGCCACGGGCGCGCTTGTAGCGCGCCACGACGTCGCCCATGGCGTAGTTGCGGACATGGCCCATGTGGATGCGGCCCGACGGATAGGGGAACATCTCTAGGACGTAATATTTCTCGCGCGGATCGGAGTTGTCGGTCTCGAAGACCTTTTCCTCGTTCCATTTCTGCTGCCAGCGGGGCTCAGCATCGCGCGGATTGTAACGTTCGGTGGCCATGTATCAGAATTTCCGGAAAATCAGGGGAGGTTGGTCGAGACCTTCACCATGAAACCACACAAGCGTCAAGTTTTGCGGGCGCTTCATGCGTTCGATCTTGGCTTTGAGGCGATTTTGCAGAGAGAAGTCTTGGCAAGGCTACGGCAGCCCAGTAGTGCATGCCGATGGATTTAGCCTGATGTCGGGACAAAGCGATGGAACTTCAAGAGCGATTGAACGAAGTACGGTCTAAGGTCGGTGCTGCGGAGCGGGATGCGGGTCGTCAGGCGCACACAGTGCAGCTCGTGGCAGTATCTAAGACCTTCGAGGCAGACACCATTCGCCTGGCAATCGAAGCCGGCCAGCGCATCTTCGGAGAAAACCGCGTTCAGGAAAGCCAGGGAAAATGGCCGGAGCTGAAGGCGGAAACGCCCGGCATCGAGCTGCACCTCATCGGCCCGCTTCAGTCCAACAAGGCTGCCGAAGCGATTGCGCTCTTCGACGTCATCGAGACCATTGACCGTGAGAAGATTGCGCGTGCCATTGCCGAGGAAATGAAGCGGCAGGGCAAGGCGCTACGTCTCTATGTGCAGGTCAATACCGGCCTGGAGCCACAGAAGGCCGGCATAGTGCCTGAGGATACAGCGACTTTCGTAAACTTCTGTCGCGATGAGCTCGGTCTTATCATCGAGGGGCTCATGTGTATTCCGCCGGCGGAAGAGAATCCCGGCCCGCATTTCGCCTTGCTCGCCAAGCTTGCCGAAAAAAGTGGCGTGAAAAAGCTTTCGATGGGCATGTCCGGCGATTACGAAACTGCCATCGCGTTCGGCGCCACCAGCGTGCGCGTCGGCTCGGCGATTTTCGGAGCACGTTAACGAATAGCGGAAATACGCTCTTCGAATCAGAGGATCACTCATGATTGGGATGGGGTATCCAGCGGCCGTTGTTTGGAAAGCGATAATATTCATTAATATGAAAAAAAGTTTAAGCTGGTGGTTTCCCTGGTTAACGCGCTATCACGCGACGGTCGCAAAAATCCCATAAGCTACTTAAATTATTGCGTAATTTTTGTCGATCCTCTTGGCTTTTCCAAAGTTCGTCGAGCGCTGCCGCAAGCCCTAACGAGAGCTTAAATTAAATTTTCCGCAAAGCTAATTGAGGAATTATTAACTATGTTGGGCGCAACCATTCGTTAACGGCAATGACCCGGCTCTCTCGGGTTTTGCATGAAGCGTCGCCGTTACCGGACTCGTCCGGATGACCCCTTTCACTTTGATTGCGGAAAACGGAACATGACAAGCATCCTTACCAACAACGCTGCTATGGCAGCGCTGCAGACCTTGCGCGGCGTAAATGACAGCCTCAAGGATACCCAGGGCCGAGTCTCCTCGGGCTATCGCATCGACAAAGCTGCTGACAACGCTGCCTATTGGTCCATCGCGACGACCATGCGTTCGGACAACAAGGCCCTCTCGGCCGTTTCCGACGCCCTCGGCCTCGGCGCTGCCAAGGTCGATACGGCCTACACCGCCATGGACAACGCCATCGACGTCGTCAGCGAAATCAAGTCCAAGATCGTCGCTGCTACAGAAAAGGGCGTCGACAAGACCAAGATCCAGGAAGAAATCGACCAGCTGCAGGAACAGCTGGTGAGCATTGCTCAGTCGGCCTCCTTCTCCGGTGAAAACTGGGTTGCCGGCGCTTCGGGCACAAAGAGCGTCGTCTCCTCCTTCGTCCGTGACGGTTCCAATGCCGTTTCGGTCAAGATGACGGACTATGTTCTCAATGCAGGTACGCTCGGTAACGTGCTGTTCGGCATGAACAGCAACGGAACGATCCAGACGACCAGCGGCATTATCGGCACCGCATTCAACGGCACCTATGGTAACGTCACCATCGTCATGCCGTCGATTTACGCACTCGACATCACCACCTTCACTCAAGGCCAGCTCGATGGAGCGCTTTCCGGCGTCGAACTCGTGCTTCAGGCCATGACGAATGCGGGCTCGCAGCTCGGCTCGATTTCGACCCGAATTCAGTTGCAGGAAACCTTCGTCAGCGCTCTGGGTGACTCGATCGACTCCGGTGTCGGTCGCCTCGTTGACGCCGACATGGAAGAAGAGTCGTCCAAGCTCTCCGCCCTGCAGACGCAACAGCAGCTTGCTATCCAGTCACTCTCGATCGCCAATTCCTCGGCACAGAACATTCTCTCGCTCTTCCGCAGCTAATAGCGCGCGGGAGAACGGCAACAAAAAACCCCGCCAGTGGCGGGGTTTATTCGTTTCGGGAGCAGACGATCTCAGAACTGGTCGTCTTCATCCTCATCCTTGGGGGCCGAGCGCAGCGAGCTCAGCTTGCGGAAAACGGCATCAGCGTCGATTTCCTTTTCTTCCTCACGCTCGTAGCTCGGCGTCAGACGCTCGGTTTCCTGAGCGGATTGCAGCGTTGCTCCGAGTTCGGCAGCTGTCGGCAGCGGACGGCCCTTGGACGCCTTTTCCACTTCCATGTCGAGATCAATCTGGCTGCAGAGGCCGAGCGTGACGGGATCCATCGGGGCCAGGTTTGCCGAATTCCAATGGGTGCGCTCGCGGATCTGCTCGATCGTCGACTTGGTGGTGCCGACGAGACGCGAGATCTGGGCATCCTTCAGTTCCGGATGGTTGCGAACCAGCCAGAGAATGGCGTTCGGGCGGTCCTGACGCTTGGAAACCGGCGTATAGCGCGGGCCACGGCGCTTGGATTCCGGCACGCGGACCTTCGGTTCTGAAAGCTTCAGCTTGTAGTTCGGGTTGCCTTCGGCGCGGGCAATCTCATCGCGGGAAAGCTGGCCGGTGGCGATCGGGTCGAGGCCCTTGATGCCCTGCGCGGCTTCGCCATCGGCAATCGCCTTGACTTCGAGCGGATGCAGTTTGCAGAACTGAGCGATCTGGTCGAAAGACAGGGCTGTATTGTCGACGAGCCAGATGGCAGTCGCCTTCGGCATGAGCAGCTGTTGAGCCATGGATATAGTCCTTCTATCGTCCGCGCCGGTCGCGGTCCGTGGATTGTCACCACAATGTCCGGGAAATATGGCGCTATATAACCGCACTGTCGCAGAATTGCAATTCTTCAGAAATGAAATGACCTTTGTCTAATTGCCGTCATCAGACTACCTGATATGAATTGCGCAATTCGAGTCCCGGCCGCTTCGAAACGATCGGCCGTCGCATAGCCTTGTGAGGAGGAGTTCCCATGTCGGAGAAGATCTATCCGGTTTCCAAACCG
This sequence comes from Rhizobium sp. 01L419, assembly GCF_056400025.1. Taxonomy (NCBI): domain Bacteria; kingdom Pseudomonadati; phylum Pseudomonadota; class Alphaproteobacteria; order Hyphomicrobiales; family Rhizobiaceae; genus Rhizobium; species Rhizobium sp. 01L419. The sequence goes on from NZ_JBFTSM010000016.1 coordinate 78,488, forward strand.
GTAAAGACCCGTGCGCTGATCGATCAGGCCAAGTACGAGCAATGGTACGAGGAAAGCATTGAAAACCCCGACAAGTTCTGGGGCAAGCACGGCAAGCGGATCGACTGGTTCAAGCCTTATACCAAGGTCAAGAACACATCCTTCACCGGCAAGGTCTCGATCAAATGGTTCGAAGACGGCCAGACCAATGTTTCCTACAACTGTATCGACCGTCACCTGAAGACGAACGGCAATCAAACTGCCATCATCTTCGAGGGCGACAACCCCTATATCGACAAGAAGATCACCTATAACGAGCTTTACGAGCACGTCTGCCGCATGGCGAACGTGCTGAAGAAGCATGGCGTCAAGAAGGGTGATCGGGTCACCATCTACATGCCGATGATCCCGGAAGCGGCCTATGCGATGCTCGCCTGCGCCCGCATCGGCGCGGTCCATTCCGTCGTCTTCGGCGGCTTCTCGCCGGAAGCGCTTGCAGGGCGTATCGTCGACTGCGAGTCTACTTTCGTCATAACCTGCGACGAAGGCATTCGCGGCGGCAAGCCGGTCCCGCTGAAAGACAATACGGATACCGCCATCCACATAGCAGCCCGCCAGCATGTGACGGTCAGCAAGGTCCTCGTCGTGCGCCGCACCGGCGGCAAGACGGGTTGGGCGCCGGGTCGCGACCTCTGGCACCATCAGGAAATCGCCACGGTGAAAGCCGAATGCCCGCCGGTGAAGATGAAGGCCGAAGATCCGCTCTTCATCCTCTATACCTCGGGCTCGACGGGTAAGCCGAAGGGTGTCCTGCACACGACGGGTGGTTATCTCGTCTATGCGGCAATGACCCATGAATATGTCTTCGACTACCATCCCGGCGATATCTACTGGTGCACGGCCGATGTCGGCTGGGTGACCGGTCACTCCTATATCGTCTATGGACCGCTCGCGAACTGTGCCACCACGCTGATGTTCGAAGGTGTGCCGAACTTCCCGGATCAAGGCCGCTTCTGGGAAATCATCGACAAGCATAAGGTCAATATCTTCTACACGGCACCGACGGCGATCCGCTCGCTCATGGGCGCCGGCGACCACTTCGTCACCCGCTCCTCGCGCGAGAGCCTTCGCCTGCTCGGCACCGTCGGCGAGCCGATCAATCCGGAAGCCTGGGAATGGTATTATAATGTCGTTGGGGACAAGCGATCCCCAGTCATCGATACCTGGTGGCAAACGGAAACCGGTGGTCACATGATCACGCCGCTGCCGGGCGCCACCGACCTGAAGCCCGGTTCGGCCACGAAGCCCTTCTTCGGCGTCAAGCCACAGCTTGTCGATAACGAGGGCAAGGTGCTCGAAGGTGCGGCTGACGGCAATCTCTGCATTACCGACAGCTGGCCGGGCCAGATGCGTACGGTTTACGGCGACCACGAGCGTTTCATCCAGACCTACTTCTCCACCTATAAGGGCAAGTATTTCACGGGTGATGGCTGCCGCCGCGACGAGGACGGATATTATTGGATCACCGGCCGCGTCGATGACGTTCTGAACGTTTCCGGCCATCGCCTGGGTACGGCGGAAGTCGAATCCGCCCTCGTCTCGCATAATCTCGTCTCGGAGGCCGCCGTCGTCGGCTATCCGCACCCGATCAAGGGCCAGGGCATCTATTGTTATGTTACGCTGATGGCCGGCAATGAGGGCACGGATGAACTGCGCCAGCAGCTCGTCAAACATGTGCGCGCGGAAATCGGCCCGATCGCAGCGCCCGACAAGATTCAGTTCGCGCCGGGGCTGCCGAAGACCCGTTCGGGCAAGATCATGCGGCGTATCCTGCGCAAGATCGCCGAGGATGATTTCGGCTCGCTTGGCGATACATCGACGCTCGCCGATCCGGCTGTCGTCGAAGACCTGATCGCCAACCGGCAGAACAAGGCCACGGCATGAGTTAGAGGGCCGCTTCGAAACGGAGCGGCCTTATTCTTCCGCGCAGGCAAGCTGCGGTTTACGACCGCCATCATAGGCGCGGACCAACCCTTCCGTCAGCAGGTCCTGTGCGGGGTTGCGCCCGTCCATCAATGTGACATTGGCGAGGATACGTCCGAAATATTTGTCGCCGCTGATCTCGGTCAATTTGATCTCGGCGATGCCTGATGTCATTTCTTCCAGAGCATGGCGCGCGTCGATGCCAGCTTTTCTGATCTCAGGGCATTTAGAATGCATTTCGGGCGCGTCGATGCCGCGGATGCGGACGTAGACTTCCATCGTCTGCTGTGGCCAGGGCGTTGCAGCGACCAGCAGCGTGTCTCCATCTATGATCCGGATAATCCTGGCCGAAACCGGCCCTTCGATCTCATCCCGCGCGGCGAAAGCCGGCACGGCGCCAAGAAACAGTAGAAGAATCGGAATTAACTTGCACATGAAAGGAATAAATTCCGCTCACGTCGCAAAGTCAATAGGAATATTTACTTAGAAATCGATCGCGCGGCCATTGATTTCATAGTCGCCGAAACGCGAGGGTTCCGCGCCTCCCCGTCCACCAATCTCCGGCGGCAGTTCGGCAAGCTTAGCATTCTTGCGGCGTTCTTCGGCCTCGGCCAGGGCCCGTCGGGCAGCAGGAGAAAGCATCTTGCGCGTCGGTTCGGAACCTTCAGGCGCCGGGGTTTCCACATTATCGTTATCGGCCGTCTGCATGCTGCACTCCCGCCTGAAAATATTGAAAATGGCTGGCGAATAACCAAATCATAGTGCGTCGGCGGCAGGATTTAAAGCAGCGCGCCGCAATCAAGGAGATGGAGACCTCTGATGAACCTCGTGCGTACTGCCATGTTGCTTGCCTTCATGACGGCGCTTTTCATGTTTGTCGGCTTTTTGATCGGTGGCCGAGGCGGCATGATGATCGCCTTTCTCATCGCTGCAGGCATGAATTTCTTCTCCTACTGGAATGCCGACCGGATGGTGTTGTCGGCCTATCGGGCTCAGGAGGTCGATGAGCGCAACGCCCCGGAATTCTACCGTATCGTGCGCGATCTCGCCCGTAATGCCGGCCTGCCAATGCCGAAGGTTTATCTCTATGACAGCCCTCAGCCGAATGCCTTTGCGACAGGCCGCAATCCGGAGAATGCCGCAGTTGCCGCTTCGACTGGCCTGCTCTCGGCCCTCTCCCCGCAAGAGGTTGCGGGCGTGATGGCGCATGAGCTCGCCCACGTCCAGAACCGCGATACGCTGACCATGACGATCACCGCCACGCTTGCCGGTGCGATCTCGATGCTCGGTAATTTCGCCTTCTTCTTTGGAGGCAATCGCGAAAACAACAACAATCCCCTGGGCTTCGTCGGCGTACTCGTCGCGATGATCGTTGCACCGCTTGCCGCCATGCTGGTGCAGATGGCGATCAGCCGGACGCGCGAATATTCGGCGGACAGGCGCGGCGCTGAAATCTGCGGCAACCCGCTGTGGCTGGCTTCCGCGCTCGGGAAGATCGCCCGCGGGGCGGCACATGTGCCGAACTATGATGCGGAGCGCAATCCGGCCACCGCACACATGTTCATCATCAATCCGCTTTCCGGCGAGCGCATGGACAACCTGTTCTCGACCCATCCGAACACTGAAAATCGTATCGCCGCCCTGCAGGAAATGGCGCAGGGAGGCTTCGACGTCTCGACGCCGCCGGTTCGCGCTGCTAATCCGACACGCAAATCGCGGTCGGTTCCGAATACGGGTTCCGGCGGCGGTGACTCGCAACCACCGAAGGGTCCGTGGTCTTGAATTCAGACGGCAAGAAGAAGCCAGCTCACAAACATAAACCTTCCGCAGAACGCTCGGCGTCGGCGCCGGTAAAACCCGGCCTGCCGGCGCGGGCCACTGCCGCCAAGATCCTTGCCGCCGTAGTCGACAAGAAATTGCCGCTCGATGGAGCGCTGGATCACGAACATGGAAATCCGGCTTACAAGGCGCTCATTGAAAGCGATCGTGCGCTGGTGCGCGCCATTCTGAACACCACACTCAGGCATCTGCCGCGCATCGATGCGGCCATTGCTTCGCTGCTCGAAACGCCGCTGCCAGAAGGTGCGCGCGCTTTGCATCATGTGCTTGCCGTCGGTGCTGCGCAGATTCTCTATCTCGACGTTCCCGATCATTCGGCCGTCGACCTTGCGGTCGAACAGGCCAATCAGGATCCGCGTAACCGCCGTTTCGCCAAGCTCGTCAATGCGATCCTGCGCCGTCTCGGCCGCGAGAAGGAGCAAATCCTTGCGGAGATTGCAGACATTCCGCCGATGCCATCCTGGTTTATCGAGCGGCTCACCAAGGCCTATGGGCGAGAAGCGGCGCTTGCCATTTCCGAATCGCAGCTCGAGCCCGCTGCCATCGATCTCACCGTGAAATCCGATGCTGCTGGCTGGGCGGAACGGCTGAATGGCGTCGTTCTTCCGACCGGCGGCGTGCGACTTGCCGCTTTCGAAGGCAGCATTCCTTCGCTCGCCGGTTTTGAAGATGGCGAATGGTGGGTTCAGGATGCCGCTGCCTGCATCCCTGCAAAGCTCTTCGGGGATCTCACCGGCAAACGGGTTGCCGATCTCTGCGCTGCGCCGGGCGGCAAGACCGCCCAGCTCATCCTTGCCGGCGGCAGAGTGACGGCAATCGACCAATCGGAAAACCGATTGAAGCGTTTGCGCTCCAATCTGGAACGGCTTGGCCTCGAAGCCGAAACGATCGCGGTGGATCTTACAAAATTTGAACCGTCCGAGCGTTTCGACGCGATCCTTCTCGACGCGCCCTGCTCATCGACGGGCACGACCCGCCGGCATCCCGATGTGCTCTGGACGAAAGGGGCCGAGGATATCACCAAGCTGGCTGCGCTGCAGGAACGTCTCCTGCGCCACGCGGTAACGTTGCTGAACCCCGGCGGATTGCTCGTCTTCTCCAATTGCTCGCTTGATCCGCAGGAAGGCGAGGAGGTCGTGGCGCGCGTTCTCGAAGATGTGAACGGCGTTGAACGTGTTCCGATCGATGCCGGAAAATGGCCTGATATGCGCCAGGCCATTACACCGGCGGGCGAGTTCCGCACGCTTCCTACAATGCTGGATATGCCTGATGGTTTTGCGTCGGGCCTGGACGGCTTCTACGCGGCGGTGCTCAGACGCATCTGAATGCTATTATATTCTTATTTCATCACAAAATAATACATCGTGGCTGGTGAAATCGGTTTTGATTCATCTATTCTTAACCACGAGGGTCAATAGACAATTGATATGCAGTCCGGTCGGCGTCTTGCGAGCATGTATGTTCGGGAAGCTTGGCGGCGCGGTACGCGCCGTGCCGCACTTCTGCGCTTGCGTTTCTTCCGCCATGCCATATCTGCGCCGGAACGCCTGATCGTCGCGCCGACGGATCTGAGAGGCGTCGATTCACACGTTGCCGAAGAAATCATGGATGGCCGGTTTCCGCTTGCCGGGCGTATGTTGGAAACCGGCGGGAAGTCCCCCTTCACGCTGACGCTTCCGTCGCGCGCTTTCGCGGTCAGGCTCCATAGCTTCGGCTGGCTGCGGCATATGCGAGCCAACAAGAGCGAGCGCGGTTCGGCTGTTGCCCGCGTGATCGTCGATAGTTGGCTCTCGATCCATGGGGGCCGCATCGAAGGCATCGCATGGGAAACCGACGTCGTCTCGCAGCGCGTCATTGCCTGGCTGGCGCACTCTCCGGTCGTCCTGCAGAATGCCGATCGTGGTTTCTATCGCCGCTTCATGAAGTCGCTCGCCTTTCATATCGGTTATCTGCGCCGCATGGCGCCCTATTCGACTGGTGAAGTCCGCTTCCGGCTCCGCATCGCGCTCGCGACGGCCTCTGTCGCCATGCCGGTGCGTGCCTCGACAGTGCGGCGGGCAGCTCAAGCACTCGACCGCGAATTCGATAGCCAGATTCTGCCTGACGGAGGTCATGTCTCCCGCAACCCGCGTATCGGGCTGGAACTGTTGCTTGACCTGCTGCCGCTCCGGCAGACCTATGTCAATCTCGGCCACGATCTGCCGCAGAAGCTGATTTCGGGCATCGACCGCATGTATCCTGCCCTGCGCTTCTTCCGGCATCAGGACGGCGATCTGTCGCTTTTCAATGGCGCCACCTCGACGCTGGCGGACGAACTGATGTCCGTGCTGCGATATGACGAGACTGCGGGCCAGCCTTTCAAAGCGCTGCCGCATTCACGTTACCAGCGGCTTGCGGCCGGCAAGACAGTGATCATCGCCGACACCGGACCGCCCTCGCCCGGCTGCTTCAGAACAGCCCACGCAGGCAGTCTCTCCTTTGAAATGTCCTCCGGTCGCTACCGTTTCATCGTCAATTCAGGATCGCCAAAATTTGCGGGCCAGCGCTATGTCCAGATGGCCCGCACCACGGCTGCCCATTCCACCGTGGTTCTGAACGATACGTCCTCGAGCCGGTTTTCTCCCTCGGCTTTTCTGGCCCATATGATGACGGAGCCGGTGGAAACGGTCATCGCCGCGCGCGTGGAAACCGAGGATGGCCGTGAAGGCATCAAGGCTAGCCATGACGGCTATCTCGATGTTTTCGGCGTCGTTCATGAGCGGGAGCTGACACTGAATGCTGCCGGTTCCATCGTGACCGGCATGGACCGCTTCGTTGCCGATGACCGGTATCACAGCGAGGGTCCGCTGCGAGCGGTTGCCCGTTTCCACATACACCCCGCCATCGTGCCGCGGCAGAACGATACGGAATCGGTGCTGCTGACGGCGCCGGATGGCGAAAGCTGGCTGTTTTCCTCTCCTGGCAATGAAGTGCTGATCGCGGAAGATATCTTCTTCGCCGATAGCGCCGGCATCAGTAGCTCGGACCAGATCGAGATCGACTTCGATCTTGCGGAGAAACCCGAAATTCGCTGGTTTTTATCGCGCAAGGGATAGAGCATTTCTGTTTTCTTTGAATTACGGAAATCGTCTATCTCTTTGTCTTCATGCAATTCCATACCCAAAACCGCTACACAGTTTTGCTGGAATTGCTTGGTGACTGTTTGCGCCGGCTCCAAGCTGTGCTAACGCGGCCTCATCAAACATCCCTTGCCCGGATGTCTCCCGCGAAGCCCGAACGGAGAAGGTTCATGGCCGTCATTTCCAAGAAAATCCCTGCCCCTGACAAGGTCGAGATCAAGACCGCGCTGCTCTCTGTCTTCGACAAGGCCGGCATCATCGAACTTGCCCGCGCGCTTTCGGTGCGTGGCGTGCGCCTGCTGTCGACCGGCGGCACCTACAATGCTATCGCGGCAGAAGGTCTTGCCGTGACCGATGTTTCCGAAGTGACGCAGTTTCCGGAAATCATGGATGGCCGCGTGAAGACTCTGCACCCCAAGGTGCACGGAGGCCTCTTGGCGATCCGCGACGATGCCGAACACCAGGAAGCCATGAAGACCCATGGGATCGACGGCATCGACCTGTTGGTCGTCAATCTCTATCCTTTCGAGGACGTGCGCGCGGCTGGCGGCGACTATCCGACGACGGTGGAGAATATCGATATCGGCGGCCCGGCAATGATCCGCGCTTCGGCGAAAAACCATGCCTATGTCACCGTCATTACCGACCCGGCAGACTATGCCGAATTGACCGAGCAACTGTCGGCCGATGCCGGCAAGACGATTTATGCCTTCCGTCAGCGCATGGCGGCCAAAGCCTATGCGCGCACCGCTGCCTATGACGCTGCCATCTCCAACTGGTTTGCTGAAGCGCTTTCCATCGATACTCCGCGCCACCGCACCATCGGCGGCGTCCTGAAGGAAGAGATGCGCTACGGTGAAAACCCGCACCAGAAGGCCGCCTTCTACGTGACAGGCGAAAAGCGCCCGGGCGTTTCGACAGCCGTCCTGCTGCAGGGCAAGCAGCTTTCTTATAACAACATCAACGATACCGATGCGGCCTATGAGCTCGTTGCCGAGTTCCTGCCGGAGAAGTCACCGGCCTGTGCCATCATCAAGCACGCCAACCCCTGTGGTGTCGCGACCGGTTCGACGCTTCTGGAAGCCTACAAGCGTGCGCTTGCCTGCGATTCCGTTTCCGCTTTCGGCGGCATCATCGCGCTGAACCAGACGCTCGATGCAGCGACGGCTGAAGAAATCATCAAGCTCTTCACCGAGGTCATTATCGCACCTGACGTTACCGAGGAAGCCAAGGCGATCGTCGCCCGCAAGCCGAACCTGCGCCTGCTGTCGGCCGGCGGCCTGCCGGATGCGCGTGCGGCCGGTATCACTGCCAAGACCGTTTCCGGCGGCCTGCTCGTCCAGAGCCGCGACAACGGCATGGTCGAGGATCTGGAACTGAAAATCGTCACCAAACGTGCCCCGACTGCCCAGGAGCTCGAAGACATGAAGTTCGCCTTCAAGGTCGGCAAGCATGTGAAGTCGAATGCCGTGGTCTATGCCAAGGGCGGTCAGACGGCAGGTATCGGCGCCGGTCAGATGAGCCGCGTCGATTCCGCCCGCATCGCGGCGCTCAAAGCTGAGGAAGCGGCCAAGGCGCTCGGCCTCGCCGTTCCGATGACGCATGGTTCGGCCGTCGCCTCCGAGGCTTTCCTGCCTTTCGCTGATGGCCTGCTGTCGATGATTGCCGCCGGCGCCACCGCCGTAATCCAGCCGGGCGGCTCGATGCGCGACCAGGAAGTCATCGATGCAGCAAACGAACACAATGTCGCGATGGTCTTTACCGGCATGCGCCATTTCCGCCACTGAAGCGAAGTAGCTGATACACCCCGGCCTCGCGGCCGGGGAAATCCCCTAGGCGCGGTCCGCCGGATAAGGTGTGCGGACCAGCAGCACCAGGCCGCCGGCCAGGAACAGGATCAGCGTCGACATGCCGAGATGCGCTGATCCGGTCAAATAGGTCACGATCGAAAACAGCAGCGTCGCCATGAAGCTTGTGGCGCGGCCGGAGAGAGCATAGATGCCGAAATAGCGGCCGGCTTCCTCGATGCTGACGCTGCGGGCCAGATAGGAGCGCGACGAGGCCTGCACCGGTCCAAAGGCAAGGCCGATCAGCAGGCCGTAGAGGATGTAGGCCTTTTCCGCAGCCGTGCCGAATAGCCCGCCACTATCGGCAGCTGAAAGCGGCATCAATCCGAAGAAGGTGTAGCCGGGGCCGGTGGAGATGATGCCGATCGTGGCCAGCAACAGCATAGTGAGGCTGATGATGACGGTCGTCTTCGAGCCGATGCTCTTGTCGATGCGACCCGCAATCAGGCAGCCGAGGATCGCGACGATGTTGAGGACGATGCCGTAGATGCCGATCTCGATCGTCGCCCAGCCGAACATGCCCGCCGCGAAGGCGCCGCCGAGGATCAGCAGGCCGTTGACGCCATCCTGATAGATCATCCGGGCGATGAGGAAAGTCCGGATACTGCGGCGTGTCTTCAGCTCACCGATCGTATTGCGCAATTCCTTGACGCCGAAGCGCACGGCGAAGCCGAAAGGCAGGCCTTTGCGGGCATCCGGCGTGAAGAAAAACATCGGCAGGATGAAGATCAGATACCAGACGGCTGAGATCGGCCCGGTGATGCGTGCGTCTTCGCCAGTGTGAGGATCGAGACCGAAGAGAGGATCGAGGCCCAGAATGGTCTTGCCGCCTTCGAGGCTGCCGGCCAGCAGTGCCACGACAGCGATCAGCACAATCATGCCGCCGAGATAGCCGAGACCCCAGGCGGTGTTGGAAAGCCTGCCCACCTCATCCTTGCTGACAAGGCGCGGCATCATGGAATCGTTGAAGACGATCGAAAACTCCGCCGAAATCGAGGCGAGGATCATGAAGATGACGGGATAGATGACCGGCGAACCGGGCGCCGCAAACCAGAGGCAGCAGAGGCTCACGATCTTGATGACGGCGAAGAAGGCGATCCAGGGTTTGCGTGCGCCGGACTGGTCGGCAATGGAGCCCAATACCGGAGACAGGATGGCGATGATAACAGAGGAGATCGTCGCCATATTGCTCCACATCGTCTGGGCGGCGACCGGATCGGTCGTCAGCCGCGAGACGAAGTAGGGACCGAAAATGAAGGTAGTCACCACGGTGAAGAAAGGCTGGGCAGCCCAATCGAAGAGCATCCAGCCCCATATGCCCTTCTCCGTGGCTTTCGGCGGCTGCGTTCCTGTCCAGTCAATGCGATTCAAGCGTCCGCTCCTTTTTGGGGCGGACTGTCTCATCTCGCCCGGTCGCGCGCAAGATCGGTCAGGATGCCTGCGGCAACAGTGATGCGTGCAAGATTCGGATCGGCGCCATCACTGAGGCTCGCAAGCTCCTCGACGATGCGGTTGATGCGCACCCTGTCCTGCGCATGCCAGGCCTGCACTGGCTGCTTTTCCTTGCCGTGATCGGAAAGCGCAGAGATCACGATATCGCGACGGGCGCTGGCGATCTGGTCGATGCTGCGGGCAAGCGCGAGGTTTTCATAGTGGTCCGACGTAATGATGCGGTTGCCCGCAGCAAGCAGCCGGCCGACGCGGAAGGTCCGGGTGACGGCAAAGTAGTTTTCGGCTGCACGCGGTAGCGCCTCGCCGGTCCGTTCAGCGATCTGCATTATTTCCGGCACGAGCGCGAGGGTCGGCAGGGCTGCAATTTCTGCAGCCAGTTTTTCCGGCAGGCCTGCCTGTTGGTACTCCTGCTGGCGCGCTGAGACTTCGGCTGCCGCTTGCTCCGCAAAGGCCGGTTTGAGCTTTTTCAGGGCAGCCTGCAGCCGGCTAATGATTTCAGCCATACCGTCTCGGGTCATGCCGGTCTTCAGCAGCAGACGCGTCAGCACGGTGAAGCTATTAGTGATTTCCTCGTAAGTCCGGTTCTGGACCTCGCCGGAAACCTTGTTGTCCAAGGCATCGGTTTCGGCCCATAGCCGGTTGAGATCAAAGCCGTCACGGGCGACGATAGCAGCGCGGACGACCTCAGAGGCAGAGGCCGCTGTGGCATCAATCATGCTCACGGCAAAGCCCGGCCCGCCGCGGTTGATCGCCTCATTTGCGAGGACAGTCGCGACGATTTCCCGCTTCAGCCGGTGAGTGTCGATGTCGGATGCGTTCGACTTCTGCATCTTGGCCGGGAAGTAGTTGAAGAGCGTGCTGACGAAATAAGGGTCATCAGGCAATTCACTGGCGATCAGCGCGTCGAAGAGCACGATCTTGGCATAGGAGAGCAGCACGCCGATCTCTGGGCGCGTCAGCGGCCGTCCGGCCGTGTAACGTTCGGACAACGAGGCGTCGTCAGGAAGCGTCTCGACCTTGCGGTTCAGTTGTCCGGCCGCTTCCAGCACGCTCATGAAACGACCGAGTTCCAGGCCGTTTGCCGTTCCCTTGCGGGATGTCAGCGAGATCGCCAGGGACTGCAGGTAGTTGTTGCGCAGCACGAGGCCGGCCACTTCATCGGTCATGCTGCCGAGAAGCTGGTCGCGCTTTGCCCGGCTGAGACGCTGTTCATGCATGGCGTTTGCCAGCGCGATCTTGATATTGACCTCGACGTCCGACGTGTTGACGCCGGCGGAGTTGTCGATAGCATCGGAATTGCTGCGTCCGCCCTTCAGGCCGTAGGCAATGCGGCCCTTCTGCGTGACGCCCAGATTGGCGCCCTCGCCGATGACCTTGGCGCGCACTTCGTCGGCCGTAATGCGGATCGGATCGTTGGCGCGGTCACCCACTTCCGCATCGGTTTCCGACGCGGCCTTTACGTAAGTGCCGATGCCGCCAAACCAGAGCAGGTCGACCGGGCTCTTCAGGATCGCCGTCATGATCTCGAAGGGCGTGGCGACCGCCTTGTCGATGCCGATTGCCGCTACAGCCTCCGGCGTCAGCGTAACCGACTTTGCCGAGCGCGAGATGATCATGGCGCCTTTCGAGAGCACGGACTTGTCGAAGTCCTGCCAGCTCGAGCGCGGAAGGTCGAACAGGCGCTGGCGCTCACGAAGCGTCTTTTCCATATCCGGGTCGGGGTCGATGACGATGTCGCGATGATCGAAAGCGGCGATCAGCCTGATCTTCGGCGAGAGCAGCATGCCGTTGCCGAAAACGTCACCCGACATGTCGCCGACGCCGGCAACCGTAAAGGGTGTCGTCTGGATATCGATGTCCATTTCGCGGAAGTGGCGTTTCACCGTTTCCCAGGCGCCACGGGCGGTGATGCCCATTTTCTTGTGGTCGTAACCGGCCGAACCACCCGAAGCGAAGGCGTCGTCCAGCCAGAAGCCCGCTTCCTGAGCAAGGGCATTGGCGGTGTCGGAAAAGGTTGCCGTACCCTTGTCGGCAGCGACGACGAAATAGGGGTCATCGCCATCCAGACGCACGGTATTGTCAGGCGGGAGGATATCGGCGCCGGAAATGTTGTCAGTGATGGAAAGCAGCGTACGGATATAGGTCTTGTAGGCTTCCCTGCCTGCATTGAAGATCTCATCGCGGCTGCCACCGACCGGGAGTTTCTTGGGATAGAAACCACCTTTTGCGCCGACGGGCACGATCACGGCGTTCTTGACCTGCTGCGCCTTCACGAGACCCAGAACTTCGGTGCGGTAGTCCTCGGCGCGGTCCGACCAGCGCAGGCCGCCACGGGCGACGCGGCCGAAGCGCAGGTGCACCCCTTCTACTTCCACGCCGTAGACGAAGATTTCGCGGAAGGGCTTCGGTTCCGGCAGGCCATCCACCAGGTGCGGGTCAAGCTTGAAGGCGAGCATCGCCTTCGGTGTTCCATCGGCACTGCGCTGGAAATAATTGGTGCGCAGCGTTGCATCGACGATATTGACATAGCGGCGCAGGATACGATCGTCATCCAGGCTCGGCACGTCGGCAAGCTCGGCTTCGATTGCCCGATGCAGTTCGGCGAGCTTCTTGATACGCGCCTTTTCCGACAGCTTCGTATCGAGCGTGTCGTGGAACAGGCGGAAGATCGAAGCGGCGATAACAGGATATTTGTCGAGGGTGGTTGCGATATAATCCTGCGAATAGGCGATGCCGGCCTGGCGCAGATAGCGCGCATAGGCGCGCAGCACACTAACCTCGCGGGCCGAGAGACCGGCCGACAGGATCAGCCTGTTGAAGCTGTCATTGTCGATCGTGTCGCTGAAGGCTGCGACGAAGGCCTCTTCGAGCGGTGCGCCAAAACGTGCGAGGTCAATGTCCGCACCGCTGCGAGCCTCGAGTTCCATGTCGTGCAGCACGACGATGTTGATGGCGCTGTCGGTGGCCGGAATTTCGATATCGAAGGTCCGTTCGCTCAGGACGTTGAAGCCGAGGTTTTCGAGTAGAGGCACGCGGCGCGATAGCGGCAGCTGCTCGCCGCTATGGAAGATCTTCAGCGACAGGATACGGCCGCGTTCATCGTCCTGGCGATAGTAGAATTCGATGCGGATCGGCTCGCCGGCGGCGCATGCGGCGATGTCGGGCAGATCGCCGACCGCTTCATCCGGCGTGAAGGCTTCCTGGAAGGCGTTGCTGACGCCGAGCTTCGGCGCCTTGGGGCCGGCGAGCATCTCGAAGCGGCTGTCCCAGCGCGCGGTGATCTGGCGGATCGTCTCCTCGAGCTTGGCCTGATGGATGCGCGGCGTCTTACCGCCCGAGCGGCCGATGATGAAATGCACGCGCGCCACACCGCCTTCCGGGAAGGCCGGATAATAGGCGGAAACACGGCCATCATAGACGGTTTTCAGATAGGCACCGATGCGTTCACGCACGATCGAGTCATATTCCTCGCGCGGTACGAAGATGATGACCGAGACGAAACGGTCGAAATGGTCGATGCGCGGCAGCACCCGCACGCGCGGGCGATCGGCGAGGTCATTGATCTGCTCTGCAAAGGTCGCGAGCAGCGGCGTATCGATCTGAAAGAGATCGTCACGCGGATAGGATTCCAGGGTGTTGTCGAGCATGCGGCCCGAGTGGCTCATCGGGTCGAAGCCGAAATGCTCCTTCACCTTTTCGATCTTGGACCGCAGCAACGGAATTTCGCTGGCAGAGGAAGTGTAAGCAGTCGAGGTGAACAGGCCGACGATGCGGAGTTCCCCCGTTACGTTGCCCTGTGCGTCGAAGCGCTTGACGCCGACATAATCCATGTAGGCGCGGCGATGGACCGTGGATTTCACGTTGGCTTTAGTGACGATCAGGAAATCGGGACCATCGAGGAAGGCGAGAATTTCGGGTGTCGTCGTCACGGCGTCCTTGCCGGTGCGCAGAACAAGAACCTCGGGGTTGGAGAGTATGCCGAGGCCTGTTCCCTTGTCGCGTTCGACCTTGGAATCGGGACCCTTGCCGGAATAGACGTAGTCGCGCATGCCCAGGAAGGTGAAGTTCTCGTCGTGCAGCCAGGTCAGGAAGGCGATCGCCTCGTCGCGGTCGGCTTTCTTGCGGCTGGCACTGTAATTCGAAAGCTCTGAAATCACCTCATCGACGCGGGCAAGCATCGGCTTCCAGTCGGAAACGGCAAGCTCTACCTGCTCGAGCACTGCCTTGATCCGCTTGATCAGGTCGGCGGCCTGGGAGGGGCTGAGCGGCGAAATGTGAAGCTGGATATGGCTCACCCGCTTTGCCGGATCGCTCGGCACATCGGCGGAATAGAGTTCCGGGGCCTTGCCTTCTTCCAGGATCAGGATCGGATGAACTGCCATGTAGATGTCGCGGTAGGTGCTGGTCACCTCGCCCATGACGGATTCGTAGAGGAAGGGCTTGTTGTGATCGGTCACCGAAAGGATGGAGATTGCGACGCCATCGGGGGTGACGTCGGCGACTGTGTCGATACTGACACGCGGCGTTTTGCCGTTCCAGGCGGCGAGCTCGGCTGCCGAGTGCACGGCGGAAAGCGCAAGCATTTCCGGTGTGTAGAGGTCGAGGTCGTCGCCGCTTGCGCGGCCAAAGAGGAATTCGGGATCGAGATGGGGCTCGCCGGTCGCGGCGGCGATCTTGCGCGCGCTCTCGATCTGTTTTTCCCGTTTCGGATTGTTTCTGGCGGCCATGGATCATCCCCCCGATTTGTTTTGATGTGGGCAAGTTAGCAGAAGGCTCTTCGAAAGAATCCTTAAAAGAGGGCTTCGAAAAGTAGTTTTCGTTCTTTTTTGACGGTGCTGATGAGAGATTTCGAAAGTTTTCGGGTCGTTTTGTGCCGATGGACTGCAAAGCGTCCTTGTCTGGCTTTTCCGACCCGCTGCACATTTCCACGCTCGCATGAAGAATGGTTGACAGCGCCTCGTCAAAAAGATCATCAACGGCGGTCGAAATTCGGAATCGGATGTCATGTCGGAAAACGCATCAGGCGCAGTCATCGTCATCTCCAGCCATGTCGTGCGGGGGTCGGTTGGAAACCGCGCCGCGGTCTTCGCGCTGGAAACGCTCGGCCACCAGGTCTGGGCGCTGCCGACGATCGTGTTGCCTTGGCATCCCGGTCACGGCCGTTCGACACGCCTCACCTTCGCAGAGGCCGATTTCGATGCGGCGATCGACGATCTCATCCGTGCGCCGTGGATCGGCGAGGTCAAGGCTGTCTTGTCGGGTTATTTTGGCAACGCTGCCCAGGCCCGCTCCGTCGCGAAACTCGTTGCATCCCTGCGCGAAAATAACCCGGAACTGCTCTATGTCTGCGATCCAGTCATGGGTGATCTCGGCGGCCTCTACGTGCCGGAAGCGACAGCCGAGGCGATCCGTGACCACCTGATACCGATCGCCTCGCTCGCAACGCCGAACCGCTACGAACTTGCCTGGCTTTCGGGCGCCGCGCTCGATGACAACAGCGCGGTCATGGAAGCCGCACTTGCGCTCGGTCCCTCACGCATGCTGGTTACATCCGCGGTGCCGATGATGGCGGGCGGTACCGGCAATCTCTATCTCTCCGGAAAGCATGCCTTGCTTGCCGAACATCGTGTCGTCGAGAACCCGCCGAACGGGCTCGGCGACCTGCTCGCTGCCCTTTTCCTGTCCCGCCTGCTATCGGGCATGGAGGATGAAAAGGCGCTGCAGCTTGCGACGGCAAGTGTGTTCGAAGTGCTGGCACGCGCCGTCAAGCGCGGCAGCAACGAATTGATGCTGGCAAGCGATGCCTCCAGCCTTTCGACACCCATGGCGATGGTGCAGATGCGTCACCTTGTCCACCCGGCCCAGCGACGGAAGAAATAGGCTTCACGCTTTTGCAGTGCAGCAGTTGATCTTGGGTTCGTCGCGCTGTAATCCAAGGGTATGATGAGCTTTCCCAACTCCCTTCTGGACGGTTATCGCAACTTCATGAACGGGCGCTATGCCGATGCCCGCGATCGGTATCGGCAGCTTGCGGAAAATGGGCAGAACCCGACAACGCTCATGATTGCCTGTTCAGACTCTCGCGCGGCTCCCGAACTGATCTTTGATGCTGGACCAGGTGAACTCTTCGTGATCCGCAATGTCGCCAACCTGGTGCCACCCTATGAGCCGGATGGTCACTTCCATTCGACGTCGGCGGCGCTCGAATTTGCGGTTCAGGCTCTGAAGGTCCAGAATATCGTCGTCATGGGCCACGGCCGCTGTGGTGGCATCCGCGCCGCACTCGATCCGGACGCCGAGCCTTTGTCGCAGGGCGATTTCATCGGCCGTTGGATGTCGCTCGTTCGTCCCGCCGCCGAACAGATCGGCAGCAATGACGTGATGACGCAGGGCGAACGGCAGACTGCGCTGGAGCGGGTTTCGATCCGTAACTCGATCAACAATCTCAGGACTTTCCCCGAAATCAAGGTTCTCGAGGAAGAGGGCAAGCTGGCGCTTCACGGTGCCTGGTTCGATATCTCGACAGGTGAGCTCTGGGTGATGGATTCTGAGACACTCGATTTTGTCCGTCCCGAAATCTAGGGATAGACCGCTTTATCAGTTTTTTAAGATATTCCAATAAGCTCGCTGGCGGGGTGTATACACGCGCGGATTGGTCATGAATTTCGAAGTGGTGAAATTCAAGAATACAAGCAGGGCAGTGCTGGTCGCTATCCTGCTGCCGTTCGTCTTCATGATTGCCGAGGGGGTGGTGCTGATCCGCTCCTCGCTCATGCAGTACCGCGCGCTCGAAACTGACCATCTCTTTGCCGATGTTCTTGCCCGTGGAGGATCGATTGCCGCCAACGAGATCCTGGCAGAGCTCGTGGCGACGCGAATCTACGTCAACAATCCCAATGAGATGACCAGGGCGGCCATGATGGAAAGACGCAGCTCGCTCGACAGCGAACGCGCGCGTTTCAACGCCAGCCTCCCGCCCGTTGAAACGCTCGATCTCGGTCTGCAGTCACAGCTTTCCGATCTCCGCCTTGCTTATAGCCGTATCGTTGCGACGCGTTCGGCCGTCGATCGAGGTTATTACGGCAAAGGTGGCAACCCCGTTCATATCTATGGTCAGGCCGGATTGAAGCAACTTGGTCTCGTCGAGTCGCTTTCGTCGAGGATCCATGATCCGGTGTTGATGCGCAAATCCAGCGAATTGATGAGTATCCTGCTGACCTATTACGGCGAGCGGCTGATCGGCAACCTAGGCCAGCGTTATTTCGACCGAACCGACTTTTCCGCCATGTCGCACGAGCAACTCGTTCAAGGCGAAATGATGCTCGGCAACGGCATGGATCGCTTGCGTTTTCATTCTTCCTCGCCTGTCGTACGGGAGATTCTTGCTTATAGGGCTCAACCCGACGAGGTCTGGGCCGATACTTTCACAAAGGCCATGGTTTCCGGTGCGCTACGGCCGAACAAAGCGATCCGAGACAAATGGATTGGTATCCAGAACGAACGGCTGGATTTCCTGCGACAGAAAATCGCCTCCGTCACCGATGATATTCATGTGACGGGGCAGCAGTTGTCGATGCGCTCGCACATTCACATGACGATCGTGCTCGCGCTGTCATCCGGACTGGTGCTGCTCGTTGCCCTTATTGCGGTGCTCGCGGTTCGGGGCATCCGTCTGGTCGCCCGTGTCACCGAAGAGCGTGAACTGCTCGTGAACGAGTTGCGCAATGCCGCCCAAACCGATCTTCTGACGGGCCTCTACAATCGCCGTGGCTTCGAGGCTGCGGCTTCAGGGCTTCTGATGCAGGCCGAGTATGGATCACGCTGGATTTCCGTCGTCTTGTTCGATCTCGATCACTTCAAGAAGATCAACGACATACATGGCCATGACGCCGGCGATATCGTGCTGAAGCACGTAGCTGGCATTGCACGGGAGAGCTTCCGTTCTTTCGATCTCCTGGTGCGTCACGGCGGCGAGGAGTTCATGGCGTTGTTGCCGGATTCGACACCCGAAGATGCGGTCATCGTTGCGGAACGTGTCCGACTGGCCATCGAGGCTGCTGACATCGCGCTGCCGAGTGGCGAGCTTCTGCGGGTTACGGCAAGCTTCGGCTGCGCGGGGCGCGCAAATGCCGCGAGCAATCGCAATTTCGATGATCTGGTGAAGCGCGCCGACCTGGCGCTCTATGCGGCCAAGGCCTCGGGACGCAATTGCGTTGTTGCAGGGCCTATTGTTCCTGCCGCGGCACTGCAGGAAGAGCGGCGCAAGGCTGCCGGCGGAACCCACGATTTCCGCATATGAAAAACGCCGCATTCACATGCGGCGCTCGTATCATTTTCCTATTGGACGTCTCTTCAGTTGCCGTCGATCTGCTGGCCGATATAGGCGATTGCCTGCTGATAGACCGTCGCGGCATTCCAGCCCTGGATGGCGACGAAATTCGGCTCGCCCGGCTGATAACCGGCGCCGGCACGCCAGCCATGGCCCCTGAGGAAATTGGCGGTCGAGGCAAGCGCATCAGCGCGGGAGCCGACCATATCGACGCGGCCGTCACCGTCACCGTCGGCGCCGAAGCTTACGACGTTGCGCGGCAGGAATTGCGTCTGGCCGATTTCGCCGTGGGCAGCACCTCGAGCTTGCGGGCTGAGATAGCCTTCCGAAACGAGCTGCAGAGCAGCATAGAGCTGGTCAGTGAAATATTCCGAGCGGCGGCAGTCATAGGCGAGGGTGGAGACGGCGGACATCGTATGCTGGTTGCCCATATAGCTGCCGAAGCCGGTTTCCATGCCCCAGATGGCGATCAGCGGACCGGCCGGAACACCGAAGCGGCGCTCGATCGAAGCGAAGAGAGCCTGGTTGGCGGCTTTCATCGAACGGCCGCGGGAGATGACCGCGGCACCGCCACGCTTCTTCATGAAAGCGTCGAAGGACAGCTTGAAGCTCTTCTGGCCCCGGTCGGCGGCGATCGTCGGCTTGTTATAGCTGACATTGGCGAAGGCACGGCTCAGGACCGACTGGCTGATGCCATTGGCCGCTGCCGTCTGCTTGAAGTCGGCGACCCAGGCATCGAAACCGGCACTGGTATTGCCGCATTGCGCGCCCTGCGCAAACGCCGGTACCGCATGGAGGACGCCCATTGCCACGGCGGCCACCAGAAACAACTTTATCATGCGCATTGAGAAACCCCGCTCTCGATCTGCATAGCTTGAAGCCGAGCAAAAGAATGTCAGCCACTCGCGATTTTGTCACGATCACCTTTTAGCGAACGCTTATACGGCCGCATATGCCCGAAAAAGCCCCACCCGTCGAGCAGGGCTTTAGCATATTATGGTTTACAAATGGTATCAGGCCGCCTGCTTGCGCGGCTTAATGAGGCCACGATTGACGAGCAGTTCGGCGATCTGGATGGCGTTGAGAGCCGCACCCTTGCGCAGGTTGTCGGAGACTACCCAGATGTTGAGGCCGTTTTCGACGGTCGCATCTTCGCGGATGCGCGAAATGAAGGTCGCGTCCTCGCCAGCGGATTCGTACGGCGTGATGTAGCCGCCATCCTCGTGCTTGTCGATGACAAGGCAACCCGGCGCATCGCGCAGGATATCGCGGGCCTGATCGGCCGTGATCTCGTTTTCGAATTCGATGTTGACCGATTCCGAGTGGCCGATGAAAACAGGAACGCGCACGGCGGTGCAGGTCACCTTGATCTTCGGGTCCAGCATCTTCTTCGTTTCAGCCAGAACCTTCCACTCTTCCTTCGTGTAGCCGTCTTCCATGAAGGTGTCGATGTGAGGGATGACGTTGAAGGCGATGCGCTTGGTGAACTTCTTGTTCTCGATAGGATCGGCAACGAAGACGGCGCGCGTCTGGTTGAAGAGTTCGTCCATGCCATCCTTGCCGGCGCCAGAAACCGACTGATAGGTAGAAACAACCACACGCTTGATCTTGGCGAAGTCGTGCAGCGGCTTCAGCGCGACGACGAGCTGGGCGGTCGAGCAATTCGGGTTGGCGATGATGTTGCGCTTGGAGAAGAGCGTGATCGCGTCCGGATTTACCTCCGGGACGATCAGCGGCACGTCGGCGTCGTAGCGCCAGGCCGAGGAATTGTCGATGACGACGCAGCCCTGCTGGCCGATCTTCGGAGAAACGCGCTTGGAAACTTCGCCACCAGCCGACATTAGGCAGATATCGGTGTCGGAGAAATCGTAGTTCTCCAGGTTGGAGACCTTCAGCGTCCGGTCGCCGTAGGAAACCTCCGTACCCTGGGAGCGGGCGGAGGCGAGTGCTACGACTTCATCGGCAGGGAAACCGCGCTCGGAGAGAATGTTGAGCATTTCCCGCCCGACATTTCCGGTCGCTCCCGCAACTGCAACTTTGAAACCCATTTCTCAAGCTCTCTTTCTCTTCTCTCCTCTTGTCCGGTGAGGGGAAAGCGCGACATCATCGCAGCTTCCTGTCCCCAGCCGGGCCGGGGAGAGAGCGGCAGGCCAGAGACGTCAGACGGTTTTCGTCGTCGTTTTGGCCTTGGTTTTGGAAGAAACCGGAACGGCAAAATCCAGCCCGGCATTTTCTGCCAGGTCATTGCGCTCAGCGATGGCGTGCTCGTGGCGAACCATGGATATTCCTTTTCCGCTGTTGCTCATAAAAGGTTTTCCACAGGAGTCAAGGTTTTTGCGCGTGCGGCTGGAGCAGGGGAGGGCATCGTAATCCTGCGGCGTTTTGTCATGCCTCTGTCATTGCCGGAGGGTATCCCGGCGCCGTTGTAATGACTGCAACGAAAAACGGGGGTTTTTCCATGCGTATGCTTCTCGCCGCTTTCGCGGCTACCACGATTCTTGCCGGCGCTGCTCAGGCAACTTCGATCTATCCGCTTGATCGTGCTACGATTCTCGCCGGTTCACCGTTCGACTTCAAGGTCGAGCTCAGCAAGCAGGTCAAGCCGGAAGACGTGAAAATTACGGTCAACGGCCAGGATTACAAGACTGTCCTCGGCGGCGAGGCACAGTTCGTCGAGCTGGAAAAGGGCAAGGAAGACAAGGCTCTTGGTTCCGCGCTCCTGCTGCGCGACCTGAAGATTTCCGCTCCGGGCGCCTATAAGGTCGAAATCGTCGCCGGCGACGAGACGAAGTCCGTTACCTGGAACGTCTACGACACCGCTGCCCAGCCGAAGGCAAAAAACATCATCTTCCTGCTTGGTGACGGTCTTTCCGTTGCGCACCGCACCGCTGCCCGCATCATGTCCAAAGGCATGACGGAAGGTAAAGCGAATGGCCGCCTGAACATGGACGATCTCGATCGCATGGCGTTCATCGGAACGTCGGCGACGAATGCAGTCGATACGGACTCGGCCAACACCATGTCGGCTTACATGACGGGCCATAAGACGGCCGTCAACGCTATCGGCGTTTACGCAGATCGCACGCCCTCCTCGCTCGATGATCCGCGCGTTGAAACCTTCGCAGAAGCCGTCCGCCGCCTGACCAAGAAGTCGATCGGCATCGTTGTAACGGCCGAGGTCGAAGACGCGACGCCGGCTGCCGTCGTTGCCCATACCCGCAACCGTAATGACAAGGCGGATGTCGTCGGCATGCTGCTCGACGTCAAACCGGAAGTCCTCCTTGGCGGCGGCTCGGCCTATTTCCTCGGCAAAGAGGTTGCCGGCTCCAAGCGCAAGGACAATCAGGATTACATCAAGCTGTTCCAGGATGCCGGCTACAAGCTTGCGACCGACAAGAACGAGCTCGCAGCCAATGCATCGGCTGAAGGCAATCTGCTCGGTCTTTTCCACACCGGCAACATGGATGTCACGCTCGATCGCGAATTCCTTAAGAAGGGCACCGTCGAAAAATTTCCGAACCAGCCGGGGCTCGTCGACATGACCAAGGTCGCGCTCGACCGCTTGTCCAAGAATCCGGAAGGCTTCTTCCTGATGGTTGAAGGTTCCTCGATCGACAAGATGTCCCATCCGCTCGATTGGGATCGCGCCGTCATCGAAACCATCGAATTCGACAAAGCCATCGGTGTTGCCCGCGAATTCCAGAAGGCCCACCCGGACACGCTGATCGTCGTCACAGGTGACCATACGCACGGCGTTTCCATCATCGGCACTGTCGATGATGAAAAGCCAGGCACGGAAATGCGCGAAAAGGTTGGGACCTATGCCGAAGCCGGCTTCCCGAACTACAAGGACGAAAATGGCGACGGTTATCCCGATAAGATCGACGTCAGCCATCGCCTGTTCCTGAGCGCCAACAACGGACCTGACCACTACGAGACCTTCCGTCCGAAGCTCGAAGGCCCGTTCGTTCCGGCTATCCAGAACGAAAAGAAGGAATACGTCGCCAACGAACAGTACAAGGATGTTCCCGGCGCCGTCTTCGTTCAGGGCAATATCCCGAAGAGCGGCGACAGCGGCGTTCACGCAGTTGACGACGTCGTTTTGCAGTCGGCCGGCCCGGGTGCTGAAGGCTTCCATGGCTACATGGAACAGAGCGATGTCTACCGTGTGTTGGCAGACACCTTCGCTCTCGGCGCCAAGCAGACGAATTGATTCCCAAGCCGATCCGGCATGGCCGCTTGCCGGCCTTGCCTCTTTCATCGATCATGATCCCGGCCGCTTGGCGGCCGGGATTTGGTTCCTGGAGATCGCCGTGGAAAAATTCTCTTCGCTGCAACTCAGCAGACGCCAGCTGATCGGTGCTGCCGTCACGCTCCCCTTCACCGCCTCCCTTGCTCGCGCTGCCGATCCTTCGCTCACTTTCGACGAGCTCTACGGTAAGTTCGGTGTGCTCGGGCTCGAATTCTCTGACAAGGTGAAAACGCTTGCCGGTAAAGACATCAGCATGAAGGGCTTCATGGCCCCGCCACTGAAGGCCGAGGCGCAATTCTTCGTGCTGACCGAAGTGCCGATGTCGCTCTGCCCGTTCTGCTCGTCGGATGCGGACTGGCCGGACAATATCGTCGTCGTTTATCTAGGCGAAAAGCAGACTTTCGTGCAGCCGAGCCAGACGATCGAGGTGCGTGGTACACTGGAATATGGGTCCTGGCAGGATCCTGAGACCGGCTTTGTCAGCCTGCTGCGTATTCGCCAGGCCGAATATTCCAGCGTCTGAGCATCGATGCTGGCTCTTGAGATCGAACATCTGGCCATGGTGTTTCCCGGCCTTTCGGCGCCCGCGCTCGCCATTGATAATCTGTCGATTGCTGCGGGTAGCCGTGTGGCGGTTACCGGCGCCTCGGGCTCCGGCAAAAGTACCTTCGTCAATGTCGTCACCGGACTGGAGCGGGTCCGCGAAGGCCGCATCCGCTGGAACGGCGAGAACATTGCCGCGCTCTCCGAAAGTCGCCGCGACCGCTTCAGGGCTGCCAATATCGGATTGGTCATGCAGGAGTTTCACCTTTTCCCCGGCCTGTCGGCTGTCGAAAACGTGTTATTGCCTGCGCGTCTTGCGCGTGCCGCGACGTCAGCGGCGATCGAGCGCGCGCACGATCTCCTTGGCATCGTCGGCCTTGAGCGCGCAGGGCAGAAAATCGAGACCATGTCGCGCGGCGAAATGCAGCGCGTGGCGATTGCCCGGGCGCTCCTGCGCAAGCCCGGGGTCATCGTTGCCGACGAGCCAACCGCCAGCCTCGATGCGGAAAGCGGCGATTCCGTCGGCGATCTGCTGCTCGATCTTGCGGTGGCCGAAGGCAGTACTCTGATCGTCGTGTCGCATGATCCCCGCCTTGCCAGTCGTCTCGATCGCCGCCTGACGTTCCGCTCCGGCCGTATCATTGACGATTCCGACATCAAGGGAGTGGCTGCGTGATCCGCTTCATCTTCGCCGATCTGCGCCGCTTGTGGGCTGGTTCCCTTGTTGTCGTGCTGCTGGTGGCGCTTGCGACGGCGCTCGGCGTTTCCGTTATCCTGCAGGAACGAGCCCTGCGCCTCGGCAGTGCGCGGGCGGCCGACAAGTTCGATCTCGTTATCGGCGCAGGTGGCAGCGAAACCCAGCTCGTGCTCTCATCCGTCTTCCTGCAACCGTCCGCGTTGCCGCTGATGTCCGGCGACGTTCTGGCTAGGCTTGCCGCCGATCCCCGTGTCGAATGGGCTGCCCCCGTCGGCTTCGGCGATTCCTTTTCGGGTTATCCGATCGTCGGCACGACGAGGGCGTTAACGGAAACGATTTCCGGCGGCTTTTCCGAAGGCCAGGT
Source organism: Rhizobium sp. 01L419 (assembly GCF_056400025.1). Taxonomy (NCBI): domain Bacteria; kingdom Pseudomonadati; phylum Pseudomonadota; class Alphaproteobacteria; order Hyphomicrobiales; family Rhizobiaceae; genus Rhizobium; species Rhizobium sp. 01L419. The sequence continues at coordinate 102,892 of NZ_JBFTSM010000016.1, forward strand.
TTTCGCCAGCGAGGGCGAGGCTGTCATCGGATCGAGCGTGGACCTTGCCATCGGCGGCGAGATCAAGCCGATGCACGGCACGATCGAAACCGGCGGCCATACCCATACGGAGCTCGCCTATCACGTGACCGGGCGCCTGCAGCCGACAGGCACGGCCTGGGACCGCGCTATCCTCGTTCCAATCCAGGCCGTCTGGCATATCCATGGACTGGAAGCGGGCGAAGAGCATGACCATGACCACGCTGCGGAGGCGGGTCATCATGGGGAGGCTGGTGAAGCCGGCGCTGCAGAAGTCGCCCATGAAGATGCCGACCATCATGCGGAGCCTGATCCCTATGCCGGCCTGAACGAGAGCTGGACCGCGGAAACGCCCGGTCTTCCGGCCATCCTCGTCAAGCCGAAGACGATTGCCGATGCCTACAAGCTGCGGCAGGACTATCGCAACGGCACGACGATTGCCGTCTTTCCCGGCGAGGTGTTGACCAATCTTTATGCGACGCTCGGCGATGCCAAGCAGATTCTCGTTGCCGTCGCCTCCGGTGCGCAGGTGCTTGTTGCCGCCTCGCTGATCCTCGTGACCGTCATCCATATCGGCCAGCGCCGGCGGCAGATTGGCGCGCTACGCGCCTTCGGCGCTCCCCGCGGCTCGATCTTCGGCATTGTCTGGGTGGAATTCTTTGTCCTCGTCGCTGTTGGAATTGGGCTCGGCTTTACACTTGGCTATGGCGCGGCGCTCATTCTTTCCGGCTTTTTCTCGCAGAGCAGCGGCGTCAACCTGCCCGTCGGCTTTGCGCGCCAAGACGGGACGCTCGCGATGATCCTTCTCGCCTTCGCTGCTGTCCTCGCCGCCTTGCCGGCGGTGCTCGCTTACCGACAGTCCCCGGCCCAGGCTTTGCGGGGGTGACGATTGCGGCGTGCCGTGCGTGCTCAGCCACGGCAAGAGCCATGCGGCAATCCATGCACAAAAATTAGACTAAAGTCATAATCCCAAAGCATCCCTCTTTCTGGCACTTCTTTTCTGTCAAACTCTCGTCAGGCGTGTCGTGGCCAGGGGTATGCTTTGAGGAGAGCAGGCCGCGACCGTGCTCATCACTCTGTGGAGGACAGACAATGGCAAATGTCGCAAGCGTCGATGGTGCGAAAGCCGGTCCGATGACGGGCGAGGAGAAGAAGGTCATCTTCGCCTCGTCGCTCGGCACGGTTTTCGAATGGTACGACTTCTATCTTTACGGTTCGCTTGCCACCTATATCGGCGCGACCTATTTCACCCAATATCCGGAAGCGACGCGTAATATCTTCACGCTGCTCGCTTTCGCTGCCGGCTTCCTGGTACGGCCATTCGGCGCGCTGGTTTTCGGCCGTCTCGGCGATCTCGTCGGCCGCAAATACACCTTCCTGGTGACCATTCTCATCATGGGCTTCTCGACCTTCCTGGTCGGCATCCTGCCGGGTGCTGCCTCCATCGGCATTGCCGCTCCGATCATTCTGATCGGTCTGCGCCTGCTGCAGGGCCTGGCGCTCGGCGGCGAATATGGCGGTGCGGCCACTTACGTTGCCGAACATGCCCCCAACGGCCGCCGCGGCTATTTCACGTCCTGGATCCAGACGACGGCAACGCTCGGCCTGTTCCTGTCGCTAATCGTCATCGTCACGGTCCAGTCAATCATGGGCACGACCGCCTTTGCTGCCTGGGGCTGGCGCATTCCGTTCCTCGTCTCGGTAGTCCTGCTTGGTATCTCCGTCTGGATCCGGTTGAAGATGAACGAGTCGCCCGCCTTCCAGCGCATGAAGGCGGAAGGCAAGGGATCGAAGGCACCGCTGACTGAAGCATTCGGCCAGTGGAAGAATGCCAAGATCGCGCTGATCGCGCTTTTCGGCGCTACCATGGGCCAGGCGGTCATCTGGTACGGTGGTCAGTTCTACGCCCTGTTCTTCCTGCAGAACGTGCTGAAGGTCGATCTGCAGTCGGCCAACATCATGGTCGCGATTGCTCTCTTCCTCGCCACGCCATTCTTCGTCATCTTTGGCGGACTGTCGGACAGGATCGGTCGCAAGCCGATCATCATGGCGGGGCTGCTCATCGCAGCGGTCACCTACTTCCCGCTGTTCAAGGCGATGACTTATACGGCGAATCCAGCTCTCTATGAGGCGCAGGCGACGATCCGGGCAACCGTGACGGCGGACCCGGCGGATTGCAAGTTCCAGTTCAACCCGACCGGTACCTCCAAGTTCACCAACTCCTGCGATATCGCAACGGCGTTCCTGACCAAGAACTCGGTGCCTTATGACGTGGTGCCGGGTCCTGCCGGCCAGCCGGCAACCGTAAAGGTCGGTGACGACACGATCACCGGTTACGACGCCGTCGCAGCCGGTGCCGATGCCGCCAAGACCAATGCTGCCTTCGAAAAGGGCGTCAATCTTGCCCTTCATGACGCCGGCTATCCGCTGAAGCGCGGTGCTGCCAAGGTTGCCGATGCCAAGCTCGATGCTTTCATCGCCGCCAATCCGGAACTCACCCTTAATGCCGATGCGATACGCGCCGGCCAGAAGGAAACGCTGCCGGCCGACAAACTCGTTGCCGGCAAGCTGCTGACGGCGGATGAAGCGAAAAGCGTCACCGACATGGCCGTCTACACGATCCCTGGCGGCGGTTCGTTCGCGATGGTTGCCGATCCTGCTCGTGTCAATTGGGCTGGCACGATCGCCATCCTGTTCGTGCTCGTGTTCTACGTGACGATGGTTTACGGCCCGATCGCAGCGCTGCTGGTCGAGCTCTTTCCGACCCGCATTCGCTATACCGGCATGTCGCTGCCCTATCATATCGGCAACGGCTGGTTCGGCGGCTTGCTGCCTGCTACGGCCTTTGCGATGAGCGCTGCCGCCGGCAACATCTATTACGGCCTCTGGTATCCGATCGTCTTCGCATCGATCACGCTGGTCATCGGCGTGCTGTTCCTGCCGGAAACCAAGAATCGGGATATTCATGCGCTGGACTAAGGCGCGGCGAATATCCTGAAATCAAAGACCCGGCGCTCGAAAGGCGTCGGGTTTTTCATGCGCTATTTTTTCTCATGCGTCCGGGAAGTATCGCTTGGACATAGGCCAGCCATCTGGCGCAAGTCTGAAAAGCAGGCCGTAGCGGGCATAGACGATTGCCGTCAGCAGCGAGAACCAGGCGCCGAAGGCGAGGCCGGCAATGACATCGCTCGGATAGTGCGCGCCGACCATGACACGCGTCATGCCGAGCCAGATGGCACCGGCGATGAAGGGAACCCGGTAGCGCGGGAAGAGCAGAGCGAAGGCAGCGAAGAAGGCGCCCACGGTGGTCGAATGTCCTGACGGAAAGCTCTCCAGTGCTGCATGGCCGGAGAAAGGCGTGAAGGAAAGCACCCCGAGGTCCTGAAAATGTTCGGGGCGCGCGCGGCCGATCGTGCGTTTCAGCAGGTTGGCGAGCAGGCCGGAAAAGACGACGGTCGTAAACAGGAAGGCGCCGATCCAGCTCACATAGAGTGCCTGGGCTCTTGCCTTTGCGCTGTTTAAAAGCTTGTAGCCAGCCCTGCCGTGGAAGAAGAGCAGGACGCTGGTGAGGATCAGCCAGGCGGAATCGCCGAAATCGGTCAATATCTCCCCGAAACGCTGAATAGGCTCAGGCAGATGGCCAGCCCCGATCGGCGCATCGAATATCAGCATGGAAAGGATAACGGCGTTCAGCGTAATAAAAAGGCATGCGCGCCACCGCAATGGTGGCATGACGCACCCATTTCTGCGCCAGCGCCTGTCCAAGGAGACTAGAAGTTCCCGCATTCCTACTATCCGTATAACCCTTGGGTATGAGATAGGCCGTAAAAATGCACAGGATTACGACAGAGAACGGGCTTCCTCAGATAATTCTAATCAATTTTGGTTATGGCCAATCCGTACTCCTGAAGGAGAGGACGAGACGAGGCAGTGAGCCGATAGCGGTGGCACATGCGACCAATGCGCCAAACGCCAGACCTGCTGGCTTCAATAAAAAAGCCCTCCGCACGAAGTGCGAAGGGCTGAAAAGCGTTTCACGTGAAATATCAGGCAGAAAGGGTCTTGAACTCGTCAAGGATGGCGTCGCCCATCTCGACGGTGCCGACCTGGCGGCTGCCCGGTGCCATGATGTCGCCTGTGCGGATGCCCTTGTCGAGCACGTTGGCGATTGCCTTTTCCAGGTTGTCTGCTTCCTTGACCAAATTAAAGGAGTAGCGAAGGCACATGGCGAAGGAGGCAATCATGGCGATCGGATTGGCGATGCCCTTGCCGGCGATATCGGGTGCCGAGCCGTGAACCGGCTCATAGAGCGCCTTGCGCTTGCCGGTCTTACCGTCAGGTGCTCCGAGCGAGGCCGAGGGCAGCATGCCGAGCGAGCCGGTCAGCATGGCGGCAACGTCGGAGAGCATGTCGCCGAAGAGGTTGTCGGTGACGATGACGTCGAACTGCTTCGGCTGGCGCACGAGCTGCATGCCGCCAGCATCCGCCAGCATATGCTCCAGCTGCACGTCGGAATATTTCGCCTTATGCGTTTCGGTCACGACCTGGTTCCAGAGCACGCCTGATTTCATGACATTGCGCTTTTCCATGGAGCAGACGCGGTTGTTGCGGGTGCGGGCCATTTCAAAGGCGACACCGGCGATGCGCTCGATCTCGTAGGTATCGTAGACCTGCGTATCGATGCCGCGCTTCTGGCCATTGCCGAGATCGATGATTTCCTTCGGCTCGCCGAAGTAAACACCGCCCGTCAACTCGCGGATGATGAGGACGTCGAGGCCTTCGACCAGTTCCGGCTTCAATGAGGAAGCGGAGGCGAGTGCAGGATAGCAGATCGCCGGGCGCAGGTTTGCGAAAAGTTCCAGATCCTTGCGCAGGCGCAGCAGGCCGGCTTCCGGGCGCACTTCATAGGGAACGCTATCCCACTTCGGGCCGCCGACGGCGCCGAAAAGCACAGCATCAGCGGCAAGTGCCTTTTTCATGTCGTCTTCGGAGATTGCCGCACCATGCGCGTCGTAGGCGCTGCCGCCGACGAGGCCTTCATCGGTGACGAAGCCGGCATTCATCGCCTCGTTCATATAGGCGATGATCTTGCGGACCTCACCCATGGCTTCAGGGCCGATGCCGTCGCCCGGCAGCAGGAAAAGATTGCGCACTGTCATGAAACCCTCCGCGGAAAAACAAGCTGCGGCTTCTTAGACCCCGGAAATCGGCATTTCAAGCGAGAGAAGGGGTGAATCGGTACGCTTGCCTCCGCGTCATGTGATGTCTGATGTGGTTGCTCCCGCACCTTCAAACAGGCTAGAACAACAGCTCTTCCTTTCTTTCCCCGGATATTCTTCCATGTCTTTTGCACCCCTTCATCTCGACACGCCCCTCATCCAGACAGCGCCCGATTACAGCGCCAGCGGCAAGCCGCTTTGGTTGAAGCTTGACGCACTGCAGCCTTCCGGCAGCTTCAAGCTGCGCGGCGTCGGCCGGCTATGCCAGCACGAGGTGGAAAGCGGCGCGCGTGAGATCTTCTGCGCCTCCGGTGGCAATGCCGGCATTGCGGCAGCTTATGCCGGGCGGGCGCTCGGTGTACCGGTCACGATCGTGGTGCCGGAGACGACGGCGTCTGATGTGCGCAAGACGATCGCTGCAACGGGTGCCAGTGTGCTGGTTCACGGGTCCGTCTTTGATGAGGCAAATGCGCATGCGATCGAACTCGCCGAGAGCCGCAAGGCAACCTATGTGCATCCTTTCGACCATCCGCTTTTGTGGGATGGCCATGCCACGTTGATCGATGAGGTCGTCGCGAAGGGCGCAAAATTCGATTGCGTGGTCACGAGTGTCGGCGGAGGCGGGCTGCTTGCCGGCATTGTCGAGGGGTTGAAGCGGAACGGGCTTGCCGATGTGCCTGTTATCGCCGTCGAGACGGAAGGGGCGGCGTCTTTCAATGCCAGCCTCAAGGCCAATGAGCGTATTTCGCTACCGGCCATCACCTCGATTGCCACGTCGCTCGGGGCGCGGCAGGTGGCGCCCCATGTCTTCGACCTGCCGAAGCATCACCCGATCGAAAGCGTTCTCGTCAGCGATGCCGATGCCGTGGCTGCCTGCCTGAAATTTGCCGATGCGCAGCGCATCCTGGTCGAGCCGGCCTGCGGTGCGGCGCTTGCCGTCGCCGATGTGCATGCCGGCCTGCTCTCACGCTTCGACAATCCGCTCATCGAAGTCTGCGGCGGCATCGGCGTGTCGCTCGAAAAGCTCAGGGTCTGGAAAGAGAAGTTTCTCTGATCGCCGGCCAAAGAAAAAGCCGGGCGAGAGCCCGGCTTGATCGAAAGCAATTTTGATTTTGCTCAGGCGGCCCAAGGGTGCGAGGCAGCATTCTTCTTTTCGAAGTCGTCGATCGCCTTGCTCTTTTCCATCGTCAGGCCGATATCGTCGAGACCGTTCAGCAGGCAGTGACGCCTGAATTCATCGAGACCGAACTTGATCGAGCCGCCATCCGGGCCGGTGATTTCGAGGTTTTCGAGGTCAACCGTAAGAACAGCGTTGGAACCGCGCTCGGCGTCATCCATCAGCTTGTCGAGGTCTTCGTGGCTGACCTGGATCGGCAAAATGCCGTTCTTGAAGCAGTTGTTGTAGAAAATGTCGGCGAAGCTGGTGGAGATCACACAGCGGATACCGAAATCGAGCAGCGCCCACGGAGCGTGCTCACGCGAAGAGCCGCAGCCGAAGTTGTCACCGGCAACCAGGATCTTGGCATCGCGGTAGGCCGGCTTGTTCAGTACGAAATCGGGGTTTTCGGAGCCGTCTTCATTATAACGGGCTTCGGCGAAAAGGCCCTTGCCGAGGCCGGTGCGCTTGATGGTCTTCAGATAGTCCTTCGGAATGATCATGTCGGTGTCGATGTTGACGACCGGCAGAGGGGCTGCAACGCCCGTGAGCTTCACGAATTTATCCATGACCCATGCTCCATTTCAGCAAACGTACTTTCTATTTTTGCATCTAGTCCAGTTTTCAGCCGAAATGAAGAAGAATCTTTCGCTGACGCAGGCCACGCGACGTTTCGCGCAGCCGGCCAATTGTGTGTCTTCTTACTTCGACGGGGCATTCAGACCCCAGAGGACGCCAAACGGATCGCGAAGCTGGCCGTAGCGATCGCCCCAGAACATCAGCTCGACCGGCATGACGACTTCGGCGCCGGCAGCGACGGCGCGATCCCACCAGCTATCGATATCGTCGATAATCAGCTGGATGGCGAAGCCCTCATGGCCTTTGAAGGGATGGCCGTATTCGGGATAGGCATCCGACAGCATGAGCGAGCTGCCGTTGATGTAGAGATGCACATGCATCGTCCGGCCGCTTTCGTCTGATGGTACGAGATAGGCTTCCTCTGCACCGAAAGCCTTCTTATAGAATTCTGCAGCCTTTAGCGCGCCGTCGACCGTCAGATAGGGCAGCAGGCCATTCTTGACCGGCGGCATCTTGGTCGGGCTGTTTTCCGTCGCATCCATGCTCATCCTCCATTTGTTTTCAAACGCCGGTCAATGCCTGGCTGCTTCAAAGACGTTACGGGGGAGCGTGAGCCGACAATGTCGGTCAGAATTTTCAGCGAAAAGTGATCAGAGATCGATGATCGTGCCGCGGCCGTCGTTCCAGACGCGCATCTCGCGCTTTCCATCGGCACGGGCGCGGGCGCGGACGGGAGCGGGCTTCATCTTCATCGAAAGGGCGCGGCCGACCATAAGCACGGTCAGGATGCCGCCAACGGCGAGCGTGACCGAGAAGGTGAGGAGCAGCATAGCCACAAAAACGGTGGCGCCGGCAAGCATGAAGAAGATGGAGCGAATGTTCTGCATTGGTTTGAAACCTTTCTAAGGAAAGGAATGTGGTCCTTCTTTTTCCTCTCTGCAAGTCAAGCATGGCTTTTTGTTGTCTTGCCGGGCTTTGCGAAGCTTGGCACTAATGGCCCATGAGCCGAACACCACCTCTCCGTTCCCTGCGTCTGCGCCGCTCTGTGCTGAGCGTACCCGCCATCAATGTGCGGGCGCTTAGAAAGACCCATTCCCTTGATTGCGATGCGGTAATTTTCGATCTTGAGGATTCCGTCACGCCTGAAAAAAAGGCGGAAGCACGCGACAATCTGAAGACGTTTTTTTCGGGACCGCCACTCGAGGGTAAGGAAAGGATCATCCGTATCAACTCTTTGTCATCCGGCTTCGGGCTGGCGGATCTGGAACTGGTCAAGGCACTGTTGCCAGATGCCGTTCTGCTGCCGAAGGTGGACGAGCCGCAGGATGTCACTGATATCAGCGATCCTCTTGCCGATGCGGATGTGCCGGAGGAGCTGCGCATCTGGGCGATGATCGAAACGCCGCGCGGCGTGCTGAATGTCGCAGCCATCACCGAATCCGGCCGCACGCCGGGATCGCGGCTCGATTGCCTCGTCGTCGGACTCAACGACCTGCGCAAGGAGACGGGCGTCTTGCCGCAGCTTGGGCGGACCTATCTCGTACCCTGGCTGATGCAGGTCATTCTGGCGGTCAAGGCCTACGGGCTCGATGCGCTCGACAGCGTCTTCAACGATTTTCAGGATGGGGAAGGTTTCGATGCCGAGTGCGGGCAGGGCCGCGCCATGGGCTTTGCGGGCAAGATGCTGATCCATCCGGCGCAGATTACAGCCGCCAACCGGCATTTCGGGCCGAGCGCGGAAGAAATCGCGGAGGCTGAGGCTATCATCGCCGCCTTCGCCGATCCGGCTGCCGAGGGGCTGAACGTCATCAATGCGGACGGGCGGATGATCGAGCGGCTGCATCTTGTCCAGGCCGAGGCTCTGGTTCATAAAGCGCACCTGATTTCTGCAAGAAAGCCCGCCTGATGAAACTCTACCGCTTCCTGACCGGTCCCGACGACGCTTCCTTCTGCCACAAGGTGACGGCGGCGCTGAACAAGGGCTGGTCAATGTCCGGCTCGCCCACCTATGCCTTCAACGCTGCGACCGGCCAGATGCAGTGCGGCCAGGCTGTCGTCAAGGAGGTCGAGGGCAAGGACTATGACCCGGACATGAAGCTGTCCGAGCAATAGGTCAGCGTTCAGCAGCCTCTTCGGCGCTTGCCTCGATGCGCTCCATGTCATCGTCGCTGAGGCCGAAGTGGTGGCCGATCTCATGGATCAGCACATGGGTGATGATGTCACCCAGCGTCTCGTCGTTTTCTGCCCAGTAGTCGAGGATTGGACGGCGATAGAGACGAATGCGGTTCGGCATCTCGCCGGTTTCCAGGGTGAAACGCTCTGAAATGCCGCGGCCCTCGAAAAGACCGAGCAGGTCGAAAGGTGTTTCCAGCGCCATATCCTCGAAGACCTCGTCATCGGGAAAGTCTTCGATTTCGATGGTCAGATTGGTCGTCAGCTTGCGAAATTCGTCCGGCAGATGGCTATAGGCCTCCATTGCCAGCGACTCGAAGGTGCTGATCGTCGGCGCATGGCGGTCCCCCCAATCATCGCTCTGGTCTATGCGGGCCATTAATATTCCTTCCTTTGCGGCCCATATAGAACCTTTATCGCCGATTTTCGAGTGCGGAATCAAAGGCAGGAATAAATTCTTATAAAATGGCCGTTGACTCTTCATTAGAGCTCTGGAATCTATAAGAACATAACAGGAACAATACGGATGGAGAGAACGCCATGGCGCAGACCGCCCTGGCGCGCGAGCGGCTTTTTGCGCTCCGCGAAACCATTGCCCGACTGGAGGGAAAACCCGCACCGGCGCTTGCCGCGGCGGAACGGGAAGCCTTTGCAGAAGGACGTGAGAGGCGGCAGGAGCGCATTCTGCCACGCTTGCCTTTCGGTGTGGGATTACTCGATGACGCCTTGGAAGGCGGCCTGCAGCTCGATGCGATTACCGAGTTCCGCGCGGCAGGCTCCCGCGGTGCGGGAGCGGCAAGCGGCTTGGCGATGGCCGTTGCAGCACGGCTGCAGAGGCAGGAGGAGGATGCCGGCAGGCTGCTGCCGCTGCTCTGGATCGGTGATGCCGTCGGCACACTGGAGGCGGGTCGCCCCTATGCTCCGGGGCTGAAGGATTTCGGGCTGAAGCCGGAAAGGTTTTTCCATGCCGCGCCGCGCAAGCTGGAGGATGCGCTCTGGCTGGCGGAAGCGGCCATCGAAAGTGCTGCCTTCTCGGCTGTCGTCTTCGAAATGCGCGGCAATCCCTTGCATTTCGGCCTGACCGAAAGCCGGAGGCTCAGTCTCAGGGCGCGCGCCGTCCGGCGTCCGCTCTTTCTCGTCCGCCAGGCCGGGGAGGAGGAGGCGAGCAGCGCTGCCTTCCGTCTGCATGTCGAGCCGGCGCCGTCTGACCTGCGATCGTTGCCGGATGGATCAAAATTTGCCGGCAGCATCGGCAATCCGATTTTCCGTCTTACGCTGGAGAAGAGCCGCAATCCGGCCCCGCTCTCCTGTCTTCTGGAGTGGAACCCCCATGAACGCGAATTTCTCCCCGTCGACGAACCAAGCTTCGCTCGCCCTCCAGGCGAACAGTCAGCGCATTCTGGCGCTCAGCTTTCCACATCTGGCGACGGACCGCATCGCACGCAGGCGATGGGGTCTCTCCTGGCGTTCGAAAGGGCGTCCTGAAGCGTCACCGATCGTCTGTTCGGGCAAGCTCAACAATGCCATGCGGCTGACGGCGCTGGACGAGTTCGCCGAGAGGCTGGGGCTGAGGAAGGAACAGGGCGTTGCCGAAGCGCGCGCCATGTATCCAGCGCTCGATGTCGTGGAAGAGGATCTGGCGGCCGACCGCCGGCTGCTGGAAGCGATCGCCGACTGGTGCGACCGATATACACCGATGGTGGCGCTCGATGGCAAGGACGGGTTATTTCTCGACATTACCGGCTGTGCCCATCTCTTCGGCGGCGAAAAGGCGCTTCTGAGGGATATCCTGTCGCGGCTCTTCCATATGGGGCTCGATGCGCGTGGCGCGATCGCCTCATCACCGGGCCTTTCCTGGGCTGTCTCCCGCTTCGGACAGGGCGGCGTGGTGGAGGATGAGGAGACGGAGCGCATGCTGATGCCGCTGCCTGTCGCAGCCCTCCGACTGGAAGGTCAGACCGTCGATGCCCTGAAGAAGCTCGGCCTCAAATATATCGGCGATATCGTTCATGCGCCGCGGGCGCCGCTGACCCGCCGCTTCGGACCGACACTGCTTCTGCGCCTCGATCAAGCACTGGGTCGCGAGGAGGAGCCGATCTCCCCCCGGCTTCCCATCGCCAGCCTCTCGTCCGAACGCCGCCTGGTCGAACCGATCGGAACGGAAGAACAGATCCTTGCCGTCACCAGCCAGATCGCCGTGTCGCTGAAACCGTCGCTGGAGGCGCGTGGAGCCGGCGGGCGAGTGTTCGAGCTGGTGCTGTTTCGCGTCGACGGCAGGGTTTTCCGCATCTCCGTCGGCGCCTCGCAGCCGCTTCGCGAGCCCAAACTCGTTGCCGGCCTTTTTTCCGAGCGGCTGCAAGTGATCCATGACGATCTCGATGCCGGCTATGGCTTCGAGATCCTGCGCCTGAATGTGCTGCGGCATGATCCGTTCAAGGAGACGCAGGGTGATTTCGAGGGCGACCGGCAGGGGGAGATCTCGCTTTCGAGCTTTGTCGACCGTGTTGCGGCCCGGCTTGGTGCGGACTGCCTGCAAAGCTTCCAGCTTCGCGAGAGCCATGTGCCGGAGCGCGCCGTGATCACGGTGCCGGCAATGGAGAGCCTTCCTGCACGGCGCAAGGCAGAGCAGGAAAGCGCTCTTCCTTTCCGTCAGGAGCGCCCCTTGCGGCTCTTTGCAACACCGGAACCTGTCGAGGTCGTATTTGCCGAAGTGCCTGACGGTCCGCCGCAGATTTTCCGCTGGCGACGTCTGCAGCATCAGGTGGCAAGAAGTGAAGGACCGGAACGGATTGCCATGGAATGGTGGATCGACGGAGATGGTGCCGAGGCGCGCGACTATTTCCGGATCGAGGATGAGAACGGGCACCGCTTCTGGATCTATCGCCGCGGCTTCTATGGTCAGGAATTCGATCCCCGCTGGTTCATGCATGGGGTCTTTGCATGAGGCCCGAATCCGCATTCTTTGAGATCGGCACGAGGACGAATTTCTCGTTCCTCGAAGGCGCGTCGAAGCCGGAAGAGATGGTCGTGCAGGCCGCTTACCTGAAGCTCGGCGGCCTCGGTATTGCAGACCGGAATTCGGTTGCCGGCGTGGTGCGAGCACATGCGCAGGCAGAGCAGCTTGAGGAGAGATACAAGAACAGAGATGAAGTTCTGGCCCAGGCGAAGAAGGAAGGAAAAAAGGAGGTGATCCTCGATTCTATCCGGGTTCAGCCGGGCGCCCGCCTCGTCTTTTGCGATGGAACGCCTGATATCCTTGCCTATCCGCGCAACCGGCGAGGTTGGGCAAACCTCTGTCGCCTGCTCAGCGCCGGCAACCTGAAGGAAGAATCGGTCAAGGGAACCTGCATCCTGACGGAAGCAGAGCTCATGGAATGGGGCGATGAGATGATGCTTGCTCTCGTCCCCGAGCGAGCCATTGTGAATGACATCACCAAACAGCCGGAATTCGAAGATTATCTCGAGCGGTTTCGCAAACGCTTTCGCAAGGCATTTTTCATGGCGCTGTCGCCGGCCTATGACGGTCGTGATCGGCAGGCTTTTGCGGTGCTTGCCATGCTTGCTGCTCGAAATCGCGTGCCGCTGATTGCAAGCAATCAACCGCTCTATCACCACCCCGAGCGCCGACCGCTTTCGGATATCGTCATCGCAATCCGGGAGCATGTGGAGATATCGAAAGCCGGATTCCTTCTAGCGCCGAATGGAGAGCGGTATCTCAAGGATTCACGTGAAATATCCAGGATCTTCCGGGATTACCCTGACGCGGTTGAGAACACCCAGGTCTTTTTCGGCAAGCTGAGCTTTTCGCTGAACGAGCTAAAGCACAATTATCCACCTGAAAATGATCCCGGTGAAACGCCGCAGGAGACTCTCGAAAGGCTGACAAGAGCGGGTGCGGTAAAACGTTATCCTGATGGTGTTCCTGAAAAAGTGGCGAAACAGATCGATTACGAACTGAGGCTCGTCGGCGACAAGAACTACGCCTCCTACTTCCTGACGGTTCACAGGATCATTCACCACGCCCGCCATGTGCTCGAAGTTCTGTGTCAGGGGCGAGGGTCGGCGGCTAATTCGGTTGTTTGTTACTGCCTTGAAATTACTGAAGTCGATCCTCAAAAGAGCACGCTCCTCTTCGATCGTTTCATTTCAATGGATCGGGACGAACCGCCGGATATCGACGTTGATTTCGAGCATGAGCGGCGGGAAGAGGTGATTCAGTCTATTTATAAAAGATACGGCGTTGATCATGCCGGGCTGACGGCTGCCGTCACCAGCTATCGCACTCGCTCGGCTGGCCGTGAGGTCGCCAAGGCTTTTGGCCTATCGGAGGATGTTCAGTCGGCGATCAGCAGCCTCGTCTGGGGCTGGTCGGAGGACAACCTCTCGGAACGAGACGCGAAGGCGGCCGGCCTCGATATCAAGGATCCGGTGACACGAAACGTACTGAAATATGCATCTGAGCTTCTGAGCTTTCCACGGCACCTTACCCAGCATGTCGGTGGTTTCGTCATCACGCGTGACCGGCTCGATGAGGTTGTGCCCATCATGAAGACGGCAATGCCGGATCGCTATATGATTGAATGGGATAAGGATGATCTCGACAACGTCAAAATCCTCAAGGTGGATGTCCTGGCACTTGGTATGCTCACCTGCTTGCGCAGAGCTTTCACGCTGCTTGAGTTGCATTACGACGTGAAGAAAACACTCGCCGATCTCGGCCATAAGGAGCACGGAGAGGAGGGCGAGCCGGTTTACGATATGATGGGCCGGGCCGACACACTAGGCGTCTTCCAGATCGAAAGCCGGGCGCAGATGAGCATGCTGCCGCGCCTGAAGCCGAGGGTGTTTTACGACCTTGTCATTGAAGTGGCGATCGTCCGGCCGGGACCGATCCAAGGCGACATGGTGCATCCCTATCTGAAACGCAGAGAGCTGCGGAATAAAAATCTGCCAATCGAATATCCAAGCGATGAGCTGAAGACTGTTCTTGAAAGAACCCTGGGGGTTCCGCTGTTTCAAGAGCAAGCCATGCAGATCGCAATCACCGCGGCGGGTTTCAAGCCAGCAGAAGCCGACCGGCTTCGTCGGGCAATGGCGACCTTCAAAAGGACTGGCACTATCGGCAATTTCGAGCAGCGATTCATCGATGGAATGACGGCAGATGATCGCTACACAAAAGAGTTTTCCCAGCAATGCTTCAACCAGATCAAGGGCTTCGGCGAGTACGGGTTCCCAGAAAGCCATGCCGCTTCCTTCGCGCTGCTTGTCTACGCTTCCTCATGGCTGAAAGCCTACTATCCCGACGTCTTCTGCGCGGCGATGCTGAATTCGCAGCCGATGGGGTTTTATGCGCCGGCACAGCTGGTACGGGATGCGCGTGAGCATGGTGTGAAAATCCTACCGGTCGACATCAATCACTCGGACTGGGAGTGCACACTGGAAGCGGCGGCCTTCGACCGGTCGGCTGTCGATTTCCGCCATGGCGAGATGCGAGGTGTCATCAAGACCCGTCATGCTGTGCGGCTCGGTCTTCGGCAAATCAAGGGCGTTTCCTCTGATGATATGAAGCAGCTCGTAAAAAAACGTGATGACAAATACCACTCAGTGCGTGACCTCTGGCTGCGTTCCGGCTTGCAAAAGTCCGCCATCGAGCGGCTGGCAGATGCGGATGCCTTCCGGTCCATCGGGCTATCGCGACGTGAGGCGCTTTGGGCGGTCCGGGCACTGGATGTGAAGAGCGCGACCGAGGAACTGCCGCTCTTCGAACAGGTCCGCCATATCGACCTCCAGCCCGAGCCTGCTGCAAAGTTGCCGGACATGCTGCCGGGAGAGCAGGTCATCGAGGATTACCGCTACCTGTCGCTGTCTTTGAAGGGGCATCCCGTTTCCTTCCTGCGCGAGGAATTTCGCAAGGCAGGCGTGACGCGCAATGTCGATCTGCTTCGAGTCCCAAATGGACGGAGAGTCACGATTGCAGGGCTGGTGCTGGTGCGCCAGCGGCCGGGCTCGGCCAATGGCGTGATCTTCATGACGCTGGAGGACGAAACCGGTGTTGCCAATGCGATTGTGTGGTCAAAGATGTTCGACAAATATCGCTCGGTCGTCATGGGCGCGCGGCTGGTGAAGATCTATGGCCGCCTGCAAAGCCATAGTGGTGTCATCCATACCGTCGTCGAACATATCGAAGATATGACACCGCTGCTCGGCATCCTTCAGCGGGAGACGAAACGCTTCGGCGTTAGCGAGCGTTCGGATGAGGTCTTGCGGCCAACCCAGGATCATAGACAACAGAAAAAAGCGGATGCACTGGCAAGAGAGGGGTTGGTCAGAAAGATCGCAGACGGGCGCTCGTCGGAGAGGGGTAGGGGTGGCGATATCGCCGAGACGGCAAGCGTAATGCCGCGTGGCCGCAATTTCCACTGACACGCCCTTGAATCCCCGATCGTCATCTTTCTCAAGAGCTTAGGCATAGGCTCACCGGCGTGTGATCGTTGACTGCGGAACAGTGAACGGTTTCGATTGCGAATTTTCTTGACAGTTCCTATCTTCTTTTGCAGAAAACACGATAGTAAGTGTCATGTTTGGAATGAAGACGTGCTCGTCTGCAGTTGCAACTACATAACCGACAAGGAAATCCGGGAGGTTATCAACAACCTTCTCGATGAGGATTGCTGGCAGCTTATCGTGCCTGCGAAGGTCTATCACGCCATGGCCAAGCGTGGCCGTTGCTGTGGTTGCTTCCCCAATGTTGTCGATATCATCATCCAGACAACCGAAGATTATCACGCCCGTCGCCACTCGACGGAGACCGAAATATTTGATTTCATGTCTCGCTTGAAACAATTCCACGAGGAAAACAGGAGAGCGGACATTGAAAGGCGACAAAAAAGTCATCGAGCGGCTTAACGAGGCCCTTTTTCTAGAACTCGGCGCAGTCAACCAGTATTGGGTTCACTATCGTCTCCTCGAGGACTGGGGTTACACCAAGCTCGCCAAGAAGGAACGTGCCGAATCGATCGAAGAAATGCATCATGCAGACCGTCTGGTCGCGCGTATCATCTTCCTCGAAGGCCATCCCAATCTACAGACACTCGCGCCGCTGCGCATCGGTCAGAACGTCAAGGAAGTTCTGGAGGCGGATCTTGCCGGCGAATACGACGCCCGCGCCGCTTACAAGAAGTCGCGTGACATCTGTCATGACGCCGGCGACTACGTTTCCATGAAGCTTTTCGAAGAACTGCTGGCAGACGAGGAAGGTCATATCGACTTCCTCGAGACGCAGCTCGACCTCCTCGGAAAGATCGGTGAAGGGAAGTACGGACAGCTCAACGCGGACTCGGCCAACGAAGCCGAATAACCTGCCACTGGTAATGGAAGTTCAGCCGGCCGCCCTTGAGGCGGCCGGTTTCATTTGGGAGCCTTGATCCGCCGGTTTGGCCGATCGCTCAATCCTCGGGGATCAGGCCGGGGAGGTGCTTGAATTCCGCCACCACGCGCTCATAGACGGCACGCTTGAAGGGAACGATCAGGCCGGGCAGGTCTTCCATCGGCTTCCATTCCCAGGCGTCGAATTCCGGCTCATGGCCGCCGGGCGGCGGGTTGATGGCGATCTCATTTTCGTCGCCCTCGAAGCGGAAGGCGAACCAGCGCTGCGTCTGGCCGCGGTACTTGCCCCTCAGGCCGATACCGATCAGTTGCGGGGGCAGGTCGTAATTGATCCAGTCCTTCGCCTCGGCGAGCAAGGTCACGGTCTTGATGCCGGTTTCTTCATAAAGCTCTCGATAGGCCGCCTCCAGCGGGTCTTCGCCCTTGTCGATGCCGCCCTGCGGCATCTGCCAGAGTTGGGGAGAGCCGTCATATTCGGAATTGCCGTCGGGAATGCGTCGTCCAGCCCAGACCAGGCCCTCACGGTTCAGGATCATCACGCCGACGCAGGGGCGATAGGGCAGATCCTCGGCTCTTACGGTCGCCTGGCTCATGGGTTTCTCCGCTCAGGGATTCTTGGGGTCATTGACGAGCGCTGCAATGCCGACAATCTCGATGCCGCGCATGGTCGCTTCCTCGCTCCATTTGGAGATCGCGTCAATGCTCTCGTCGAAAGCCGAGGCGACGCCGATCGCCTGGCCATTACGGCGGGCGATGCGCTCAAGTTCATCGAGCTTCTGCAGGATGGTGTTCACATCGACCTGACTGTCCAATTGCAGATCGGCGAAGGCGTAAGGAAGCTCCGTGCCCTTGGCGACCACGGCGGTCTTGGATTGCGCCGAAGTGCCGTCGTCGAGAAAGAGCAGACCGCGCTTGCCAATGTCCCGCATGACCGGTTCCATGGCCTTGGGATCGGAGAGGAAACGTCCGCCCAGATAGTTCATGATGCCGGTATAGTTGGTGATCTCGCCCATCGCCCGGTGCAGGCTTTCGATATTCCTCGTCACGGGCTTCGACGTCAGCAGCGTATCCGGTCCCGGATCGTTAGCTGGATAATCGAACGGCTCCAGCGGCACCTGCAGCAATATTTCATGGCCGCCGCGCCGCGCATCCTGCATCCAGCGCTGCAGGCTGTTGCCGCTGGCGGCAAAGGCAAAGGTGATTTCTTCCGGCAATTGCTTTATGGCGCGCTGCGTGCCAGTCTGGCTGAGACCGAGGCCGCTGAGGACGATTGCTATGCGGGTGCCGCGCGTGCCGGACCATGGCCGCGCATATTGATCCATCGCCCGCTGGCCATCAGGACCTGTGATCGGTAGGCGGCCGAAGGGCGTATCTTCAATGAGATTGTCGTTGGGGATGGCCGCCATACGCGGATCCTGTCCCCTCTGCGTGGCATCGACCAGAACCGGGCCGCTGCCGTCGCGTGGACGAGGGCTGTATTTGGTGACGACGGAACCGTCGCCGGTCACCATGTGCTCTACGTTGGCGCCGGATTGCGGCTCGGAACGCGGTATGCCGTTTGCAGCCTGATTGCCAGATGCCTGCGGCTCCTGGATCGTATCGGTCGGCGGCGCGGCAGACCTGTCCTGCGATGCCGGAGGCTTCGACTGTTCGAGGCCATCATTGCGAAATGCCGTGTAAAGGGAAAAGCCGCCAATCGCGACAAGACAGACGCTCGCGGCAATCTGTCCGATCCGCAATATGCCTGGGCGCTTTCGCGTGGCCTTGCGGTTGCGGCCTAGAGGTGCATGCAGGTCCGTTCCCAATTCGTTGCCACTCCAAAACCGGGAAACAGCAGAAAGCCTCAAGGCCGGGCGGGTGCCCGGCCTTGAGAACGATGAATTACTTGGCGACGACGGCCTTCTCCGGGTCCGGTGGGAAGGACGGGTCAGTCTTCTTGCCGCGCAACAGATCGAGCGCGTAGTTGAGCTGTACGTCATCCTTCGGATCCGGCGGGACGTAGGCAACCGAGCCCGAACCTTCGTCAGTCTCGCTCTGGCCCTTGATGTGACCGCGCAGGCTGGATTCGCCTTCGGTTACCATCTTGCCCTGCAATTCCTGGGGCAGCGGCTCCTCGACCTTGATGTCAGGCGTGATGCCGGTGCCCTGGATCGAGCGGCCCGACGGCGTGTAGTAGAGCGCCGTCGTCAGGCGCAACGCGCCGTTTTCGCCAAGCGGAATGATCGTCTGGACCGAGCCCTTGCCGAATGAACGCGTGCCGAGAACGGTGCCACGGCGCAGATCCTGCAGGGCGCCGGCGACGATTTCCGATGCCGAAGCCGAGCCGCCGTTGATGAGGACGATCAGCGGCTTACCATCCGTCAGATCGCCCGGGCCAGCGTTGAAGCGGCGGGTTTCGTCCGGATTGCGGCCACGGGTGGACACCACTTCGCCGCGCTGCAGGAAGGCGTCCGAAACGTTGATCGCCTGATCGAGCAGACCGCCGGGGTTGAGACGCAGGTCAAGGACGAAGCCCTTGAGCTTGTCGGCCGGAACGGTCGCTTTGATCTTCTGGATCGCCTTTTCGAGGTCTGGATAGGTCTTCTCGGTGAAGGAGATGACGCGCAGGTAGCCGACATCATCCTCAACGCGCGACTTGACCGCCTGAACGGCAACGACGTCACGTACGATCGTCAGTTCGATCGGCTTGTCGGCGCCCTTGCGGATGAGCGTCAGCTTGATCGGCGTGTTGACGGCGCCGCGCATCTTCTCGACGGCGTCTTCGAGCTTCAGGCCGCGAACGGACTGGCCGTCGATTTCCGAGATGTAGTCGCCGGCTAGAACGCCGGCTTTGGCAGCCGGGGTGTCGTCGATCGGGGTGATGACCTTGACGAGCTCGTCTTCCATGGTGACTTCGATACCGAGGCCGCCGAACTCACCCTTGGTCTGGGTGCGCATGTCTTCGGCGTCCTTCGCATTCATGTAGCTGGAATGCGGATCGAGCGAGGAAAGCATACCATTGATGGCGCTTTCGATCAGCTTGTCCTCGGCCGGCGGCGTCACATATTGCGCACGTACGCGTTCGAAGACATCACCGAATACCGAAAGCTCCTTATAGGTCGATGCTCCCGCCGCCTCTGCAGGCACACCTGCCGAGTAAATGACGCTCATGGCGGTCGCGCCCATCAGTGCGCCGACCAGAACAAGAGAAGCCCTACGAATCATTGCGTGCCTTTCCAGTGTCTTTGGCGGTCCACCACGGTCGGGAATCGACCGGTTTACCGTCCTTTCGAAACTCAATGTAAAGCGTTGGCCGATCTGTTTCCAGCGCCAATGCTGTTGCGCTTGCCACTCTTTTCGCACCCATCACGGCCAGGGGCTCGCCGGAGAAAACAAATTTTCCCTGACGGGTGTTGATCGTATCCATGCCTGAAAGAACCAGGTGGTATCCGTTGCCAGCGTCGAGGATGATCATCTGGCCATAGCTGCGGAAAGCACCGGCAAAAACCACCAGCCCATCAGCAGGGGCCGTCACCACCGTTTCCGGGTTGGTCGCGACCGTCATTCCCATGGCCTCGTGTCCGGTGCCGTCGGCATCGCCGAACTGACGCAGAGTATCGCCTGCCACAGGCAGCTCCAGTTTCGCCTTCAATTCTCCGAAGGGATATGCGGGCGCAATGCGGTTTTTATCGGGCACACCGCTGTCGGCAAGGGCCTTTGCCTGGGCGCGCTGTTCGTCCGTCAGAAGCTTGCGGTTCTCCTCCGCCTGTCGGGCGGCAGCCGCGGCGTCGCGCACCGACGCGATCTCCGTCTCCATCGAGGCGACGAGGCTTTCCAGTGTGGTCGCTTTGCTCGCCAGCTCCTCTGAGCGCTGCTTTTCGGCTCCCAGCTCCGCTGCGTTGGAGCGGCTCAGCTTGTCGTTTTCGGCAAGCAGCAGGTCCATGCGCCGTTCCTCCTCCAGGCTGTTTGCCATGGTGGTGGTCAGGCCTTCCTTCTCCTTGGCGCTTGCCGTCTGCAGTGCTGCAAGGCCGGCAAGATCAGCCGCCAGCTTTTCCGTCTCGTTGCGGATGCCGGGCACTACGGCGCCAAGCAGAATGGCGCTGCGAACGGAGGCAAGTGCATCGTCGGGGCTGACGAGAAGGGCGGGCGGCGGGTTGCGGCCCATGCGCTGGAGAGCGGCGAGAACCTCAGCAAGGACGCCGCGACGTTCGTGCAGCGAGCGGCGGATGCCGTCTTCCTTGACGCCGAGCTCAGCGAGCTTCTTTTCGCTTTCGAGGATCTTGCCTTCCAGGGATTTGCGCCGCGCAGCGGATTCGATCAGCGCCTGGCGGATGCTCGCGGTGCTCTTTTCCAGATTGCCGATGCTGCTTTGAAGCTCGGTCACCTTGTCGGAGGAAAGGCTGATCGTCTTCGACAGCGCTTCCAGCTGGGTTCTCGTCTCGTCGCGCTTCTTCGCAAGTTCAGCGGCAGGATCAGGCGGCTGCTGTTCGGCGGGTGTTGCGGGAGCAGCTGTTTCGGCAGCGGCAGGCGGTGGCGGAGCATCCTGCGCCATTACAGCAAAGGGGTTTCCCGAAATGGCAATGCTGGCCGCGCCGAGCCCTGCGGCAACGGCCGGCAGGAACAGGCGGGATCGCTTGGGGGCAGCTCTCGTCATGCGTGTCGGGGTTTACTCGTTCAAATCGCCCGGAACCTAAGCTGATTTGGGGCTGTTGACCAGAAAGTTTGAAGGAGAAGGGGCCGGACGCAAAACACGGCTGCGTGACCATTTTCGGCTGTATCAGACGCGATGATAGGGGTGGCCGGACAGGATGGTGACAGCGCGGTAGAGCTGTTCGGCAATCAGCGTGCGAACAATCTGGTGCGGCCATGTCATCTTGCCAAGGCAGATCGTCATGTTGGCCCGGTCGTAGAGGGAAGGATCAAGGCCGTCGGCGCCGCCGATCGCGATCGTCAGGTCGCGCTTGCCCTGATCGCGATAGCCACCCAGAAGATTGGCGAAGGCTTCGCTGTCCAGCGCCTTGCCGCGTTCGTCGAGGAGAACGAGGATACTGCCTTCGGCAAGCGATTTCAGCAATATTGCCGCTTCCTCACGCTTGCGGGTCTCCGCATTTGAAGCGCGGCTTTCGGCCACTTCGGCGATACGAGAAAATTCGAGGCCGACGGCGGGACCGGCCTTCGCAAAACGGTCGAAATAACGGGCCGCAAGATCCTTTTCGGGGCCGGACTTCAGCCGTCCCACCGCAAAAAGACCAATCCGCATTCCTCCGCTCCTGCTATGCCGCGCTTTAGAAGCGCAGCGTGGACTTTCCGGCCGGCTATCGAAAGCCGGCCCGGTCAGTTACCACGTTTCAGGCGCCGGACGAATGCCTGGCTGCCTGTCAGTGCCGGGTTTCTTCGTCCATATCCGGAGCCGCCCACATCTTTTCGATGTTATAGAACTCGCGGATTTCGGGACGGAACACATGCACGATGATGTCACCGGTGTCGATCAGGATCCAGTCACCACCTTCCTGACCTTCGACGCGGGCAGTACCGAAGCCCTCGTCCTTGAGATCAGTCAGAAGATGATCGGCGATCGCCATGACATGCCTGTTCGAGCGGCCGGAGACGACAACCATGTAGTCTCCCAGCGCCGATTTTCCGGCAATGTTTATGGTGACGATATCTTCAGCTTTGGAATCCTCGAGGCTCACGAGGACGGCGTCCAGAGCACGGGCAGCGGCATCGGCGCCACGTTCTGCACTCTTCGGGATAACGGCCAGCGTTTTTCCCTTGGCGTGTACTGTTGTCAGTGCTTTCCCTTTCCTGGAATGACAAACCATGCACAACACAGATCCGATAGAACCGGATCATGGTTAAGATAGGCATCAAACTATTAATGTTTCAAGACGCGGCGCAGCGCGCGAACGGCCGAAAGCCGTATTTGGCGTCACGAAATCGAGATTTCGACCCTCGGTCGAGATGGAGGGGCTGTGTACAGCGTCAGCGGTCGGGCGTAAAGTGTCGCTGACTTCTGCAAATCCCGATCGATATGACCGAAACCACCAAAAATCCGCTCACACCCGTCCTGCGAATCACCTTCCCCGACGACGATCGCCTCGGCCACGGCAAGATGGAACTGCTCGAGCATATCCGCGAGACAGGTTCGATCTCGGCGGCCGGTCGGGCAATGGACATGTCCTATCGCCGCGCATGGATGCTGGTTGCCGAGATGAACCGCATGTTCAAGGCCCCGGTGGTGGAGTCGCAGCGCGGCGGCCAGAAGGGTGGGGGAGCGGCGCTGACGCCATTCGGGGAGGAACTGCTGGCGCGCTTTCGCGAAATGGAAGAGACGGTGCGCGCCAGCCTTGCCGACGATCTCGTCTGGCTGCAGAACAACCGCAATCTGCAGCACGAAGGCCAAAGCTGATCAGCCTTCCAGCGCAACCGTCTTGATGACCGCGAAGGCCGCCATGCCAGGATGCAGGCCCAGGCGCTCGCAGGACAACGCGGTAATGCGCGAAAGTATGGCGTCGCCTGTGCAATCGAGGCGGATCTCGACAGTACCCTCCTCCACCGGCGACACCTGCGTGATGGTTCCTGCCAAAATGTTGAGAGCGCTCAATCCTTCCGGCTTCTGTGTTGCCAGCATCACGTCGCGCGCGGGGATGCGGATGCGCACAGGCTTTCCAGCAGCAGGCGCGACACCTGGAACATAGAGTCTGCCCGCCTTCAGCAACACCGTTGCGATTCGGTTGGCCGGATCGACGCTCTCGACCGTGCCCTCCAGCACGGCACCGGCTTCCTTTCGGTCCTCCGGAAGAAGTGACGAACGGCTGAGGACATCCACAGCGGGGCCGGCCGCTTCGACCTTGCCGTCGCGCATGACGACGACCTTGTTGGCCAGGCGGGTTACTTCGGCAATCGAGTGGCTGACATAGACGATCGGAATATCCATCTCGTCGCGCAGGCGCTCGAGATAGGGCAGAATTTCGGCCTTGCGGGCTTCGTCCAGTGCTGCCAGCGGCTCGTCCATCAGGAGCAGACGGGGTGAGGAAAGAAGTGCACGGCCAATCGCCACACGTTGCTTCTCGCCTCCCGACAGCTTTGAAGGGCTGCGGGCGAGCAATTGACCGAGGCCGAGCAGGTCGACGACGCGATCGAAATTTTCGGCGCGTGTGGATTTCGGCGCGAACCAGCGGCCGTACGAGAGGTTCGCCCGGACGCTCAGGTGCGGAAAGAGCCGCGCTTCCTGGAAGACATAGCCGAAACGGCGCCGGTGACGGGGAATAAAGGTACCCTTTGCCGTATCCATCAGCACCTCGCCACCAAGCAGGACACGACCTTCTGCCGGTCGGGTGAGGCCGGCGATGATGCGGATCATGGAGGTCTTGCCGGAGCCGGATCGCCCGAACAGCGCCGTCACGCCGCGCTCGGAGGTGAAGGCGGCGTCGAGTGCGAAGGCGCCGAGACGATGTCTTGCTTCGACGATGAGCGTCATTCCGGATCGATCCTCCGGCCGGCGAGATGGGCAAGAAATTCCGAAGCGAGGAGCGCGAGCATGGAAATGACGATGGAAACGAGGGTGAGCCGCATGGCATTCGCATCGCCGCCCGGCACCTGTGTAAAGGTATAGATGGCCGCAGACAGTGTCTGCGTTTCGCCCGGGATATTGGAGACGAAGGTGATGGTGGCGCCGAACTCGCCCATCGCCTTGGCAAAGCAGAGGATCATGCCGGCAATGATGCCGGGAATGATCAGGGGCAGCGTGATGGTCAGGAAAACCCATGTCGGGCTCGCGCCGAGTGTACCGGCCGCCTCCTCGAGCTTGCGGTCGACGGCCTCGAGGGACAGGCGGATGCTGCGCACCATCAACGGAAAGCCCATAACGCCGCAGGCGAGCGCCGCACCCGTCCAGCGGAAGGAGAGCACGATACCCAGATATTGATCCAGCAGGCTGCCGATCGGGCCACGCCGGCCGAAAAGGATGAGGAGGATGAAGCCGGTGACGACGGGTGGCAGGATCAGCGGCAGGTGAACGATGCCGTTCACTATGGACTTGCCCCAGAAGCGGCCGCGGGCGAGCAGCAGGGCGATGAGGATGCCGAGTGGCAGGCCCGCCACCGTGGCGACGAAGGAAATGCGCAGGCTGAGCAGGATTGCCGTCCACTCCTCATCGCTCAAGCCGAACATATTCAAACGTTGTCTTCTCCCGAAACATCGAAGGCCCGCCGAAGCGAGCCTTCACGCTAAGCTCTCACCGCAGATTGCGGGATTATTTCAGGATGGTGAAGCCCTGTGCAGTGAAGAAGGAGGCTGCCTTGTCCGACTTAAGGAAGTCGAGATAGGCAACGGCGTCCGGATTCTTGCTCTCGGCGAGGAGAGCGATCGGATAGATAATCGGCGGGTGGGACTCGGCCGGGAAGGTGCCGACGATCGCAACGCCCTTATCGGCAGCGGCATCCGTCTGGTAAACGATACCGAAAGGTGCTTCACCGCGGGAAACGAAGGCGAGGGCGGCGCGCACGCTCTCCGAATAGGCAACCTTGGTTTCGACAGACTTCCAGACGCCGAGCTTGTCGAGCGCCGCTTGACCGTATTTGCCGGCCGGAACCGACTTCGGCTCACCCATGGCGAGTTTACCGTCGCCGATGAGGCCGGCGAGATCGAAGCCGGACTTTATTTCGACAGGCTTCTGCTTGCCGTTTTCCGCAACCAGGACGAGGCGGTTGCCGAGCAGGTTGGAGCGTGTGTCCGGCTTGATCAGTTTTTTATCGGCGACGTAATCCATCCAGTTCAGGTCGGCAGAAATGAAAACGTCAGCGGGGGCGGCATTTTCGATCTGCTTGGCCAGCGCACCGCTTGCTGCATAGGAGGCAACGGCTTCCTTGCCGCTTTCCTTGGCCCAGGCCGCGTTGGCGGCATCAAGCGCATCCTTCAGGCTTGCCGCGGCAAAGACAGTTACCTTTTCCGCGGCTGCGGCAGACGTCGAAAGCGCTGCTGCGCCAAGCCAGATGGCCGAGATCGCGACAGTTGCCAGTTTCATCCAGTGGCGGCGGCTCTGCATGATTTCTTCACTCCGAAGTTCGAAATATTTAGACGAATATAACGGCGTGTGAGCTTTGGCTAGAGTTGTATTTCATAAAACATAACGATAGCGGAGCCGCAATTTCCCGGGGTCGCCTCTTCACGCATTCGTGAGGTGCATGGCTCCCGCCAAAGCGAGAGCTCGTGAGGCAAAAATGTGGCGCTTCTGCTTGGCAAACAGCAAGAGATCTGGCCGATCAGTTTGGATCAATCTGCTTTTGCTGATTAAACCGGCAGCGAATTCGATCTGTTCCGCGGAGGTTTGCATTTTTTGCATTGCTGCAATGCACCGGTATATATTCACCTTCTGAACAAATGTGCTAAATGACAATCATCCGACGGCTTCTCCTCCTCCCATAGCCGTCCGATAGGATCGACAACACTCCTCCTCCCAGTTGTCGATCAAGTTTTAAGCCCGACGCACCTCCTCCCGCGTCGGGCTTTTCATTTCTGGGAACTTTCAAACAAACCGATTTATTCTGCGGCCTTGTGCTGATCGCCGTTGCGGATGGCCGTCGAGCTCAAAGTCGAGCGAGGACCGTGAATGAAGGTCCAGGCGGGCGCCCGCTTCTTCCAGAGAACACGGGCATCATCTTCGTCGATTCGGGCAAAGGCAAAGGTCTTGGCCATTTTCGAGGAAAGGTAAGAAAGCGTCGAGCCTGGCCGGTCGATGACAGCGATCGGGAAGGTTCGCGCGATATTCTGCCATTTCTGCCAGCGATGGAAATTTTCCAGGCTGTCGGCGCCCATGATCCAGATGAAATGCACATGCGGATTGCGCGCCTTCACGCGGGCAAGCGTATTGGCCGTGTAGCTTACACCAAATGCCTGTTCGAAGGCGGTGACCTTGATATGCGGGTCGGTGGCGATGCTTTCGCTGCGCGCCAAACGCTCCGAAAGTGGTGCCAGATGATTGCGGCTTTTCAGCGGATTGCCGGGAGTCACCATCCACCAGAGCTGATCCAGGCCCAGGCGGCGGATGGCGATTTCGGCGACTAGGCCGTGGCCTTCATGTGGCGGATTGAACGAGCCGCCGAATAGACCGACGATCATGCCGCGTTCGCTATGCGGCATGCGGAGATAACGCCGGTCTATATGCTCCGTGGTCACGTCAGGGCCGCGTCTGTCCGTGACCGCGAACGCGGTATTTGAAGGAGGTGAGTTGCTCGACGCCAACAGGGCCACGCGCATGCATCTTGCCGGTGGCGATACCGATCTCCGCACCCATGCCGAATTCGCCGCCATCGGCAAACTGGGTGGAGGCGTTGTGCAGCAGGATGGCCGAGTCGATCTCCGTGAAGAAGCGTTCGACTACCTCAGGGTCTTCGGCAAGCACGGCTTCGGTATGGTTCGACGAATATTTCTGGATATGGTCGATCGCACCGGAAATGCCGTCAACGACGGCAACGGAAATGATGGCATCCAGATATTCGGTCGACCAGTCTTCGTCGGTGGCAGGCTTCAGGCCCGGCACGACCTTGAGAACCGTGGCCGAGCCGCGAACCTCGCAGCCGGCTTCAATGAGAGCCTCGATCAGCGGCGTCAGGTGCGTTCCGATGGCGGCGCCGTCGACCAGCAGGGTCTCGGCTGCGCCGCAGACGCCGGTGCGGCGCATCTTGGCATTGACGACGATCTTCTTCGCCATATCGATATCGGCTGATGCATCGACATAGATATGGCAGAGGCCTTCGAGATGGGCGAAAACCGGTACGCGTGCCTCGCTCTGAACGCGAGCAACGAGGCTCTTGCCGCCGCGCGGCACGATGACGTCGATTGCACCATCAAGCCCGCGCAGCATGGCGCCGACAGCGGCACGGTCGGTCACGGGCACGAGCTGGATCGCATGTTCCGGCAGGCCTACGGCTTTCAGGCCCTCGACCATGCAGGCATGGATGGCGGCTGAGGAACGACGCGAATCCGAACCGCAGCGCAGGATCACGGCATTGCCGGCCTTCAGGCACAGCGCGCCGGCATCCGCCGTCACGTTCGGCCGGCTTTCGAAGATCACGCCGATGACGCCGAGCGGGGTGCGGACGCGCTCGATCTTCAGGCCGTTCGGCCGATCCCAGGCGGTAATCACTTCGCCAACAGGATCGGGAAGGGCGGCGATGGCGCGGATGCCTTCGGCCATTTCCGTGACGCGCTTGTCGTTCAGCGTCAGGCGATCAATGAAGGAGGCGAGCATGTCGGTGCCCGCCACATCCTTCAAGTCCTTGGTGTTTTCCGAGAGTATATGAGCCTTGTTCGCCAGGATGGCGTCGGCCATGGCGTCCAGAGCCTTGTTCTTGGCATCGGTGGAAGCAAAGCCCAATGGTCGCGCGGCGGCCTTGGCCTTGCGGCCGATGTCGTTCATCAGCACGTCAATGTCAGGGCTCTGCGCAACTGTATCAAGCATAACTTGCGTCCTTCTTCTGCCTTTCAGATTTGGAGCCGATCTGCGCCGTCATGACCATATCGTCGCGATGGACCATGGCGGCGCGGCCGGGATAACCGAGGATGGCCTCGATCTCCGCCGATTTGCGGCCGGCGATCTGGCGGGCTTCCTCTGCGTCGTAACTGACGAGCCCACGGGCGATCTCGCGGCCGGAGGGGGCGATGATTGCAACAGTATCGCCGCGGGAAAAATTGCCGGAGATGCTGCGCACGCCTGCCGGCAGCAGGCTCTTGCCTGCGCCGAGAGCCGTGACGGCACCTTCATCGAGATGGAGCGTTCCGGCGGGCTGAAGCTGTCCTGCAATCCAGGTTTTGCGAGCAGTCACGGGCGTACCAGACGGTGCAAACCAGGAAGAGCGCGCACCATTTTCAATGGCCGAAAGCGGGCTTTCCGTCTTGCCTGACGCGATGATCATGGCGCAGCCTGAAGTCGTGGCGATCTTGCCGGCATCGATCTTGGTGCGCATGCCGCCACGGGAGAGTTCGGAGGCTGCGCCGCCAGCCATGGCCTCGATCTCGGGGGTAATTTCCGCAATGGTTTCCAGGAATTGCGCATTCGGATCGAGATGCGGCGGAGCGGTATAGAGACCGTCGATATCGGAGAGAAGGATCAGCAGGTCGGCGCCAGTCATGGTGGCGACGCGGGCGGCGAGGCGGTCGTTATCGCCGTAGCGGATCTCGCTGGTCGCGACCGTGTCATTCTCGTTGATGATCGGCACGGCGCTGATCTTCAGAAGCTGGTTGATGGTGGCGCGGGCATTGAGGTAACGGCGCCGCTCTTCGGTATCACCCAAGGTCAGCAGGATCTGGCCGGCGATGATCGCATCACGCGAAAGGCTTTCCGACCAGGCTCTCGCCAGCGCGATCTGGCCGACGGCCGCTGCCGCCTGGCTCTCCTCGAGCTTCAGGGCGCCGGAGGGAAGGTCGAGTACCGAGCGGCCAAGTGCGATAGCGCCGGAGGAGACGACGAGGATATCGGCGCCTTTGGACTTCAGCGCGGCGATGTCTGCGCACATGGCATCAAGCCAGTCTTTCCGCAGGCCGGTCTTGCGGTCCACCAGCAGGGCGGAACCGATCTTGATGACGACGCGGCGATAGCGGTCCAGAGGCTTGCGGTTACTCATCCACCTCGTCCTCGTCGCTCGCGATCATGTCGCGATGGCGCAGCTTCGGCGTCTTGGCAGGCTTTTCCTCGGTATTGGCTTCGACGATGATGTCGCGCAGCGCGCGCAACACTTCCGTCATTCCCTTGCCGGTGACGGCAGAAATCTGGAAAGGCGTCTTGCCGCAGGCCTTGGCGAGTTCCTTGGCCTTCTTCTTCAGTGTCGCATCATCAAGCACATCGATCTGCGACAGTGCGACGATCTCCGGCTTGTCGGCCAGCTCGTTGCCATAGGCTTCGAGCTCATGCTTCACCGTCTTATAGGCTTTGCCGACCTTTTCTTCCTGGGCGGAGACGAGATGCAGCAGCACGCGGGTGCGCTCGACATGGCCGAGGAAGCGGTCGCCGATACCCACACCTTCATGCGCGCCTTCGATGAGACCGGGAATATCGGCAAGGATGAATTCCCGCTCGTCGATGGTCGCGACACCGAGGTTCGGATGCAGCGTCGTGAAGGGGTAATTCGCGATCTTCGGACGGGCGCGCGTTACCGAAGCAAGGAAGGTGGACTTGCCGGCATTCGGCAGCCCGACGAGGCCGGCATCGGCAATC
This sequence comes from Rhizobium sp. 01L419, assembly GCF_056400025.1. Classification (NCBI taxonomy): domain Bacteria; kingdom Pseudomonadati; phylum Pseudomonadota; class Alphaproteobacteria; order Hyphomicrobiales; family Rhizobiaceae; genus Rhizobium; species Rhizobium sp. 01L419. Next base: position 132,614 of record NZ_JBFTSM010000016.1, read on the forward strand.
AGCTTCAGATGCAGCCAGAGGGTCTTTTCCTCGCCGGCGAGGCCGGGATTGGCCCAGTCCGGCGCCTGGTTGACCGAAGACTTGAAGTGGGAGTTGCCGAAGCCGCCATTGCCACCCTTGGCGAGACAGAAGCGCTGGCCCTCTTCGGTGAGGTCGCAGATCAGGGTTTCTTGATCCTCTTCGAGGATCTGCGTGCCGACGGGAACCTTGAGCGTCACGTCGTCGCCATTGGCGCCGGTGCGGTTCTTGCCCATGCCGTGCATGCCGACCTTGGCCTTGAAGTGCTGCTGGAAGCGGAAATCGATCAGCGTGTTGAGGCCGTTGACGGCCTCCACCCAGACGTCGCCGCCGCGTCCGCCGTCGCCGCCGTCAGGCCCGCCGAACTCGATGAATTTCTCACGGCGGAAGGAAACGCTGCCAGCGCCACCATCACCCGACCGGATATAGACCTTTGCTTCATCGAGAAATTTCATTTTACTTCCAGTACTCAGTGCGTTTGGGCGACCCCTCTTGGGCCACTCGATATAGGCGGTTCAAGCGGAGGTCAAAGAATATCGTGATTTTTGCGAGCTATAACATACAGTACGGCTTCGGTCTCGATGGTAGATACGATCTGGAACGCATCGCCAAGAGTCTCGAAAGCGCCGACGTCATAGCCCTGCAGGAGGTGACGAGAGGCTTCGTCCGGAACGATTATGCCGATATGCCGGCTACTATCGCGGCCCTGTTTCCCGACTATTTCTGGGTCTATGGAGCGGCCTGCGACATTCATGCTGTGGCGCCGGAAGGCCAGGTTTCCCCGCCGCGCGGCACCCGTTTCCAGTTCGGCAACATGGTGCTGTCGCGCTGGCCTATCCTGTCGACGCGGACGCTGCTTCTGCCGCGCAGCCGCACCGTCGACAAGATCAATCTGCAGCGCGGCGCGACGGAAGCCGTTATTGCAATGCCCGATGGTGCTGTCCGCTTCTATTCCGTCCATCTCGACCATGTTTCCATCGACGAGCGCATTGCGCAGCTCCACCATCTCGGCGACCGCATCAATGCGTTCATTCAGGAAGGCGCATCGCTGACCGGAGCCTACGAATTCGGGCTTCCCGAGCCGCCACTGCCGGAGGATTACGTCATCATGGGCGATTTCAACATGGAGCCGGAATCGCCGGAATACTGTATTTTTGCCGGCGCTTTCGACGGCTTTTACGGCCGCACGGCGCGGATCGGCACGCCGATCGATGCCCTTGCGGCGCTCGGGGCCTATACGCCCGGAAGCTATAGCTGGATGGATCCGGAAGATCACGGCAAGCGCATGCATATCGATTACTGTTTCGTCAGCTGCGGCCTCAGGGACCGGTTGAAATCCGCTGTCATCGATACGAATTCCCTGGGTTCCGATCATTTTCCCCTGCGGGTCGAGATCCGCGATTGAAAGGACGCCGCCTTTGGCGCGGCGTCCTTATTCTTATGTCAGGCGACTTTTTTCTGCTGCAGCGCGCCCGGCTGCAGTAGGGTCTCGATATGGGCGACCATGGTGTTGCGGGCGAAAGAGTAGATTTCGCTGCAACCGGTCATCCGGAACCCGAGCTTTTCCTGCAGCCGGAGCGAGGCAGGATTGTCGGCAAAGACACCCGAATGAACCGGGACGTCGGGCATGCGCCGCGAGAAACGCTCCAGCACGGCTTCCGCCGCCTCGCCCATATAGCCGCGCCGCCAGTAGTAGCGGTTCAGCCAGTAGCCGAGGTGCCAGCGACCGTGACGAAGTTCGATCGACACATTGCCGATATGAACGTCGTCACTACCTGTTATCGCCAAAGTCCAGTCCGGCAGGACGCCCGACGTGACCGGAACCAGCCAGTCCAGCGCGTCCTGCCGATCAAAAGGGGCAGGAACGCGGGCCAGCATGCGGGTGACCGCGAAATCGGAAAGCGATTCCGCGATCGCAGGAGCGTCGCTCAGCCTATGCGGGCGAAGCGTCAGCCTTGCCGTTGATATGACCGGCACGGGGCCGGGCACCATGGGATTGATCCTCGGCCTCTGCAGGGGTGCAGCACTCATGAGATTGCCCCCCAGCTTCTCAGCGACATCCAGGTCTTGCGGTCGAGCCGGTACCATTCGACTGGCACGTTGCTGCCGAGCGCCAGCGAAGCGGCAAGGCCGGATCCCTGGAACTGGAAGCCGCACTTCTGGATGACGCGACGCGAAGCAACGTTCATGACCCGGCAGCGCGCGTCGATTTGCTCGACCTGCTGCCGCGTCCTGAATACCATGTCGACGAGGGCGTGGCAGGCTTCGGTCATATAGCCCTGGTTCCAATAGGGCTCGCCCAGCCAGTAACCGATCTCGACGGTCTTCTCGTCGGTATGCGGTTCCACGCCGCAGCAGCCCATAAAGGCACCGTTTTCGGCCTTGGTGATGGCATAGACGCACTTGCCAATCTCGCCATTTCGCGTACGCCAAACAAAGTCGGCGGCATCATTGGCGGTATATGGGTGCGGCATACGCGATACCATGGTGGCGACTTTGGCGTTGTTGGCGAGATGGGCAAGGGCGTCAATGTCTTCTTCGTGGGGCGCGCGCATGACGAGCCTTTCCGATAACAAGACAGGGCAATCGGTCCTTAACCGCTCCGGCCTCAGCCGTTCCATGGGAGACTTTTGGTCCTCCCTGGTCGACCGTGATTGGTCGACCCTTATCATTTCGCCTTGCATGTTCAGTCCTCCTGTTTGGACAAAGAAAAAGGGGAGATGGCGCCCCATCTCCCCTGTTTTCTGGACTGAACCTGGTATGGCCAGCCGGGTCGATGAGACGCCGGCTGTTTTAGAGCGCTACCGGCTTATTCCGCTGCTTCCGCTTTCGGCATTACAGACACGTACACGCGACCATTGGCCTTCGTTCGGTAGTCCACATTGCCTGCCGTAAGCGCAAAAATAGTATGATCCTTGCCGAGGCCGACATTGGCGCCCGGGTGCCACTGCGTACCGCGCTGGCGAACGATGATGTTGCCAGCTACGACGTTCTCGCCGCCAAACTTCTTCACGCCGAGGCGCTTGGAATCGGAATCGCGACCGTTGCGCGAGGAACCGCCAGCTTTTTTATGTGCCATTGGAGTTCTCCTTTAAACCTGAAACCCGTTGATCTTACTTGGCGGCCACGATGTCCGTGATACGGACAACCGTGTGATGCTGGCGATGGCCGCGCGAACGCTTCGAATTCTGACGACGACGCTTCTTGAAGGCGATGACCTTCTTGCCGCGGGTCTGGTCGACGACTTCCGCCTTGACGGAGGCGCCGGTTACGAAGGGCGCACCGATCGCTGCGTCGGCACCTTCGCCGATCACGAGGACTTCGGTGAATTCAATGGAGTCGCCAGCGGTGGCTTCAAGCTTCTCGATGGTCAGCACGTCGTTGGCTGCCACACGGTACTGCTTACCGCCGGTCTTGATGACTGCGAACATTATTTTATCCTTTCATGTTCGATCCAGCTCTCCCCGCAATACGCAGGTGGCTGTCTTCTTATCAGTCGAAGTTAAGCAGAGATTTCAGGGAACTGACCCGGAACTCTTGTCTGCCGGTGAACCCCGCGCGAGCGCGAGGCGGGCAAGGCGCGGAATACTCCGCCCCTATTGCGAAAGCGGGATACGCGAGTGACAAAAAGGTGTCAAGGCAAAAGGATGGAAAAGCTTGAGATTTCGGCTTGCCAGCCTGTCATTTGCTCGTTATGAGAACGCCCGCGCCGAACAAGCGCCGACCAAATATGCGGAGAGGTGGCAGAGTGGTCGAATGCACCGCACTCGAAATGCGGCATGCCTGCAAGGGCATCGTGGGTTCAAATCCCACCCTCTCCGCCATTTTATATCGCCTAAACCCTTGTAATGTAGGTGCTTTTTAACCTAACCCAAACCTGATCCTAGAAGCGATCCTAGCAGGCTATTGCGTCCAGCTTTTTTTCGCCGGGGGTCTCGTGCTGATTCACAACATATCCTAGATATTTGTCAGGGACGTAATGTCCCGAGCGAACTGGGGTATGTCTTGGAAACTCTATTGGCAGCTATGGGGCGGGAAACGCTTCGCTTTATTGTAGTGGAGATCTGGGCTTACTGGCGCAAGCAGCGTCAAGAGCGCAAGTACGAAGCCGACATGGCCGCTTTCAGGGCTGGCGAGGGCAACCTTCGGCGCCTGTCAGCGACGAGGCCCGGTAACGTCGATCAGCGGCGAACCGCCTCCTTCGCTTCTGGCACCAACACCCCGTCAACCAACCACCGCCATTAAAGCAAGCTCGCAAACGGCGTCAGCCGGCGTATCGTCGCCTCCGGCTTCAATACTGGCAACCTTCATGCCATTGAGCGTTTCGCCTTGGCGGGCGAAGAACCGGCCCAGGTCTTCGGCGCGCTGCTTGCCGATGCCGAGAGAGCCCATATAGGCACGTTCCTTCGCCGGGAGGGAAGCAAAGCCGCTTTGCGCCGCCATCTCGGCATTCGCCAAAATGCGGTTCCGGATCATTCGCGAGGCAAGCGTTTTTTTGAAAATCATCCCAGTGCAGCAGGCGGGTCATAAGCGAGAAGCCGACTGTCAGATTGCCCAGGAAGCGCTCGAACACGGCGCCGTGGGCATACCGATGTCACAGATCAAACCTGCGGTGCTCACAACATCCGTTCTGCCTAGCGATCATTTATTCTTCAAGAGCCACATCTTGCCTGCCATGGTAATGCCCTGCGCGGAGGTCTCCGGGGCCGCATCTGCGTCTAGGCTTTGCAGAAAGCCGTAGTCTCGCAATTCGTTCAACGTGGCCGTTGTCAGGAATTTCACCTTGATCGGCCGCTCCTTGAAACGGTCGGTCCTGGCATAGGTGACGGTCGCGTTCAGATGGGTCCACTTGTTGGCGTCCTGGGCGAACAGGTCACCGTCCTTGGCGAGCTTCAACCCCCTGATCTGGGTCGGTGTCAGCGAAACAATCGTCGCCACCACGGTGCCTGTGCTGTTTTTTTCGGTCGTAGTCAAAGTTCGGTCCTTGAATGGTGTAATCGTTTTGAAATGCGGGTCTGTGGCATTCTCTGCAGTCGCCGCTTATCGTTGCGCCGCATCATGGATATGGCAGGCCTGACAGCGGGTTTGCGACCGGCATCTTCGATTTCGACCCAGCACGGGGCGTTGGAAGCCGGCGGTGTAGGCAGCTCTTCGGCATGGGCAGATTGCGGATCGGCGGCAGTTCAATACCAACGAAAAAGGCCAGACATCCGCCTGGCCTTCCATGCCTTCATCACCCATGCCAGTACATCCGTGGTCATGGGGAGTTAAGCCTTAAGCGGCCTGAAGCTGGCCTGCGGACATTTTGCCCGACCTTTGGTCCTGCTCAAGTTGATAGCCAAGCTTCTGACCTTCAACGATTGAGCCCATGCCGGCGCGCTCGACTGCGGAGATGTGAACGAAGACGTCCGCACTGCCGTCGTCAGGCTGAATGAAGCCGAAGCCCTTGGTGGCGTTAAACCATTTAACTGTGCCGGTGGCCATAACAAACCCTTTCATAGCAACGACTAATCTGCCGCCGGGCGACGCACGGCGGTTGTTTCGACTTTTGAGAGGGAAAGTTGATCAAGAAGCGCAAAGCGCAGCAAAAACAAATAACGGCAAACAAAGTATCGATGGCGCTCTATATCCATCATGGGTTATCTCGTCAACCTTTGTTCCTCAAAGTTTTGGATTTGCTACTAAGGGGTGTGTTTCAGCGCCGTTGATCTGGATCTCCTCTAGTCGGCTCCGGAGATCGATATTGCGTTCGCGGGTTGGGTTGTGTGTGCGACCGACAAGATCAGCTTTCTCTTCGAGACGGCAAGCATCCTGACATTTCATCCAGCGTACCCGTAACGGATTTACCCCTCCCCGGTTTCTCTTGAGAAACTATGCAATCATCTGCGGTGGTGCAGCTGTTCAGGGCTTCAAGGCTTCAAGGGCTGTGATCATCGCTCTTCTTCCGTGCAAATTTCGCAACGATTCGAAAAAAGCTTTTCACTCAGAAAATCGACGAGGACGCGGACCTTGGGCGAGAGATGACGGTTAGAGGGCCAGAGCAGGTGGAACTGGGCGGGGCCGTCTATATGGGTATCAAGCACAGTGCGCAGCCTGCCATCGGCCAATGGATCGCGGGCGAGGAAATCCGGCATGCAGCCGATGCCCATTCCGCTGATGGTGGCACCGCGCAGCGCTTCCATGTTGTTGCAGGTCAGCACGGTTCGGGTTCTGATTTCCGGATGGTCGGGCGAGAGGCTGAGCGGCCAGGGCTGCAGTTTTCCGGAGTTGGGAAATCTGAACCGGACGCTGAGATGACCCTCGAGGTCGCGGAGGCAATCCGGGGTTCCGTGTTTATCCAGATAGGCCGGCGCGGCGCACAGCAGGAGCTGAAACGGGCGAAGTGCGCGCGACATCAGTCTCGAATCCGGCAAGGTCCCGCTGCGGATCGCGACATCGACGCCTTCTTCGATCAGATCGACGATCCGGTCGTTGAAGTCGAGATCCAGTTCGATCTCCGGATAGAGCCCAACGAATTCCGGCAGGATCGGCAGGATCAGATGGTAGCTGACGAGGGGTACGCTGACGCGCAATCGTCCCCGAGGAGCCGCAACAGCCTGTGCCAGTGAGGCCTGGGCATCTTCCAGGTCGTCGAGTATGCGCCGGCAGCGCTCGTGAAACAGCCGGCCTTCCTCCGTCAGCCGCAAGCTCCGCGTCGAGCGTTGGAACAGACGAACACCGAGCTGTTGTTCAAGCGCCGTAACGGCCTTGCCGACAGCGGAGGCCGATAGGCCGAGAGCGCGGCCGGCGGCGACGAAACTTCCAAGATCGGCAGTCCTGACAAAGGCCGTGAGGCTACCAAAGGGTTGGTCCATGTAGAGATCCATTCGAGCGATTTCTTCCGTTATATGCGGAACAAACCGTAGGTTATTGATGGATTGTCTGTAATTTATGCTGCTTTCCGCATTCGAAGTCCAGGCGTCTGAACGCCTTCTCACACGCGAGCCTCCCAAGCGCGTCCCACCCTCGAACCAGCGGAAGTCTTATGACCGTTCCCTACAAGCCCAAACCAACCGGCATTGCGGAAAAAATCTTCGTTTTGATTGCCGTCTGCTCCGCGGCTGCGGCCATGCCTCTCACCTTTACCGGTCCCGCCGTGGCCCTGCCGGCGATCAGTGCTGAGCTCGGCGGCAGCCCGATCGCCCATAACTGGGTCACCAATGCCTTCATGCTGACCTTCGGCAGCACATTGATGGCTGCCGGCGCGCTGGCGGACAGCTACGGCCGCAAACGCGTCTTCCTGTGTGGTCTTGCGGCCTTCATCCTGTTTTCCGGCGGGCTGGCCTTTTCGCCTGATATTGTCTGGTTCGACAGCCTTCGCGCGCTCCAGGGCTTCGGCTCGGCTGCGGCCTTTTCCGGCGGAATGGCGTCGCTGGCGCAGGAATTCGACGGGAAGGAGCGGATGCGCGCTTTCAGCCTTGTCGGGGCGAGCTTCGGCGTCGGCCTGGCGTTCGGGCCGATGGCATCAGGTATGATGATCGAGGCTTTCGGCTGGCGGGCGATCTTCGCTCTTGTGCTCGGCCTCAGTATCATTGCCTTCATTCTCGGGGCGATATTCCTGACGGAAACCCGAGATCCCGAGGCCAGCGGGCTCGACTGGCCGGGCGCGATCAGCTTCACGCTAGCCTTGTCGCTTTTCACTTACGGTGTGTTGCGAGCGCCTGAAAGCGGATGGAGCGATGCGCTGACACTTGGACTCGTTCTGGGTTCAATGCTCCTTATGGCCCTCTTCTGTTTCATCGAACGCCTTGTGAAGCGACCGATGCTTGATCTGACGCTTTTCCGGTACCCCCGATTTGTCGGTGTGCAGTTGCTGGCAGCCGCTCCCGCCTATGCTTTCGTTGTGTTGCTCATCCTGTTGCCGGTGCGTTTTGTCGGTGTCGAGCGCCTGAGCGCGGTTGCTGCCGGACAGATGATGATCGCGCTTTCCGGCCCCTTGCTCATCCTGCCCATTGCGGCCGGATTGCTGACCCGGTGGTTGCCGGTAGCGACGATCTGCAGTGTCGGTCTTTTCATTTCCGCGGCCGGTCTCTTCTGGCTCGCGCATATTCCCGTTGGTTCGGATCATGCGGCGCTCATTGCACCGCTGCTGACGATCGGTATCGGTATCAGCCTGCCCTGGGGCCTCATGGATGGGCTCGCGGTCAGCGTCGTGCCCAAGGAACGCGCTGGGATGGCAACCGGGATATTCAGCACGACGCGCGTCGCCGGTGAAGGCGTGGCGCTCGCCATCGTCAGTGCGCTCCTGTCCGGACTGACACAATCCTATCTTGGATCAAGCCATGAGGCGACAATTGCGGCACAGCGATTGGTGACGGGGGATATCAACGGTGCGGGCCAGGCTCTCTCCGGCATGGGCGAACTGGAGCTCATCCATGCCTATAACAATGCATTCAGCCTGCTTTTGTGGCTTCTGACCGGTATTACGATCCTGACGGCGATCGTTATTTTCACCTTCATGGGTCGCGGTACCGGCGAGGCCGACGAAGTGGCTGAAGAAACCATCGCTGCCTGATGATATGAGGGTGGAGGAACGTTTCCACCCTTTTAACTATAGCTACCGAAAAACTACTCTTCCTGATGCAATTTATCCTGCAAAATTACATACCGCAGTAACGACTCCTAAAGTCCCCTTTGCCACTTTATTCCCATCAATATTGCGTTCGCCTATTTACTCGCTGGGGTTTTCTAATGAGTCGTAATCGGGATGATTGGGTCAGCCAGCGGGCATACTCCATCTGGGAAGAAGAAGGCCGGCCGCATGACCGGGGCGAAAGCCACTGGGCACAGGCGCTCCGGGAATTCGAGCAGCTTGAAGCCACCAAGGCATCCGTCGATGGAAGCGATCTCATCGAGAGGCTCAAGGCTGCCGGACGGATTTTGCGGACCTATGACGAGGCGTCCAGCGAGCAGGAAAATCAGAGTGGCCGGCGCAAGGCAGCCAGCCGCCGCCTAGGCTGAAGCCGACGCCGCCGAGGCACTTTTGTGTGTTCAATGCTATGGGCCGCCGCTCATCGAGTCGGCGGCTTACGCTTTTATCAGGCCTGCCTGTCCGAAAATTTATGCGGGCGTTCTTCAGCTCCGACTATTCGTTGAGGCCACGCTGGCCGCGCATCGCAGCTCATTCCAATCCTACTCCGATTACTGTCGAGCGGCCCAGCTGAGGCCGCGCCGGAGAATGAGGGGCATGTAGGGATGGCTGAATTCGGCCGCGACATGGCCAAGTGCGGAATAGAAAACGCGTCCCTCGCCGAAATGCCGCTTGAAGACGACGGGCATCACGACATTGCGCGCGGCAGCATCGTATTGGCCGGTAAAGGTCGTGGCGGCTAGGATCTCGACTGAGGGGTCGTAGTGCAGATAATACTGCTCCGAGTGGTAATCGAAATCCGGAATGCCTTCCATTAGCGGATCATCTTGCCGCGTCACAGCAACCCGGAAGTCGATGATATTGCCGGGATGGGCAACCCAGGTGACGCCGGAGACGTAACGGAAGGGTGCGCTTTCCTTGAAGGAGGTGGCAAGACAGCCATGGTGTCCACCGAGGCCGAGGCCCCCGCGGACAGCTTTGACCAGAGCATCCGCATGCGGCTTTTCCAGCTTCTCGCCGGTAATGACCGGCACCAGAAGATCGGCCCCGGTCAGTTGCGGTGAGCCGAAGATGTCGAGATCATTGGTGATTTCGACTGCAAAGCCGTCCTCGCGCAGCAACTCGCCAACGATGTTGGCGCAGGGTTCCGGCTCGTGGCCCGACCAGCCGCCCCAGACGATGATCGCCTTTCTCATATTTCCTCCCCTGGTTACGAATTAAGCAGGCTTTCGACGGTAACACTATAGCGCAACGGCTCGTCTGCCAGATGTCGCGCGATCTCTTCGACCACTAAAAGACCGAAACGGCAGCGTTCATTGCCGATGACGCCAGCGATATAATGAATGTCTTCGACGTGGAAGCCGTACCGGCGGACCTGCCGGCGACTCGGTGCACGCCGGTTTTCGATGGGGCCGGCAACGCAATCGTCCTGTAAGCAGGCGCATTTCGTATGAAAGACATCTCTAATCTTCTTCTTTTTGCAGATATGTAACCGAGATAACTTTTTACTGACGTGTAACTTGGCTAATGTCCGTGCATCTGTGGCTTGTAAGAGGTGAAATGCATGGCAGGTGAAACGGTTCTTGTGGTCGGTGGCGCTGGTTATATCGGCTCGCATACGTGTCTCGATCTGGCGAACAAGGGCTACACGCCCGTCGTCTTCGATAATTTCTCCAACGGCCATCGCGAATTCGTCAAATGGGGACCGGCGGAAGAGGGCGATATTCGCGATCGCGCCCGGCTCGATGAGGTGCTGGCAAAACACAAGCCGTCGGCAATCCTGCATTTTGCGGCGCTGATCGAAGTCGGTGAGTCGGTCAAGGATCCGGTCTCCTTCTACGAGAACAATGTCATTGGCACGCTGACGCTCTTGTCGGCGGCGCAGGCAGCCGGCATCAATGCGTTCGTCTTCTCTTCCACCTGCGCGACCTATGGTCTGCCGCAGAGCGTGCCGCTCGACGAGACGCACCGTCAGGTGCCGATCAATCCCTACGGACGCACCAAGTACATCGTCGAGCAGGCGCTTGCCGATTACGACCAGTACAAGAGTCTTCGCTCCGTCGTGCTGCGCTATTTCAATGCCGCCGGCGCCGATTTCGAGGGCCGTATCGGCGAATGGCACCAGCCGGAAACGCATGCCATCCCGCTGGCGATCGATGCGGCGCTGGGCCGCCGCCAGGGCTTCAAGGTGTTCGGCAGCGATTATGAGACGCGCGACGGCACCTGCGTGCGCGATTACATCCACGTTTTGGATCTTGCCGATGCGCATGTGCGCGCCGTCGAATATCTCCTGAAGGGTGGAGATTCCGTTGCGCTGAACCTCGGCACCGGCACCGGCACCACGGTGAAGGAATTGCTGGGCGCCATCGAAGACGTTTCCAACAAGCCGTTCCCCGTCGAGTATATCGGTCGTCGTGAAGGCGATTCGCACACACTGGTCGCCAATAACGACAAGGCGCGGGACATACTGGGCTGGGTGCCGCAGTATGATCTCTCGCAGATCATCCAGTCGGCCTGGAACTGGCATGCGAGATCAAATCAGCACTGAACGCGGGCCGAAGCCCAACGTTCTCATCATCACTGCGGATCAATGGCGCGGCGATTGCCTCTCGGCTGTGGGGCACGCCTGCGTCAGGACGCCTGCTGTGGACGCTCTGGCGAAAGAGGGGACGCTCTTCCGGCGGCATTATGCCGGGGCTGCTCCCTGCTCGCCGGCGCGCGCGACACTTTATACCGGCCTCTACCAGATGAACCACCGCGTCTGCCGGAACGGATCGCCGCTCGACCGGCGGTTCGATAATCTGGCGCTGGCGGCAAGGCGGGCAGGTTATGATCCGACGCTGTTCGGCTATACCGATACGGCGCCCGATCCGCGGGAAATGGACGCCAATGATCCACATCTGACGACCTATGAAGGCGTGCTGCCCGGCTTCACAGTTCGCCAGCTCCTGCCCGAACATGAGAGACAGTGGCTTTCCTGGCTGCGCTCGCGCGGTCGCACCGGCGCTGTCAGCCGCGATATCCATATTCCGGTGGGTGCCGCGGCCGGGGAAATTTCCAACGGGGCTCCCGTCTATTCACGCGAAGAGACACAGACGGCCTTCCTGACCGGCGAATTCATCCGCTGGATGGGCGAGCAGGACGCACCGTGGTTCGCGCATATTTCTTTCCTGCGGCCGCATCCGCCTTTCTCTGTGCCGGAGCCGTTCAACCGGATGTTCAAACCAGGTGAAGGTCCGGCCTTTGCGCGTGGGACAGACCGCGAAACGGAACAGCGCAGCCATCCCTATCTCGCCTATGCCATGCCGCGTGCTGGCAAGGGCAGTTTCATCCATGGGGCTGAAGGGCCGCTCAGCGACTGGAATGCTGCCGATTTCGATGCTGTCCGGTCGATCTACTATGGCATGATCGCTGAAGTGGACGATCAGCTCGGTCGCATCTGGCAAGCAGTGAAGGATGCCGGTGAATGGGATAACACGATCGTCGTCTTCACCTCCGATCACGCGGAGATGGCGGGCGATCACTGGACGCTCGGAAAAGGCGGCTATTTCGACGGCAGCTATCATATTCCGCTCGTCATCCGAGATCCCAGCGGGGCCGCAGCCGGTGGTATCGTTGATGATTTCACCAGCGCTGCCGATGTGTTCCCTACGCTCTGCGATCGGCTTGGGATCGCGCCTGCTAACGGCATCGACGGGCACTCGCTTGCGCCTTTCCTTGATGGCGGCAAGGCACAGAGGTGGCGGGATGCGGCCTTCTGGGAATTCGATTTCCGCGACATCGCCCATGGCGAAACGGAGCGGCATTTCGGCCTTGGGTCGAACGAATTGAACCTCGCCGTCATCCGGGACAAGCGGTTCAAATACGTGCATTTCGCCGCATTGCCGACGCTGCTCTTCGATCTGGTCACGGATCCGATGGAACTGCGCAACATCGCTGACGATCCGGCCTATGCGTCGGTAAGGCTCGGTTATGCAGAACGGCTGCTGTCGCTTCGGGCGCGGCATCTCGATCAAACGCTTGCCTATACCGAACTGACGGAAAAAGGGCCGGTGACGCACCGGCCCTGATCAGGCTCAGAAGTTTCCGAGGAAATCCCGCTTGCCAACGGGTGCACCCTGGTTGCGCAGGATGGCATGTGCCGTCGTCACGTGGAAATAGAAATTCGGCAATGCGAAGAGGGCGATGTATTCGAGGCCGGGAACAACCGAGCCGTTGCGGCCTGGCACGGTGATATCCTTGACGTCGCTTCCTTCCAGAGCCTCTGAAGAGAAGCCGGCGAGATAGGCTTCGGTTTTCGCCATACGTTCGCGCAATTCGGCGATCGTCGTTTCATTGTCCTCGAATTTAGGCGCTTCGGTTGCCGTCAGGCGGGCGAGCGCAAACTTGGCGCTGTCACTGGCACGCTGGTACTGGCCGGAAAGCGGCAGCATATCCGGTGCCAGCCGCGCGTTTACAAGAATGGCGGGGTCGATCTTCTTTTCCACGGCATAGGCTTCCGCCTTATCGAGATAGGTTTTCAGGCTGGCAATGCCGCGCTGGAACATGGGAACGGTGAGGCGATACATCGAGATGGACATTTGTTCTGTCTCCAAAAATCTTCAAATAAACGGCCGGTGTGCGCAAGCCGTTCTGGGCTCCGACTAGATGGGGATCTCTACGGCTTTCACAATAAGTGTCTGTGACGGTTCCTCTGCCATCATGGCCGGATTGCAACGGGCCGATCACGCCAAATCGCTGTTGGCGACGGCTTCCTCCAGCGATGGTGCCCGAAAACGGCAAAGAGGCTTGACGCCGTTTCGATAAAATGGAATGAATATTCCGCAAAACAAATTTTACGGTTTGTTTGTTCCGTTTTGGCGGAGCTGCCACGGGAGAGGCAGCGCGGGATTGAGGCCTGCGGACGGATGTCCAAGGCCCCGGCGTGAGGAGGGTGCAGCCGGGCACCGCTTTGTGGAGGGAATACACATGAAGAAGTTCATCCTGAGCACCGCAATGGCGCTCGTCCTGTCGACGGCCGCACATGCGGAAACCGTCGGCGTTTCAATGGCCAAGTTCGACGACAACTTCCTGACCGTTCTGCGCAACGGCATGACAGATTATGCGAAGACCTTGAGCGGCGTGACGCTGCAGGTCGAAGACGCACAGAACGACGTTTCCAAGCAGCAGAGTCAGATCCAGAATTTCATCGCTTCCAAGGTCGACGCAATCATCGTCAACCCTGTCGATACCGATGCGACGACGGCAATGTCGAAGCTTGCGGCAGATGCCGGCATTCCGCTGGTTTACGTCAACCGTCAGCCGGTCAATGTCGATACGCTGCCGGACAAGCAGGCTTTCGTCGCATCCAACGAGCAGGAATCCGGCACGCTGGAGACGAAGGAAATCTGCCGCATTCTCGGTGGCAAGGGCAAGGCCGTCGTTATCATGGGCGAGCTTTCCAATCAGGCCGCCCGCATGCGCACCCAGGACGTCCATGACGTCATCAAGACCGACGAGTGCAAGGGCCTGGAAATCGTCGAAGAGCAGACGGCGAACTGGGATCGTACCCAGGGCTCCGACCTGATGACGAACTGGCTGTCCAGCGGCATTGAATTCGATGCCGTCATCTCCAACAACGACGAAATGGCGATCGGCGCCATCCAGGCGTTGAAGGCGGCTGGCAAGGACATGACCAAGGTCGTCGTTGGCGGTGTCGACGCCACGCAGGACGCACTTGCGGCCATGCAGGCAGGCGATCTCGATGTGACGGTGTTCCAGGATGCCGCCGGCCAGGGCAAGGGCTCGCTCGATGCGGCGCTCAAGCTCGCCAAGGGCGAGAAGGTCGAGAAGAAGGTCTACATTCCCTTCCAGCTCGTCACGCCTGACAACGTCAAGGATTTTGTCGCCAAGAACTGAGGCGAACGCCAGGAGGGATGCGGGTAAAGCCCGCGTCCCTTTCACCTGCCCGTATCCGGAGGAGATCTTATGGCCGTCAGCCCGACAACCATGGCTGCCGTTCGCGCGAGCGGTGCAATTCCGAATGCGGAATATCTCTTGAGCGCCGAGGGCGTTCGCAAGGAGTTTCCGGGTGTCGTCGCACTCGATGACGTGCAGTTTCGCCTGAAGCGCGCCTCCGTGCATGCGCTGATGGGTGAAAACGGCGCCGGCAAATCGACATTGATGAAGATCCTCGCTGGCATCTATACGCCCGACAAAGGCGAGATTCGGCTGAAAGGGGTCGAAATCCAGCTGAACTCTCCGCTCGACGCGCTGGAAAACGGTATCGCGATGATCCATCAGGAGCTGAACCTGATGCCGTTCATGACGGTGGCTGAAAATATCTGGATACGCCGCGAACCGAAGAACCGTTTCGGTTTCGTCGATCACGGCCGGATGCACCGCATGACCGAGGAGCTTTTTGCCCGGCTCAATATTGCGATCGATCCCGAGATCGAAGTCCGATACCTCTCCGTCGCCAGCCGGCAAATGGTCGAGATTGCCAAGGCGGTTTCCTATAATTCCGACGTGCTCATCATGGACGAGCCGACTTCGGCGCTGACGGAGCGTGAAGTCGAGCATCTTTTCCGCATCATCCGCGATCTCAGAGCCCAGGGCATCGGCATCGTCTACATCACCCACAAGATGAACGAGCTCTTCGAGATCGCCGACGAGTTTTCTGTGTTCCGCGACGGCCGGTATATCGGTACGCACGCCTCGACCGAGGTCACCCGCGACGACATCATCCGTATGATGGTCGGGCGCGAGATCACGCAGATGTTCCCCAAGGAGGAGGTACCGATCGGGGAGGTCGTGCTTTCCGTCAAGGACCTCTGTCTCAACAGGGTCTTCCGCGACGTCTCCTTCGAAGTGAGAGCCGGCGAGATTCTCGGTGTGGCAGGATTGGTCGGCTCCGGGCGTTCGAATGTCGCCGAAACGCTTTTCGGTGTAACGCCGGCAAGCTCCGGCACGATCGAGCTCTTTGGCAAGCCCGTGACGATTTCTTCGCCGACTGCCGCCATTCGTCACCAAATGGCGTTCCTGACCGAGGATCGGAAAGATACGGGCTGCCTGCTGATCCTCGATATTCTCGAGAACATGCAGATCGCTGTCCTGCAGGACAGATACGTCAAGGGCGGTTTCGTGCAACAGCGCGCGGTCGAGGCGACCTGTGAAGACATGGCGAAAAAGCTGCGGGTGAAGACGCCCAACCTTTACGAGCGTGTAGAGAACCTTTCAGGCGGCAATCAGCAGAAGGTGCTGATCGGACGATGGCTGCTCACCAATCCGAAGATCCTGATTCTCGATGAACCGACACGCGGCATCGATGTCGGCGCCAAGGCTGAAATTCACAGGCTGGTCACTGAAATGGCGCGGAACGGCGTCGCAGTCATCATGATCTCGTCGGAAATGCCTGAGGTGCTCGGCATGAGCGACCGCATCATGGTCATGCACGAGGGGCGCGTGACCGGTTTCCTCAATCGCGACGAAGCAACGCAGATCAAGGTGATGGAACTGGCTGCGCAGTGATGCGCTCCAGCACCCGTCCAAGGGAGGTTTGACATGACAACCAAGGCAGCAGAGGGCACGGCTCCGCTCGCAACCCGACAAAGGCGACGACGCATGCCGCCGGAACTGAGCATATTCCTGGTGCTTGTCGGTATCGCGCTCGTGTATGAAATCCTCGGCTGGATCTTCATCGGCCAGAGCTTCCTCGTGAATTCGCAGCGCCTGACGATCATGATCCTGCAGGTCTCCGTCATCGGCATCATCGCCGTCGGCGTCACGCAGGTCATCATCACCGGCGGCATAGATCTTTCGTCGGGCTCGGTCGTCGGCATGACGGCGATGATTGCAACAAGCTTTGCCCAGTCCTCCACCTGGGGAAGGGCCGTCTTTCCCTCGCTGACGGACCTGCCTGCTTTCGTGCCGATCGTCGTAGGCCTGCTGATCGGGGCGACAGCCGGTCTCGTGAACGGCGCGCTCATCGCCTACACGAAGATCCCGCCGTTCATCGCAACGCTTGGAATGTTCGTTTCTGCGAGGGGCGTGGCGAAGTGGTACACGAAGGGACAACCGGTCTCCGGGATCACCGAGCAGTTTCATTTCATCGGAACGAAAGCATGGCCGGTTGTCGTCTTCCTAGTCGTGGCTCTGATATTCCACATTGCGCTCCGCTACACCCGCTATGGGAAGTTCACCTATGCCATCGGCGCCAATCCCCAGGCGGCGCGCGTTTCCGGCATCAATATCGAGGCGCATCTCGTCAAGGTCTATGTGATCGCGGGATTGCTGGCCGGCCTTGCCGGTATCGTCACGGCGGCGCGCGCTGAAACCGCACAGGCGAGCATGGGCGTCGGTTATGAACTCGATGCGATCGCAGCGACCGTCATCGGTGGCACGTCGCTCACCGGCGGCGTCGGGCGAATTACCGGCACTGTCATCGGCACCGTCATTCTCGGAGTAATGACCTCGGGCTTCACCTTCCTGCGCGTCGATGCCTACTATCAGGAGATCGTCAAAGGCGTGATCATCGTCGCTGCCGTCGTGGTCGACGTCTACAGGCAGAAGAAACGGTCCAAGCACTGATCCGAAAAAGGGGCTTCGGCCCCTTTTCACTGACTTAGATATGGAATGCCCGTCGTCACGGCGATGGATCCCCGGTTTCCGATTTTCTCAAGTACCGTGTGAGTTTCTCGCGATCACCCAAAATCATCTCGGGAGGAATCTCCGCCGGGTAGAAGAGGCAGGCTTCCAGTCCTTCCGCGACAGCATCATCTGTTGGCTCCGGGAGTTCTTCCTCATGCATCCGGGCTTCAAAGACGGCGAGAAGGAAGTCGAAGGTTTCGCCTTGTGGTGAGATAAACTTTTTCCGCTCAACTTCGGTCAGATAAGGCACATCCAGAGACACGCCGATCTCTTCGACGATCTCGCGTCGAAAGGCGACCGAGAAATCCTCGCCTTCTTCAACCGTTCCGCCGGGCAGAGCCCAGCCTGCATGCATACCGCTTCGCTTGACCAAGACGATCTCGCCTTTGGCGTTGCTGATGATGCCGATCGCTCCACCCAACGCCCGGCGGGAAAAATGCTTGTGTTTCTGCGCCTGAAAATCGGCCTCCGATAATGGTTGATCGGCGCCGGTCAATCGAACATTCGGGTATTGCCGAGTAAGGCCGTCGAGAATTTCTTGATCCATATTGATGCCTTTGGGATCGTTGGCAAAAAGGGCATTCCGCCGAGATTAGGCCGGCGGAGCGCAAATCACGAAGACATTGCCGATTTCACCACTTTCTGCATCAAGAAATTGCAGTGCATCCATATTGCGCATAGGTGAAAAAATAGGTGGCGCTTTCTGTCAGCTTTTCTATTCTTGCCGCTTCGACCCGCCCGTTCGGGCAGCGCAGGAAGACAAATGCAACTCGTATTCGACGGCCACAACGACGTTCTCCTTCGGCTCTGGACACATGCGAAAGACGGAAGCGATCCGATTGCGGAATTCGCCAACGGCACGACGGCAGGCCATATAGATGCTCCCCGTGCGAAGGCGGGTGGTCTGGCGGGCGGCCTCTGCGCCATCTATATTCCATCGGGCGATCTGGTCTTTGCCGATCCCGATGCGAACGGCCATTACGCGACGCGGCTTGCCGCTCCTCTCGATCCACTGCCGTCGCTTGCGATCGGCACAGAAATGGCAGCGATCGCGCTCAGGCTCGACCGTGCCGGTGCCTGGCGGCTCTGCCGCTCGGTGAAGGACATCCGCAAGGCGATGGCGGAGGGCATTTTCGCTGCCGTCATGCATATCGAAGGCTGCGAGCCGATCGGCGCCGATCTTGCTGCGCTCGAAGTCTTCCATGCGGCCGGCCTGCGCTCGCTCGGCCCAGTCTGGAGCCGCCACAATATTTTCGGCCATGGCGTGCCCTTCGCCTTCCCAAGCTCGCCGGATACGGCGCCTGGCCTGACGGAGGCCGGGTTCGCGCTGGTGCGCGAGTGCAACCGTCTCGGCATCATGATCGACCTCGCCCATATCACCGAAAAGGGTTTCTGGGACGTAGCGAAGACGAGCGACCAGCCGCTCGTGGCAAGCCATTCCAACGTCCATGCGCTGACACCGGTCGCGCGCAACCTCACCGACAGGCAGCTCGATGCGATCCGCGAAAGCCGCGGTCTCGTCGGCGTGAATTATGCCACCGCGATGTTGCGGGCGGACGGCCGTTCCGACGTCGCCACGCCGCTTTCCGACATGGTCAGGCATATCGACTACCTCGTGAACCGGGTCGGAATCGATTGCGTGGCGCTCGGTTCGGACTTCGACGGCGCTACCATTCCGGAGGAAATCGGCGATGCTGCCGGTAATCAAAAGCTGATTGTCGCTCTTCGGCAAGCTGGCTATGGTGGGGAGGAACTAGCGAAGATGGCCAGCGAAAACTGGCTTCGCATCCTGGCTTCGGCGTGGAGGGAAGAGGACGTCTGAAACCAAATAACACTTTGTAATCAATCAAAAACAGGGGAACAGACCATGATGATTACCAAACTGAACCGCAGCTTCCGCCTTCTTTCCGCCGGGGCTGCCCTTTCGCTCCTGATGGTGGCGGCACCTGCTGCCTTTGCAGAGACGCCGAAGGATACGCTCGTCGAAGGTTTTGCCATCGACGATATCATCTCGATGGATCCGGGCGAGGCTTTCGAGCTTTCGACAGCTGAGGTTACCAGCAACACCTATAGTCTGCTCGTTCGTCTCGACATGAACGATACGTCGAAGATCAAGGGCGATCTCGCCGACAGCTGGACCGTTTCCGATGACGGCCTGACTTATACGTTCAAGCTGAAACCGGACCTGAAGTTTGCTTCCGGCAACCCGATCACCGCCGAAGACGTTGCCTGGTCCTTCGAACGCGCCGTCAAGCTCGACAAGAGCCCAGCCTTCATTCTCACCCAATTCGGCCTGACCGGCGACAACGTGACCGAAAAGGCAAAGGCTGTCGATCCGGCCACCTTCACCTTCACCGTCGACAAGCCTTATGCGCCGAGCTTCGTGCTGAATTGCCTGACGGCAACCGTCGCTTCCGTCGTCGACAAGAAGCTGGTTCTCGATCACGTGAAGCCGGTGACCGTCGATGCCGACCACAAGTACGACAACGATTTCGGCAATGAATGGCTGAAGACGGGTTATGCCGGCTCCGGTACCTACAAGCTGCGTGAGTGGCGCGCCAACGAAGTCGTCGTCCTGGAGCGTAACGACAATTATTACGGCGATAAGGCGAAGCTTAACCGCGTCATCTACCGCTACATGAAGGAAAGCTCTGCCCAGCGCCTGGCGCTGGAGGCCGGTGATATCGATATCGCCCGCAACCTCGAGCCTGGTGATCTCGACGCCGTTTCCAAGAATGCGGATCTGGCGACCACCAGCGCACCGAAGAGCACGGTCTATTACGTCAGCCTCAACAGCAAGAACGAGAACCTGAAGAAGCCTGAGGTCCAGGAAGCCTTCAAGTATCTGGTCGATTACGATGCGATCGGCGCAACCCTCATCAAGGGCATCGGCGAGATCCATCAGACTTTCCTGCCGACCGGTCAGCTCGGTGCGCTGAACGACACGCCTTACAAGCTCGACGTCGCCAAGGCGAAGGAATTGCTTGCCAAGGCTGGCCTGCCGGATGGCTTCTCCGTCACTATGGATGTACGCAACACCCAGCCGGTCACCGGCATTGCCGAATCCATCCAGCAGACGCTCGCCCAGGCCGGCGTGAAAATGGAAATCATCCCCGGCGACGGCAAGCAGACGCTGACGAAGTTCCGCGCCCGCACCCACGACATGTATATCGGCCAGTGGGGATCGGACTATTTCGATCCGAACTCAAACGCCGATACTTTTACCTCCAACCCGGACAATTCCGACGCGGGCACGGTGAAGACGCTAGCATGGCGCAATACGTGGGAAGCGCCCGAGCTTGACAAGGAGACGAAGGCTGCCCTGCTCGAGCGTGACGCCGCCAAGCGCGCTGCCATGTATGAGGATGTCCAGAAGAAGTTCCTGGCCAACAGCCCCTTCGTCATCATCTTCCAACAGATCGAAGTGGCCGGCTATCGCAAGAGCCTTAACGACTTCAAGCTGGGGCCTAGCTTCGACACGAACTATGTAGGCCCGATCGCGAAGTGATGAGCCAGCCAGGCTGATCCCGTGAGCATCATTGAAACAAGACAGGAAGCGCGGCCCCGCAAGGGCCGTGCACTCTCCTTTGCGAAGGCGCTGGGGCGCTTCCTCTTCGCCGCCGCTACCACCTATCTCGGTCTTCTGGCCGTCACTTTCTTCATCGGCCGAGTCGTGCCGATCGATCCCGTGCTCGCCATTCTCGGCGATCGCGCGCCGACCCATGTCGTGGAACGTGTTCGCCGGGAGATGGGCTTCGACCTGCCGCTCTACGAACAGTTCTACATCTATCTGAAAGGCATTCTATCGGGCGATTTCGGCAATTCCGTCCTGACCACCAATCCGGTCATGGTCGATATTCGCCGCGTTTTCCCGGCGACTCTGGAGCTTGCCACCGTCGGCACGATCATCGGTTCCATCATCGGCGTGCCGCTTGGCGTGCTCGCCGCCGTTCGGCGCGGCAGCATTGCCGACCAGATCGTGCGTGTCGTCGGTCTTGTCGGCTATTCGGTGCCGATCTTCTGGCTTGCGCTGATTTCGCTCGTCATCTTCTACGCCCAGCTGCGTTGGGTGGCCTTTCCCGGCCGTATCGATATCGTTTATGAATACAGTTTCACGCCGGTCACCGGTTTCTATCTCCTCGACAGCGCGTGGCAGGGGCAGTGGGATGTCTTCTATGACGTCTTCCGCCATATCATCCTGCCGGCCTCGCTGCTTGGCTATTTCTCGCTCGCCTATATCAGCCGCATGACCCGCAGCTTCATGCTGAACGAACTGTCGCAGGAATATGTGGTGGCAGCCCGCGCCAAGGGCCTGTCGGAGACGCGGGTGATCTGGGGCCATGCCTTGCGGAACGCGGCGGTGCCGCTCGTGACCGTCATCGCGCTTTCCTATGCCGGCTTGCTTGAAGGCTCGGTGCTGACGGAGACGGTCTTCTCCTGGCCCGGCATCGGCCTTTACATCACCAACTCGCTGCAAAACGCCGATATGAACGCCGTGCTCGGCGGGACGATCGTCATCGGCACGGTCTTTGTCGGCATCAACCTTATCTCCGATCTTCTCTATCGGATACTCGACCCGAGGACGCGAAACCGATGACGGTTCCGACCACGCCTTCCATGCCCCTGAGCCGCCGCGAGTGGTTGCTGTCCGATCGGCCGCAGTCGCGCATGCAGGCCCGGCTGGGCCGCGCCTATATCACCTGGCGGCAATTTACTGCGAACCGGCTCGCCGTCGTCGGCCTGCTGATCATCGTGGCGCTGCTGTTGATTGCCGCCTTTGCCAATGTCATCGCCACGCACAATCCCGTTGTCGGCGATCTCAGGAATGCGCGCCTGTTGCCGCCCGGCAGCACCGGCTACCTGCTCGGCACCGACGATCAGGGCCGCGACATCTTCTCGCGTCTGGTCTATGGCTCGCGGCTGACGCTGCTCGTCGTGGTGCTGGTCGCCGTCATCTCTGCGCCGGTCGGCCTCATCGTCGGTACGGTATCGGGTTATGCGGGCGGATGGGTGGATGCGACGCTGATGCGCATCACCGATATTTTCCTTGCCTTCCCGAAGCTCGTGCTGGCGCTTGCCTTCGTAGCCGCCCTCGGGCCTGGCATCCAGAATGCCATCATCGCCATCGCCATCACCTCCTGGCCGCCTTATGCGCGCATCGCCCGCGCCGAGACGCTGACCGTCCGGCGGTCCGACTATATCTCGGCAGTCAAGCTGATGGGCGCTTCGCCGCTACGAATCATCGTCCGGCACGTCATGCCGCTCTGCATCTCCTCGCTGATCGTGCGGGTGACGCTCGACATGGCGGGCATCATCCTGACAGCGGCCGGCCTCGGTTTCCTTGGTCTCGGCGCACAACCGCCGTTGCCGGAATGGGGTGCGATGATCGCTTCCGGCCGCCGCTTCATCCTCGACCAATGGTGGGTCGCCGCCATGCCCGGCATCGCCATCCTCGTCGTCAGCCTCGGCTTCAACCTTCTGGGCGACGGCCTGCGCGATGCGCTCGATCCGAAGGAGGCCGGCCAATGAGTTTGCTTCTGACCGTCGACAACCTGCGCGTCAGCTATCCGACCCGCACTGGCGTCATCGAGGCCGTGCGCGGCGTCTCCTTCACGCTCGGCAAGGAGCGTCTCGGCATCGTCGGCGAATCTGGCTCCGGCAAGTCGCAGACCGGCCGCGCCATAATGGGGCTGACGCCGAAACACGCTGTTGTCACCGCCGACACGCTGGATTTTAGTGGCCTCGATCTGACGAGGGCATCGGCCTCGGAGCGGCGCAAGCTGCGCGGAAAACGCATCGCCATGATCCTGCAGGATCCGAAATATTCGCTCGATCCCGTCATGACCATTGGCAAGCAGATCTGCGAGACGCTACGCACGCATGAGAGGGTCGGCAGAGGTGAGGCACGAGACCGCGCGCTCAACATGCTGGAAGCGGTGCAGATCCGCGATCCCAAGCGTGTGTTCGATCTCTATCCGCATGAGGTTTCGGGCGGCATGGGCCAGCGCGCAATGATCGCCATGATGCTGATCGCCGGGCCGGAGCTTTTGATCGCCGACGAGCCTACTTCGGCGCTCGACGTTACGGTTCAGCTCGATGTGCTCAGGATCATGGATCGGCTGGTGTCCGAACGCGGCATGGGGCTGATCTTCGTTTCCCATGATCTGAGGCTCGTCTCCTCTTTCTGCGACCGCGTCATCGTCATGTATGCCGGCCGCATCGTTGAAGAGATAGCCGCGTCCGAGCTTCACAATGCGAAGCATCCCTATACGCAGGGCTTGCTCAATTGCATGCCGCAGATCGGCGAAAACCGCCATCCTTTGCCGGTTCTCGACCGCAAGCCGGAGTGGGCAGCATGAGCACAGCTCTATCCGTCGACCATCTCGGCGTCGTCTACGACCATTTCCATGCCTTGAAGGATGTGAGCGTTTCGATTGAAGGTGGTGAGTCCTTCGGTCTCGTCGGCGAGTCCGGCTCAGGCAAGTCGACGCTGCTGCGGGCCGTTGCCGGGCTTGCACCTGTTAGCGAGGGGGCGATCCACATCGATGGTGAGGTGCTTAAAGGTTCCAAGCGTAGCAAAAGCTTCTACCGAAGCGTGCAGATGGTTTTCCAGGACCCTTATGGCTCTTTGCATCCGCGTCAGACCATCGATCGGCTGCTTCTGGAGCCGCTTGCCATCCACGCTATCGGCGACAGCGAGAAGCGTATAGCCCGCGCGCTCGATGAAGTCGGCCTCGGCAACGGCTTCCGCTTCCGCTATCCGCACCAGCTTTCCGGTGGCCAGCGGCAGCGTGTGGCGATTGCCCGCGCGCTCATCGTCGAACCGTCGATCCTGCTGCTCGATGAGCCGACGTCGGCGCTCGATGCCTCCGTCCAGGCAGAGGTTCTTAATCTTCTGGAGCAGATTCGGCGGGACCGGAAACTCACCTTTGTTATGGTCAGCCACGATCTCGGGGTCATCACCCACATGTGCGAGAGGCTTGCGGTGATGCGCGGCGGTGCCGTCGTTGAACGGTTGACCTCGGCCGAACTTGCCGCCGGGAGCGTTCACGAGGACTATACGCGAAATTTGATGGTGGCCAGCAAAGGTTTCGTGAAAGCTTGAAATCCAGTATTTTCAAGCCTTTGAAAAATCTCGCGCAGCGACGGCGTTAAGGATAATGATTCCCTAAAAGACGACCATTCGACTAGACTATTGACAGCTGCCTTGGTTCTGTCATGATCCCGTTAACGACCGTTAGCTTTCGTGATCGATGGAGGTTGAGGCATGTTCTTTCTCGGTGGGATGACCATGGGTTACCTCGATCCGCCTGTTAAGGCCGAGCGGAGGGAAACTGCCTCCGTCACCATTCCGGCGGAAAAAGATCGCCGATTGATCGAAACATCCCCTAATGCACCCCAGGACGAAAACGCCGCCGAGCGTTCCTGGATCTGGGCATGGCGTACGCTCTGCTGAGCGAAAGCCTGGGTGGATTTTCTCTTCCGTCTGCTATGGACGGAAATTTATCTCTACCTACCTTATAGAGAATAAGAATAAGAATGCGAGCTGGCAGTCCGGCCGCAAACAAACAGACGGAGGCGACACATGGCAAATCTGGGTATTTCGCATACTCATGTGCACCAGTACGGATCCGTGCCGGCCAAGAAGCCGGCCACCACGCGGCACAAAATCCAGACCGCGGTCCATGCAACGATTTTCACGGCGGCATTTCTTTTCGTTGTCGCAATGGTGTGTGGCGTCGTCGGCTGAGACCAACGACCTTCATTTGATCGATTATTTCTCCATACGGAACAATTGGAGTGCGCCGGCATTCTCCTGACACTTTGGTGTTCACATAAGGAGAGTGGCCTTGCGGGGGTACCCTACTTTGGCCGATCGGTATCCGATCCCGGTCCTCATCCTTCTCTATCTGTTCCATGCAATCTTACCCATCACGAAATCTAAGCGTGAGGCGTTGATGACGCCGGGAACGCCGTTCAGGCGCATGGATATCGTCCATGGGCCTTTTCATGCGGCTGATCTAGAGCGCGGAAACGGATCCTTTCACTTGAATTATCGCTGATGTGTCCAACTTTTCTGAATGGCTTCGCAGGGGCTCGGGCAACCACGACCATTCGAAAATTCACGTCCGAAACGGGTCTGTCCGTTGCTACAAAGCGCGCCGACCGTCCGTTTATCTCGCTTTTCCCGGGCTTCGAGGATGACTGGTCTGTTCATGCGAGAGTCATCACAAGCAGTGCAGAACCTAGCTAAAATCATAGTGTTTTTTTGGATCCAGAACCGAACCCATGGCCATTTCCAGTCCGTCTCCGAGCCTGTCGCGCGCGCCCGAGAAGAAGCAGATCGACCATAGTGACTCGATCCGTTCGACCTACCTGTCCAACGAGGACATCAGGGTCATGGGTGAAAGCGTCGCCTGTCGCACCGTGAGTGAACTGCCAGGCTTCGCACCGTTCGATTTCTTTGCGCGCCACAAGGAGAATGAGAAGGAAATCCTGCGCGTCTATCGCACGACCGCGACCGACGTCGAGGCCGGAGAGACGATCACGCCAGCCGCCGAATGGCTGCTCGACAACCATTACATCGTCGAGGAAGCAATTCAGGAAGTCCGCCGCGACTTCCCGCGCCGATTCTACCTCGAGCTCCCGCTGATGAAGGTTGGCGGTGTCGAGGTCCCGCGCACGCTCGTGCTTGCCTGGCTCTATGTTGCCCATACCCACGGCACCATGTCGCAGGAAAGCCTGACAACGTTGGTCGAGGGTTTCCAACAGCACGAAACTCTCAAGATCGGTGAGCTCTGGGCGCTGCCGTCTCTGGTGCGCTACGTGCTGGTTGAAAACCTTCGCCGTATTTCGAGCCGCGTCGAGCGTAGCCGCCATATGCGTCGCCGTGCCAATGAGGCGGCCGATGAACTGGTGCGCCTTGCCGACACGGCAAAGGCTGCGGCCTACCTGAAGACGCTGGAGGAGCTTGCCGAGGACAACACCTTCTCGACCCAATTCCTCTATCGCATGCGTGACGGCTCGCAGACATCGAGCTTGGCGATCTCCTGGCTCGACGAGCGCTTAGAAAAGCTCGGGCGTGATAGCGAAGAAGTGACGATGGCGGAGCATAGCCGCCTCTCCGCCGGCAATGTCACGATGGGCAACATCATCCGCAGTCTGCGCGAGATCAACGATGCGGAATGGTCGGTCTGGGTCGAGCAGGTCAGCCATGTCGACAGGCTGCTCTGGGATCAGTCCGACTACGGCGACCTCGACTCCGGTTCGCGCAACAGCTATCGCAGACAGATCGAAAAGCTTGCCAGGCGCTCGCCGTTGAGCGAGGTGCAAATCGCCCAGCTCGCCGTCGACATGGTGGCTGAGGTCAGGCATTCCGGCGAGGCGCAACCGCATGAGCCTGATATCGGCGGCTTCATTACGGGTGCTCAACGTCTGAAACTCGAAGCGCGCGCGAATTACCGCCCAACATTGCCGCAGCATGTCGTCCGCGCCGTACGCAAGTTCAATTGGATGGCGATCGCCGTTCCGGTCGCGCTGATCACCATCATCGCCATGGCTGTTGTCGGCGGGTTCATGGCCAATGCCGGAATGGCACCGATTGAAATCGCCCTGCTGCTCATCCTGTTCTCTTTGCCGGCCTCGGAAGGTGCGAGCGGCCTCTTCAATACCGTGCTCTCCTTCTTCGTCACGCCGGCGCGGCTCGTCGGCTATGAGTTCAAGCGGGGTGTCCCGGAGGATGCGCGTACGCTCGTCGTGGTGCCTTGTCTGATTTCCAATCGCGACAGCGTGGACGAGATGGTGCGCAATCTCGAGGTCCATTATCTCGCCAATCCGCGCGGCGAAATCCACTTTGCGTTGCTCAGCGACTGGCCCGACAGCGATGTGGAGGAAAGCTCCGCTGATCTGGAAGTGCTGGAATATGCCCGCCGTGAGGTTGCCAATCTCTCAGCCCGTTATGCCTATGACGGCAGGGTGCGCTTCCATCTTCTGCATCGCCGCCGCCTCTACAATCCATCCGAAGGCGTATGGATGGGCTGGGAGCGCAAGCGCGGCAAACTCCACGAGCTGAACCTGCTGCTGCGCGGCGACCGCGACACGACCTACCTGCCAGGCGCCAACACCGTGCCTGCCGATATCAAGTACGTCATGACGCTCGATGCCGATACCCGCCTGATGCGCGATACCGTCACCAAGCTCGTCGGCAAGCTCTGTCACCCGATCAACCGCCCGGTCATCAACCCGGAAACTGGTCGTGTCGAAAGCGGTTATGGCATTCTGCAGCCGCGGGTGACGCCGTCGCTGACGACGGGCAAGGATGCGTCGGTCTTCCAGCGCGTCTTTTCGATCAACCGCGGTCTCGACCCCTATGTCTTCACGGTTTCGGATGTCTATCAGGATCTTGCCGGCGAGGGCACGTTCACCGGCAAGGGCCTCTATCACGTCGATGCCTTCGAGGCTTCGCTGAAAGGCCGCATTGAGGAGAATTCGGTCCTCAGCCACGACCTTCTCGAAGGCTCGATGGCGCGCTGCGCGCTCGTCACCGATCTCGAACTCGTCGAAGATTTCCCGGTTCGTTACGAGGTCGAGACCTCGCGGCAGCATCGCTGGGCCCGCGGCGACTGGCAGCTCCTGCCCTATATGCTCAATCCGAAATACGGCGTCACCGCGCTCGGTCGCTGGAAGATGTTTGACAATTTGCGCCGATCGCTGACACCGATCGCCTGGTTCTTCGCTTCCGTGCTCGGCTGGTATCTGATGGAGCCGTTCGGCGCGCTGATCTGGCAGATTCTGCTGATCTTCTGCCTGTTCGTGGCGCCCACCCTGTCGCTCATCAATGGCATCATTCCACGTAGCAGCGATATTGTTGCCAGCGCTCATCTCCATAACGTCTGGTTGGATATCACGGCCGCCAATGCGCAGGTGGCGTTGCGTATCATCTTCATCGCCGACACTGTCTGCATGATGACGGATGCGATCAGCCGTTCGCTGTATCGCCTGTTCGTCAGCCACAAGCTGATGCTCCAGTGGCGTACCGCGGCCAGCGTCCAGGCGGGCAAGCAGGGCACCATTTTCTCCTATTATGGAGCGATGTGGCATGCGCCGGTCCTTGCGGTCCTGGCGATAGGTTTCGCGGCGCTGTCAGGTAACGACGCCTTCCTCGTCGGCATTCCTTTCGCGTTGCTCTGGATCCTTTCGCCCGCCGTCGCCTGGTATGTAAGCCAGTCGGCCGAAACGGAAGATCGTCTTGACGTGCCGGATGAAGTCTCCAGCGAGTTGCGAAAGATCGCGCGCCGCACCTGGCGCTACTTCGAAATCTTCACGACGGCGGAGCAGAACTACCTGCCGCCTGACAACGTGCAGGAAACGCCCCATGTCATCGTAGCGGCGCGTACTTCGCCCACAAATATTGGCGTCTATCTCCTGTCCGTCATTTCCGGGCGTCATTTCGGCTGGTTCTCCTTCGAGGAGACGATCGAGCGCCTGGAGCAGACTATTGCCACGGTCGACCGTATGGAAAAGTTCCGCGGCCACCTCTTCAACTGGTATCACACCGATACGCTGCAGACGCTGGGGCCCCGCTACGTTTCGGCGGTCGACAGCGGCAATCTCGCCGGCCACCTGATTGCCATTTCTTCAGCTTGCCGCGACTGGGCGGAAGCCCCCTCGGCACATGTCCAGGGCAACCTCGACGGCGTTGGCGACACGGCCGGCATTCTCGATGAAGTTCTGGCCGACCTGCCTGACGACCGCAAGACCGTGCGGCCGTTGCGCCGCCGTCTCGAAGAGCGTATCGCCGGCTTCCAGAATGCACTTGCCGCCGTCAAGCGCGAGCACGAGTTTGCCTCGATCCGTGTCATCAACCTTGCGGTCCTGGCGCGCGACATCCAGAACCTTGCAGGCAACCTGCATCACGAGGTGAAGTCGAAGCAGACGGAAGAGGTCACGTTGTGGGCGGCCTCGCTGGTCAAGGTCTGCGAGGCACACATTTCCGATAGTACCTTCGACCTTTCCAATATCGATGCGCTGCGCCCCCGCCTGGCCGCGCTTCGCGACAAGGCCCGCGATCTGGCGTTTTCAATGGATTTCGCCTTCCTGTACCGCCCGGAGCGCCGCCTGCTGTCGATCGGCTACCGTGTGGAAAGCGGCGAGCTCGACGCGGCCTGCTACGATCTTCTGGCTTCAGAATGCCGGCTTACCTCGCTCTTCGGTATCGCCAAGGGCGACCTGCCGACCGAGCATTGGTACAAGCTTGGTCGCCAGGTCGTGCCGGTCGGCTCGCGCGGGGCACTGGTCTCCTGGTCCGGCTCGATGTTCGAATATCTGATGCCGCCGCTCGTCATGCAGGAGCGCGGCGGAGGCATTCTCAACCAGACCAATAATCTCGTCATCATCGAACAGATGAATCATGCCCGCAAGCTTGGTACGCCGTGGGGCATCTCGGAAGCGGCTTTCAATGCCCGCGACCATAACCTCAACTATCAGTACACGAATTTCGGTGTACCGACGCTCGGCCTTAAGCGCGGTCTCGGCCACAATGCCGTCATCGCGCCCTATGCCTCGCTGCTCGCCAGCCAGTATCGTCCGGAGGCTTCGCTTGAAAACCTCCAGAGGCTTCGCAAGCTCGGTGCTCTCGGCAAGTTCGGCTTTCATGACGCCGTCGACTTCACGCCGACACGCGTACCTGACGGCAAGAAGTGTGCAGTGGTCTACAACTACTATGCCCACCACCATGGCATGTCGATTGCGGCTGTCGCCAACGTCGCCTTCGACGGCATGTTGCGCGAACTCTTCCACGCCGATCCGGTCATCGAAGCGGCCGAACTGCTGCTACAGGAAAAAGCGCCGCGCGACATCCCGGTCATGAGCGGCAAGGATGAATCCGATACGCCCGCCAGCATCCAGGACGAATTGATGCGGCCTGTCATCCGCAAGATCGCCGATCCTGTATCGCGCGACCGTGAGCTCGTTTTCCTGTCGAACGGCCACTATTCCCTGATGCTGACGGCGACGGGGGCGGGTTATGCCCGCTGGAACGGTCTTTCCGTTTCCCGCTGGAAGCCCGATCCTACCGAAGACCGCTGGGGCAATTTCATTTTCCTGCGCGATACGGTGACCAACGAGTGGTGGTCGGCAACCGCGGAACCGAAGAGCGTCGACGGCGAAAAGATCTGGGTGGAATTCGCTGACGAGAAGGCCGTCTTCAGCAAGGTAGTCGGCGATCTCATGAGCGAGGTCGAATGCATCGTCGCCACCGAGCATGATGCCGAAGCCCGCCGCCTGACACTGTTCAATATGGGCGCGGAAGACCGTTTCATTGAAGTGACCTCCTACCTCGAGCCGGTCATAACATCCGACGATACGGACAATGCGCATCCGGCTTTCGCCCGCATGTTCGTCAGGACGGAGATCGACAAGCGTGGCGACGTCGTCCGCGCCGAGCGTAACAAGCGCGATCCGAACGAAGCGAACATGAACATCGCGCATTTGATCGTCGACAATGCCGGCGATACGCGCCACACGGAATTCGAAACCGAGCGGCGCAAGTTTCTCGGCCGTGGCCGCAGCCTTGCGAACGCCGCCGCCTTCGATCCAGGCATGACTCTTTCAGGCACCGACGGCTTTACGCTGGATCCCGTCCTGTCGCTTCGCCGCAGGGTGCGCGTGCCGGCCGGCAAGAGGGTCAGCGTGATCTTCTGGACGATCGCAGCACCTGATCGTGCCGAGGTGGACAAGGCCGTCGACCGTTATCGCCATCCGGACGCTTTCAGCCATGAACTCGTGCAGGCCTGGACGCGCACCCAGGTGCAGATGCGCCATGTCGGTGTCAGCTCACGACAGGCGGCCGCCTTCCAGCATCTCGGCCGCTACCTTGTCTATCCCGACATGCAGCTTCGTGGCGACGATGGCGTCGTCCGCACCGGCCTGCAATCGCAGTCTGCGCTCTGGCCACTGGCGATTTCGGGCGATTTCCCGATCTTTACGCTGCGCATCGATGACGACATGGATCTCGGAATCGCCCGTGAAGCACTGCTGGCACAGGAATATCTGCGTTCACGCGGCGTGACTGCAGATCTCGTTATCATGAACGAACGGGCCTCTTCCTATGCACAGGATATGCAGCACGCGCTCGACGCCATGTGTGAGGGCGTGCGCCGCATGGGCCAGGCTGACGGGCTGCGCCAGCATATCTTCGCGGTCCGCAAGGACTTGATGGAAGACAACACCTATCAGGCGCTGATCGCCGCTTCGCGCGTGACGCTGCATGCCAAGAATGGCAAGGTGATCGATCAGATCAATCGCGCCCTCATGCTGTCTACGCCCGTCAAGGAAGAACCGGAGGACGCCGAAAGGGCCGAGCGCGCGATGACGCCAGTCAAGCGCTTACAGCCTCTGTCGGCGCCGGCTATCCAGACCGTTGCCATCGAGGAGGAAGGCGATCTCGACTTCTGGAATGGCATCGGTGGCTTTGCCCGCGACGGCCGCGAATATGTCGTGCGCCTGCCGGGCGGACACGCGACGCCGCAGCCATGGATCAATGTCATCTCGAACGACCGGTTCGGCTTCCATGT
This sequence comes from Rhizobium sp. 01L419, assembly GCF_056400025.1. Taxonomy (NCBI): domain Bacteria; kingdom Pseudomonadati; phylum Pseudomonadota; class Alphaproteobacteria; order Hyphomicrobiales; family Rhizobiaceae; genus Rhizobium; species Rhizobium sp. 01L419. The sequence goes on from NZ_JBFTSM010000016.1 coordinate 164,462, forward strand.
GTCGGCGGAAGGTGCCGGTTTCACCTGGAGCGTCAATTCGCGCGATTACCAGCTTACCCCCTGGTCGAACGATGCAGTCATCAACCGTTCCGGCGAAGCCCTCTATATAGCGGATCGCGAAAGTGGTGCGATCATGACGCCATTTGCAGCGCTTTCCCGCCGCAACGACATTCGTTTCGAAGCACGCCACGGTCTCGGCTACTCTACCTTCTCCAGCACGCAGGACGGGATCGTGCTGGAAGTGACGCAGACGGTGCATCGCGAGAAGCCGGTAAAGCTGCAGCGGCTGCGCCTGCGCAATGCCGGTTCGGCAGGCCGCAAGCTCCGGCTCTACGCCTATGTCGAATGGGTCCTTGGGAATAATCCACAGAAGACCGCTTCCTTCATCCTGTCGAAACGTGACGAGGAGACAGGGGCGTTGTTTGCGACAAATCCCTACAGTATCGACTATTCGGGCCGTACTGCCTTCTTTGCCGCAAGCGAGCCGATTTCGAGCTTCTCGGCAAGCCGTCGCGAGTTCATCGGCAAGACCGGAACGATTGAGGCGCCTGTCGCAGTGACTGCATCAGCTGCTCTTTCGGGCTCCGCGGACCTCGACGGCGATCCGGCAGCTATCCTTGCGATCGATATCGAGCTCGGTGCCGACGAAGAGCATGAGGTCACTTTCCTCCTGGGTGACGCGCCCACAGAAGAGGAGGCGCGCGCCCTGCTTGCCGATATTCGAAAGGGCTCGTTCGATGATGCAGTGCAGGCGAACCGGGGCTTCTGGCAGGAATTCATCGGCAAGCTGCAGATCTCGACGCCGGATCACGGCATGAACAATCTCGTCAACACCTGGCTGCCCTACCAGAGCCTCGGCTGCCGCATCATGGCCCGCACCGCCTTTTATCAGGCGAGCGGCGCCTTCGGCTTCCGGGATCAGTTGCAGGATACGCTGGCCTTCGTGCTGCAGCAGCCAGACATCGCGCGAGGCCAGATCATCAATGCCGCCTCGCGCCAGTTCCGGGAGGGCGACGTGCAGCACTGGTGGCTGCCGGGAACGGGCGCCGGCGTGCGCACCATGATTTCCGACGATGTCGTGTGGCTCGCCTATGCGATCGATCATTATTGCAACGTCAGCGGCGACAAGAGCGTGCTCGACGAGCAGCTGGCATTCCTCGAAGGCCCGGCTCTTTTGGAAAGCCAGCATGATTCCTTCTATAAGCCCGAGATTTCCGAGGATACGGCGAGCGTCTACGAGCATGCCGCGCTGGCGCTCGATCTTGCCATTGGCCGCAAGGGAACGAACGGCCTGCCGCTCTTTCTCGGCGGTGACTGGAATGACGGGATGAATCGCGTCGGCATCGACGGCAAGGGCACGAGTGTCTGGCTCGGCTGGTTCCTTGCCGGCGCGCTGCGCTCCTTCATTCCTTATGCTGAGGAGCGGGGCGACAAGGACCGCGCCGAGCGCTGGAAGATGCATCTCGTCGAGCTCAAGAAAGCGCTTGGGAGCGCGGCCTGGGATGGTGGCTATTATCGCCGCGGCACATTCGACGACGGCACGCTGCTCGGCTCGAAGGAAAGTCTGGAATGCCAGATCGATTCGATCGCTCAGTCCTGGAGCGTCCTGTCAGGCGAAGGCGATCCAGAGCGAGTTACCAAGGCGATGGATGCGGCGCTCGATCAGTTGGTGGATGAAGACGCGCGGATCATCCGGCTCTTCACGCCGCCTTTCGAGAAGTCGCCCAGGGATCCCGGCTATATCAAGGCCTACCCGCCCGGCGTTCGCGAGAATGGCGGCCAATACACACATGCCTCGGCCTGGCTGGTCATGGCGCTGGCCGAATTGAAACGCGGTGATGATGCCCTGCGTTGCTTCCAGATCCTCAATCCGATCACCCATTCGCTGGACAAGGCGGCAGCCGAACGGTACCGCGTCGAGCCCTATGTCGTGGCGGCCGATGTCTACGGACAAGAGCCCTATGTCGGGCGCGGAGGCTGGACCTGGTACACGGGCTCCGCCGGCTGGCTCTACCGCGCGGCGGTAGAAGGCATTCTCGGTATCCGGCTAAAGGGTGGAAAACTATACGTTCGCCCGTCGCTTCCTTCCAATTGGGACGGGTTTGCGGCAGAGATCGAACGCGGTGGACGCAAATACCGCATTTCGGTCTCAAAAGCGTCCAATGCTGACGGTTACACTCTGTCAATCGACGGCATCGAAGTCGCCAATCCCCACGAGGGATATCCGGTCGGATAACAGCAATCTCCAAGCTGACTTTCCGGCGATTCGCGCGGCCAAAGGGGGAACCCTTTTGGCCGGCGTAGCGTTTGCAAAACGGATAACAGGAGAGACACCATGGCAGGTATGCCGACCAAAGCCATTGGCGCCCAACGAAACTCCATATCAGTGGCGGCGTCCAAGCGTGACACGAGGCTTGATGTGATTCGTGGTCTTGCTCTCATCACGATCTTCATCAATCACGTTCCGGGGCAGATTTTCGAATATATTACGACGAAGAACTTCGGCTTTTCGGACGCCGCGGAAGCCTTCGTGCTGATCTCGGGCATTGCGGTCGGCCTTGCTTACGGCTCGCGCTTCAAGGCGGGCAAGCGGCTGGAAATGGCGATCAAGGCGGCAAAGCGCGCTTTTACGCTTTACCTCGCCCATATGATCACCACCTTCGTGACGCTGGCGCTCTTCATCTGCGGGGCCTGGCTGTTCCACCGGCCGGGGTTGTTAGTCGAGATCAACATTCTGGCGGTGCTTATGAATCTGAAGGAGGGCGTTCCGGCGCTGCTCCTGCTCGGTCATCAGATCGGATATAACAATATCCTGCCCATGTACGGCGCGCTCATGCTGATGGTGCCGTTGATCCTGCTTCTGAACGAGAGAAGCACGCTGCTGGCGCTTGCCGTCTCCGGTACGGTCTGGCTGCTTGCGGGCATCTACCAGATTGCGCCGCAGAACATGCTGTTCGAGGGAGACTGGTTCCTCAACCCCTTCTCCTGGCAGTTCCTGTTCACGATCGGCATCGTCTCGATGATGCATGTCAAGCGTGGCGGCACGCTCCCCCGGCATCCGCTGCTTTTCGCGCTGGCACTGGCCTATGTCGTGCTTTCGTTTGTCTGGGTTACGGCCCACCTCTGGGATCTCGGAAATTATCTTGCAGCTCTCGGCCTGCCTGCGGTGCTGACCGGTTTCGACAAGACCTTCCTGTCGCTGCCACGCCTGTTGCATGTGCTGGCGCTCGCCTATCTGGTGATAAATATTCCTGTCGTATCGCAGGCTTTTCGCCGCTCGGCCGATCACCCACTGACGATCCTCGGCAGGCACTCGCTGAACATCTTCGTCGCCGGCACCATCCTTGCGATGGCGGGGCAGGTGCTGCTCTACATCACCAATCGCGACCAGATCATCGGCCCGATCTTCGTACTTGTCGGCATCGCGGTACAGTTCGCCTATGCCTATTACCTGGAAGATAAACGCGAGCAAGAGAAGGCTCGGCCTCTCGCCGGCGGCGCCGTTCCGGTGCCGGTTCGCGTCAATCGCGCGATGGATAGCCAGGGCAAGCGTCAATAGGCAACGACGTCTTTACGATATTGTTAAGCTGGCGGCCGAGGAGGCAGCCGGCTTTCCTTTAATGCGGGCCCGGCTTTTGATTGTACAAACTTTAAAGCCAGCCTGATTTTCTGAATCGCCAGAAGAGGATGCTGCACAGGCCTAAAATGACGGCGATGACGACGTAATAGCCGTATTCCGTCTTCAGTTCGGGCATGTTGGCGAAGTTCATGCCGTAGATGCCTGCGATGGCGGTCGGCACTGCCGCAATGGCAGCCCAGGCTGCGAGCTGGCGGGTGATCACGCCTTGCCGCTGCTGTTCCAATAGATTGCTGGCTTCGAAGACTGAGGTGATGACGTCCTTCAGCCCGCCAGTCGTGGTTTCGACGCGCCTGATGTGATCGTTCACGTCTCGGAAATATTTCCGCGTCTCGCTATCGATGCAGGGCAGATCGAGATGGACCAGCTTCCCGCACACTTCCGACATGGGTCCGAGTACGCGTTGGAAGCGGATGATCTGGCGCCTCAACTGGAAGAGCCTCTTGATTTGCTCGCGGCTGAGGAAGGCATCCAGCATTCGCCGTTCCATCTCCAGCACCCGATCCTCGATCGCCTGGACGATAGGGAGATAGCCGTCAACGATGAAATCCAGCACGCCGTGAAGCACATAGTCGGGACCGTTCTTGAGCGTCTCGGGTGCGGCTTCGAGCTGTTTGCGAAGGGCGCCATGACCGCGATCGGAACCGTGCCTGACGGTGATGACATGATTGTCGCCGACGAAGATCGCTGTCTCGCCATATTCGATAGCGTCGTCCTCCAGATGGGCGGTCTTGGTGATGAGGAAGAGCTGCTTGTCGTAGATATCGAGCTTCGGAACCTGGCTGGGGTTCAGGGCATCCTCTACCGCCAGGTGATGGAGACCGAAGGTTTTCTGCAGAGCAAAGAGTTCTCGTTCCTCCGGATCGTGGAGGCCGACCCAGACAAACTCGTTTTTTCCCGCCGGTACGGTGCCGGTTTCGATGTCGAAGGATCCTGCCCGCTGACCATCGCGGTACAAGTACGAGGCAACAATGCTCATTTACACTCCGCTCGATCATGCGTCTGCGATCCCGGTCATCTCGCGGCGCTCCAGGAGGAATGTGCAGCCCCGGGCCGGAACGACAAGACCTCGCGCATCACTATGAGATTTTGATTTTTTAGCCGCCCATCACGAATGGAATGGCTACGTGTGTCGATCCATTTTTGCTCCCAAAGGCAACGCCAATGATAGGGAGCACGAGGATGTACTTCGAACTCAAGGATGCCACAGCAGATATCCTTGCCAAAAGCCGTCGGCACAACGAACTCTGCGATCTGCCACTCGACCTGATTTCCTCCGATCGCGAGGCCTATGACATACAGGCGACTGCGCAGGACGCGCTGGGTTTCGAACGCAAGGGTTATGCGCTTGTCGGAACGAGCGAGGAATCTCGCCGCACTCTCGGTCTTGCAAGGCCGATTTATTCCGACATTCCCGCCTCCGCGCTGTTTGCAGGCACGAAGGAATTCCGGCTGCCGCAGGGCACGATTGGTGTCCAGTGCGAACTGGTCTTCACGATGCTGCGGTCCTATCCGGACGCTGGCGAGCCGCTCAACCTCACCACTGCCGCCGACGCGGTGCTCAATTGCCGCCCTGCTATCGGCATCCTCGGACGACGCACGCGGCGGGTCTTCATGGGAGACAAAGCAGCGATTGCCGATTTCGGCCTGCATGTCGCAACCATCTGCGGTGATCATGCCGGTGCGATGACATCAGCTGATCTCGCCGGCATCGACATCACTACCTTCCTGTTCAAGCAGACGGTCTTTGCCGGGAGATCGGCCTCGGTCATGGGCAATCCGCTCAATGCCGTCGTGTGGCTGGCGGACCAGCTTTCGGCGAACGGCAGCCAGCTTCAAGTTAACGATATCGTCGCGACGGGATCGTGCACGACCATCCTTCAGGTCTGGCCCGGCCAACATCTGGCGGCCGATTTCGGACCACTTGGACAGGTCGAATGCATCTTTGCGTGACACGCATTTCAAACTGAAAGGACAGATTATGAGGCCGCAGCGAAAGCCATTCATTGTCGAGATCAAGAGGACGAAATCGTTTTGCCGCAAACCGGGTCCGGTTGAAGCCAATCCTCGGGATGCCGCAATGCAGAGAGGGACGATGACGACTGTCGGCCTGGCCATCCGGCGCGAGGGGCGTGCCTGATGGTCAGCCGGAACGTCCCTCACGAATATTTTCTGCTCCACATCGCAAAGGCAGAAGGCCCTGTGGTCGGTCATTTTCGCGGCAAACCGATTTCTGCCGTGGTCATCGACCGGAACGGTGGCCGCTATCGCTTTGTCGGCGTTGCCGCCAGAGACGGCCGCGGCAGGCTGGATGTCATGTCGCTCAAACAGGGCGAATGGATCCTTGCGTCTGATCTGGTCTATACGGAAGCGGCTTAGAGGATCGCTTCTTGCCGAGAATGACAAGCGGGCCTGCCCACGGCGATCCCAGGGAAACCCACGCAACAAAAAAGCCGGAAGAGCGGTGCCCTTCCGGCTTTTCATCGTGTCCTTGCGACGCAGATCAGGCGGCTTCGGTCGTATGGGCCTTGCGGACTTCGTCGTCCGTCAGGATGCCGCTGGCGCGCAGCAGGGCGGCGAAGCGACCGTTGGAGTGGCTAAGTTCATCGAAACTGCCATGCTCAACGATGCGGCCATTGTCGAGGAACAGCACCATATCCGCCTCGCGGACCGTCGAGAGACGGTGAGCGATGATGAAGGTCGTGCGGTTCTGGCGCAGGTTGTCGATGGCAGCCTTGACGCGGGCTTCGGTCTCGACGTCGAGCGCGGAGGTCGCTTCGTCCAGCACCAGGATCGGGGCATCCTTGAGAATGGCGCGGGCGATCGCGATACGCTGACGTTCACCGCCGGAGAGCTTGTTGCCGCGTTCGCCGACATGAGTGTCGTACTGCTCGTCGCGGTTTTCGATGAAGTCGGACGCGGCGGCGGCTTCGGCGGCCCGGCGCATATCCTCTTCCGAGGCATTCTCACGGCCGAGGCGGATGTTGTCGCTGATCGAGCGGTTCAGAAGGCCGGCATCCTGGAAGACGGTGGCGATATAGCGGCGCAGCGACTTGCGCGTGACCTTGCTGATATCCGCACCGTCGACGAGGATCTTGCCGCCCTGCGGATCATAGACACGCTGGAGCAGGTTGACGAGCGTCGTCTTGCCGGCACCGGTCGGGCCGACGATGGCAACCGTCTGGCCAGCCTTCACCTTGAAGGAGACGTTGTGCAGCCCCTGCGAGCTATTGGCGAAGCCGAAGGAAACGTCACTGAACTCGACGTCGCCCTTGACGTCCTTGATCTCGCCGTTGCCAGCCGGCTCTTCGCGCTCCCGAACGGAATCCTCCAGAGCGTAGAAGTCTACGAGCTTGGAACGGGCCTCGAAGATCTGCGTGGCGAACTGGCGCATCAGGTCCAGGCGGGCGATCAGCAGATTGGCGAAGCCGATGAAGGCGATGACCTCGCCGACGCGCAGTTCGCCATTCTGGACAAGCAAGGTGCCGATGACGAGCACGATCATCATGGCGATCGTCGAAGCCATGCGGTTCAGCGCACTGGCAATTGCCCACCAGTCGAGCACCGGATACTGCGCCTGCAGCAGACGGTCGGCGAAGGACTTCAGCGCACGTGTCTCGGCATCGATGCGGTTATAGCTATGCAGCACCGAGACGTTGCTGATGGAATCGCTGACGTGGCCGAAGACGGTATGATAGTGGTTTTCGACCGAAGCCTGGCCGTCCTTGGTTCGGCTCATGACCACACGGCCGATGAGCCAGTAGGCAATACCGAGCACGATCAGGACCGCGGAGAGACGCAGATCCATGGACATGGCGGTCGGGATGAGCAGGCCAAGCGCAATAACCGTCGAAAGATGGTTGCGCATGAACTCCAGCCACAGGCCGAACAGGGTTTCGCAGGCGCGCAGCAGCGTGTGCAGCGCATTGGACGTACCCCGCTGATGGTGCCAGGCGAGCGGCATGGAGATGATACGGCCGAATGCCTCCGTCAGAAGCGTCGCGCGACGGCCATGGGCCAGCCTGTCGGCTTCGCGTGCCACGAGGACGAAGGCAATGGTGTTGAAGACCGCAAAGGCGGCCCACATCATGAGGATTGGCTTGACCTCACCCTTGCCGGAAATCGCATCGATGATACGGCCGAACAGGATCGGCTCGGCAATGGTGATGGCCGCCAATACGATGTTCGCGATAACGACGAGGGATACGCGGAGCTTGTAGGCGCCGAGATAGCGCAGAGCCCTTGCATAGACCTTGAATAATGACACGTCGGAACCTCTTTTTGCATCTGCGAAAAACGGGATGGTGCGATGCTACGAAAATCTACCTGAACCGACGATTAACAGGATATTCAGTTTTGGAATCCGCCTTCGAAATTCGCGTGTCTGGCGCGATCGTAAAGTGCGATAAATGACCATGGTTTTGAAATTGTTGCTTAGGCATACATCGCGACAATTTGCGCTTGCATTCGCTGGAGGGTCTAGCGCACCATCCAATTTGCGGACTGCAATTTTTAGGAAAGACCGTTCAACGGCGGGTTAACGGGCCTGCTCCGGCGGTCTCGTTGGTCCGGGCAAGGGGCATTTTTGTGCAAATTAATTCTTTAATTCAATTGCTTATTATTCTCGAGGAAACTTCCGACAGCCAACGCGTGGTCGACGAACTTGAGCAGGTGATCCGCTCGAGCGGATTCGATTTCTATGGCCTGCTTCGCCATCCCAAACAGGGAGACAACCCGTGGGGTGTGACCATGGCCAGCCGGTGGCCGGACAGCTGGCCACACGTTTACGCGGTAAAAAAATACGTGCTCGTCGATCCGACCGTGCGGTATCTTGCCCATGCGCAGCGGCCTTTCCGCTGGCGCGACGGCATGGCGGCTTTCCGGGATGATCCGCATCAGCGCCGCATGGAGCAGATGATGGTCGATGCCTATGGCCATGGACTGGAGGACGGCTATATCTTCCCGATCTATGGGCGAAACGGTATCCTCGGCAGCCTCAGCATCGGCGGCAAGCCAATTGAGCTTTTGCCGGCAGAGATCGCGCTTTTCGAGGCGATCGCCCGCAAGGCTTTCTGGCGGCTGCTTGATATGCAGGGCGAGGCTGCGGCGCTGGAAACGGTGCCGTTCAGCGACACGCAGCTGACCCGGCGCGAAATGGAAATTCTCCACTATCTCGCCGAAGGCATGACCTCGATGGAGATCAGCAAGCATCTGAAGATCTCCAACCATACGGTCGACTGGTATATGAACGGCCTGCAGGACAAGCTGAAGGCTAAGAACCGGCAGCAGGCGGTGGCTCTGGCCTTCCGATATGGGTTGATCACCTGAGATCCAGAGAAATTCTATTTCGTCACGGCAAGGGAAATTGAACTTTCTGTAACAGCGCGTTAAGAATTCTTTTCGCGGGTGCAGCATGGCCCGTTTCCGTGCTTTGAGGAGAGTACATTGCCCATATCGAAGATCCTTGTCGCCAACCGTTCCGAAATCGCCATCCGCGTATTCCGCGCGGCTAACGAGCTCGGGATAAAAACGGTCGCGATATGGGCTGAAGAAGACAAGCTGGCGCTACATCGCTTCAAGGCCGACGAGAGCTATCAAGTTGGCCGCGGTCCGCATCTCGCCCGCGACCTTGGGCCGATCGAAAGCTATCTTTCGATCGACGAGGTGATCCGTGTCGCCAAGCTTTCAGGCGCCGACGCCATCCATCCGGGATACGGCCTGCTTTCGGAGAGCCCGGAATTCGTCGATGCCTGCGATGCTGCGGGCATCACCTTCATCGGCCCGAGGGCCGATACGATGCGTCAGCTCGGCAACAAGGTGGCGGCGCGCAACCTTGCCATTTCCGTCGGCGTTCCAGTCGTTCCGGCCACGGAACCACTGCCCGACGACATCAAAGAAGTCGCGAAGATGGCCGCTGCGATCGGCTATCCCGTGATGCTGAAAGCCTCCTGGGGCGGCGGCGGACGTGGCATGCGTGCCATCCGCGCCGAAGCCGATCTCGCCCGCGAGGTGACTGAGGCCAAGCGCGAGGCAATGGCCGCCTTCGGCAAGGACGAGGTCTATCTCGAAAAGCTTGTGGAACGCGCCCGCCACGTCGAAAGCCAGATCCTCGGCGATACGCACGGCAATGTCGTGCATCTCTTCGAGCGTGACTGCTCCATCCAGCGCCGTAACCAGAAGGTCGTCGAGCGTGCTCCGGCTCCTTATCTGTCCGAAGCGCAGCGGCAGGAACTCGCTGCCTATTCGCTGAAGATCGCCGAGGCGACGAACTATGTCGGCGCCGGCACCGTCGAATACCTGATGGATGCCGACACCGGCAAATTCTACTTCATCGAAGTCAATCCGCGCATCCAGGTCGAGCACACGGTCACCGAAGTCGTGACCGGCATCGATATCGTCAAGGCACAGATCCATATCCTCGATGGCTTTGCCATCGGCACGGAGGAATCCGGTGTGCCGAAGCAGGCCGACATCCGCCTCAATGGCCATGCGCTGCAGTGCCGTATTACGACGGAAGATCCCGAGCACAATTTCATTCCGGATTACGGCCGCATCACCGCCTATCGTTCGGCATCGGGCTTCGGTATCCGCCTCGACGGCGGCACATCCTATACCGGCGCAATCATCACCCGCTACTACGACCCGTTGCTGGTGAAGGTGACGGCCTGGGCGCCGAACCCGCTGGAAGCCATTTCGCGCATGGACCGCGCGCTGCGCGAATTCCGAATCCGCGGCGTCGCCACCAACCTGACCTTCCTCGAAGCGATCATCACGCATCCGAAGTTCAGGGATAACACCTATACGACGCGCTTCATCGACACGACCCCGGAACTCTTCCAGCAGGTCAAGCGCCAGGACCGCGCCACCAAGCTTTTAACCTATCTCGCCGATGTCACCGTCAACGGCCATCCCGAGGCGAAGGATCGCCCGCGGCCATCGGAGGATTCCGCCAAGCCGGTCGTGCCCTATATCGATGGCGGCAAGATCCCCGATGGTACGAAGCAACTCCTCGACCAGCTCGGTCCGAAGAAATTCGGCGAGTGGATGCGCGAGCAGAAGCAGGTGCTGCTGACCGATACGACGATGCGCGACGGCCACCAGTCGTTGCTCGCCACCCGCATGCGCACCTATGATATTGCCAGGATCGCCGGCACCTATGCGCATGCGCTGCCGAATCTCCTCTCGCTGGAATGCTGGGGTGGCGCGACCTTCGACGTCTCCATGCGCTTCCTGACCGAGGATCCGTGGGAGCGTCTGGGGCTGATCCGCGAGGCGGCTCCCAACCTTCTACTGCAGATGCTGCTGCGTGGCGCAAACGGTGTCGGCTACAAGAACTACCCTGACAATGTCGTCAAATATTTCGTCCGCCAGGCGGCCAAGGGCGGTATCGATCTCTTCCGCGTCTTCGACTGCCTGAACTGGGTGGAGAACATGCGCGTGTCGATGGATGCCGTTGCCGAGGAGAACAAGCTCTGCGAGGCGGCGATCTGCTACACGGGCGATATCCTCAATTCCGCCCGGCCGAAGTATGACCTGAAATATTATACGGACCTCGCCGTCGAGCTCGAAAAGGCCGGTGCGCATATCATCGCGCTCAAGGACATGGCGGGCCTGCTGAAGCCGGCTGCCGCAAAGGTGCTGTTCAAGGCGCTGCGCGAAGCGACCAGCCTGCCGATCCATTTCCACACGCACGATACGTCGGGCATTGCCGCCGCTACGGTTCTTGCTGCCGTGGATGCCGGCGTCGATGCCGTCGATGCGGCGATGGATGCGCTGTCAGGCAATACGTCGCAGCCCTGCCTCGGCTCCATCGTCGAGGCGCTGCGCGGCTCCGAGCGCGATCCGGGCCTCGATCCCGAATGGATCCGCCGCATCTCCTTCTATTGGGAAGCGGTTCGCAATCAGTACGCGGCCTTCGAGAGCGATCTGAAGGGGCCGGCTTCGGAGGTCTACCTGCATGAAATGCCGGGCGGCCAGTTCACCAACCTCAAGGAACAGGCCCGTTCGCTCGGTCTCGAAACCCGCTGGCACCAAGTGGCGCAGGCCTATGCGGACGCCAACCAGATGTTCGGCGATATCGTCAAGGTGACGCCGTCGTCCAAGGTCGTTGGCGATATGGCATTGATGATGGTCTCCCAGGATCTGACGGTGGCCGACGTCGTCAGCCCGGACAGAGAGGTCTCCTTCCCTGAATCGGTGGTCTCGATGCTGAAGGGCGATCTCGGCCAGCCGCCGTCAGGATGGCCGGAAGCGCTGCAGAAGAAGGCGCTGAAGGGGGATCAGCCTTATACGGTGCGCCCAGGCTCGCTGCTTGACGACGCCGATCTCGAGGCGGAGCGCAAGACGATCGAGACCAAGTTGGAGCGTGAGGTGAGCGACTTCGAATTCGCCTCTTACCTCATGTATCCGAAGGTCTTCACTGATTTCGCATTGGCTTCGGATACCTACGGCCCGGTCTCGGTGTTGCCGACGCCCTCCTATTTCTATGGCCTCCGGGATGGCGACGAACTCTTTGCCGATATCGAAAAAGGCAAGACGCTCGTCATCGTCAATCAGGCGATGAGCCAGACAGACAGCCAGGGCATGGTCACCGTCTTCTTCGAGCTCAACGGCCAACCGCGCCGCATCAAGGTGTCGGACCGGGCGCATGGTGCGTCGGGCGCCGCTATCAGGCGCAAGGCGGAAGCCGGCAGTGCGGTTCATGTCGGTGCGCCGATGCCAGGCGTCATCTCGCGCGTCTTCGTCACAGCCGGACAGACGGTCAACGCCGGCGACGTGCTTGTTTCCATTGAGGCGATGAAGATGGAAACGGCGCTGCATGCGGAAAAGGACGGCACGATCTCGGAAGTCTTGGTCAAGGCCGGCGACCAGATCGACGCCAAGGATCTGCTTGTCGTCTATGCCGGATAAGAAATGGACGGACGATCGTTTCCGACATCACCCGATTGTGTGCGATCGTGTCGTTAAAGAGCTGATTTTTCTATGAGTTAGCAGCCTTCTCACCTTGCCGGGTGAGAAGGCTTTCTCATAGACTTCAGCTCCCATCACCGCCCCCAAGACCAATCAGGGATCATCTCATGAGCAAATTGAAGATTGCCGTCGTCGTCGGCAGCACGCGCATTGGCCGTTTCGCCGAACATCCGGCCAAGTGGATCGCCGAGCTCGTCGGCCAGCGTTCCGATCTCGAGGTCGAAGTTCTCGATCTTCTCGACTACCCGATGCATTTCTTCGGCGAAGCGCGCGCCACCACGGCGGAAAGCGAAACCGCCGAGCGCTGGAAGAAGAAGCTGCGCGAATTCGACGGCTTCATATTCACGGTCGCCGAATATAACCATGCTCCGACGGCTGTTCTGAAGAACGCGATCGATCTCGGCGATTTCATCCAGAAGCCGGTCGGCTTCGTCGGTTACGGTGGCGTCGGCGGCGCACGCGCCGTCGAGCAACTTCGTCTGGTCTTCGTCGAAATGAGTGCAGCTTCTGTCAGGACGGGGGTTCACATCGCGTTCAGCGAATATCTTGCCGTCCTGAAGGAAGGCAAAAGCCTCGGCGATTATGCCCATCTGAATGAAGCCGCCAAGAACCTGCTCGATCAGCTGACCTGGTGGGGCAATGCGCTGAAGGCAGCACGTGCCGTCGTCACAGCCGCCTGATCGCAGTTTCAGCAATGCCGGGATCTCTCATCCCGGCATTGCCTCAGATATCGTAGGTGTGGGCGGCGTTGATGGTGGAGATGAAGCGCTTGGTGCGTTCCTTCTCCGGCGTATTGAAGATCGCCCTGGCACTGCCCGTTTCCACCACGCTGCCGGCCTCCAGAAAGACCACGTCATTGGCGATCTTCGAGGCGAGGCGGAGATCATGGGTCGCCATGACCATGGTCGTGCCTTCGCGGGCAAGCTGGCCCAGCACGTCGACCACTTCCGCTGAAAGTTCGGGATCGAGCGCCGAGGTCGGTTCGTCGCAGAGCAGGACGCGCGGCGAAGGCGCCAGGGCGCGGGCGATCGCCACACGCTGCTGCTGACCGCCCGAAAGAGTCGAGGGCCAGGCATCGGTCTTGTGCGCCATGCCGACCTTCGTCAGCAGCTCCATGGCGTGTTCGCGGGCCTTCGCCTTCGGCCATTTCAGGACCGTGACCAGACCTTCCATGACATTTTCGATCGCCGTCTGATGCGGGAAAAGCTGAAAGTTCTGGAAGACCATGCCGGTCTGCCGGCGGATCTTCTGGATTGCCTGCCAGCCGACACGCTTGCCGGGGGAGAAAGAGAGCGTTTCCTCGCCGAGGCGGATGGTGCCCGCGCTCGGGATTTCCAGGAGGTTGATGCAGCGAAGCAGCGTGCTCTTGCCGCCGCCGGACGGGCCGACGAGAGCCGTGACGCTGCCTTCTGGAATGCGGATGCTGATGTCCTTCAGGATGATTGCGTCGCCGAAGCGCTTTTCGATCTTGGAAAGCTCGATCATGCATTTGCCTCCAGCATGCCGCCGTAGCGCGCGAAACGGCGTTCCAACCTCTGCTGCAGCGTCGAAAGCACGGAACTCAAGGCGAGATAGATCAGCGCCGCTTCGATATAGAGGATCAGCGGCTCGTAGGTGGTCGCGACGATGCGCTGGGCGGCCTGAAAAAGCTCAGGCACTGTGATGGCAGCTGCAAGCGAGGTATCCTTGACCAGCGAAATGAAAGTGTTCGACAGCGGCGGCACTGCAACGCGGGCGGCCTGCGGCAGGATGGTGCGGCTCATGGCCTGGCGCCAGTTCATGCCGATCGAATAGGCCGCTTCCCACTGGCCCTTGGGCACGGAGGAGATGACGGCGCGGATGATCTCGGAGCTGTAGGCGCCGATATTCAGCGTGAAGCCGATCAGGGCCGCCGGAAAGGCATCGAGCAGGATGCCGATGCTCGGCAGGCCATAGAAGATCACGAAAAGCTGGACGAGCAGCGGCGTGCCGCGGATGACCCAGACATAGAAGCGGGCGATGGCCGCAACAGGTCCCGGCCCGAACAGACGCCCAATCGCCGTGATCAGCCCCAGAATCAGGCCGAAGGCGAAGGAAAGCAGCGTGAGGGGGATGGTGAAGATCAGCCCCGCCCAGAGGAGCGAGGGGAGCGATTCCGCCATCAGTTGGAGCCAGTGCGGCAAGGGCGTCTCCTCAAGAAAAGACGCGTCCGGCGAGGGTCCGCCGAACGCTTTTTCATGCAGCTATAAAGGATATGGCGGCGGCGCGAAACCGCCGGTATCGGGACTTACTTCGAAACGTCCTGGCCGAAGTATTTGTCGGCGATCTTCTTGTAGGTGCCGTCAGCCTTGATGTCGGCGAGCGCCTTGTTGATCCCTTCGAGCAGTTCCGGCTCGCCCTTGCGGATGATGATGCCGGAGTAATCGGCATTTTCCTGCTGGGCGACGATCTTTACCGGAGCGTCCGGCTTGTGCTTCTTGAAGTCGAGGAAGGACAGGCTGTCGTTGATCGTGGCATCGGCACGCTTGGTCAGGACGAGCTGGATCGACTGGTCGAAGCCGTCGGTCCCAACCAGTTCGGCGCCCGCTTCCGTGGCGATCTTGCCGAAGTTGCTGGTCAGCGACTGAGCGGACTTCTTGCCCTTGAGATCGGCGAAGGACTTGATGCTGTCGTCGCCGTCACGAACGATCAGAACGGCCTTCGAAGCGATATAGGGCTCGGAGAAGTCGTACTTCTGCTTGCGGGCGTCGGTGATGCCGACCTGGTTGATGACGGTGTCGTAGCGTTTGGCGTCGAGGCCGGCGATAAGGCCGTCCCACTTGCCTTCGACGAACTCGGCCTTCACGCCGAGCTTGGCTGCGACTGCTTCGCCGATCTCGACGTCGAAGCCGACGAGCTTGCCGCTTTCGTCATGATAGGTGAACGGGGCGTAGGTGCCTTCCGTGCCGATCTTGAAGACGCCGGCAGACTTGATGGCGCTGAGGTTTTCGCCGGCATGAGCAGGCAGCAGGGCTGCGGCCTGAATGAGCGCGGCGGCGGCGACGGTTTTCAACCAGTTCATTGTTTTATCCATCCTTGGGAAGATCGTGTTCGGATGGCCGATACATCGCAGAAAATTACCGTTACGGAAGCGTAGAAAACTGCAAATAAAAGCGGCAACTGCGAATATTTTTCTCAAGCCGCCCTTCTAGTCCATAAATCGGCAGAAACCGGTATCAGGCCGTGGCGCGGTGGCGCAATTTTTCGCTGACGATGATGATGAAGCCGGCGCCGAGGATCATGACCGCGCCGACCACGACATTGTGCGTGGGTATATCGGCCCAGATCACGTAGCCGAGGATGAAGGCCCATACCAGCGACGTATATTCGAACGGTGCGAGCACCGAGACGGGGGCCTGGCGCATACCTTCGAAGAGGGCGAATTGCGCGCAGCCGGCGACGACGCCGGTACCGATAAGCAGGCCAAGTTGCGTGAGGGTCGGGGTCTGCCAGGTATAGATGGCGGCGATACCGGTCATGATGAGGAAGAAGACGTTCGAAACGGCAAGCTGAATGATGGTCTTCTCATGCAGCGAGGTTCTGCGCAGCAGAACCATGGCCGAAGCCCAGAGCACGGCTGCCTGCAGCGCCAGATAGACCGGCCAGGAGATCGCGAGCCCGACCGGATTGCAGGCGATGAGCACGCCAACGAAGCCGACGCCGACGGCAAGCCAGCGGGCGGGCGTGACCTCTTCCTTGAGAATGAACCAGGCCAACACGGTGCCGACGACGGGGGCTGCGTAATAGAGTGTTGTAACCTCGGCGAGTGGCAGGCGGCTTGCGGCGGTATAGTAGGAGAGCCAGGCGCAGAGCAGAAGGATGCTTCGGGCGATCATCGGCTTGATGATCGGCGAGGTGACAGCCTGATGGACGAGATTGCCGCGGCCATAGGCGAGGCAGCCGACGAGGATAGTGAAACTGCGGAAAAACAGGATCTGCCAAACGGGGATCGTTGATGTCAAAACCTTGACGATCGCGTCATGGAAGGTGAACGCCATATAGGCTGATGTCGTGAGCACGATGCCCAAGCTGACGGAGTTTTTCACGGGAGTGCACCAGAGGCGGGAGATGCTGGCAGGAATCAGGAATGTCTGATCGATATTCGCGCCCTCCGAACCGGTCAATAGGCCAGATTTCGCCTTGCTGCTGGAGCTTTGTTTCATGACGTCAGAAAACGTGTGACCGTGCATATTGCCTGCACGATTATCAGCGTTTATGCATGATTGCAGATTTTGATAGATTAATCCGGTAGGAACATGCAGGATTTCCTGTTGCGAGAACGTCAGAGTGTGATTTCCGAGCGGCTCAAGACGCATGGTCGTGTGTTGGCAACGGAACTCGCACTCGAATTTGGAGTGTCTGAAGATACGGTGCGGCGTGACCTGCGCGAGATGGCTGCAGCAGGGCTCTGCGAGCGGGTCTATGGCGGGGCATTGCCGGTTTCGCCGGCACGCGGAAGCCTGACCCAGCGCATGAGCTTTGCTGCCGACCGGAAGCAGGCGCTGGCGCGCGCCGCTGCAGGCGAAATTGCCCCGGGCACGATGGTTTTCTTCGATGCCGGCAGTACCAATCTGGCAATTGCCAAGGCATTGCCGGCTGACTTTCCACTGACGGCAGCAACGAATGCGCCGGCGATCGCTGCGGCGCTGATCGAAAAACCTGAAGTCAACCTCATCCTGATCGGCGGTTTGGTCGACCGCCAGACCGGCGGCTCGCTCGGTGCCAAGGCCCTGCGCGACATGGAGCAGCTTTCGCCCGACCTCTGCATTCTGGGTGCCTGCGGCGTCGATCTCGAGGCGGGGCTGACAACGTTCGGCTTTGAGGACGCGGAGTTCAAGCGGTTCGCCACGTCAAGAAGCAAGCGGGTGATGGTGGCAGCGACATCGGAAAAATTCGGTACAGCAGCGCCGCACAGCGTTTTGCCCATCGCCCATTGCGAATGCCTTGTCGCGGAGCACGACGCGGATGCTGTCATGCTTGGGGAATACCGAGCACGCGGATGCCGAACGATTATTGCGGACAAGACGGCCTGAGGCTGTCGGCGCCAGGAATGGGGCCAGTAACGGGAATTGGGCGGCAAGCCCGATGAGAGGAAAGACAGGGAAATGGACAATAATGTGAGCGCAGCACCGGGGGTACGGAGCGGCTTCATCACCAGGAGCAGGGCGGCGGTTTCGCTGCTCTTTCTCATGAATGGTTTCGTCGTCGGCTGCTGGGCGCCGAAGATTCCCGATTTTGCCGAACGGCTTGGGCTTACCAAGTTCGAACTCGGACTGATGATCCTCGTCTTCGGTTTCGGCTCACTGGTCATGATGCCAATCGCCGGCGCGCAGATCGCCAAGCATGGTTCACGTGTTGTCGTGCGGGTGCTCGCCGTCTGTTTGCTGCCAATGCTTCTGGCGCTGACGCTGGCTCCCAACGTCATCACAGGGGCGATCTCGCTCTTTCTGTTCGGCGGTTTCATGGGCGCGATGGACGTGGCAATGAACGCTAATGCCGTGGCGGTGGAAAAATCCATGCGCCGCGCGATCATGTCGTCCTGCCACGCTTTCTGGAGCCTTGGCGGGTTGCTTGGCTCTGGCCTCGGCGGCCTGGTGATCTCCAAGCTCGGCATTCTCGGCCACGCGGAACTGGCAACCGTGCTTGCCGCTATCCTCCTTGCCGCCGCCTGGCCGATGGTGCTTGCCGATCCGCCGCATCCCGATGCCAAGAAGGAGAAGACGAAGTTGCCGATGGTGCCGCTGCCTTGGCTGCTCGGTCTTATGGCGCTGTTCTGCATGGTGCCGGAGGGAGCGATCCTCGACTGGGGTGCGCTTTATCTCAGGCAGGAAATGGGTGCGTCGGTCGCCCTCTCCGGTCTCGGCTTTGCGGCCTTCTCGGCGGCCATGGCGACCATGCGCTTTGCCGGCGATCTGGTCCGCGATCGTCTCGGCGGGGTCAAGACGCTGCGCATCTGCACGCTGTTTGCCATCGTCGGCATGCTGCTTACGAGCCTTGCGCCGGATGCCGAAATCGCCATCCTCGGCTTCGCGCTTTGCGGTATCGGTATTTCCAACATGGTGCCGATCGCTTTTTCGGCGGCGGGCAACATCCCCGGCTTGAAGCCCGGCATCGGCATCTCAGTCGTCACGACCATGGGCTATTCCGGCATGCTGGTGGCGCCTTCGGTGATCGGCTTCGTGGCCGAGCATGTGGGCTTTGCGGCCGTCTTCATGGCGCTGCCGGTGCTGCTGCTCGTGGTTCTCGCATTCTCCAGGCTCGCGCATTATGCCGATGGGGTCTCGGGCGGCGGCCACTGAGCCGCCTCCAATCAAAAGTGATATACGGGGCGGTTGACAAGCTCGCGGGCTTGATCCACCTGAAAGGCTCTGTTTTCCGGGTGTAAGAGCTCTTCATGTCTGCTTTCGATTTCGATCCGAAACCACGCCGCGCCTCTGTTGCCGTCGATGTCGGCGGTGTCATCGTCGGCGGCGGTGCGCCTGTCGTCGTGCAATCCATGACCAACACCGACACGGCGGATGTGGATTCCACGGTCGCTCAGGTGGCGGCACTCCATCGCGCAGGTTCCGAGCTTGTCCGCATCACCGTCGACCGCGACGAAAGTGCTGCTGCCGTGCCGAAAATCCGCGAGCGCCTGCTGCGTCTCGGTTTGGACGTGCCGCTGATCGGCGACTTCCACTATATCGGCCACAAGTTGCTCGCCGATCATCCGGCTTGCGCCGAAGCCTTGGCGAAGTATCGCATTAATCCCGGTAATGTCGGCTTCAAGGACAAGAAGGACAAGCAGTTCGCCGAAATCATCGAGATGGCGATCCGCTACGACAAGCCGGTGCGCATCGGCGTCAACTGGGGTTCGCTCGACCAGGAACTGCTGACGCAGCTGATGGACAAGAACCAGGCCGAGGGATCCCCGCTTTCGGCCCGGCAGGTGACGCACGAGGCGATCGTGCAGTCGGCGCTGCTGTCTGCGCAGCTTGCCGAAGAGATCGGCCTGCCGCGCAACCGCATCATCCTGTCGGCCAAGGTCAGCCAGGTTCAGGATCTGATCGCCGTCAATTCCATGCTTGCCGAACGCTCCAACCATGCGCTGCATCTCGGCCTGACCGAAGCCGGCATGGGCACGAAGGGCATCGTCGCCTCTTCGGCTGCGATGGGCTATGTGCTGCAGAACGGCATTGGCGATACGATCCGCATTTCGCTGACGCCGGAGCCGAATGGTGACCGCACCCGCGAAGTGCAGGTGGCGCAGGAACTGCTGCAGGTCATGGGTTTCCGCCAGTTCATACCCGTTGTTGCGGCCTGTCCCGGCTGCGGGCGCACGACCTCGACGGTGTTCCAGGAGCTCGCGCAGAACATCCAGAACGACCTCCGCAAGAACATGCCGGTCTGGCGTGAGAAATATCCGGGTGTGGAAGCGCTCAACGTCGCCGTCATGGGCTGCATCGTCAACGGACCTGGTGAGAGCAAGCATGCCGATATCGGCATTTCGCTGCCCGGTACCGGTGAGACGCCGGCGGCTCCTGTCTTTATCGACGGCAAGAAGGCGCTGACACTGCGCGGCCCGAATATCGCCTCGGATTTCGAGGCGCTCGTCATCGACTATATCGAAAAGCGTTTCGGCCAGAAGACGGCAGCGGAGTAATCACTCCGTTTTTCGATGACTCCTGCGGCAGGCCGGATAGCGCTGCCTTTTCTCTGTCTCAGTTCTGACGTTCGGCTACAAAATGGGCAGTGGCGATCAGCACTGCGGCGCGTTCGCCATATGGGGCGAGCAGGGTTTCCGCGTCTTCGACGTGCTGGCGCAGTTGCGTCTCCGCCCATTCCATGCCGTGAAGAGCCACCAGCGTTCCTTTGCCGCGAGCGGCATCCTTGCCGGTCGCCTTGCCCATCGTCTTGATATCGGAGGTCAGGTCGAGAATATCGTCGGCAAGCTGGAAGGCGAGGCCGATCTTCTCGCCGAAGCTGCGCAGGCGCTGCCGGTCCTCGGCCGAAGCGCCGGCGATAATGGCACCGGCCTCGCAGGCGAAACGGATCAGCGCGCCTGTTTTCATCGCCTGCAGGCGAATGATGCCGGCTTCGTCCGGCGCCTGCTTTTCCGCGGCAAGGTCGAGTGCCTGTCCGCCGGCCATGCCGCCGAGGCCAGCGGCGCGGGCGAGCGCCACAACGAGTTCCGTCCTGCTGCGGTCCGGCAGGTCCGTTTCCGGCGCCGCGATGATGTCGAAGGCATAGGTCAGCAGGCTGTCGCCGGCCAGAATGGCGGTCGCTTCATCGAATTTGATATGCACGGTCGGCTTGCCACGGCGCAGGGCGTCGTCGTCCATCGCCGGCAGATCGTCGTGAACGAGGGAATAGCAATGGATGCATTCGAGCGCCGCGCCGACGCGAAGCGCGGCCTGCCTATTGCCGCCGAGAAGTGCTGCGCTTTCCACGACAAGGAAGGGGCGCAGGCGTTTGCCGCCATTCAGGACGGCGTAGTGCATGGCGCTGCGCAGGAGGTCGGGACGGGCGATCTCGTCGGATAGTACGGCAGGAGAGAGCAGGAGATCGAGCAGTGCCTCGATCTCGGCGGCACCGCTTTTCAACCGCGTCTCGAATGTTTCCCGCTTAGCGTCCATGCGCGCTCTTTGACACGGCGCAACGGCTGCTGGCAACGGAATTGTCGATCACCGCGTCAAGATTTCCGCTGCACTCTGGCAATGCGGGTTTTCAGGCGGTATGACAACGACGAGGGCGAAATCGGACTGGGACATTGGATATAGCGCCGCAGACAGAGGAGAGCGTCGAGGCGCCGGTTCGCCGGCGCTGGTTTGGAGACCGCCAGGTGCTGAAGCGCATTATTCTTGCCGTTCTGGCGGTGCTGCTTTTGCCCTATGTGCTCATCCTCCTCTATCTGCTGCCCTTCATCCATCCGGTTTCGACGCTGATGCTGCGCGATCTCGTGCTTTTGCGCGGTTATGACCGGCGGTGGGTGTCGATTGACGATGTTGCGCCTGTTCTCGTGCAATCGGTGATGATGTCGGAAGACGGGCAATATTGCTTTCACGGCGGTGTCGATTGGGGCGAGATGCGTATGCTCGTCGAAGATACGCTGAAGGGCCAGGAGACGCGCGGCGGCAGCACCATTCCCATGCAGACGGCAAAGAACCTCTTCCTCTGGAACAGCCGCTCCTTCATCCGCAAGGGGATGGAACTGCCGCTGGCGGTCGGCTCCGATTTCGTCTGGTCGAAAAGGCGGCTGATGGAGATCTATCTCAATATCGCCGAATGGGGCCCGGGCATCTACGGCATCGAGGCGGCTGCGCAATATCACTTCAAGGTGCCGGCTTCCAAGCTCACGCGCCGGCAGGCCTCGTTGCTTGCAGTTTCGCTGCCGAACCCGATCGATCGCAATGCCGGAAAGCCCGGGCGAGGGCTGCGCAGGCTTGCAGGGCTCATCGAACGACGGGCCCAGGGCTCGGGTGATTACATCAAGTGCATCTATGATTGACATCAGAACTTGTCGTTGGAAGCGGCAAGCGTCATCTGACATTCTTGGTCCTGCCCTATCGGCGAGTGCAGTCCCAACCAGAGCCCTTTGAGTCGCCCATGACCACGACGACACTTTCGCCCGAACTTCTTCAGTATTCCAAGACTCACAATTCGGTTCCGCCGGCGCATTTGGGCACCCGCTACCGCAAGGTCGGCGGTTTCCTGCCGGAGCAAGGCAACACCATCGTCTGCCATCCTGTTAAGGGGTCGAAAACGCAGCGGGCGCTGATCGAGGCGCGCGAAAAATATCTGGCTATGCCCGAGGCACCGCAATTCCTCTTCACGCCGATTACCAGTATCCACATGACGCTCTTCGAAGGCGTGATCGAGGGGCGCCGCAAGCAGGATTACTGGCCGGGCGACCTTTCGCTCGACACGCCGATCGACGACATGACCGAGCTTATGGCCGCACGGCTGGAAGGCTTCTCCATATTCGAGCCCTTCAAGGTTGCGATTGTCGAGGCCCGCCCGTCCGGCCTGCTGGTCGAAGGCGCGACGGAAGAGGACCGCGAGGTGATGCGCGCCTGGCGCGATGCGATGGCCGATCTTCTGGGCTTTCGTCAGCCGAACCATGAGGATTACAAGTTCCACGTGACCTTCGCCTACGCGATCGAACGGCTGGAAGACGAGGCACTGCCGCGCTGGCAGGTCATGCTAGATGAGGTGACGGAGGATATCCGCCGCAGGGCGCCGGTGTTCGAGATGATGCCGCCGGCTTTCTGCGTGTTCGAGGATATGAACCACTTCCACGAACTGCTGATCTTCGATTTCGAACCCTGACAGGAACGCACCATGGACAAGCTGACGCTCACCATCGCCAACAAGAATTACTCCTCCTGGTCCTTCCGATCATGGATGGCGCTGACGGGCGTCGGCATCGATTTCGAAGAGGTGCTGATCCCATTCGACTATCCTGGTGGGAATCCCAACATCAAGGCGGTCTCGCCGAGCGGCCATGTGCCCTTGCTGCAGCACGGTGCGCTGAAGATCTGGGAATCCTTCGCGATCATCGAATATGTAGCCGAGCTTTATCCCGATGCCGGGTTGCTGCCTGGGGATCGTGCCGAGCGGGCGCTTGCCCGTTCGGTCTCCATGGAGATGATGTCGAGCTTCCGGGCGCTGCGCAGCGCCTGCCCGATGAATATTCGCCGGCCGAAGGGCAAGATCGCGCTGCCTGACGAGGTTTCCGCCGATATCGGCCGCATCGAGACCATCTGGCGCGATCTTCTCCGAAAAACCGGGGGGCCGTTCCTCTTTGGCGAATTCAGTGGGGCAGACGCGATGTTTGCACCCGTCGTCAACCGCTTCGACATCTATGATCTTGTTAGCCACGACGATACACTGGCCTATATGGGTGCGATGAAGGCGCATCCGGCCTGGCGGAAGTGGGAGGAAGCGGCCCGCGCCGAGCCGTGGATCGTGCCGGAAGACGAAGTCTGAGTGGAGAATCCGAGGTAGCGCAAAAAATACATGTGGGGACTGGTCAAGGCCACCCCTTGCATGTATAAGCGCGCAAAATTCCGAAATCGCGACATGTCCGTTTCGGCCGCCAGTCTGGCCGTGGGAATGTTTTGCCCGCAAGTGGAGTAAAAGAAATGGCTGTACCGAAGAGAAAAACGAGCCCGTCCAAGCGCGGCATGCGCCGTTCGGCTGATGCGCTGAAGGCTCCGACCTATGTCGAAGACAAGAATTCTGGCGAACTGCGCCGCCCGCATCATATCGATCTGAAGACCGGCATGTACCGCGGCCGTCAGGTTTTGACGCCGAAGGAAAGCGCATAATTTCTGTTCGGCTTGTCCGATAAAGTTTTAAAGGCCGGCTCAATGCCGGCCTTTTTCTTTTCAAGATATTATAATCTTCGATGCCTTGAAGTGAGACGGTGATATCAGGCAGTATTCCCTAGAGATCGGGGAGAATTTTCTGCATGATTGCCACAATACCGCTGATGGTTATTCCATTTATTCTTTACAATCTGGCGATGGTGGGCGTGATGGGTGGTGGCGGAATTTCATCGCTCCAGCATGACGTGATCATGCTGTCGATGCTTTCGGGCGCAATCTGGAGCATGGCGCTCGGCGATCTCTTCATCGTCGTGGCGCTCGTCGTACTCTTCTTCGAGATCCTGAAAGCGACCCGGAACGGT
Organism: Rhizobium sp. 01L419; assembly: GCF_056400025.1. Classification (NCBI taxonomy): domain Bacteria; kingdom Pseudomonadati; phylum Pseudomonadota; class Alphaproteobacteria; order Hyphomicrobiales; family Rhizobiaceae; genus Rhizobium; species Rhizobium sp. 01L419. Next base: position 188,758 of record NZ_JBFTSM010000016.1, read on the forward strand.
TCCGGCAGCCTCATCAATCACATGCTGTCGATGCTGGTCTTTATCGCCTTCCTGGTCGAGTTTCTTCTCGTCCAGGATGCGGCGACCCAGGTCTTCTTCATCCTGATGACCATCGCGCTGATAGACGTGATCGGCGGCTTTGCGGTGTCGATCCGCAGCGCCGGCCGAGACGTTTCGATCGGCCTATAGGCTGTCGAGCTTGTTCTGCAGCGCGCGAAGCTGTTCCTTCAGCTCATCGATGTCCTTGGCCTCCGCCTTGCGGGTTTCCTTTGGCGGCGGCGTCATGAAGGGTGAGAACATCTGCATGGCCTGCTGGAACATCTCGGTGTTGCGGCGGACCTGATCTTCGACCATCTGCATGGGAAGCTGCAGGTTCTTGCCGAGCGGCGTTTCGCCAAAGGCTCGGTTCACCTGCTCGCGGATTTGCACCTGCTGCTCCGTGAAGGCGCGCATGGAATGTTCGAGGAAGCTTGGAACGACCATCTGCATCTGGTCGCCATAGTAGGTGATCAGCTGACGCAGGAAGGGGATCGGAAGCAGTGTGTTGCCGGTCTTCGATTCCTGCTCGAAAATAATCTGGGTCAGTACCGAATGCGTGATGTCGTCACCGCTTTTGGCGTCCTGAACGGTAAAATCCTCCCCCTTCTTTACCATCTCCGCCAGGTCTTCCAGCGTCACATAGGTGCTGGTGCCTGTATTATAGAGGCGGCGATTGGCATATTTCTTAATTACGATCTGACCCTCGGTCTTCGCCATATCAGTCTCCCAAACTCCGTCTGATTGTATGGATACTCCTCCACCAGAGACTGTAGACGCAAAAGAAGGGCGGTGACAATCTCTTTGTGCGATGCGGCAAGCCCTTTCCCTGAACGGATAAATCCATTCGAGGGCGCTGCAGCAAATGGTGGAACGGTCTTGGCATTTGACTTGGGCCCGCAGCTTTGTCAGTTTCCACTTATATGTGTGACGAGAAACGAGGAAACCCATCCATGAGCAGCTCATCCGTCGTCATCGCCAGCGCAGCGCGCACCGCTGTCGGTTCCTTCAACGGTGCTTTCGGCACAGTTCCCGCTCACGAGCTCGGGGCGGCGGCCGTCAAGGGCGCGCTGGAGCGGGCAAATGTCTCCCCTGAAGAGGTGGACGAGGTCAT